>CANRHD010000033.1 GCA_947630285.1 uncultured Clostridia bacterium | reverse complement strand
GGTTGTGGTGACTTTATTCTAACAGACTCTTTCGCTTTTTTCTATCCCTTTGGTCTCACATCTATTGTAATGCTACAATTGTTAACATTTTGGAAACCTTTATTTGCTTGCAATTTAATATATCAAATAGTATAATATTTAAGATATAAATTACTTTGCTGAAAGGCGTGAGTGATTTGGCAAAAAAGAGCCTTACAAGAGAACAGAAAAAAGAAATTATAAAGCTGATATTTACAGGCATATTGGCGCTTGCCGCAGTAGCCGCCGTTATATTTACGCTTGTTTTTTATTTCAGCTCAAACAATCAAAACAGCGAACCAGAGAACAGCAGGGAAAATATAACGGGTCTTGCCGATATTACCTTATCCTCCAAGCTTACGGCGGTACCCTATGTCAAAACGGATATTGACGGCGTGGCGTACACGGCTAATTCTTCGGGTACGATACTTTTTTATGAGTTCAACGGCACGGATTATGTTCAGACCGCCGAAACGGGCAGTATGGATATAGTCGTTCCTTTGAGCGGCCAGCAGATACCCGTAAAGCTTCATTATATAGAGCGTGACGGCAGACTTACGGGCTACGGCGTCTATACGGCAAACGAAAAGGACTCCGTATATATTTATGATTTTATGCTTTGTAAAATTACAAATTTGCCAAAGGGATATGAGCAAAACGGAAAATGCCTGCTTGTCGCAAATACCGACATCGACGAGGTTTACTCAAATGATCCCGTTTGGGAGGAGGCGTTTGTGCTTGACCGTGCAAGCGGTAAGCTTACAAGATTTCTTTCCGACGGCAACCGTATGGTCGATACCAACGGGGCTGTGAGAGCGGATTTTGCAACTGTGACGGACAGTGAAATTAAGGCCGCAGGCGGCGTAATACCGTTCTTTACGGGCAGAGCGTATGAGGCTTCGATATCGCCGAAAACCGACCTCTATATAAAAAACAAGAACAAGGAGTCACTCGCCGTAAAGGATATACTTGACAAATACACAAAAATTACAAGCGACGGCGCAATTATATATTTAAAGGAGATAACGGGCGGATTTGCGACGATGAAATATCTCAACGGAAAATCCACCGTTATAAACGAGTTCTATTCGACCTACGGCGAACAGTATATCAGAAGCGGAGACTGGATTTTAAGCAGAGAGGACGGCAGGATTTATTCGACCTATTCCGACAAGATTATAGAGCCCGAACAATTTATCATCAACCCGTCCGATTTTGCGGTCAGTCCGGACGGTAAATATGTGGTGCTTATAGGAATGGCCGCAAACGCCGTCGATTATCAGATTTGGATTTTAAATACGGAAACGGGAAAGGCTCGGAATTTTTCCGACGACGATTACTCTCAGCACTATAACCTGAGCTTTATAAATAACAGCGCCGTTTGCTTCTATACGGTTACGGCGGAGGGGTACAGTGAAAAGATTATTGATGTTTCAAAGGTTTCTTGAGGTGGGAAAATGGCAAAATACGATATAGCGCTTTTTGATTTTGACGGCACGCTTGCCGACACCTCGCAGGGGGTTTTCAAAAGCATCATTTATGCTTTGAACGCAGACGGAAAGCCTGCCCCCGATATCGACACGCTTAGGAAATTTATAGGCCCTCCGATTTATGCAAGCTTTAAGGAAACCATGGGATACAAGGACGAGGCAAAAATCGAATGGATGATAAAAAAATACCGTGAACGCTACAGCGTGCTGGGTCTGTTTGAGGCGGAGTTTTACCCCGGAATTGAGAAACTGCTTATTAAGCTCAGGGAAAACGGCGTCAAAATAGCCACGGCCTCCTCCAAACCGAAAAAATTTATATACAGAATTTTGGAGGAAACCGGCTTTGCAAAGTATTTCGATTACATAGGCGGTACGGATTTTGACCAAAAGGAGTCGGGAAAGACCGAGATCATTTTGGGTGCGCTTGACTTTTTCAACTGTACGGACAGGTCGAAGGCCGTCATGATAGGCGACAGGAAATTTGACATTGAGGGCGCAAAGGGTGCAGGGGTCGAAACCGTAGCGGTTTTGTACGGCTTCGGCTCAAGAGAAGAATTTGAGGAATACGGCGCAGAATATATAGCGCAGGACACGGCGGATATAGAAAAAATAATTCTTGGAGTATAAATATGTCATCACCTTTGGCGGACAGAATAAGGCCTGAAAAAATCGAAGATATGGTAGGACAGGGACATCTTCTCTCGGAGGGTATGCCCTTGAGGAATATTGTAAAATCGGGCATACTGCCGAATATGATATTTTACGGGCCGTCGGGTACGGGCAAAACCACGCTTGCAAGGATAATAGCCAACACCACAAACAGAAAACTGCACAAGCTCAACGGCACAAGCGCAAGCATTAAGGATATAAGGGATATCGTTGAGGAGCTTGACACCTTGGCGGCGCCCAACGGGATTTTGCTTTATCTTGACGAGATACAGTATTTTAACAAAAAACAGCAACAGTCTCTGCTTGAATATATGGAGAGCGGTGCTATAACCTTAATAGCCTCTACTACCGAAAACCCGTATTTTTATGTTTACAGCGCAGTACTCAGCCGCTCAACCGTGTTTGAATTTAAGCCGGTCACCGAAAAGGAGGCTTTGCCTGCGGTGGAAAGGGGCTTTAAATTTCTTGAAAACGAGAGCGGAATTGAAGCGGAAATCGAGGACGGAGTATGTGAGCATATAGCGAACGCCTGCGGCGGCGATGTAAGAAAATCCCTGAATTTTGTTGAGCTTGCATATCTTTCAGCCAATCTTAAAGACAAAAAGAAATTAATCACGCTTGAAAATGTTCAGTCGATTACGGCGAAAAATTCTTTCAGATACGATAAGGACGGCGACGAGCATTACGATATAATTTCTGCATATCAGAAATCCATGAGGGGCTCCGATACCGACGCCGCACTGCATTATCTGGCGAGGCTTCTTGAGGCCGGCGACCTCCCGTCCGCCGCACGCAGACTGCTTGTGTGCGCCTGCGAAGATGTGGGTCTTGCGTATCCGCAGATTATTCCGATAGTCAAGGCGGCTGTCGATATAGCTTTTCAGGTCGGTCTGCCCGAGGCGCAGATACCGCTGGCGGACGCAGTTATCTTGGTATGCACTTCGCCAAAATCAAATTCGGGCGTGAACGCAATTAATTCGGCGGCAAAAGATGTTCGGGACGGCAAGGCCGGCAAAATCCCCCGTCAGCTTCAAAATATGCACTATGACGGGGAGGACAACAAAAACAAGGGTCAGTTTTATCTTTATCCTCACAGCTATCCCAATCACTATGTAAAGCAACAGTACCTGCCTGACAATCTCGTTGGAGCAAGGTATTATATACCCGGCGAAAATAAAATTGAGCAGGCGGCAAAGGAATATTGGGACAGGATAAAGGGGAAAAAGTAAGCCTAACCGCAAAATATATGTTATACAGGCAATTTTAAAATTTAGATTAAAATTCAGATTTTATATTATTTATAGCAAAACTTTAAAATCAAAATAATAATTTATTACAAAAAATATTTACTTTTTCTGTTTTTTGCGTATAATAAGTATTGAGATAATAAATCTCATGCCTATGATATTTGGATTTTAGTCGGGAAAAATTCAAATTAGGTCTTCATATGGTTTAGCATGAGCCGGTTTCCGACTATGCCTTTAAGGCAAAAAATGCTTTGGAAAAAGATTAATAAAAAATTCTTTTTTCATTATTTATCAGAAAAAAGCTATCTGTGAAAACAGGTGGCTTTTTCTGTTTTATTTAATACATTTTTTAATAAATATATAAGAAAAAATAAAAATCCTGTCGAAAAGTTCCGTAAAATGTAAAAAACCGCCTTGATATTTAAAATGAATTGTGATAAATTTAAGGAAAAAGATCAGGGAGTAATATTATGAAAAAGGTCGTTTCATTGCTTTTGGCTTTCGCTGCCGTATCGGTGCTGTCCTCGGTTTATGCGCTAAATATTTCTGCCGAAAAATACGGGAATTTTGAATATGAGGTTTTGTCATTGTCGGATAAAACCTGCAAAATTACAGGCTATACGGGCAATGAAGAGACTCTTGATATACCGCAAAGCATAAACGGCCTAACGGTAACTGCTTTGGACGATTACTCCTTTCAGGATTATTCCGATTTAAAAGAAATTAACATACCAAACACCGTAACCGACATAGGCTCATATGCCTTTTGGGGCTGTTCCGGCATTACCGATATAACTATACCCGACGGCGTAACGAGTATAGGTGAGGAGGCATTCGGATATTGCTATTCTTTAAGCAATATACTGCTCCCGAAAAATTTGCAGGCTATAGGGAACAGCACATTCAGCTCCTGCGTTTCTCTTGAAAATATTATTTTACCCGATGGAATAACGGAAACAGGCGACAGGCTGTTTGAAAATTGCACGGCTCTTGAAAGCGTTGAGCTTCCCGACGGCATAGGCGCAATAGGCGAATATTGCTTCAAAAACTGCGGTGCGCTAAAGAGCGTCAATATACCTCAATCTGTAACTGCTATCGGGGACTTTGCTTTTTACAACTGCACCTCGCTGAGCGGCATAAACATCGTTTCGGGACTAAACAGCATAGGGAAAAGCTCGTTTTGCTATTGCGGTGAGCTAAAAAGCATAAGCCTGCCCGAAAGCGTTGAGAAATTGGGACAAAGTGCATTTGAAAGCTGTGCTTCGCTTGACTTTATAAAGCTTTCCGACAATATAAACACAATACCCGACCGCTGTTTCGCAAACTGCGGTTCTCTGAAAGAGGCCGCAATGCCGAAAAATCTTAAAAGCATAGGAGAATATGCTTTTTATAACTGTCCGTTGCTTGAAAGTGTGACGCTCTTTGACGGCATTACCGACATAGGAAGCGGCGCATTCCTTAATTGCCCTTCGCTCAAAGAGATAACTCTGCCGGACAGCTTGAAAAACATAGGTGCAAACGCTTTTGGCTACAGCAAAGACGGAGAAGCTTTTAAGGCTTCGGACGAATTTTCACTGCGTTCTTCTTCGGGCGGAGCGGCGCAAAGCTATGCGGAGGAAAACGGCTTTAATTTTGTCGATAAAAACGGTTCGGATCAAGATCCCGATCAAAACCCCGACCAAAATCCCGACAAAGAACCTGAAAATCCGGTTAAGCCGAAAGTCAAAAAGGGCGATGTAAACGGCGACGGAAAAATTACGGTAACCGACGCCAAGTGGGTTTTACAGTCTGTTTGCAATCTCAGACAGCTAAATGATGAACAGATAAAGGCCGCAAAGGTCAACAGCGACAGCAAAATAACCGTTGCGGACGCAAAATGGATACTTCAGATAGTTGTGGGACTGCGTGATGAAAACACTTTATTATTAAAATAGTATATGGTTTTGCAGGCAGGTAAATAAAATGAAAATAAAAATATTCGCATTGCTTTTTGCTCTGCTGATTTTGTTGCCCTTGACGGCCTGCTCTAAAGAGGATTACAGCGAAAAAGCGGAACAAAAGCTCTTAGAGCTGTGTAACGAAGCAAGGCAAGAGGCGAATTCAGGGCAGTTAAGCATAAACGCAGGGCTCAGCGAGAATGCACGGGTAAGGGCGGAGGAAATAGCCTCTACCGGCGAGCTCAGCCATGTGAGGCCGGACGGCAGAGGTTGCTTTACGGCCGTGACGCAGGACTATATCTATGTCGGCGAAAATCTTGCAAAGGGCAACGACCCCGAAGAAATATTTAAGGCGTGGATGAATTCGCCCGAACACAGAAAAAATATAGAAAACGGCAATTATACGCAGACTGGCTTCGGGTGTGCTCAAAAGGACGGCGCATACTATTGGGTAGAGCTGTTTATGGGAACACAGCAAAACGAGAAATAAGGCAATACGGTAAATTCGGTTGAATTTATTATATTGCCTCAGTCTGTCGATAAACTGTTTTGCGATAGCAAAATGTCCAAAGTTTTCGGTCGCCTTTTTCAAAAGGCGGTGGGGTCGAGGGGCAAAGCGCCCGGCGCAGTCCGCAGACTGCGAAACACCTGTGCTTCAAAGAGCGCAGGAGGGGCGCAAAACAGTCCGGTGGACTGTTTTGCGGTGGGGAACCCACGCATGGGGTTCCCAATAATCTTACTCCTTTTGTGCATATTGCCAAGTGACACATACTTTTTCTACACCCTGAGGCAATACGGTAAATTCGGTTGAATTTATCATATTGCCTTTAATTTTTTTGCAAAATTCTGCTTCTATCTACAGAAGATATGGCTTCCTATTGTTACAATTACGGGTCTTTGCCTTATCCAGGCGTTTGAGGTCTTTGCCGGATTATAATAGTATATGGCTCCGCCGGAGGGATCCCAACCGTTTATGGCGTCCTGCGCCGCTTTTTTTGCCGTATCGTTAGGCGTGGTATTCCAGTTTGAGTCCGTTACGCAGGAGAACGCTCCCGATTGATAAATCACTCCCGAAATGGTGTCGGGGAACGAGGAATGTTTAACTCTGTTGAGTACAACGGCGCCGACCGCAACCTGACCGGTATAGCTCTCGCCCCTGGCCTCCGCTCCTATTACCTTTGCCAGCAGGTATATGTCGTTGCTTGAATACGAGCCGGACGAGGAACTCGATGAGGAAGAGCTTATTCCCATCGCCGCAAGGGTTTTCTTCCCTGCAATGCCGTCAACCGTCAGGCCGTTTTTCCTTTGAAAGTATTTCACGGCGTCCCGTGTCTTTGTGCCGTATATTCCGTCAACGGAGCCCGTGTAGTAGCCCCAGTTTTTAAGCTTTTGCTGGATTTTACGGACTTCCTCTCCCCTTGAGCCGAGCTTTGAAAGCACATCGGCACTCGCCGTCTTTTCCGAGTAATCGCTGACGGTTATAATACATACCGAACCCACAGTCAGCAAAACAAGCAGTACTATCATAAAACGAAACATTGAATTTGAAATCCAAGGTCTTTTCATCTTTTTCACTCCGTTATTTTTTTCTCGGATTTAGCGTGTGAATTTTTTGCTTGTTTATACATTTGCAGTTAAAATTGTGTATGTAATACAGGGCAGAACACAAGATATAGGGAGCTGAAAAAAAGTTTTCAAAAATTCAAAAAAAGTTTAAAATTTTTGTTGACAAGCGGCGTTTCATATGATATTATAACAAAGCTGTCGCAAGAGACGGAATGTAAAAATGTAATACGGAACACGGCTTGAAAAAGTTTTAAAAAATGCTTGACAAGCTGTTGCACAAAGTGTTATAATATATTCCGCTCCGCAGAAAGCGAGAGCACTTTTGAACCTTGAAAATTAGACAACGACTTAGAAAAAAGGAACCCTGAGATTCAAGAAGCGAGTAGCCTGAAACAAGAGGGTGAAAGCGGAAAAGAGCACGAGGGAAGCGAGAGCGACCCGAGTGAAAAAGTAAAGCACAGTGAAGAGCTGTGAGCGAGAGCGAAAGCTCTAAAAGAGATTGGTACGCTTTAGGGAATAAAGC
>CANRHD010000032.1 GCA_947630285.1 uncultured Clostridia bacterium | reverse complement strand
TCTCCTTTATAAGTAAAAATATAGCTTTTTCCCTTGAAGCTCATAACAACGGCACAGCCGTTTCCCACATCGGGGACGGACAGCTTTACTTTGTTGAAATCGGCGAAAAAGCAGAATATGTTTGCGCCTGCAAAAACTACGGCAAAAATTATGCAGAGAGCCTTTATTACTTTCCCGTTTCGATATTTTACAAGATAAAATACCAAGCCTGTAACGGAGAAAATTATTATCAATATCAACGATATGTCCTTTTCAAGCGGAAACAGGGCGTACCTGAACGACGAAAGAAAATATGCGGTTTTTGTAAGTATTTTTGAAAGCAGGGCGGAAAACAAAAGCAGGGGTTCGCCCACGGCGCCGAAACCCGCAAGGCAGAGAACCGTGGCTGCGCCTGCCGTTTCCATACAAAGCGTGCCTGCGGAAACCATAAGGATATTTGAAATTATCTGCAAGGTGCTGACGGACTTAAAGGTGAATATGTATATTGGCAGAGTGAATACCGTTACGCTTATGCTTATCAGTATTATTGACAGCACGCCCATGAGAGCGCTTTTTAATTTTACGCTCTTAATTTTATCGGTACGCACCGAAACGGCGGCAAAAAGCCGAGGGTATAAAATGAGTATTCCAAGCGTTGCGAGAACCGACAAAAGCAAACTTACGCTAAGGGCGTTATACGGGTTTGCGCAGAGTAAAACCGTGAGGGCAAAGCCTATCGAATTAAACGGCTCCGCCTCCCTGTGAAACAGGTTTGCCGAAAACATCATTATAAGCATAAAGCCTGCACGCACTACGGGAGGGTTAAAGCCCGTAAGCGCCATAAAGAAAAGACAGAACAGCGAAGAAAATACGGAGGACTTTTTATAGTTTAATTTCAATTTCCTTAAAAAATCGAATATCAGCAACGACCACACCGAAACATGCAGACCCGACACCGCAAAAAGGTGCGAAACTCCGCAAAATCTGAAGGCGTTTTCCGTCCTTTCGCTAAGATACGATCTGTCGCCGAGCAACAGACCCGTTATTACTGCGCCGTAGTCGTTTGGCAGTATGTGCATTATTTTGTTCGACATCTTCATTCTCAAAAGCAAAATCAACTGCCCTATACTGCGGTTTTCGCCTTTTTCAACCGTGACATCTCCCGTAGGATACGCTCCCAGCGTAAGGGAGCGTGATTTATAGTAGTTAAGATAGGTTTCGCTGTCTGCGCCCAAAAGGAACACCTTGACCCTTGCTTCCATTTTGTCGGTTGCGCTGAAATCAAGCGGACTTGAGGAAACGACCCTTATTTTAACGCTCTGCTTTACGCCGTTAATCTCATCGGTTTTGACTATGTAATAATTTTTGCCGTTTTGCCTGTACGGTGCGGAATTTAGATAACCCGAAACCGTTATTTCCTTTTCGCCATAGGCATTTGCCAAATTCAGATAACGGCTGTTGCAGGAATTTAAAATCAAAAGCGAAATAATTACAAAAAGGAATATGACGGGCAGAGTTTTAGCCCTCCTCGTCCTTTTAATAACAAGACTTAATAAAAAGGCAACAAACGCCGTCAGAATAACAGCGTCTATTGCCTTGGTATTTTGAACATTGCAGAACACCGCAAGGGTGCAGAGCATAGTAAATCCTGTTACCGCAAGGGGCCTTTTCATATATTACACAAGCTTTTCGCTTAAATTTTCACCGCTTAAAACATGAAAATGGAGATGCTTAACGGTCTGGCCGGCGCCCTCTCCGCAATTTGTGATTACTCTGTAGGAGTTTAACTGCATTTCGCAGGAAAGCTCTGCGATCACCTTGAAAATATGCGCCACAACCGCAGAATTGCTTTCGTCAATATCCTTGGCGCCGGGTATATGCTCCTTGGGAATTACAAGGAAATGGACCTCCGACTGAGGGTTAATGTCATGAAAGGCGTAGCAAAGCTCGTCCTCGTATATTTTTTTTGACGCAATATCGCCTGAAATTATTTTGCAAAAAATACAATCGTTCATAAAATCACCTTATTTAATCATTTCTTTTATAATTGCTGGAGCGCTGTCAAGAGCCTGTGCGATTTTTGAAATGTCCTTTGCACCGGCCATGGCGATGTCTGGCTTGCCTCCGCCGTTTCCGTTTGCGGCCCTTGCAACCTCACGGACAATATTGCCTGCGTGTACGCCCTTTGATATTGCGTCCCTGCCTGCCGAACAGGCAAAGGAACAGGTGCCTTTTTCGGTATTCCTGCCTGCAAACAGAGCCACCGTGTTTTCGCCGAGCTCTTTTGCCCTGTCGCACATTGAGCGCAGAGCATTGGCGTCCGCCTCGCCCAGATCGGAGCAAATAAACTTAATTGTGCCTATCTCGACCGCCGATTTCATAAGGTCGGAGGCCTTGGAGGCGGCAATTTCCGACTTGAGCGTTTCAAGCTCCTTTTGCGTTTTTGCAAGCTCCGAAACGGTTGAAGCGGCTTTTTTAACAACATCGGAAACATTTGAAAGCTTAAGCGCCGCCGCCGTGTCGGCGATTTCCCTGTTCACCTTGTTAATATAGCCCATTACATTATAACCCGTAACGGCAACTATACGCCTTACGCCCGAAGCGACCGAGGACTCCGATACTATCTTGAACAGTCCGAGATTGCCCGTGTTGCCTGCGTGCGTACCGCCGCAAAGCTCCGTTGAAAATTCTCCTGCCCTGACAACCCTGACTATGTCGCCGTATTTCTCGCCGAAAAGAGCCATAGCGCCGAGTTTTTTCGCCTCGTCAATAGGCATTTCGCAGGTTTCAACGGGTACGGCGGCCATTATAGACGCATTTACCTCGTTTTCCACCTTTGTCAATTCCTCTGCTGTAAGGGCGGAAAAATGCGTAAAGTCAAAGCGCACTTCCGAAGCGTTTACAAGCTGGCCTGCCTGCTCTACATGACTGCCGAGTATTTTCCTTAAAGCCGCCTGAAGAAGATGCGCCGCAGTATGGTTCCTCATGGTGGCCTCTCTCAAGGGTCTGTCAACCTCCGCCGTTACCCTGTCGCCGAGCCTGACGGACTCGCCCTCAACAAGCTCGCCGTGGTGCAGAATTACGCCCTCGTGAGTTTTCGTTGCGGAGCTGACTTTGAAAACAAAGCCGTCGCCCCTGATAACGCCGCTGTCGCCGACCTGTCCGCCGCTTTCGGCGTAAAATGCCGTCCTGTCAAGTACAAGCGTAATTTCATCGCCGCCTGTCGCAAAATCCCTGAGCTGTGAGTCTATTATAATAGCTTTAACGCTTGACTCGGTACTAAGCTGTGAATAACCCGTAAATTCGGTTTTTTCCAGATCCCTGGCGGCGTTTCCCACGCCCTCCCAGGCCTCTGCGCCGGCGCCCTTGTGCGCCGCCCTGGCACGCTGTTTCTGCTCTTTTACAAGCTGAGCCCATCTCTCCTCGTCAACGGTAAGACCCTTTTCCCCGAGCAGTTCCTTTGTAAGGTCGATGGGGAAGCCGTATGTGTCGGAAAGCTTAAAAGCGTCCTCGCCGCTCAAAACACCGCCGTCAAGCTTTTCAATCATCTGATTGAAAATCAAAAGCCCCGTGTCAATGGTTTTTGCGAAGCTTTCCTCCTCGGCCTTGATAACGCTTATAATAAAATCATGCTTTTCCACAAGCGACGGATAAGCCGACTTGTTTTCCTCAATAACCGTTTCCGCAACCTTGTAGAGGAAAGTGCCGTCAATTCCCAAAAGCCTGCCGTGCCGTGCGGCTCTTCTCAAAAGCCGGCGCAAAACATAACCTCTGCCTTCGTTCGAGGGCATTACGCCGTCGCCTATCATCATGGTAGTGCTTCTTATGTGGTCGGTAATAACACGAAGCGAAACATCGCTGTCGGCATCTTTATGGTATTCGATACCGGCAATTTTTATAATGTGCTTCATTATATTCTGAAAGGTGTCAACCTCAAATATATTGTCAACGCCCTGTGAAATGCAGGCGAGCCTTTCAAGACCCATACCCGTGTCAATGTTCGGGTGGTCGAGCCTTGTGTAATTGTTGTTCCCGTCGTTTTCAAACTGCGTGAAAACAAGGTTCCAAAATTCTATATATCTGTCGCACTCACAGCCGACCTTGCAGTCTGGCTTCCCACAGCCGTACTTTTCGCCTCTGTCATAATAAATTTCCGAACACGGGCCGCAGGGGCCTGCGCCATGCTCCCAAAAGTTATCCTCCTTGCCGAAGCGAACCATATGCGAGGGATCGACGCCTATATCTTTTGTCCATATATCATACGCCTCGTCGTCATCTTCGTAAACGCTGATATACAGCTTTTCGGGGTCCATTTCCATAACCTTGGTGCAAAATTCCCAAGCCCACGGTATAACTTCCTTTTTAAAGTAATCTCCGAATGAAAAATTGCCGAGCATTTCAAAATAGGTTCCGTGCCTTGCGGTTTTGCCCACATTTTCAATGTCGGGGGTTCTGATACACTTCTGACAGGTAGTAACCCTTTTTTTGGGAGGGGTAATTTCACCCGTAAAGTATTTTTTCATCGGAGCCATACCGGAGTTTATAAGCAGGAGGCTCTTATCGTTATTCGGAATAAGGGAAAAGCTTTCAAGCCTTAAATGACCCTTTGATTGAAAGAAGCTGAGATATTTTTCCCTTAATTCGTTAAGTCCTGTCCATTCCATATTGTGATGTCTCCTCATATAAAAACTGCGTATTTGCAATTTTCATTATATAATCTTAAAAATTATACATTTTTAAACGAATGTTGTCAATATTTTATTGACGCCGCATTTTGTGCGCCGCAAATAAAAAGTCTTGTTTTATCGGGCGTTTTGTTATATAATTACAATGTATTTGTATTTGAAAGGGGAGGGTTCGTTGGGCAGTCTTGTTCAAAAGCTCAGGGGCAGGACAAAATCAAACCTGCTTTTGGTTTTAACAATGTTGCTGGTTTTTGCCGTCATATTTTCAATCCTCAGTTTCGGCAATTACTTTATGAACAAAAACAACTGCGGCGACGGAAATGCCGCATACGACCTTTCAAATATAAATTTTGACTCGGGGGACAGCACATACCTTAACGGCAAGTGGGAGCTTTACCCGGGCAGGCTCATATTAAGCGACAGCGGCGGAGAATTGCCTGCGCCGGAGCTTGTCGATGTGCCGAAAGACCTGTCAAGCGTTGTCAAGGAGGCCGTACAGACGGAAAACGGCGGCTGTTCCTCCTACAGATGCAGGCTTAAAAATGTAAAAGCGCAGGACCATCTCACGGCATACATTCCCAATATAGCGAGCGCTTACAGGATTTATATAAACGGCGCTATCGTAACATCGAGCGGAATTGTATCAGACGACAAAGACGAGGTTTGGACGACCTCCTCGCATGACTCACTGCCCTTTTTGCTTGAAGAAAACGAAGAATACGAAATGGTTGTGGAAATTTCCTCAAAGGGCAATACGGGTATTTATATGCCTGTGGCGCTGTCGAATTACAGCACGGGGAATATTCACGAGAACGAGGTTATTGCCCTGCGCTATATCCTGTGCGGCATAGTTTTGCTCTGCGCCGTGCTTTTCATAATTTTAAAATATTCCGTAAACAGAGAGCTTTATTCCCTGTGGCTTCCGACGCTGTCGTTTGTGCTTGCGTTAAGGATACTTATAACGAACGAAAGCTTTATGGTTTCACAGCCCTTGCTTTTTGATTTGAGCTTTGAAGATGTCAGCGCTTTTGTCTTTGCCTCAACCTATATAATCAAGCTCATATCCCTTATATATATAACCAAGTGCCTGAATATAAATGTAAAGGACAATATTTTTGTCGCCTTCTGCGTAGGTTTTTTGGCGGCGGCAATAGGTATTAATTATCTGCCCAATTCGGCTATTAACACATATTACTATCTTATATTGACTCTGTTTTCCTCAATTATTGATATTTTCATAATAAACAGGCTTTGCATCGAAATATGCAAAAAAAACGAATACGCTTTTCTGTATTTGCTTTCGTACCTGTTTATAATCATCGGCATTGCCGTGGATACGCTTTATTCAAGCGGCATACTGCTTGTTCCGCTGTCGGTGTTTATGCCTGTGTTTTTTGCGGCGTTTGTCTTTATAACCGTTATAATCCACGCAAAGCGTATTAAAAAAATGCACGATTATGCGCTCGGCTCAAAACAGCTTGAAAGGGAGCTTGAAAGCGCAAATACCGCAATAATGATTTCCCAAATCCAGCCCCACTTTTTATATAACGCTCTCAACACCATAAAATCGCTTATAAAAAGAGATCCCGCAAAGGCGGAGAGGGCGGTAATCGACTTTTCGCAGTATTTAAGGAACAATATGGACAGCCTCACAAAGGTCGATCCCATTCCGATTTCCGAAGAGCTTGACCATGTAAAAAAGTATTGCAGTATAGAACAGCTCCGCTTCAGCGACAAGCTTGAAATTTTCTACGATATAGAAAGCGTGGATTTTTATGTGCCCGTTTTGAGCGTCCAGCCCATAGTGGAAAACGCCATTAAGCACGGCGTAACCAAAAAGCCGCAGGGCGGTTCTGTTTCCGTCTCAACCTATGAGGACGAAAAAAACTATTATATATGCGTCGAGGACGACGGGGTGGGCTTTGATGTAAACGGCATAAAGGCCGACAATTCAAAAAGCCATGTCGGTATCGAAAATATCACAAAGCGCTTTAACAGCATAATGGGAGCGCAGGTGAAAATCGAAAGCGAAGTGGGCAGGGGAACCAAGGTAACCGTGGAACTGCCTAAGGATAAAAATGTAAAAACCATGCAGGAAAGTCTTGAAAGAATAAGCACGGAAAGTTTGATTAAGGAGATGAACATATGAATATTATTGCGGTTGACGACGAAAGGCTCGTTTTGGAGGATTTAAAGGATATTTGCAGGGAGTTTGACTCGGTGAAAAGAATAAACACTTTCTCAAACCCTGCCGACGCCCTTGAATTTGCCGCCATGAACAGCGATATAGATGTTGCTTTCCTTGACATTGAGATGCCTGTTATGACAGGGCTTGAGCTTGCAAAAAGGCTCAACAGGTTAGTGCCCGATATAAAAATAATCTTTGTAACGGGCTTTAAGGAATACGCTTTCGAGGCGTTTTCCGTCAATGCGATCGGCTATATTTTAAAGCCGTTTTCATCGGATATGGTAAAAAAAGAGCTTGATAAGGCAAACCCGGGCGTCCTGCGTCCCCATTCGAGGGTTATAATAAAAACCTTCGGTTATTTTGATGTTTTCGTTGAGGATAAGCCTGTCTATTTTTCCTCGTCAAAGTCAAAGGAACTGCTTGCCCTGCTTGTTGACAGGAGGGGAGGCTCTGTCAGCACGGAAAATGCGGTTTCCGTTTTGTGGCCCGAAAGGAATTACGATGAAACGGTGCAGTCGCTTTTCAGAAAGGTGCTTAAAAGCCTCAGAACCGCCCTCTCGGACGCAGGCATTTCGGATATACTCATAGATGTCAGAAATCAGAGGAGCATCGACACATCAAAGTTTGACTGCGATTATTATCAGCTTTTAAAGCAGAACGAAGCGGCGTTGAACTCTTTTGCCGGCGAGTATATGACGGGCTACGACTGGGCTCGGAATACGCAAAGGTATATCGAAAAGCTTATCGAATCGAGATGACCGGCAGTATTTTCAGCCATATCTGTAGATTTGTCAATGATGTGAGACCGGAAAATTGAAAGAGTTTGTTGTGTGGAGTGGGGATGCTGACGGAGGGAGG
>CANRHD010000031.1 GCA_947630285.1 uncultured Clostridia bacterium | reverse complement strand
CTCGCAAATGTTTAGGCTGGAAATCCCCCGAGGAAGTTTTTTTCAACAAATCGTTGCACTTCACTTGACAATTCGAGGAAAAAAGGCGGGCGAAAACTTTTATTGTACCTACAAGAAACTCCTTGTCCGTCAGGGCAAGGAGTTGTTTTGTAGTTCTTTGAATTGTTAAAACTGTCCTCTTCTTTTCCAGGTGCTGGGATACAAAAGTATGAGTATCGGGAACAGCTCAAGCCGCCCCATAAGCATACACAGCGAAAGCAACAGCTTGGTAGGAATACTGAAAAAGCTGAAATTACAGGTCGGTCCTACAAGCCCGAAACCGGGGCCGACATTCGATATGCAGGTCGTTACGCTTGTAAATGTAGTGATGAAATCGTAATTTTCAAGCGATATGAAAACGCAGGAAAACGCTATTACCAAAATGTAAATAAGGAAATAGACGAGCGTGCCCCTGAGTATTTCCTTGGAAATGGGCTTCTTGTCCAATGTGACCGTATTGTATGAACGGGGGTGGAGCAAATGCTTTATCTCCGTATTGGCGGTCTTAATAAGTATTATCACCCTCGAAGCCTTTAATCCGCCTGCCGTACTGCTTACGCATCCGCCGAAGAACATAAGTAAAAGCAATATAACCTTGCTGTATTCGGGCCACAGGTCAAAATCGGTCGTGGAAAAGCCCGTAGTCGAGATGATTGAAGCGACCTGGAAAAACGAATAGCGAAGCGCCTTGAAAATTCCGCCGTACATGGACTTGATATTGAGCGCTATGGTTACTGTCGCAAACAGTATTACGCCCAGATAACAGCGAAGCTCCTCATTTTTGAATACGGATTTGAACCTGCCGAGAAGCATAAAGAAAAACAGGTTAAAGTTTAAGCCGAAAAGCACCATAAATATGCCTATAACTATTTCTATGGCTGCGCTGTTGTAAGCGCCGATGCTCGCATTCCTTACGCTGAAGCCGCCTGTGCCGGCCGTTCCGAAGGTGTGCACAACAGCATCGTACAAGGGCATTTTGCAAAGTAACAGGGCGATAATTTCCGCAAGCGTAAGGCCTATATATATAAGGTAAAGTATCATTGAGGAACGCTGTACCCTTGCGTTTAATTTCCCTGCGTCAAGCCCCGGAACCTCCGCGCGCATAATATACATGGAATACTCCTCCGACATGGGGACGACCGCCATCATAAACACAAGTATTCCCATGCCGCCTATCCAGTGGGTAAAGCTTCGCCAAAAAAGTATTCCTCTGCCCAACGACTCTATATCGGAGAGTATGCTTGAGCCCGTTGTGGTAAAGCCGGAAACCGTTTCAAACAGGGCGTCGGCGTAATTCGGGATTTGACCCGAGACGGCAAAGGGTATTGCGCCGATTGCCGAAATTGCCAGCCATGAGAGCGCAACGCTTACGAAGCCCTCTTTTGAATAAAACTTGTTGTTGCAGTTTTTGCTCAGGGCGGACGAAACCGCCGTTATTGCCAAAGCCGGAACTATGGCCGCCAAAAAGCACTTAAAGTCCTCGCCGTATATCACCGAAACCATCAGCGGCAGGAGCATAAGAATTGCCTCGATCCCGACAACCCTGCCAACAATTTTTACAATCATACGGTAATTCATTATTTGCCCTCCACGACATCTTCAAGCTTCAGCACGCCCTTTAAGCTTGTTGCGATTATAACGCTGTCTCCTGAATGAATTACATCGTCGCCCGAGGGAATAATACAGCTTCCGTTGTGAATTATGGAAGCTACGATTGCGTCGTGCGAAATTTTAAGCGATTTAAGGGGAACGGAATCATATTTAAAGTTTTCGCTTACCTTTAATTCGAGTATCTCTATATTTCGGTCGAATATATAGTATAAGGATTCAACCGCCGCCGAGCTGTTATAGGCGTTTTGCATTGAGCGTACATAGCTTACAATCCTCTGCGTGGCTATATCCGAGGGCTGTATCACACTGTCAAGGGCGTTGTTTGAAAGGAGCTTGATAATATGGCTTTCATGCACCTGGGTAATTACCTTTTTGCAGTTTGAGCTGATTGCGAACATAGAGGTTATTACATTGTCGTCATCGTCATCGGTTATGGCGACAAAAGCGTTTGCGTCGGATATGCCCTCTTCCTTTAAAAGCTCCGGGTCGTTCCCGTCGCCGTGAACAACGCTTACCTTCGGGAAAGCGTATTTAATTTTGGCGCACGCCTCTTTGTCATTTTCTATTATTTTTAAATTTATACCCGTGTTGTAAACCTGATGCGCCAGGTAAAGCGCTACATTGCCACCGCCGACCGCAAGCACATTTTTTGCGGTATGGCGGTTAAAGCCCATTCTCTTGGCGAGCAGATTTATCTGCGAATACGCCCCGATAAAATTAATCCTGTCGCCGGCCCTCATGACATAATCGCCCCTGGGTATAAAGGCGTCGTCGCCCCTGAAAACGGCGCATGCCAAAACATTTGCGCCCGATTTTGAGCGCAGTTCGCTCAGCCCCATGCCGTTAAGACTGCTGTTTTCGGATATTTTAATCTCAACCGATTCCGCCCTGCTGTTTGCAAAGGACTCCACCTTGGAAGCAGAGGGAAAACGGAGTATTCGTGAAATTTCGCTTGCTGTTTCCTCTTCGGGGTTTATTATCATCGAAAGCCCGAGTTCCTCTTTGAGAAAATTCGCCTGCTTGATATAGTCACGGCTGCGGACCCTTGCTATAGTATGCTTTGCGCCGATTTTGTTTGCGCAAAGACAGCACAGGAGGTTTGTTTCGTCGCTTTTTGTTACGGCTATCAGTAAATCGGCGCCCTTTACGCCGGCCTCTTTAAGCATTTCGTAGCTTGCGGCGTTTCCCTCGTACACCATAACATCAAGATTGTTTGAAACCTTGCGGACACGGTCGCCGTCACAGTCGATTAAGGTTATTTCGTGGTTTCCCTTTGAAAGCTCATGAGCAATTGAATACCCGACACGCCCTGCGCCGGCGATAACAATTTTCATAAATTGTACCCTCTCTTTAAGAAAACAACATAATTTCGATAAGTTTTGCGATTAATCAATCGCATATTATTATATCACGCATATTGTTAAAGTCAACAAACGAAAATATATTCTTTTTTCCATTTTATTAAAATATATTTTAAGGGGTGATTTTGTGAAATATGTTATAATTACCAAAAGGGGACTTACGGTAATGTGCTTTGTTGCGATTATAGCCGTAAGCCTGTTCGTTTCCGCAAGGGAGAAAAACGCCATGGCGGCCGCCGCCTCGGGAACGGAAACTCTGCCCGTCTACTGCGTGGATACCGACGAAAAAAAGGTTGCGGTCACTTTTGACGCCGCCTGGGGAGCCGACGACATACCCGTTATTTTGCAGACGCTTAAAAAGCACAATGCAAAGGCGACATTTTTTATTGTGGGCGAGTGGGCAAAGCTTTACCCGGAACAGGTGAAAAATATTTTTGACGCCGGCCATGAGATAGGCAACCACTCATACAATCACAGCCTGTACGGTAAGCTGACAAAGGAGCAGATAACGGAGGACTTGGAGAAGTGCAACAAGGAGCTTTCCGCAATCACGGGAAAAGCCCCTCAAATTATGAGATTTCCGTCGGGTGATTACAGCGAGCTTGCGGTGCGCACGGTAAGGGAAGCGAAGCTTCAGCCGATACAGTGGAGCGTGGATTCGCTTGACTGGCAGGGAATTTCCAAACAGGAAATAATAAAAAGAGTAGTCACAAAAACTGAAAACGGCTCTGTTATTCTCTTTCACAACGATGTAAAAAATACCGACGAGGCGCTTGATGAGATTTTGACCCTGCTTGAAAACAGGGGATATTCCTTTGTAGGGGTGTCACAGCTCATATACGGCGAGCCGTACAGAATAGACGCACAGGGAAAACAGTATAAGGTTAGTCAGTAAAAATGGCATAAAAAAACCCGATGCAAAACATCGGATTTTTTATTGGGAATAATAATTCGGTAATAAAGATTATATGCTCACCACAAACACATAACCTTTGTGTGACTATATAATACCAACTGATTATGTCAAAGCAAGCACAAAAATGTGAATAAATTGTGAACACTTAAGAAAATTGTGGCATTTTTATGTAATTATTCGCAAGTATTGAAAGATATTGGAACATTTCAAAACTTTACTTGACATAAACGCTTATGTGTTGTATAATAGCACAGAAACCACGATTAAGGGAGGGAATACAGTGAGCCAGGTAAAAGTTAAGGACAACGAGTCTTTGGAAAGCGCTCTCAGACGCTTTAAAAGGCAGACCTCTCGTGACGGCGTAATTCAGGAAGTTCGCAGAAGAGAACATTACGAAAAGCCTTCTGTTAAGAGAAAGAAGAAATCAGAAGCCGCTCGTAAAAGAAAGTACAAGTAAAAATAAAAGCGGACTGAAAAGCCCGCTTTTTTGTTTTTTGTTGAGGTTGGGAAATGAACAAAAAGGATTTGCTTATGCCGAGATACAGGTTTAAGCGTGTCACCGATATATCGGCCGGGGATTTGCGAAAAATGGGCGCAAAGGCCGTTGGGCTTGATATTGACAACACCATTGCGCCCGACGGAAAATTTCAGTACATCGACGGCATCAGGGAGTGGGTAAAGGAAATAACCGAAGCAGGCTTTCCCATAACGCTCATTTCAAACGGCACCCTGATAAGGGTTTTGCCCGTTTCCCGTTATCTCGGCGGATTGCCGTTTACGCACATGTCGCTCAAGCCCTTTCCCCACGCTCTCAAAAGGGCGGCAAGGCGTATGGGCGTCGATATATCTGAGCTTGCAATGCTGGGCGATCAGATTTTTTCGGATATTAAGGCGGCAAATTTATGCGGCGCCATTCCGGTCAGGATCGACCCTATACCCATAAAGAGCCTTTATCCGCACTATTACGATTGGAAAAGCAGAAGAGAAGAGCCTTACATAAAGGCATTTGAAGAAAAACACGGGTACGGTATATATGATTGAGAAATTAAAAAATTTAATTAAAAATTCCGAATATGATGCGGCTTTGATAATTTCGCCGGAAAACAGGTTCTATTTTACGGGCTTTGACTCCTCGGACGGCTATCTTGTAGCAGATGAGAACGAAGCTGTCTTTATTACCGACGGAAGATATATTGAGGCGGCGCAGATGAAAGCAAAGGACTGCAAGGTCGTTTTGCAGGAAAAAAGCGCCGTCCAGATTAAAAATATACTCTCTTCAATGGGCGCAAAAAGCGTTGCGGCGGAGGCCGACAGAATGACCGTGAGCCAATACGCCCTTTTTGCCTCTGCGTTAGAGGGTATTGAAATTGTTGCGGACGGCAGTTTAGACAGGGAAATTGACGCCCTCAGAAGCGTTAAGACACCCGAAGAGACGGAAAAAATCAGAACCGCACAGAGAATTGCGGAAGAGGCGTTCGAGCATATTTTGGGCTTTATCCGAGCGGGCAGAACCGAAAAAGAAACGGCCCTTGAGCTTGAATACTATATGCTCAGCCACAGGGCGCAGGGCATTTCCTTTGAAACAATAGCCGTAAGCGGCGCAAAAAGCTCCATGCCCCACGGCGTGCCGGACGAAAAGGTTATAGAAAACGGCGATTTTGTCACGATGGATTTCGGGGCGGTGTATAAGGGCTATCACAGCGATATGACAAGGACTGTTGCGGTAGGCGGCGCAAGCGATGAAATGAAAGAGGTCTATTACACCGTTTTAAAGGCGCAGGAAAACGCTTTGGCTTCAATCAGAGCCGGCCTTAGCTGTAAGGACGCCGATTTTTCGGCGAGGAGCGTTATCGAAAACGCAGGCTACGGAAAATATTTTACACATTCTACGGGCCACGGGGTCGGCGTTGAAATACACGAGTACCCCAATCTTTCGCAGGCGAGTGATAAAGCCTTAAAAACAGGCAATATTGTAACTGTAGAGCCGGGAATATATATACCGGGAAAATTCGGCGTAAGGATTGAAGATATGGCGCTTGTGTGCGAAAACGGCTGTGAAAATCTTACAAAAGCTCCAAAAGAGCTTATAATACTGTAAAAAGCACTTGAAATATATTGTAAAATAGGTTAAAATACTGTTGTGAATTACGGTTCGGTTTAACCGATACGAATTGGAGGATAATTTATGATATCAGCAGGCGATTTCAGAAACGGCGTTACATTTGAAGAGGACGGACAGGTTCTTCAGGTAGTCGAGTTTCAGCATGTTAAGCCGGGTAAGGGTGCGGCATTCGTAAGAACAAAGACAAAAAATGTTATTACGGGCGCCGTTGTAGAAAAGAGCTACAACCCCACGGCAAAATTCCCCACCGCATATATTGAGAGAAAAGATATGGAGTATTCATATTCGGACGGCGATTTATATTATTTTATGGATCCCGAAACATACGATATGACGCCTATCTCATCGGGCGACCTTCCCGACAACTTTAAGTTTGTTAAAGAGAATATGATTTGTAAAATCCTTTCTTATAAGGGCAAGGTATTCGGTCTGGAGCCGCCTACATTCGTTACGCTTCAGGTAACCAAGACGGAGCCCGGTTTTGCCGGAAATACGGCCACAAACGCAACCAAGCCGGCAACTCTTGAAACAGGCGCAGAAATTAAGGTTCCGCTTTTCATCAACGAGGGCGAAATGATCAATGTTGACACAAGAACCGGCGAATATATGTCAAGGGCATAATACGGAGGTTATAGTTATGACAGTAACGGAAAAAGCAGCATATTTAAAGGGACTTGCATCGGGGCTCAGTCTTGACGAGACAAAGCCCGAAACAAAATTAATTAACGAAATGATTGAGGTTATTGACAGCCTTGCGCTTTCGGTCAACGACCTTGAGGACGAACTTTCGCTTGTGACGGAGCAGCTTGACGCAGTTGACGAGGATCTCGACGCATTAGAGGAATATGTATATGACGAGTGTGACTGCGACCTCGACAGTTTCCACGAAGATGATTTGTATGAGGTAGAGTGTCCGTCCTGCCATGAGTTAGTTGAGTTCGACGAGTCTTCAATCATGGACGGCAGCGCAGAATGTCCGGCGTGCGGCGAGCATCTTGAATTTGACTTTGACTGCTGTGACTGCGACGAATGTGCGGACGAAGACTAATCAGAAAAATAAGCTTGTTATCACATAGCTAAAAAAATCCCCCGAAGCTGTGGCTTCGGGGGATTTAGTCTGTCGATAAACTGCTTTGCGATAGCAAAATGTCCAAAAGTTTTTGTCCGTCTTTTTTCAAAAAGGCGGTGGGGTCGAGGGGCAAAGCCCCCAGCGCAGTCCGCAGACTGCGAAATCTTTGTCCATAAAGAGCGCAGGAGGGGCGAAAAACAGTCCGGTGGACTGTTTTTCGGTGGGGAACCCACGCCGGGGGTTCCCAATAATCTCACTCCTTTTGTGCATATTGCCAAGTGACACATACTTTTTCTACACGAAAAATCCCCTGAAGCTGTGGCTTCGGGGGATTAATACTATATGCAGTTATAAATTATATACAGTTAAAATTATATACAGCTTAAATTACGCCTGCTGTTCTAATTCGCTCAGTTCCTTTTCAATGGCCTGTTCGAGCGTGGGCTGGCTTTTAACCTGTTTTTTAAAGTCCTTGCTTGTAATTATGTTGATTACAAAATTTACGAAGAACAGCGCAATTCCTATTGCGTAGCCCCACCATACAACCGAGCCGGAGAAGATGTTTATTGAATTGCTTTGCGAAGCGGTTACGAACATTGAAAGAAGCACCGCCGAAGCCGCCCAAAAAGCGGTTGCCAGGGCGTTGAGAACGACATTAACGCCGGCTTTGAGGCCGATTGCCGCTATTATTGTGATGAAGAAATTAAGAACTCCGGCAACGACCGCAAGGAAGGCCATAACTATAGCGAGCATAAGGAATTTAACACTTCCGCCCAGCGCAGTTGCCGACATAAGCTTAAATCCGCCCATAAAGTCAAGCTTTGTAAGGTAATTTAAAATCATTGTGAGGAATGAAACCGATTCCGTCTTTTCAAAGAACGGGAAAACCAAATTCATTTTAAGAAGCGGAACTACGAGTGCAACAAGGGGGATAAGCGAAAAAACAAGCCTGACTATTCTGAAAGGACTGCCTACCGTGCCCGATTTAAAGTTGTTGAGCCTGTAGTGAAGCTTTGCAAAAGCGACATCAGCTTCGTGAGAGTCCTCCTCAAGTCTTTTTTCCCAGTTGTGATTGGGAATGTTTGCACCGCAGTATTTACATTCGGCACGGAAATCATACCAATGAAGCGTTTCACCGCAGTTGGGACATTTTGCAGCCATAATATCAATCTCCTATCTTTTAAATCTGATTACATTCCAAGAGAACGGTTTTATATGTATGCCTTCGCTGTCGGAAATGTTTTTCACATATTCGGGTTTAACGGGTGAAGCTGTGAAATTATTTCCGTCGTTCGGCTTGTATCCTGCCATTTCAATATGCTCGAACGCCTTAAAGCCCTTTGCGTCAAGGATATTTACATCAAGCACATAATCCTCGTCCTGAAGTCTGTTTACACAGAAAACGCTTATCTCGTCTTCGGCGTCGTTTACGGTGGCAATGCAGTCTATATCCGGCACATCTGTAAACTCTTTGGTATCGTGCTTGCCGCAGTCAAGACCCGAAAGAATTACCGAACCCCTCGCATAGTTTGAAAGGTGCATAAACGGATAGAAAATAGTCTGCTCAAAAAGTCCGCCGCCGTTTTGCGTCATAATGGGCGCTATAACATTTACAAGCTGTGCAAGGCAGGCGATTTTAACCCTGTCCGCATGCTTCAGGAGCGTCATAAGCATAAGACCTACCAAAAGAGCGTCCTCAAAATTGTAATAGTCCTCAAGCTGATGCGGAGCCATGGACCAGCGCTCAACAGGGTCGTTGTTTGAATGGTACCAGACATTCCACTCGTCAAAAGAGAGATTTATTTCTTTCTTTTTCCTGTTTTTGCCCTTTACCGTGTCGCAAATGCAAATGACGGTCTTTATAAAATCGTCCATTTCAAGGCTTCTTGCAAGGAAGCTGTCCGTATCGCCCTCCGGGTTGCCGTAGTACTGGTGAAGCGATACATAGTCAACTTTATCGTAAGCGAGCTCAAGTGCCTGAAGCTCCCAGTCGCCGAAGGTTGCCATATTACGGCTTGCGCTTCCGCACAGGACAAGCTCAATATTCGGGTCAACCCATTTCATAACCTTTGCCGCCTCGGAGGCTGTCCTGCCGTATTCGTAAGCGGTTTTATGGCCTATCTGCCAGTCGCCGTCCATTTCGTTGCCAAGGCACCAAAGCTTTATGTTGTGCGGCTCTTTAACGCCGTGGCTTATTCTCAAATCGCTGTAATACGAGCCGCCTTTGTGGTTGCAGTATTCAACGAGGTTTCTCGCTTCCTCGGGGCCTCTTAAACCGAGGTTTACGGCCATCATACAGCTTGTATCCGCCTTTTTGCACCATTTTAAAAATTCGTTTGTGCCGAAGCTGTTGGGCTCTGTAACGCCCCAGGCAAGATCAAGCCTTTTCGGCCTGTTTTCAACGGGGCCCACGCCGTCCTCCCAGTTGTAGCCGGAAACAAAATTTCCGCCGGGATAGCGAACAATGGGAACATTGAGCTTTTTAATTTCATCTATAACATCTTTGCGAAAACCGTCCTCGTCAGCAAGCGGATGCCCCGGTTCAAAAATTCCGCCGTAAACTGCCCTGCCGAGATGCTCGATAAAAGAGCCGTAAATTCTCGGGTCGATTTTGCCCGTCTTGAATTCGCTGACAACAGACATTTTTGCTTTTTTCATAAATTCACTCCGTAGACGCTGATAGTACTGATAAACAGTGCTGATAATATATAATTCTATCATAGCCCACCGCATATTTCAACACATTTTTAATTATTAAATGTATTTTTTTCTGCGTTGTAAATAGATATGAACCATTTAGAGTAAAAATAAAAGCAACAATATGGTATAATGATTTTCCCGCCT
>CANRHD010000030.1 GCA_947630285.1 uncultured Clostridia bacterium | reverse complement strand
GTTTGGAAAGTCCCGAAACCCGCATAAACACTGGCTTTTTCTTACTTGTCGTTCGGTAAGGACTTCATTGTCGGGAACAAAATAACATCTCTGATTGCCGGGGAATCGGTTAAAAGCATAACAAGTCTGTCTATGCCGTAGCCTATGCCTCCTGTGGGCGGCATACCGAGTTCAAGCGCATAGAGGAAATCCTCGTCGGTGCGGTTTGCCTCTTCATCGCCCTGTGCAAGCAGAGCTTCCTGCGCCTTAAAGCGTTCCCTTTGGTCTATGGGGTCGTTGAGCTCCGAATAGGCGTTGCACATTTCCCAGCCGTTTATATAGAGTTCAAACCTTTCAACCCGGTCAGGTCTTTGCGGCTTTTTCTTTGTAAGGGGTGAAATCTCGATGGGGTGATCCATAATAAAGGTGGGCTGAATTAAATGCTCCTCAACATATTCCTCAAAGAAAAGGTTAAGGATATCGCCCTTTGTATGCCTTTCCTCAAACTCGATATTATGTTCCTTTGCGAGCTTCTTCGCCTCTTCGCTGTCCGCAACATTATCGAAATCAATGCCGGCGTACTTTTTAACGGCGTCGGTCATTGTGAGCCTTTCAAAGGGCTTTCCGAGGTCGATTGTATTCTCGCCGTAAGTGATTTGAGTTGTGGAGCAAACCTCGTTTGCAAGGTAACGGAACATATTTTCCGTTAAATCCATCATTCCGTGATAGTCGGTATATGCCTGGTAAAGCTCCATAAGCGTAAATTCGGGATTGTGCTTTGTGTCAAGCCCCTCGTTCCTGAAAACCCTGCCAATTTCATATACCCTTTCAAGTCCGCCGACAATAAGCCTCTTTAAATAGAGCTCAAGAGATATACGCAGTTTAACATCTTCGTTAAGCGCATTGTAATGCGTTTCAAAGGGTCTTGCCGCCGCTCCGCCGGCATTTGAAACAAGCATGGGCGTTTCAACCTCCATAAAGCCCTGAGAGTCAAGGTAACGGCGTATACTGCTTATTATGCGGGAGCGCTTAATAAAGGTTTCCTTTACCTCGCCGTTCATTATCAGGTCAATATATCTTTGGCGGTAACGGGTATCGGTATTTGTAAGGCCGTGGTACTTTTCGGGGAGAACCTGTAAGCTTTTTGAAAGCAAGGTAAGCTGTGAAGCGTGAATTGATATTTCACCCGTTTTTGTCTTAAATACCTCGCCCTTAATGCCGATAATATCGCCTATATCGGTCTTTTTAAAGGCCTTGTATTCTTCCTCGCCTATGCAGTCCCTTGCGACATAGGATTGAATATTTCCCTTTAAATCCTGAATATTGCAAAAAGACGCCTTGCCCATAATTCGCTTAGACATCATTCTGCCTGCAACGCAGACGGTTTTGCCCTCAAGGGAGTCAAAATTTTCCTTAATATCCTCGCTGTGATGCGTTACATCGTATTTTGTTATTTCAAAAGGGTCGTTGCCGCTTTCCTGTAAATCCTTAAGCTTGTCCAACCTGATTTTGCGTAATTCGTTTATATCCTGCTCAACGGGTGTGCCGTTGTTGTTTCCCTGTGCCATAAAAATCACTTCCGTTATTAAAATTTAAGGGCGGAAGAACCGCCCGAGTTTTTATTTTGAAATAGACACTATTTTATAATTGAGAACGCCTGCCGGAGCTTCAACCGCAACCTTGTCCCCAACCTTGTGTCCCAAAAGAGCTTTTCCGACCGGACATTCATCGGAAATCATACCCTCGTCGGGGTTTGACTGTGCAAAGCCGACGATTTTATATTCAAATTTTTCCTTTTTGCTGTTTTGGATTGTAACCTTTGAGCCGATATGAACAACCTCGTTGCCTATGGCGGAATCGTCAAAGACCTTGGCGTTTTTAATCATATTTTCTATTTCGCTGATTCTCGCCTCAAGCTTTGCCTGATCGCTCATAGCTTCGTCGTATTCAGAGTTTTCCGAAAGGTCTCCGTAGCTTCTGGCTACTTTAATTTTTTCGGCCGCCTCTTTTCTGCCGACAGTTTTTAATTGTTCGAGTTCATCCTGTAATTGTTTAAGACCTTCTGCTGTCAATAAAGTTTCCTGTATCATAATGTGAAAACTCCTTTCAGTTTTGCTTTTACACGAATAAATATTATAATTTAAAAATGCCCTGTTGTCAATACATTTAGCCCCTTTTCCCCTATTTGCGCTTCGCTAAAAGAGCTGTATTTAACACTTTCAAGCTTTTTTACGGCGCACAGCTCATACAGAGCCGAGGCAAAGCTTAATTTATCTGTCAGGCCGGGCCGCAGTTTTTCGTATTCCTGCGGCAAATTAAACGAAGCACCGGTAATTTTTTTATAAGAATTATCAAGTCTTTCAATGATGCAGTTCTCCTCGGGCAACACGGTAAAATCACAGTTAAACTCAAGGCTTTCGCATCTTCTTATAATGAGCGACGCACCGTAGCGCTCAAAAATATCCTCCGCAATCCCCTTGTAAAGAAAACTGTTATCGGTAAATATTACAATTACCGACGCCAGCGTTACAAGCCTTTCCGCACGGCCGAAAAATTGACCTTTTCTGTCAACCAAAGCTATACTGTATTTACTCTTGTCGTAATGCCTGCTTTGCAAAATTTTTTCGGCGCTGTTTAAAAGGATAACAGACGGAAACACGGTGGGTCTGTATTTTTTAACATAGGCATTGTCGGGGATTTCGGTATCTTCACAGGGCAGGATAAACCTTGAACACGGGCCGAGCATTTCCGACAGCCTTTCAAAATTTTCGCCGCATTGCTTTCTGCTTATTTCAAGATAAAAAAACGGAGCGGCGGACATTAAGTTTACCTGCTTGGGCTCGGGCAGTTTTTTATTGAAAAGATTTTTAAAAAAAGAGCGTATGCCCTTTTCTTCCTCAATAAATTTTAATACGCAAAACATAAAAACACACCTCACATATTATTATGCGAGGCGTCAGCGTGTAGAAAAAGTATGTGTCACTGGCAATATGCACAAAAGGAGTAAGATTATGGGGAACCCCCGGCGAGGGTTCCCACCGAAAAACAGTCCACCGGACTGTTTTTCGCCCCCTCCTGCGCTCTTTATGGGCAAAGATTTCGCAGTCTGCGGACTGCGCCGGGGGCTTTGCCCCTCGACCCCACCGCCTTTTGAAAAAGGCGGACGAAAACTTTTGGATATTTTGCTATTGCAAAACAGTTTACCGACAGGCTAACACCTCACATATTTATTATTATGCGAGGCGTTAATTTTTAATGTTATTCTTCACCCGACAGCAAAGCGTATGCTTTTTTGTACTGCCCGTCTTCGCTTTGCTGTAAAACGGCAAGCTTTTCGTTCTGCTCGGCAGTGAGCTCCACGGTATAATCGGGAGTAAGTCCCTTGTTGTTATATGACTCGCTCACATAGGGTATAACCTCCGCAAAGGTGAGCATAAGAGCGCCGCCGTTACTGAGGCTGTATGTTTTTTGCGCTGTTGCGTTACCGGCGGTCTTTGTCCCGATAAGCTTTGCCTTGCCGTAATCCCTTAAATCACAGGCAAAAAGCTCGGCCGGTCCGGAGGTTTCGGAATTTACAAGCACCATCATCTGCATTGAGACGCTGTCGGCGTCCGCAGTAAAGGTGTCAAGAACCTTTCCGTCCTTGTTCTTCAAAGTGGCAAGCGCACCAGTTCCCTCGCTTGTAACGGGAACCAGAACATCAAGCGTTTCCGCCGCATATTCAATAGTGCCCCTGCTTATTCCCCTTACATCGAAAATAACGGAAACGACATCTTTTTTCGACATATCGTTGACGGTGCTTTTAAGCTGTGAGGCTGTTTTTGCATTAAATTCGTTTATCTTGACATAGCCCACGGTACCGTTGATACTGCTGAAAACGGAATGTTCGTTATATCCCTTGACTATGGCTTCGGTCTTTTCCTTACCGTCATGGACAAACCTCACCTTTACCGAAGAAAGCTTATCTCCGCTGAGCTTTTCAATAAGCTCTTCGTAATTTCTTGCGGTTACCTTTTCCTCGTCAATTTCGATTATCTTGTCGCCCTTGGCAATTCCGCCCTGCGCCGCAGGAGAATTTTCGGAAACCTCCGCCGCATATATGGCGTTGTCCGAAGCGTCGTAAAACGCCAGCATACCTATGCCTATCTTTTGACCCGCAAGCCCGTTGAGATATGCTTCGTATTCGCTCGCAGTCATATAATAGCTGTATTGGTCGCCAAGGCCGTTTGCGTAGCCCTCAGCAATTTCGGAATTTAACAGACTTTCATTTACCGTGCCGAAATATTCCGACCTTACAATATCGTCAATTTCAGAAACAGACGAATACATCTGCGCACGGTTCGGCAAATCTTTAATCAAATTGTTGTATGTACGCATTGAGACGGACATCGTAACCGCAACCGTAACGGCTATTGCGATAAACAAGACCGCAAGCGATAAACCCAGCGAGATTTTTTTGTTCATATTATTATCCTGTCAATATTAAGGTAAGTTGAAATACGGTTCCGGATTAATACGCGAGCCGTTAATCCAAACCTCAAAATGCAGATGGGCGCCGAATGAGTTGCCCGTATTGCCTACATAAGCGATAACCTGACCCTGCTGAACATGCTGACCGGGAGAAACTATCATTCTGCTGCAATGGGCGTATCTTGTATATACGCCGTTGCCGTGGTTAATATATACATTGTTGCCCCAGCTGTAATGGTATTCGGCCGTAGATACCGTACCTGACGCCGCCGCTCTGATTTCCTTGCCCATTGTAGAGCCGGAACCTCTTGTGCAAAGGTCAACGCCCTTATGGCCGTTATGGCCGTAATGCTGTGAAACATAGACATTGCCGTATTGCAGGGGGCAAATCATACCTTTTGACGAAACGGGATAGCTTCCTATGCTTGAAGTTCCGCCGCCCGAACCCAACGAGCCGGAACCCGACGACATACCGCCGGCTTTAGCCGCATCATACGCCGCCTGTGCCGCTCTGATCTGCTCCTGCTGCGCCCTGTATTCGGCGGAAGAGTTGTCGAGCTTTTTCAAAATATTGTTAATCGACTGAACCTTTGATTCAATCTGGCTCTGCTTTTGGTCAAGGGAGTTTCTCGCCTCTACCTGCTCTGTTTTAACGGCCTGAATTTCGTTTCTCTGAGTCTCAATGGCAGCTTTTTTCTCCTCCTGCTGTTGTTTTTTAACATCGAGGGAGGCAACCAGCTCGTTGAGTTCTTCGATACTGTCCTCAAGGCCGTCTATCAGTTCCTCGTCATGCCTTGCGACAGAGCTCAAAAGCTCAAGCCTTGTTAAAAACGATTCGTAATCGGAAGCGCCCATAAGCATTTCAAGCGTTGAGGTTTCGCCTGCCATATATGACGCTCTGAGCCTCTCTTTAAGTAAATCATAGGCCTCGTCAATCTTTTTATCAAGACCCTCAATTTCTTTGTTTGTCTCGTCTATTTCATTGTTGAGAGCGTCAATTTCATCGTTATATTTGTTTATAACGGCATTTTTGTCGTCAATCTGCTTGTCCAAGGCAGATATTTTTTCGTTGTAAATATCAATCTGCTGTTGGAGATTTTCAACCTCGGAATTTAACTGTTCACGGGTTTTCTTGTTGTTGGCGGCGCTTGAATTGTTGGCGTCAATCTTATCCTCAAGCGCATCAATTTCCGCCTGAAAATCCCTTTCGGCGTATGCGCCTATGGAAATTACGGAAAATAACAATGTCAATACCATTAAGACGGAAATGTTCTTAATTATGAAAGAATAACCTGACTTATTCATTGTTTACAACACTCCTCTGCTCTTTAAGATATTTATTCATCGAGAACATACTTCCTATTGTACCGGTAAGCATTCCGATAACTGCGAAAATGCCGAACAGTAAGAAGAAGTAATCGGTAAATGCGACAAGTTCGATTTTAAGCATTGAGACAACAGAGGCAAAGGTATAGGCCGCAAGCTCGTAAATTCCCCAAAGCAGGAACACCGAAATAACGCTTGCAATAAGGCCGAGCAAAACGCCCTCAATCATAAACGGCCACCTTATGAACCCGTTTGTTGCGCCGACCGCTTTCATAATATTGATTTCAAGCTTTCTTGAGAACATCGTAATTCTTATTGTGTTTGAGATTATAAACAACGCAACAAGGAAAAGCATTGTAACTATACCAACGCTCGCTATCGTTACGGCCTTTCTGACCGCTACAAGCTTTGAGGCGAGGTCGCTGTTCTCCCTGACATTTAAAATATGATCCAATGACTTTAATTGCTCTACGGTCTGCCCAAACAGCGAAAGGTCTTTTATGGTAACCCTGTATGCGTCGGGGAGAGGGCTTTCTTCAAAGCCTTTAAACAGTGCGGAGTCGCCGCCCATGGTTTTAATCTGTTTTTCAAAGGCGTCCTCCTTAGGTACGAAAACGCACTCCTCGACATTCGGCATATTTTTAATCTGTACGCCTATTTCGGAGGTTTCAAGCTCGCTTGCCTCATCGTCGATATAAACCAGCACGACATTTTGCGACTCTACGCTGTCAAGCACCGAAGTAAGGTTAAAATAGAGCATAGAGCCTATGCCTATAATAATGAGACAGGCCATAAGTACCGTAATCGACGCCAATGACATAAGCCTGTTTACCCAAAGGTTCCTGAAGCCCTCACGGGTAAGGTATTTTAACGAATTACTCCTCATTGCTGTCACCTCCGCTTTCGGTATCGGTTCCGTAGTTGCTGATGAAATCCTCTACCTCCGAATCGACATTCGGCTGGATATAGAAGTCGCTCATCTTGTCTTCGTCAATTTTTATTTCCTGCGTCATAATATCCCTGATTTTTTCTTTTCTTTCCTCGTCCTCCGAAGAAATCAACTCGTCAAAATCATAATAAATATCGTCCGAGGACTGCTGTCTTTCGGCGCTGTGTACGGCGGCGGCTTCGTTATTTTCAAACTTGGCGTAATCGTCCGACAGCTCGTCCGTATCAAGGGTATCGGAAACAACGGTTCCCTGGTCTATCGTGATTACCCTGTGGTGGAAATGGCGCACAAGATTATGCTCATGCGTTACCATTACGACGGTGGTGCCGTTGGCGTTGATGTGGTTTAGCAAATCGACGATTTCATATGACATTTCGGGGTCGATATTTCCCGTGGGCTCGTCGGCGATAATAAGGCCGGCGTTGTTTACAAGCGCACGGGCAAGGGCAACCCTCTGCTGTTCGCCGCCGGAGAGCTGTGTGGGAAGATGCCTTGCCTTGGAGGAAAGACCTACAAGGCTGAGAATATACGGTACTCTTTTTCTGATTTCCTTTTCCTTTGTGCCGATAACCCTCATTGCAAAGGCGACATTGTCAAACACCGTCATTGTGGGGATAAGCCTGAAATCCTGAAAAACTATACCCAAAGTTCTGCGGAACAGCGGTATCTGTTTTTTCTTCATCAGATTAAGGTTATATCCGTTAATAATAACGGTTCCCTTATTGGGAACTTCCTCTCGCATCATTATCTTTAAAAATGTGCTTTTACCTGCGCCCGAAGCACCGACGATAAACACAAATTCACCGTCTTCAATTCTTATATTTACATTTTTTAATGCTTCAGTTCCGTTGTCATAAGTTTTTGAAACATTGTCAAATTCAATCACTTAACCCAACCTCACTTTCACGGTTATACTGTTTAAAAATTTGTTCCAAACCAACCCAATTTATCGTTCAATTATATCACAAAAATGACTTTTTGTTAATGTAGTTAACTAAAAATTAATAATATTCGTAATAATAAACAAAATACTTGTTTTTAATTATGCAATATATATAAAACGGTGTCGAAATTTTTGTCAATTTTCAACACCGTGTAATTATATTTATTAATATTTAACAGGATTGGAAGCAAGGTACTTCTTAACCATAAGCGCTACCTTAAATACGATTGCGTCGTCAAATTCCCTAAGGTCAAGACCCGTCAGCTTTTTAATTTTTTCAAGCCTGTAAACCAATGTGTTCCTGTGAACGAAAAGCTTTCTTGAGGTTTCGGAAACATTCAGGTTGTTTTCAAAGAATTTTTGTATGGTGAACAATGTTTCCTGGTCAAGGCTTTCGATAGAGCCCTTTTTGAAAATCTCCCTTAAAAACATATCGCACAAGGTTGTGGGCAACTGATAAATAAGCCTTGCAATTCCGAGGTTGTCATAGCTTACTATTGTTTTTTCAATGTCGAACACCTTGCCGACCTCAAGCGAAACCTGAGCCTCCCTAAAGCTCCTTGCAAGGTCCTTGATATTTTCCACTATCGTGCCTATGCCGACAAGCACATGGGAATAAAACTCCACGCCGAGGCTGTCTGCAATGGAACGGGCGAGCTTTTCCAAAACCTTTGTGTCCGCCGTGTTGCTGATTTCCTTGATGAGAGCAATATCCGACTCATTGATATTGACGACAAAGTCCTTGTTTTTATCGGGGAAAAGCCCCTGAATTACATCAAAAGCGGAAGCGTCCGTCTTTTCCGTAATCCTGATTAAGAAAACCACTCTTGAGACATCGTTATTAAATCTTAACTCACGGGCTTTAAGGTAAATATCGCCCGGCAGGATATTGTCAAGAATGACATTCTTGATAAAATTGCCCCTGTCATATTTCTCGTCATAATACTGTTTAATGCTTGAAAGAGAAACCGAGAGCAAGGAGGTATAGCTTTCGGCAAGCTCGTCTTCACCGGAAACGAAAACCGCATATTCGGAGTGCATATGGGCGCCAAAGGCCCTGTATGTATAGCCCCCGAATTTTAATACGCCGGAAGTTGCGCTGAAAACAGAAGTAACTTCGGTAGAAAGCACTTCGCCGATTTTGCCGAGTTCGCTGCACGAGATAACCGTGCCTGTTTCGTCTATAACGCCGATGGTCCTGTCGATAGAATCAGTCATCTGATGCACTATTCCCTGAAACAATCTGTTTGACATAAAAAGCCTCCAAAACTTAATCTATGCAAATTGAACAATTAAATTATTATCTATTTTACACAATCTTTTACAAATTTGCAAGTAAATTATTTATATTTTTGAAATTTTTATTTGCATTTTACACAAAAATGAAAAAATTTTTTGTTAAAAGAGTAATCGGGCAAGGTTTACTTGCACAATTCGACAAAGAAAATATCGTTAAAATGACCATAGCAAATTTAACGGTCAGTTCCCTGCGTTGCAAACCGAGCAGACGGAATAGCCGTTGCTTATATACTCGTCAAATTCGGAAGCGGAAATTATTTTCTTATTCTTATCGGACATCTTCGCCGCAGAGGCGCAATCGGGAGAGTGAATTTTTCTGCTGTTGGTGTTTACGACATAGCCCGACAAAACGCCGCCGTCCGTGTTTTGAGGCTCTGAATTTACTTCGCTGTACGCCTTTTGAGCCGTGCTTTGCTGTTTATCGCCGCCGTCGGTTATATTCTCCTGCATTTTAACAAGATAATTGTTTGTGCTTTCGCCGTCATTTAAATTATTATCCCCGTCAGCCCAGCTTATTTCACGGTTTTTGTTAAGGCTGTCCTCTATTTCCTTAACTGCGCCGTTGAGCCTTATCTGATTTAAAAGCACAAGCGCCGATATTGCCATAACCAAAAGACAGGCGGACAGAGTTATTATCTTTTTGCTTTTATCTTCCGCCATAGCTTAATCCTCTGTTATATATCCTTGGCAATGGCTGCAAAAGCTATAGCCGTTATCCAAGAACTCCTGCAGCTCGTAATCGTTTATCGTCATTTTGTTTTCTTCCTTAATTCTGTCCGCATAGGGACAGGTTCTGCTGTGAAGCTTTTTTGAATTTTTGCTGTAAACGAAAACGGTGTCAAGCTGCGGCTCTTTTTCGGCCTTTTGAGCGGCCTGCCGTAATGTTGTTTTCTGACCGCCTCCGCTTGAGTTCTTCGCCTTGGGAACGGAGCTGTTATATACGGTAAAATCGCTCTTTTCGGTCTTAGCCGCAGTCGTACTTTCAATTACGGCGGTTGTCTGAACGGTCGTTTCTTCGACGGCAGGAGCCTGTGTGTTTTCGAGATTGGCCTGCGTTTCGTCGGATATTTCGGCATTGTATTGACGGGTTTCCGCTGCGTCTCTGAGCAGGTTTATGCTGTCTTTGATTTCATACTGCATATACCCTGTTACGGCAAGGCATATTATGCTTACGGATACGGCGGCGCAGGTCAAAAAATCAAGCTTATTCAATTCACCCATAAAATTTTTCACACCTTATTGTTTTTAAGCCCTACAAAAGCGTTATTATATTGCCCTCCCTTTTTATTTTATTTTTCTTTTCAAGTATGTCAATCGCCCTGTAGAGGCTTGAACGGCTCAAATTCAACTGCTCCGAAAGCTCGGTAATTTTGACATTGAGGCTTGCAAAAGCGCCCTTTGCTTCGGACAAAAGGTAAGAATACAGCTTTTCCTCTGCCGTAGAGGAGGTGTAAGCGCTGATTTTTCTGTTTAACGAACATATATTTTGAGAAAGATATGAAATATATCTTTTTGCAAAGGACGCACTTTTTGAGAGAAGATAATCTATCCCCTCTTTTTCCGCAAAAACCACTTTGCACTCCGTGACAGCGGTTATTGTCTCCCCACAGGCGGTTTTTGAGTACAGCGTATCAGCGCCGAAAATATCAAAGGCTTTAAGCTTTCCCAATATAACATTTCCATTGCTTATACGGGCAGTTCCCGTGCCGATGATACCGAGGTGTTTTTCGCCGCCGTTTGCCGAATAAATCAAACCGCCCTTTTTAATGCTCTTTTGCGTACAGTACTTTATTGCAAACTGCGTCAGCTCTTCCTCTTTCACATGGGAAAACAAAAAGCTTCCTTTAAGAGTTTCGACTATACTCTTTATGCCTGATTTCACCATTACAGTTCATCTACCCGAATTTTGTCTTAAATGATACAAAATTATTCTATCACTTTGGTATTATTTAGTCAATCCCACTTGCTTTATAAATTCAAAAAGTTATGTAAGTTTACAATAGATGTGTTACAAAAAGAAAAAAGTGACGAATAGCGCATCCTGTGTTACAGTTAAGTTGCACAACAAAAAAGCAGCAAGGAGGCTAAAGAGAAAATTATGAAATTAATCAAAAAGGCTTTAATATTTTTTTGCTTTGTGTTATACTATAAGAGAAACGAGGTGATACCGTGAATCCAATCATTAAATGGCCCGGTGGTAAATCAAGAGAAATTGATAAGATAAAACATCTTATACCTGATTATAAACGCTATATTGAACCGTTTTTTGGTGGTGGTGCACTGTTTTTTTATCTTAAACCTGAGTTTGCTGCAATTAACGATATCTCCGAATCTTTAATCCAATATTATAAACTAATCAAAAATCAAGATAAACAGCTTTATGATCTTTTGATGTGCTACAATAACAGCTTTAATAATATCGTATCTGTATGTAGCAAAGAATCAAGCGAACTATTACATATATTTTTTAAATTAAAAGAAGGTATAATTCAAAAAGACGAGTTAAGTTCTACATTAGAAGCACTGATATCAAGTTTGTCGGACAAAATAAATTCCGGATTTAGTGAAAAACTTCTTTTAGATAAAGGTAACTTTGACTCTTTTCTTCATCAAATGGTTGAAGATAAATTCGTTAGAACGGTCGCTAATTACAATAAAAAACCGTTTACAACAGAAGATTTATGCGAGAATTTAATTACCGGCTTTACAAGCGGATATTATATGTATTTCCGCAAAATTTTCAATGATATTAGTCTTGGTAGAATTACTGATCAATCCATTCAATATCAAGCTGCCAATTTCTATTTCATCAGAGAATATTGTTACGGTTCTATGTTCCGCTATAATTCCAAGGGGGAATTCAACATCCCCTATGGCGGCATGTCTTACAACAGAAAAGACATGAAAGCAAAAATCGATAATATGTTCAATAGAGAAATCGGCCAATTATTTGACAACACAGACATTTACTGTTATGATTTTGAAGAATTCTTTGAAAATGTCAATCTTACAAGTAATGACTTCATGTTTTTAGATCCCCCTTATGATACAGATTTTTCCGATTATGAGGGCAAAGACTTTACAAAGTTTGACCAAGAGCGTTTGGCGCACGCTTTAAAGAAAACACTTGCTAAATTCATCCTTGTTATAAAAAACACCGACTTTATCAACGGCTTATATGAGAAAGATTTTAACATTCTAAGTTTTGATAAAAAATATACTTATAATGTTAGAAGCCGAAATGATAGAGATGTTGAACACCTAATTATTACTAACCTCTCGGTTTAAAGCCGAGAGGCTAAATTTTTATTGCGATTTAAACACGCAATTCTCATAAAATATCAAGTTTTTAGGAAAATTCCTATGACAATTCAAATTTCTACAACATTGCTCATACATCGCTTCTCCAGATCTTGTTGTAGAAGGACCAAGGTCATCGTCCGAGAGATCAAAGCAAAAGGAACCCGTCTTTTGAACTCTGTTAACCTGATTTCTCTTTCAACTTATAATATAGTCTTCAAGAACTCAATCAAATTTGCTTCAGTTATTTCTCTCTTCACTTCTGTTGCCTCCATTTATAGATTTTGTAGGCTTTTTTCTAAACCTGTTGCTTGAAAAGCATCTGCATAAACTGAAATAAAGTCATCATAGGTAAATTTATCGTAAGGAATAATTTTATCCCAGAATGTGCGATTGTTGCAAATTGTATTGTCTCCAAAAATTTCTTCCAAATCGCTTTTGACCGCAGCAGAACACTCCCCGTAACAAGTTGCGAAATAAGCAGAACAATTTGTTAAGAAATTGAACAAACCGGAGAGCCTTTTCACTTTCTCGGCATTGCTTTCAGAATTTTTTGTATCAAGATTACCGCCCATTTTTATTTCAAAAGCATTAGCTCCGTCTAATGTTCCATCTGCGCAATCGAAGAACAGTAAATCAACAGGAAGTTTCTTCTTGTGCACCTTATTGTTTAGTAAATTGTTCATTGCATCTTTAGCAATGCCATTAAACTGATAGCTTTTTATATTTAGATTTATAGATCTCGCCCTGATTTTTAAACTTCTTTTTATATCTCTTTCAGATGAGTGTGTATCTACATAAATATATTGCCTATAAGGATTAAAGCCGTTGTTCTGCTCTTTGACAGGCAAATCACAGCTGACACTATATAGTACACATTCAATGTTTCTCGCCGCACGATCTGTGATATTTATCTCAACAATATTAGGAACATGTTCGGTTTTGTACCTCATTCGTGCAATAAAGAAAATTATTCGTTGTAGCCTATTGCCTAATTGCGAGTCAACGCTCCGTCCTAATGTCATATATTTTTTTATGTTAGTATCATCGAAGATTAAAAACGGATTATTTTCTCTGTTTGCCATATTGTCTTGAAAATTGGCAACAACATTTTGTGCTAAACCATTTAATTCGCTTAGCATTTTATTGTAGAGCAAATCCCTTGTTGTTTTAGTCATTTTTGTTTTTCTCCCCATCTATTCTCTTTACAGCTGCTTCGAAGTAATTTTTTTCAATTTCTATACCAATAAATTTTCGATTGTTTTTTAGAGCCGCCACACCGGTTGACCCTACACCCATAAAAGGGTCTAATATCACATCTTTTTCATTAGAAGCTATTTTAATAATATGTTCTAATAATTTTACCGGTTTTTGTGCCGGGTGTTTTGGATCAGATAATCTTTCCGGTCGCATACATATCGGACTTTCAAAAAAATTATGCATTTCTTTTTGATTTGTAAAATTCCATTTATGCCCCTTGTTCCACATACAAGCAATCATTTCGCAACTATTAAGAAATCCATTTTTGAAGATTTTGGGAGCAGGATTGGTTTTATGCCAAACAAAGAATTGGAAAGTATCAAATTCACTATCAAACACTTCGTGCCATTTTCCAATAAGGTTATAGCTTGTAAAAACAAAAATATTCCCATCAGGCTTTATAATGCGTTTGAAGTCTGTAACCAAGGCAGAAGGGTCAATCGGCTTTAGGTCCCATTCTGCAAGATCGTTATTTAACGCACTTCTCCCCGGTAGATCAATGTTGCCGGTGGAATACTGTGCTATATTGTATGGAGGATCAGTGAGGATCAAGTCAACACTATTGTCAGGTATTTGATTTAAATAATCCATACAATCACCGTTTACAACGGTGTATTTTTTTGATTTAATTTTCTCTACTTTATACATGTTCAGCGATTAATACACTTATCAATCATTTTGACTATGCGATTATTTAAATCAATTTCTTCCAAAGCTTCTTTGAAAATTTCCTCAAATTCTTCAAAAGAAATATTCTCCGGGAGAATTTTTGTCCAAAGATTTTTGCCAATTAAGAACATTTCAGGATATGCCAAATGCTTTTTAACAGACCCTTTCCAAGTATTGCCTTCTCCATCCTTGTTATAGAGCGTAGCAAAATAGGCTTTACAATTTTCAATACCCATATCCACATAAATGGTAAGCAGTTTTTCAACATTTGAAGGCGCATTGGAACTATCAAGATCTCCGCCGGCCTTAAGCTCCACAACATTCCATTCTGTTCCGTCAAAAAAAGCCAAATCTACTGGCTTGGAGTAGATTTCGGTGGTACGATACTTTTCAGAAAGAGGAAGAAGGTGTTCTTTGATACTGTTTTGAGTAACACCACTTTCAATGCGCATTTTACCCGCACCTTTTGCCTCATTGTTAGCCCTAAAAGCAGAAATTTCTCCGCGAAGATTGCCGTTATAAGTATCAACATCTGTAACAACAATCTGTCCGGATATTCTTGTTTCATCAAAATCATGCGGAAGGTCTCGGGGATTAACGATAGTAGGAACATTTTTCTCACCGAACTTCAGCCTTGCAATACGCTTGGCACAAGCTTCAATTGCGAAACCGCTCTTGGACTCAAAGCTGCTAACAAAAACCATGCTTGCTGTTATACTTTCATCCATCTGACTGAGAAGAAAATTATTTACTTTTCTTTTGTAGTTAGCGGCAAAATCCTTTTCAATAAAATCAGTAAGTTTAGAAAACTCCTCATAAATAATCTGTTTAATAGTATTTCTCATAATTATGTACCTCCAAAGTAGAAAAACATATATTATATTTTAACATATTTCGCTAATTCTCGCAATAGTTATAAGCCTTTTATTACACAACAACTCTGCGTTGTAAATAGATATGAACCATTTAGAGTAAAAATAAAAGCAACAATATGGTATAATGATTTTCCCGCCTTCGGAGTGGAGCGTAGCGGAACGGAAAAGGCGGGAAAATCGAGAATGTAAACTAAAGTGTGTAAGTTAAAAAAACAGCTTGCACACTTTTTGCATATTTGGAGAAGTGTGCTACAAT
>CANRHD010000029.1 GCA_947630285.1 uncultured Clostridia bacterium | reverse complement strand
TTTGGTAATTACATTATACCATATTTTGAAGTTGCTTCTCTTTTTTATTGGTTCATATCATTTTAACACACACAAATAGGAGCTTATTAATCGGACATCTCGGTTATATTTTATCATTCATTGTTTTATGTGTCCACTTTATTATACAATCTTTGTGAATAAGTAAAACTTTGTGAATAAGTAAAGACCTGCAAGGCTCACAAGAACCTTGCAGGTCTTTTGGCGGAAGCGGTGGGATTCGAACCCACGAGCCCGTGAAGGCTACCTGATTTCGAGTCAGGCCCGTTATGACCACTTCGATACGCTTCCGTATATGAATTGCAACAGGTTATATTTTATCAAAGCATAGGAACTTTGTCAAATAAAATATTATTAAAATTTCAAATAATTTAAAATACATAATTTACGCTTGAAAAAAGCGCATACAAATTCAATTTTACAGCGTTATGGTATTTTGTATGAGAAAAGGACAACGAAATGATAAGTACAAGGACAATAACAATAACAAGGAAAGGTTAAATTACAGCATAAAGGCTGAATTATTAATTTATTATAAATTTCTATTATTTAATATTGATTTTTACTTTTAATTTTACTATCATAATTATTAAATTTTTTAATAAATAGGAGGAGAATTATGAAGGCTTCATTTAAAAAGATTTTTTCGGTTCTTTTATGCTTGAGCTTGTTTGCGGCCATTATGGCGCCTATTGCAACGGCGGCTCCGGCAGACGACGCCGCAGATGTAAGCATTGAGGGAACCAAGGGTAACGGCGACTGGTACACAAGTGATGTAACCCTTACGCCAGTTACTGAGGGCAGTATGATTTCCGCAAACGGTTCAGACTGGCATCAGTCGATTGTCGTAAAAGGCGACCGCACAAGTCCGTTTACCTATTATTTAAAAGATGCCGACGGTCAGGAATCGGGCGCTAAAAAAATCACTTTAAAAATTGATAAAACAGCTCCCCGTATTCGTTCCGGCTCGGCTTTTAAAGACGGCGGTATTTACTGCAAAACAGTAAGCGGCGGCATTGTAGAGGAGTATTTTGATAAGATACTTGTTGACGGCGAACCTATCAGATATACTCAAGATGATTATGATGAGATAAAGTATTACTTTACAATAAATACTGCCGGTTCTCATACTGTTGAAGTATATGACAAGGCAGGTAATGTGCTTACCGCCAATATCACAGTCAACGAAGACCATGTTTACGGCGATTTGGTTCAGACCAAAGCGCCGAGCTGTACCGTAAGAGGTAATTGGGAAAAGCAGTGCATTTATTGTATTCATAAGGTTATAATTTCTTCTACCGATGCAGAAATGGATCAGCTTCATGATTGGAACGATCCCACATTTGAATGGGCAGAGGACGGTTCTTCCGCAACCGCAGCTTTCACTTGTAATAATTCAGAGCTTCATTCAAGAACATTAGACGCTGAAATAACTTCTGAAGTTTTGACCGCACCTACATGCAAGGAAATGGGCGAGACAAAATATACCGCAACCGTAGAATTGCAGGGAAAAACTTATACAGATGAGCTTATCGTTAAAGACATTCCCACAAAGGGCGATGTTAACGGCGACAGCAATGTAGACCTTGTAGACGCAAGAACGATTTTGGAATATATTGTTGAGTTGCAGACATTCAACGACGAACAGTTTAACGCCGCCGACATAAACGGCAACGGAAAAATCACGATTGCAGACGCAAAGTTGGTTCTTAAGAGTCTTGTAACCGAATAAATTAATTTGGTTTTAACTTAAATTAATTCTATTTGAAACGAAAACGGATGAGGTCAAAAGCCTTATCCGTTTTTTGTTATTAAAAGAACACGGTTTAATGCGCTTTTTGTTGAATTACAGCCTTTGGGCTGATATAATTAAACTGTACACAGGAGAAAAAATATGACGAGTAAAGAACCGGTAATTGAGACGGAGAGATTAATTTTGCGTCCTCTTACGCTTGACGATGCAGAAGCCTGTTTCAGTTGGAACAGCGATGAAAGAGTTACAAAGTATATGTCGTATTCTACACTCACCGATATCAGTCAAACGATTGATTGGATAAAGTCGACTTTTACCGACGAAAGCGAATGGACATGGGCGTTTGTCCTCAAAGAGGAAAATAAGGTAATCGGGACGGGCGGCATAGGGCCAAGCGACAAAATGGAGGGCTATTGGGGCATGGGATATAATCTTCATTATGATTATTGGCACAAGGGCTATTGCACCGAAGCCATGCGTGCCATTATTGATTTTGTGCACAAAGAGCTCGGAGTAAATAAGATTTGCTCAAACCATGCCGTCGATAATCCTCGCTCGGGCAGAGTCATGGAAAAATGCGGACTTAAATTTGACCATTACGCAGAATATTCAAAGCTCGACGGCAGTAAAACATTTAAGGCAAAATTTTATAAAATGGAGTTGGAATAAATTTTTGCAAAAACACAGATAGCGTATTGCAGTGAAATACAAGGCGGAGTTAAATTTATAAGCGTGCCTTTGCGATAAAGGGGATTAACTGTAAATTTTATGTTTATTTGCAATTTGTGTCCGAGAAAGTGCTCGGTCGAAAGAAAAGAAAACGAATATTCAAAGGGTTTTTGCGGTATGCCATACAATGCGGTTGTTGCAAGGGCGGCTCTGCACTTTTGGGAAGAACCCGTTATCAGCGGAAAAAACGGCAGCGGAGCCGTTTTCTTTTCGGGCTGTGCTATGAGGTGTATTTTTTGTCAAAACCTTGAAATAAGCCATAAAAAGTACGGTAAAACGGTTTCGCAGGAGCAGTTTATTGACATTATTAAAAGACTTGAGGAGCAGGGGGCGGAAAATATCAACCTCGTAAACCCCACGCATTTTACGGCGTTTATACGCAGCGCATTGGAAAAGTACAAGCCCTCCGTTCCCGTCGTTTACAATACGGGAGGCTTTGACAGCGTTGAAAGCATTAAATCCCTCGACGGCCTTGTTGACATCTATCTGCCCGATATAAAATATTTTGACGGCGAAACGGCGAAAAAATATTCCGCCTGCGAAAATTATTTTGAATTTGCAAGTAAAGCTGTACTCGAAATGAAAAGGCAGGTTAAGACGGACATTATCGAAAACGGAATTATGAAAAGGGGGCTTATCATAAGGCATCTTGTTTTGCCCAAAAACACCGACCAGTCGGTAAAAATACTTAACTGGATAGCCGATAACCTGCCCAAAAGCACATATATAAGCCTTATGAGCCAGTACACTCCCTGCGGCAGGGTATATAAATACAGGGAATTAAACCGCAGAATAGTTTCCGCCGAATATTCCAATGTTTTAGACGAGTTTGAACGGCTCGGCTTTGAAAACGGATTTATGCAGCAGAGAAATTCCGCCGATACGCAGTTTATTCCGAAATTTGATTTAACAGGTGTTTGACATCTCTAAAATTTATGATATACTAAACTAAATAATAAAAGAAAGGTGATATTAATGAGCAAAGGAAACGGATTCGGTTCCGAATTTAAAAAGTTTATTATGAGGGGCAATGTTATTGATTTGGCTGTCGGCGTTATCATAGGCGGAGCTTTTCAGGCTATTGTCAATTCATTGGTAAATGATATTGTTATGCCGGTAATCAGCCTTATCACGGGCGGACTTGACTTTAACAACTGGTTCATTGCCTTGGGCGAGGGCGATTTTGCCACAGCCGCAGATGCGGCGGCCGCCGGAGTTGCAACCCTTAATTACGGTACATTTATAAGCGCTGTAATTAATTTCCTTATTATGGCGTTTGTAATCTTTATGATAGTTCGCACCATCAACAAGGTAAGCGATAAGTTTAAAAAGGAAGAGCCCGAGGCCGCTCCCACAACAAAGATTTGCCCTTACTGCAAGTCGGAAATTTCCATTGACGCCACAAAGTGCCCTCATTGCACATCGGATATAACAAAGGAAGCTTAACAGATGAAAATCGGTTTTATCGGCGCAGGAAACATGGCAGGCGCAATTATAGGCGGCGTTATCGGTTCGGGATTAATACCTCCCTGTGACATCTACGCCTATGATATTTTGGGCGAAAAATTAAATTCGCTTGCCCAAAAGACAAAAATCAATCCCTGCGTAAGCGAAGAAGAGGTCATTAATAACTGCGGTGCGGTTGTTTTGGCGGTAAAGCCCAATGTTTTTCAGGAGCTTTTACCGAGACTCGGCAAGAGCTTTGAAAAAAACGGAAGCTTGATTATATCCATAGCGGCAGGAAAAAATATTGACTTTATCGGCGGTTTACTCGGCTATGAGGCAAAAATCGCACGGATTATGCCGAACATAAACGCAACGGTAGGCGAGGCGATAAGCGCCTACTGTGTAAACGGGCTTGTTTCTGACGGGGAGACGGAGTTTATTGACGCCTTTTGCCGTTCGTTCGGCAGGTCGATAAACCTGCCGGAGGATAAATTTCCTATATTCGGCGTTCTCGGCGGCTGTGCTCCGGCTTATGCTTATATGTTTATTGACTCTCTTGCCCGTGCAGGAGTAAAAAACGGTATGAGTAAGCAGGAGGCGCTTGAAATTGCCGCCCAAACGGTTTTGGGAAGCGCAAAGCAAATTCTTGAAAGCGGTTTGCACCCCTGGGAATTGATTGACAGGGTTTGCTCTCCGGGAGGAACCACTGTTGAGGGCATTACGGCGCTACAGGAGAAAGGCTTTGAATCAGCCGTCCAAAGGGCTGTTGACGCTTCGTTTGAAAAGGATAAAAGGCTTTAATATCAAACTAACCCTCTTAACGGAGGGTTAATTTTTATGCAAAAATAACCCCGAGCCGAATAAATCGGTTCGGGGCTTTTGCTACTATAATATTCAGTTGGAGGTTCCCGTATTTATATACTGGGTCTTAATTGTTTTTTCAAGCTTTTTGCAAGTCCAGTTTACTGCAAATTCCGACCTGTCAACACGCTTGTCGGAACCGCCGGTAACCTCTGTGTCAAAGTCCTCAAGCGCTTTGTTTGTCAATGCCGTTTTGGCGTCGTTCTCGCTTGAAGTGAGATTGTTATTGTCAACAAAGAGCATTACATGATAGCCGTAATCGGTTTCAACTATATCGGTATCGCCGGGCTTCCTTGCGGAATCGAAAATCCAATCGTTAAACTCGGTTACCATGGTACCGGGATATACATTTTCGTAAAGGCCGCCGTTGTCCTTTGAACCGGGGTCTTCATTATTTTTGGTTGAGAGCTCGGTGAATTTCTCAACGGTAGGAGTTTTGCGGTACTCGTCGAGGATACTCTTGGCCTTTTTGTAGTATTCCGATTTTTCATCTTCGCTCAATGTCTTTGTATTACCGCTGTCGTCAGTCGGGAAAGATACAAGTATATGCCTTACATCTACGCCTTTAACATCGTCTGTTGCCGGTACGGAGCTGAGGTAAACAACAACATAACCGCTGTCGTTTTCGATAACCGCCTTATCTCCGGCTTTTCTGTTTGACTCGAATATCCAGTTTGTAACTTTATCTCCAAAGCTTGTTGTGACGCTTCCTGCGCTTGTGCCTTTAAGGTTTACGGTGCTTTCGGAGGCGTTTTTGTCTATTGTTTTGGCGGCCTCCAAAGCTGTTTTATCGTTTGTAACGGAAGCGAGGAGCGACTCCGCCTTTTTCTTTGCGGCGTCCTTTGCCTTTTTCTGTGCCGCATTGATTTCGCTTTCGCTTGCGTCGTCGCTGAGCTTTTCAACATCTGCCTTTACCGCAAAAGCGGAAACATCAAAGGTCGTGTAATCCTTGGGATTTTTGGCAAGCTCTTCTTTAATCTGCTTGCTTGTTATGGAGTCCTGAATACTTTCCTGCTTTTTCTGAGCATAGTTTTCTGCAAGGAACTGCTCTTCGAGTATTTCCCTTACAAGCTTTTCGTTGACGCCTGCGCCGTACTGCTTGTAAAAGAAAGCGTTAAGGGAGTAATCGTTGCTGTCCGCAGTCTCTTTCCAGCTTGAAATTTGGTCGTCTATAGATTTTTTCTGCTCGTCTGTAATTTTAATACCGTCTTTTCTTGCAAGCTCGGCATAAGAAACATAGGTTCTTATATATGTTAAAGCCGTCTCTTTAAAAGCGTCCGCCCATGTCGGGTTTTCGTATCCCTCAAGCTCGCCGACATATTCCTGGTCCATAGGGGATTTGGTGCTGTCATAGCCTGTATACATCAAGCCTGTGCCTGCGCCGTTCTGTGCGTCATAGTTGGCCGACTGCTGGTAGGTATTAAGGTAAGTTGTCGTATAATAAAAATTATACTTTGCAACAGATACTTTTTTACCGCTGATTGTGGTGGCCCTCAGCACTTTTTGAGGAACACCGAAGAAGTTGAGGCAGCCGTATAAAACGCCCAAGCATAACGCAATAACAATGATTATGCTTATAACTTTACCTGCAATATGACCCGCTTTTGCAAGCTGCGGATTTCTTTTTGAATTTTTCTTTGCAGCCTTCGCCATTCTCTTCTTGCGCTCTTCTCTGTAAAGCTCGGCCTGGCTTTTTTCTGTCTGTTTGTTTTCCATTTGAATTTCCGTCCTTTTTAATTGGAGTTTCAGTAAGACTGAATACACAGCAATATTTTATACTATTTTATTGAAATATACAAGTGTTAAATTTAAAATCATTAATTTTTTACATATTATTAATAAAAAACGGACCGCCGATATAAAACCGACAGTCCGCCAAAATTTTATTAAAGCTTATTTCATGCTTTCTTCATAAGACTTGATCATCTTTTTAACCATCTGTCCGCCGACAGAACCTGCCTGCTTAGATGTAAGATCACCGTTGTAACCCTGCTTAAGATTTACGCCTACTTCAGAAGCAGCTTCCATCTTAAATCTGTTAAGAGCTTCCTTAGCCTCAGGAACTACATTCTTGTTGCTTGACATTTAGATACACCCCTTTTCGTACTTTTTGCGTTTGCAAAAATATTTTATGTATATTTTATTTTTATACTAATGAAAATATATGGAAATAGGCCGGAATAAATTTTTTTAAAAAATTTGTAAAAAAGGTATAGCATTGTAAAGCATAATGGTTTATAATATTAAATAATTTAAAGTGGAGGGATATGCGTGTCTTCAAAATATGCTGTTTCACTTGACAAAATAATTAAAAACTTTAATTTTGAGGTTCTCTACCTGCCTGCGGACGCATCGGAGCTGTCCGTAACTTCGCCAGATGTAAACAGACCCGGCCTCCTGCTTGCCGGCAGAGATGATTATTTTGACTCCGACAGGGCGCAGTTCCTCGGCTTTTCCGAAACAGAGTTTTTAAAAACACTGCCGAAACAGGTGCAGTATGAAAGCTTAAAGCGTCTTGCGGCAAAAAAACCGCCTTTTATATTGATAACGAGGAGCATTGTCCCTCCCGACGGGCTTTCAGAGCTTGTAAAGGAATACGGCGTTCCTCTTTTGAGGACTTCCGATTCAACCTCCGGCTGTATGGCTTCGCTTATTGCCTTTCTCGGCGTCGAGCTTGCGGAAAGGGTTACAAGGCACGGCGTTTTGGTTGAGGTCTACGGCGAGGGCGTACTTATAATAGGCGACAGCGGCGTAGGTAAGAGTGAAACCGCCATTGAGCTTATCAAGAGGGGGCACAGGCTTATTGCCGACGATGCGGTGGAAATAAGAAGAGTATCTTCAAATACTCTTGTGGGCTCCGCTCCCGATAACATAAGACATTTTATTGAGCTTAGGGGAATCGGCATCATAAATGCACGCCGTATTTTCGGTATGGGTGCGGTTAAGCTTTCGGAAAAAATTAATATGGTCATACAGCTTGAGCAGTGGGACCCCGAAAAGGTGTATGACAGAATGGGCATCGACAACGAATTTATCAACATAATGAATGTTCAGGTTCCGCTTACGGTGGTTCCCGTTAAGCCCGGCAGAAACCTTGCAATTATTATCGAGGTTGCCGCCATGAACAACAGGCAGAAAAAAATGGGTTATAACGCTGCCCGTGAGCTGCTTCATAAGCTCGGTATGAACGACGAAGAGCCGGAATCCGAAGAAATAGAGATTTGGCAGAGTTATTAAGTCTTTAATAAAAATAAATATATATTTTTGGAGGAAGTTATGTACAGAGTAGGTGTTGATCTCGGCGGTACAAATATTGTTGCCGGAGTGGTTGACGAATATTACAGAATCGTCGGAAGGGGTACTATGCAAACCGCCCGCCATCGTTCGGCAAACGATATTTTGGACGATATTGCCACGGCAGTAAATAAGGCAGTTGAGGACGCTAACATTTCACTTGACGATGTTCTTTCAATAGGAATAGGCACTCCCGGTTCCGTCAATAAAAAATACGGAATTATCGAATATGCCAATAACCTTGAATTTGACAATGTTCCGTGCAGGGATATTCTTTACACCAAGTTTGATAAGCCTATTTATATTGAAAACGACGCTAACTGTGCGGCTCTCGGCGAGGCTGTTGCCGGAGCGGGCAACAATGTTGACGATTTTATTGCCATTACGCTCGGCACGGGAGTAGGCACCGGTATAGTTGTGGGCGGTAAAATCCTTAACGGCTGTAATGACGCCGGCGGTGAAATGGGTCATATGGTTATTGTTGCCGACGGCGAACCCTGCACCTGCGGAAGAAATGGTTGTTGGGAGGCTTATTCCTCCGCAACTGCGCTTATAAGAGAAACAAAAAAGGCCATGCTTGAGGACAAAGACTCTAAAATGTGGGAGCTTGTTGACGGCGATATTGAAAACACCAACGGAAGAACATCTTTTGACGCTATGAGGGCAGGCGACGAAACCGCCAAAAAGGTTGTTGATAATTATATCCACTATCTTGCCATAGGCGTCACAAATATAATAAATATTTTTCAACCGAGCGTTCTTTGCATAGGCGGCGGAATAGGAAACGAAAAAGAAAATATCCTTGAACCGTTAAAAAAAATTGTAGAAAAGGAGCGCTACAGCGTTCATTGTTCGGAGCAGACCAGAATTTGCTCGGCAAGGCTCGGCAACGACGCCGGAGTTATAGGAGCCGCATTACTTGACGAATAACCGAGAGGTATAACAGTGTTGAATATTGTTAAGAAAACTGCACTTGATGTCGGATGTGAATTTTACGAAAACGAACCTATGTCAAACCGCACAAGCTTTAAAACGGGCGGATCTGCCGAAATGCTTGTCTGCCCCGGCAATATTAATGCTCTTATAGCTGTCCTTAAAGTCTGTAGGGAAAATAATATCAGGACTTTTATTATCGGAAACGGGAGCAACATTCTTGTTTCCGATAATGGTTTGTCCGGGGTAGTTATAATGCTCTCGTCCAACTTTTCCGAAATTAAGCTGTTAGATGGGGAAACAGTTTACTGCCAAAGCGGCGTTTCTATGACTAAGCTTTGCCGTTTTGCCCTTGAACACTCTTTGAGTGGCCTTGAATTTGCTTTCGGTATTCCGGGAACGGCAGGCGGAGCGGCATATATGAACGCCGGCGCCTACGGCGGCGAGATGAAAGATGTTTTGGTTAAATGCGAGCATATTGATGAGAATTTTAACCTTTCTTCGTTTTCGGGCGACGATTTAAAATTAGGCTACAGAAAAAGCGCATATACCGATAAAGATTTTATTATCACTTCGCTTACGCTGAAGCTAAAGAAATCCGACTATGACTGCGTAAAAGCAAAAATGGATGAAAATATGGCTAAGCGCAGGGATAAGCAACCCCTTGAATATCCGAGCGCAGGCAGTACTTTTAAACGCCCGGAGGGGTATTTTGCAGGCGCTTTGATACAGGAGTGCGGATTAAAGGGCTTCTGCATCGGCGGAGCGCAGGTGAGCGAAAAGCACGCCGGCTTCGTAATCAACAAAAACAATGCGTGTACCGACGATATTTTAAAGCTTATTAAGCATATACAGGATACGGTTTACAAAACCAAAGGCGTTTTGTTGGAAACGGAAGTTAAATTTTTTGAGTAAAGGATGGAAAAGTTATGGAACTTGTTATTGTAACGGGTATGTCCGGAGCAGGTAAATCACGGGCCGTCGAAGCTCTTGAGGATATTGGCTTTTATTGTGTTGACAATATGCCACCGGTGCTTATTCCTACTTTTGTAAGCCTTTGTTTAAATTCAAAAGATGTAAGGGATAAGGTTGCGCTTGTAGCCGATATTCGCTTGGGCGAAAATTTTACGGATTTGTTCAACATTCTTTCCGACCTTGAGAATATGGATGTTAAATACAAAATCCTGTTTATCGACGCCGACAACGAGGTTATAATGCGAAGGTATCAGGAAACAAGAAGAAAGCACCCTCTTGCAGACGAATTTAACACTCCGTCATTGCTCAAAGCCATTGAAAAGGAGAGGGAAATTACTCTTCCGGCAAGGCAAAAGGCGGACTATATAGTTGATACTTCCGATGTCATGAGCTCTCAGTTTAAAGAAAAAATTGTAAAGCTTTTTCTTGACAACGCTTCAAGCGCACTTAAAATATACAGCATTTCCTTCGGCTTTAAATACGGCGTGCCGAAAGAGGCCGACCTTGTTTTTGATGTACGCTGTCTGCCAAATCCCTTTTATATTGCCGAGCTTAAAAATCATACCGGCCTTGAAGAACCCGTCAGGAATTTCGTTATGAAGTTTGACTCTGCAAAGGAGCTTGAAAAAAAGCTTTATGACCTTATAGATTTTCTGCTTCCTCTGTATAGGTCGGAGGGAAAGAGCCAGCTTACCATAGCCTTGGGCTGTACGGGCGGCAGGCACCGTTCGGTTGTCTTTGCGGAGCTGTTAAATAAGCATTTGCTCGAAATGGGCGCCGATGTCAGCGTCTTTCACAGAGATATGAAAAGGTAAAAAATATGTCTTTTTGCTCAAAGGTTAAAGAGGAACTTATTAATTTTTCCGATGTTCCTCCGTGTTGCAGTCTTGCCGAAATGTACGGCCTGCTGTTATTCGGAAAGAAATTTTCAAAAAGCGAAATATATATCAACACCGAAAATAAGGCCGTTGCCGAAAAGTACAAAACCGTTGCACAGCGGTTAAGCTTATCCGATGTAAAGCTTATAAACTATTCTTCGGGAAAGTACAAGGTAATTGCGGAAAGCGCCGAGGGCAGGCTCAAAATACTAAACGCCTTCGGCTACAGCGGAAGCGAACGCTCAAGGAGAATTAATTGGGCAAATATTAATAACGACTGCTGTTTTTCCGCATTTTTAAGGGCGGTTTTCCTTGCCTGCGGAACTATAAGCGACCCCGAAAAAAGCTATCATCTTGAGTTTTCGGTGCCGTACAGCCTTAAAAACGACTTAAAGCGCATACTTGAAGAGGTGGAGCTTGAAGCAAAAGAGATAAAGCGTAACAACAGTTATATTCTTTACTTTAAGGGGAGCGAGGATATAGTTACATTTCTCACTCTTGTCGGCGCAAACGACTGTGTGCTTGAATATTTGGGCGTAAAGGTGTTTAAAGATATAAGAAACAATGTAAACAGAAAAACAAACTTTGAAAACGCCAATTTTGACAGAACCCTCGGCGCATCGCTCCGTCAGACGGAGGCAATAGAAACGCTCAAGAAAAACGGGGCCTTTCAAAAGCTTTCGCCGGAATTAAAGGCTTTGGCTCAAATAAGGCTTGAAAATCCCGAGCTTTCGCTGGGTCAGATAGGGCAGATGCTTGACCCTCCGCTGTCCCGTTCGGGAGTTAATCACAGGCTTCAGAAAATAATTGAATTATCAAAATAGGAAGCGCCCGTTAATTGCGGCGCTTTTTTGTTAATAAAAACAGTTTTCGCTGTTTTTATTGACAAAACGGCTGTAAATTTAATATAATTAATTGATTAATCTTGCGGAGGTCTTTAATGAATAGATTAAATACAAAGTTTTTAAAACTTTTTTCTGTTATACTTGTTTTACTTTGCATATGTTCTTCCTTAACATTTAACGGTTTTGCGGCGAGCGAAAAGAAAACCGTTAGAATTCCCTGCGGAATAAACGACCTTTTAAGGTTAAACGATAAGGGCGAACCGGAGGGCTATTGCAAGGATTACCTTGACAACCTTGCCGCCATTAATAATTGGCAATACGAATATGTTGAAACCAACTGGAACGACGCTGTTAAAATGCTTGACAGCGGTGAAATTGACCTGCTTTTCCCGACCAATTACACGCAAGAAAGAGCCGAAACCATGTCGTTTTCAAGCCTCAACGGCGGCTATATCGCTTCGGGACTTTTTGCTTTAAAGGACAGCAAATACGGCTATGAAGATTTTAAGTCCTTTGACGGCGCAAGAATCGGCATAACAAAGGGTTCTTCAAACGAATATCTGCTTGCCGAATACGCCGAGGAAAATAATTTCAGCTACACTCCCGTTTATCTCGGCTCTGTCGAAACAAAGCTGGAGGCTCTTAAAAACAACGATATAGACATGGTAATTTTCACCGCCTCAAACGAGGTTCCAAACGGTGTCCTTGTTGCGCTTTTGGATCCGGAGCCTTTTTACTATACCGTAAAAAAGGGCAACAATAAGCTTTTGCAGCAGCTCAACCACGGAATGCAGGAGTTAGTTACAAAGAACATTGAGTTGGTAAGCGAAACCTCAAAAAATTGCTTAATCGGCGGTAACAGCTCCAACCAGGCATTCACCATGGAGGAAAAAGAGTTTATAAAGTCAAAAAAGGAAATTGTTGTCGGCTTTTACGAAAATGCCGAGCCGCTTGCCTATGTTCAGGACGGCGTCTGTAAGGGCGTTTATCCGACCTTGTTGAATTATGTTAAGGAAAACACGGGAGTTAATTTCATTTTAAAACCCATTGACCGTGAGAAGAACTGGGAAGATTTATTGGAAAACGGGGAGCTTGATTTCTTTTTGGGCGCTTCCGCTTCCGTAACGGAGTGGGAAAAATCCATTAAGGCGACAAAGACCTTTGTCGAATATACCAATGTTGTAGTTACGAGAAACGACTGTAATTTTAACAGTATCAAACACCCCACAATCGCCCTTACATACGGCCAGAGGTATTGGGAGCGGCATTTAACGGGCTTTTTGGAAGATACGGAAATTAAATATTACAAGAACACAAGGGAATGTCTCAGCGCAGTGTTTAAGGGCGAGGTTGACGGCTCTGTGCTAAACAGCTTTGAGTATAACTACCAGTCCAAAAATCCCATTTATTCTACGCTTATTCCCTGGGAAAACTACAGGTTTAATTTCAAATGCGCTCTGCTGTCAAAAAAGGATATTGACGATGTCAAATACAGTATCGCAAACAACGCCCTTGACTGCCTTACGCCCGAATATGTTGACTTTGTCCTGAGCGATAATCTTGGTATGCCGTATAAATCAACCTTTTCCGATTCGCTTTACGCTTCAAGGAACATACTGCTTATAGTCGGTTCTCTGTTCCTGTCGCTGATTGCGATATTTGCGGCGTTTTGGTTTTTCAAGAAAAAGCAAAACGAGGAAAAGAGAAAGGTTAGGGAGCATGAGCGCCATCAGCTGAAAATTCTCGCTGCGCTCAGCCATGATTACGACTCGATTTATTATGCCGACCTTGACAATAACGAGTGTGAAATAATACGGGAAAATTCCCGAAGCTCGACTTTTGACATAAATGACCCCGAAAAATCGCTTAGAGATTACATCGACAGCGAAGTTTTGCCCGAATATAAGGACGCTCTTTTGGCGCTTGCCGGCCCCGACAAAATAGAAAATATGTTTAAGGAAGACAAGAGCTTTTCCGTCAGGTATCAAATTACGCCCAACGACAGAAATCAGTCTTTCTTTGAAATGCACTTTGTTGACGCAAGCGAAAATGATAACGAGCATTTTATTGTTTTCGGTATTCGCTGTGTTGACGATATTGTAAAAGAGGAAGTACAGCAGAAACAGCTTTTGAGCGACGCTTTGGAGGCGGCAAAGAGGGCGAGCAGCGCCAAGTCCGATTTCCTGTCAAAGATGAGCCACGATATACGCACGCCCATGAACGCCATTATTGGTATGACCGCCATTGCGGCCGCCCATGTAAACGAGCCTGAAAAAATCCAGGACGCTTTGGGCAAAATTACGGCTTCGAGCCGCCATTTGCTGGGTCTTATTAACGAAGTCCTCGATATGAGCAAAATCGAATCCGGCAACATAAGCCTTAACGAGGAAGAGTTTAACATCTGCGAGCTTATCCAAAGCATTTTAACTATTATTCAGCCGCAGGTTAAGGCTCATAAACACGAATTGAGCGTACATATTAACGATGTACCCCATGAAGATGTTATTGGCGACTCTTTGAGGCTTGAGCAGGTAATACTGAATATTTTGAGCAACGCCATAAAATATACGCCCGACGGCGGCAAAATTTCCCTTACCGTGTCGGAAAAGCCGTCTTCCACGCCAAAGGCTTCCCGTTACGAGCTTGTTTTTGAGGACAACGGCATAGGTATGACAAAGGAATATCTTGAGCATATCTTTGAACCCTTTACAAGGGCGGAGGATTTGCGAACAAGCAAAATTCAGGGCACAGGTCTCGGTATGCCGATAACCCAGAATATCGTCCGTATGATGAACGGCTCCATAGCCGTTGAGAGCGAAGTAGGCAAGGGGTCAAAATTCACGGTCAACATTTTCCTCAAGCTTCAAAAAAGCATCAATGTCGATGTTTCCGAGCTTGCCGATTTGTCCGTTTTGGTTGTTGACGATGACGAAGACGCCTGCAATACAATTTGCGGCCTGATTGATGAAATCGGTATGAAATGCAAGGGTTATAACTCCGGCATGGAGGCTGTTGAGGCGGTTAAGAAAAAGCTTGACGCCGACGATTATTTCCACGCTGCGATTATCGACTGGAAAATGCCCGGTATGGACGGACTTGAAACCGCCAAACGGATTAAAAAGCTCACCGATAATAAGCTTCCCGTTATCATACTTTCCGCCTACGATTGGAGTGAAATTGAGGACGACGCAAGGCAGGCGGGCGTTGACGCCTTTTTAAACAAGCCCATTTATAAATCCGGCCTTGTCAATTTGTTTAAACGCATTAAAAGCGGCGAAGCCATTGAAGAGCTCGGCAAGTCGGAGTTAAAGGTGATTGAAAACAGCGACTATTCCGACAAGAGGGTTCTGCTTGTCGAGGATAACGAGCTTAATCTGGAAATTGCAAGCGAAATTCTACAAATGACGGGAATAAAGGTTGAAACCGCCGCAAACGGTGAAATTGCCGTAGATAAATTCTCGCAGAGCCAACCGGGCTACTACGATATTATTCTTATGGATATTCAGATGCCCGTTATGAACGGTTATGATGCTTCAAAGGCTATCCGTAAGCTCAAAAATGCCGACGCACGCAAGGTTCCTATTATTGCAATGACCGCAAACGCCTTTACGGAGGATATTCAAAACGCCAAAAAGGCCGGTATGAACGAGCATCTTGCAAAGCCCATTGATTTTAACAAGCTAAGCGAAGTTTTAAATAAATATTTAAACAAGTAAATTAACTGTACTTTATTAACGGGAGCGCCGCACATTAACTTTTCGGCTCGAATTGTCAAGTGAAGTGCAACGATTTGTTGAAAAAAACTTCCTCGGGGGATTTCCAGCCTAAACATTTGCGA
>CANRHD010000028.1 GCA_947630285.1 uncultured Clostridia bacterium | reverse complement strand
CAAAAACCTCCGAAAACCCTTGATTTTACTACGAATTCCGCACTTTTTCCACACAACAAAAAATTTTTGAATTTTTTACCGTTTTTGCTCGATTACAAGCAGACTTTTGGCAGGTTTTGGGATTTACAGTATATCTTTCAGGCTTGTATCCTCAAGAAAAGTATTTACATTATACAGCACAAGAAGATCGGTAAATTTGTAATCGGACAAAATATCTTTCATATTATCGGTAAAATATCTTGCGTCGATTATAACAATATTTTGATAAAACGGGGTAAGCATCGGAATAAAGCAGTTTGCATACGAATCCTTTAATATGAGGAGATTTTTATGGTTTAAATTTGCGGTGGAAATCGTTATTCTTGAAAAATTACCGCCGAAAAACACCTCGTATTTATTTGCGAGCCGAAGCTTTGAAAGCTGAAAAACGGAGGGCGCCTTGGATTTTGTATCGGCATTGTTCACAACATACTGCCCGGCGCTGTTTTTGGGTATGCACGCCTCAATTTTATCGGGCGAGTCGTAAATTCCCGATGAAGAGGCGAGCGTGCCGTAGAAATTGTTGCTTAAAGTGTGAAATTCAAATTCGGTTTTTGAGGCGTCTATGCCAAGCTCGGCGGCGGCGAAGTCAAAAGCCGTTTTTGCCGCCCTTGTCGTCCAGTGATGGTCGGTTTTATAGTATAGATTTTCCTTGTCCTCAACGCCGGAGAACATCTTTACGGTATCGATTTTTTTCATATTTTCGGGAAGCAAATTATGTATTTGCTTAATCTGCTCGGCCTGACTTTCAAAGCCGAGAAAGGTCGGAAGCTTTTCCTTTACAAAATATGTGGAGTCGGGAACAAGCATAAATACCTGGTTCTTGATTTTGCATTGCTCGGAAAATCTTGTAAGCGCCTCGGTTGTGCTTTTTACCTTTTGGGCGTCGTATTTGCTCTGGTCCTCAAAAAGCATGCCGTCTTTTCCTATAAATACGCCGTTCTGCTCAGTCTTGCCAAGAGAGCGTTCAACGGCGGATTTAAAATAGACCGCCCTGTCCCTGAGCGGAAACTGATCCGACAAATAGGTTCCAAATCTTGACATAAAATCTCCGCTTTTTATTGCGGCAAGGCTGATTTCAGGCCTCTGCTCAAGCGAACGGTTCTCGTTCTGCGAAAACTGCCTGTCGTCTGTAATAATTTTGCAAACAAGCAGGGCGGCAAGCACCGCAAAAAAAGTAATCAGCGACAAAACGGGCCAAAGCAAAAACTTCTTTTGACAGCGCTTTGAGCCGGTATTTTCCGAAATTTCGTTTTTGTCCATTGTGTCACCCCCGTTAAAATCTGAAATACAAAAACGGATTGTAGCTGTCGCCAATAAGATAGATAACGCTTATAAAAAACAGGGCAAATGTAATTATGTATTTTAGAGCGCCGTTCATTTTCTTCCGTTCTTCTTTAGCGTCGAAAAGGTTAGTTGAGAATACCGCCATGGCGGCCATAATTATGAGGTTTGAATATAGCAGATAAACGGATTTTGACTCCGCTATACCGTTAAAGCCCAAAAGACATTTAACGAACGACAAAATCTGCGAAAGCTCCGTACAGGAGAAAAGCACCCAACCGAAAAGCACCAATACCATTGTGAGTATGTGCCTGAGCGCAGAGGGGATTTTATCAAGTACATTTTTAAAGATATACTTTTCCGCCACAAGCAGTAAAAAGTAATAAAGCCCCCACAGGACAAAATTCCAGGACGCACCGTGCCACAGGCCCGTAAGGAACCATACGGCAAAGAGGTTAAATATGTGTCTTGCCGCAGAGCATCTGCTCCCCGAAAGGGGAAAGTAAACATAATCCCTGAACCACGAGCTCAAGGTTATATGCCATCTGCGCCAAAATTCCGTAATGCTTTTTGCCATATAGGGATATTTGAAATTTTCGGGCAGGTCAAAGCCGAAAATCAGACCCAAGCCCCTCGCCATATCCGAGTAACCGCTGAAATCAAAGTATATTTGGAAAGCGTAGAATATAACGGCGCTCCACGCTCCCAAAAAAGAGAGCTTGTCAAAGCCTATCGCCATATAATCCGTGTAAACGGAGCCTGCCGTGTTTGCAAGCACAACCTTTTTTGCAAGACCTATTACAAAAAGATATACGCCATTTGAAGCACGCCCGACGGACTGCGCCCTTTTTGCGAGCTGGCCGTTAATGGCCGAATACTGGACGATAGGGCCGGCAATAAGCTGGGGAAACATAGAGATATAGAGCGCAAAGTCGATTATGCTGTGCTGGCATTTAACCTCGTCCTTATAGACATCTATAATGTAGGATAAAATTTGAAATGTGTAAAATGAAATGCCTATGGGCAGAGAGGGTTCAAAAAAATTGTTCTCCCGTCCGGTCAGGGCGCAGAAATTCTGCACAATAAATCCGCTGTACTTGAAAAATCCGAGCATGGCGAGATTGAAAATCAGGGCGAAAGAAAAAACAAGCTTTCTGCGCAGGGATTTTGGCGCATACCTGCTCATATCAATGCCTGCGGTGAAATTAAACAGTATGCTTATCAGCATCAAAGCTATGTTTACAGGTTCTCCCCAGGCATAGAAAAACAGGCTCCCGAAGCAGAGAACCGTGTTTTGGTATTTTATGACGCCGTTTGAATTTTCGCTGTTTAGGTGCCTTGCGTGAAAAAATACAGACGGCAGATAATAAACAGCCGTCATTAACGGCAGAAAAACAAGTAAAAATGTTATACTGCTGAAAACCATATTGTCCCCTAAAGCCGTTTATAAAGCGTTGTTAAAAGCGTCTTTTACAGCCTCGCTTTTTTCCCCGACATAAAAGAATAAAGTATTTGTGTTCGTTTCAAGCACATAATTTTTGAGCATTTCTTCCTGTTGCGGAGCATAGCCTTCAAAAATTTTGCGGTTATCCGAAATGTATTTCTCGATTTTTTCGGTAAGCTCCCTGGCGGACTGCTTATTGTCAAATTTGACTATCAGCAATTCGTTTACATTCATAACATCGTCCGAAGAATAGTAAACGAAGCCCTCAAACCCGTCGGCGGAGATACCGAAGGTCTTTTTGAAAAAGGTATTGTCCCTTAAAACAACGCCCTGCGCCGTCGGGGAATTCTCCGACATCTCTTTGTAAATTTCATCGGCCGATTTTTTGCTCCCCGTGTTTGACATCACCGAGAACACAATAAAAAGCGCCGCACACACTACGCAGAATATCTCAATAATTCTGTATTTCATATTTTCACCGTTAAAGCCCAAGCTCCACGACAAGATTGGGCAGGAATTTTTCCGTATAGAATTTCTTTATAACATGCATGCCGTCCTGCTCGTAGTAACTGCTTTTACCCGAAATAAGCCCGGAATTGTCAAGATAAGTAAAGCCGTTTCGCTTGCACATTTCATTTAATTTTGAGTTAAAGTGCGCAATATCCTTATACCTGCCGGTCGCCTTTTCCGAAGATACATTAAAAACAGAGCTTACCACAATTTTGGTACCGGGCAGCTTGCCGTGCAAATCCTTTAAAATGTTTTCGTAAACGCTTACGAAGTTTTTAATTTCCGTGTCGTTTGTACTCATATTGTTAAGCCCGTAGTGAACGACTAAAATCTTTGGATTAAGGTTTACTATGGTCGGGACGCTTGCCTTTAAATGCTTGAGGTTTGCGCTGACCTTGGTTACAAGATAGGAGCTGTCCAGTATTTTATACTCGTTCATTCCGTGCATAAGCGAGTCGCCGGCGATAACCGTGCCCTTGAGAAGCTGTCTGTATGAGGTTTCGCCGCTCTGCACTTTTTTTATCAAATCGCTGACCCTTTTGGATTTTGCCTCTTTAAGCTTGGCCTTCTGCTTCTCTTTTTCCAGCTTTTCCTTTTCCTTTTTTTCCGCATCGGAAATTTTCTTTTCAATATCGGCAACGCTGTGGCTGTCAAGCTCCTCCACGGCAGACAAATCGACGCTTTCCGAGGGGGCTGCCGAGGAATTTAACGATGCGGCGGCAAGCGCAGATTCGGCCTCTGCGCCCTTTGCGGACAAAATATGAACCAACCCGAACAACGGGAAAACTATTATGACTAAAATTGTAATTGCTTTTATAATGTATCTTTTCATATTTATAATTAACCTCTTATTACATTATAAATAATACAACCTTTTAAATTATTATTCAACTCATTTTGACATATTTTTAATTTTCATTAATTCTATACAATTTTTAGTAACGGGCGCAATTTTCTTTTGCGTTTTTTGCACTTTTTTAAATAAAATTTTGCCGTATTTTCATACAAAACCGACCGCCCGAAAACAAGGTTGAAACTCTACATTATATGTGTTAAAATTAATTTTGACAGGCGGTGAAATTATGGTTACGCTCGGAAACGATTGGGACGAAATTTTAAAAGGCGAGTTTGATAAGCCGTATTACAGAAAGCTGAGGGCGTTTTTGAAAAACGAGTACTTTTCAAGAACCGTTTTCCCTCCCATGGAAGATATTTTCAACGCCCTTAAATACACCTCTTTTGAAAATACGAGGGTGGTAATTTTGGGGCAGGACCCTTATCACGGCTTCGGCCAGGCGCACGGGCTGTGCTTTTCGGTAAAGTCGGGCGTGACCCCTCCGGCTTCGCTTCAAAATATTTTTAAGGAGATTAAATCGGATACGGGAATTGAAAACGACCCGTCATACGGCGAGCTTACCAAATGGGCAAAGCAGGGAGTTCTGCTTTTAAACACGGTGCTTACCGTGCGTGAGGGAAGCGCCAACAGCCATAAGGGCGTGGGCTGGGAAATATTCACCGACAGGGTTATTTCGGAGCTTAACAAAAAGCAGAAGCCCGTTGTTTTTTTGCTTTGGGGCGCAAACGCAAGGAGCAAGGCTTCGATAATTGACAATCCCCTGCACACCAAGCTCACCTGCGCTCACCCGAGTCCGCTTTCGGCATATAACGGCTTTTTCGGCTGTAGGCATTTTTCAAAGACCAATGAAATTCTGATAAGCACGGGTCAGCGGCCTATAGACTGGAGCACAAGGTAATTTTTGCCGAAATTTCCGCTTGGCTATTGATTTTTGCGAGACAAACATTTATAATAATTTGTGTCGCACTTCGGAAGTGGTTGTGTAACCGCCTCCGAATTTTTTTTATAATGTGAATGAGGATGAATGAGAGTGAAAATCGGGTTTGACAACGACAAATACTTAAAAACTCAGTCTGAACGCATCAGAGAGAGAATTAATAAATTCGGCGGAAAGCTGTACCTTGAGTTCGGGGGCAAAATCTTTGACGATATGCACGCTTCCAGGGTACTGCCCGGCTTTTTGCCCGACAGTAAAATGAAAATGCTTCTTGAATTAAAAGACGAAGCGGAAATGATAATAGCTATCAACGCAAACGATATTGAGAAGAACAAAATCAGGGGCGATATAGGCATAACCTACGACCTCGATGTTCTGAGGCTTATCGATATTTACCGCAATTTCGGTTTGGTTGTGAGCGGCGTAGTTATGACGCAGTTCGGAAATCAGCCGACCGCAGTTAAGTTTAAAGAGAAGCTTGAGGGCCTCGGCGTCAAGGTGTATAAGCATTATAAAATCGAAAATTATCCTCAGGATGTTCAGCTTATAGTAAGCGACGACGGCTACGGCAAAAACGATTACATAGAGACTCGGCGTTCGCTCATAGTCGTTACAGCTCCCGGCCCCGGAAGCGGCAAAATGGCCGTGTGCCTGTCCCAGCTTTATCACGAGCATAAGAGGGGAATACAGGCAGGTTATGCCAAGTTTGAAACCTTTCCCATTTGGAACCTGCCGCTCAAGCACCCCGTAAACCTCGCCTATGAGGCGGCCACGACCGATTTAAACGATATAAATATGATAGACCCGTTCCATTTGGAGGCCTATGGCGAAACGACGGTAAATTACAACAGGGATATAGAGATATTCCCCGTGCTTAACGCTATTTTTGAAAGGATTTACGGCGACTCTCCGTACAAATCCCCCACGGATATGGGCGTCAATATGGCGGGCAACTGTATAATCGACGACGGGGCTGTAAGGGAGGCCTCAAAGCAGGAGGTTATAAGAAGATATTATAAGGCGCTTGTAAAAAAGAAAAACGGCGAAAGCGTCGATACGGAGATTTATAACCTGGAGCTTTTGATGAAACAGCTTGAGATTACGCCGGAGTACCGTAAATGTGTTACCCCTGCGCTTGAAATGAGCGAAAAAACATCTGCTCCGGCAACGGCGATGGAGTTAAACGACGGCACGATAGTTACGGGCAAAACCTCGGCGCTCCTGGGCTCTTCTTCGGCGCTTTTGCTCAATGCGCTTAAAAAAATAGCAAACATAAGCGACGATATCGACCTGGTATCGCCCATAGTTATAGAGCCTATTCAGGATTTAAAGGTAAATCACCTGGGCAACCATAACCCGAGGCTCCACACCGACGAGGTGCTCATTGCGCTCTCAATTTCCGCCGCAACCAATCCCACGGCGGAGAAAGCGATGCAGGCGCTAAAGGGCTTAACGGGCTGTGAGATGCACTCAAGCGTAATACTTGCCGAGGTGGATATGCACACCCTCAACAAGCTCGGAATAAATGTTACCTGCGAGCCGGCAAGGCAGAAAAAACTGCTTTATAACAAATAATTTACATTATGCTTCCATACCGAAACAAATAAATTTTTAAAAAAATAAAAATTTTTCTTGACAAACCATAAACATAGTGTTAAGATAATTTCAAATTTATAAAGGCTGTGACGAAGACGGCGCAGGCAAATTTACTTTTCAGAGAGTCGGTGGACGGTGCAAACCGACAGTGAATGCCTTTTGCTTATCCCTTCCGAGCCGGAAGTCCGAAAAACTTGCGTTTAGTAGATACTTCCCGTGATTGCTGCGTAAAGGCATAGGAATTGTTTGATTCCGAGAGCGGCGGCCGAAAGGTCGCAAATTGAGTGGTACCGCGGATGTGATTTTCACACTCGTCTCAATGTTTTGAGACGGGTGTTTTTTTTATTATTTAAACCTAAGGAGGAAAACAGAGTGGACACAACATCAGAAAAGGCAAAACTTTTAGAGGTGGCAATGAGAATACGGGAGATGAGAGAAATCTCCGGTCTTACTCAGGAAGAAATGGCGATTGAAACGGAAACTACCGTCGATGAGTACCGCAGGTACGAGGCCGGCGAGCTTGATTTCCCTTTCACTTTCCTGCATAAATGTGCGCATGTTTTTAATATTGATATTACAAACATTCTTGAGGGAAAAAGCGCCCATCTTTCTTCATACACCGTAACAAGAAAAAATCAGGGTCAGGAAACTGCAAGGGAGGACGGCATTGAAATTGTCAACCTTGCTCCGAAATTCAGGAAGAAAATCGCAGAGCCCCATTTTGTAAGATATGAGTACAGCGAGTCCCTTCAGAAAAAGCCCATACATCTTACAAAACATTCGGGCCAGGAATTTGACTATATCTTAAAGGGCAGTCTTAAAGTGCAGGTAGGCGAAAATGTCGAGGTACTGCACAAGGGCGACAGCATTTACTACAACAGCTCCACGCCCCACGGTATGATTGCCATTGACGGCGAGGACTGTCTGTTCCTTGCGGTCGTTTTACCCGGTGCGGAGGAAAAGGAAGAGGTTATCAGGGACACCCTTATTCCGAAAAAGACCCCCGAAAAGGAATATGTAAGCAACAAGTTTATCAAATGCACCGAGGACGAACAGGGCAGGCTTACGGCTATCGACTTCGTTGACGAGGACAAATTCAACTTTGCGTTCGATGTTGTTGACGCCATAGCCGCAAAGGAACCCGACAAGCTCGCAATGATCCATGTCGCAAAAGATATGACCGAGCGCCGTTTCACATTTAACGATATGAAGCGTGCTTCTAATCAGGTGGCCAACTACTTCACATCGCTGGGCATCAAGAAGGGCGACAGGGTAATGCTCATATTAAAGCGTCACTATCAGTTCTGGTTTTCGATCCTTGCGCTTCATAAAATCGGCGCAGTTGCAATTCCGGCAACAAATATGCTCCAGGAGCACGACCTCGATTACCGCTTTAACACCGGCAGAATTAACGCCGTAGTTTGCACCGCCGACGGCGATGTAGCGCATCAGGTGGATCTGGCGGAAAAAAATTCGCCCACGCTTCAGTTGAAAATTATGGTAGGCGGCACCCGTGAGGGCTGGCACGATTTCAACAGCGAATACGGACTTTTCAGCGCTCACTATTACCGCAGTGAGGAAACGCCCTGCGGCGACGACCCGATGGTAATGCTGTTTACCTCCGGCACAACGGGCTATCCCAAAATCGCAACCCAGTCGTATAAATACGCTCTGGGCCACTACATAACGGCTAAGTATTGGCACGGCGTTTCGCCCGACGGGCTTCATTTCACAATTTCCGAAACGGGCTGGGGAAAGGCTCTTTGGGGTAAGCTCTACGGACAATGGCTCTGCGAGGGAGCGGTATTCACCTATGACTTTGACCGCTTCGACGCAAATACCATACTCCCCATGTTTGCGAAATACCATATCACAACCTTCTGTGCGCCTCCCACAATGCTTCGTATGATGATAAAGCAGGATATTTCAAGGTTCGACCTCTCGTCTATCCGCCATATGACTACGGCAGGCGAGGCTCTCAATCCCGAGGTTTACAAGCAATTTGAAAAGGCGACGGGCCTTCAGATAAAAGAGGGCTTCGGCCAGACCGAAACCACAATGGTAATCGGCAACCTTATGGGTTATCCCCACAAGATAGGCTCAATGGGCAGACCGTCTCCGCTCTACGATGTCAGCATACTTGATGCGGACGGAAATGTTGTACCCGACGGCGAAACGGGAGAAATCTGCATAAAGACCGGCGAAAAAGTACCCTGCGGACTCTTCTCCGGCTACTTTGACAACGAAAAAGCCACAAACGAGGTTTGGCACGACGGATATTACCATACCGGCGACACCGCATGGCGTGACGAAGACGGCTTTATCTGGTATGTGGGCCGTGTTGACGATGTTATCAAGTCTTCGGGCTACCGTATCGGGCCGTTTGAGATTGAAAGCGTTATCATGGAGCTTCCCTATGTTCTTGAGTGCGGCGTCTCACCCGTTCCCGACGAGGTCAGGGGTCAGGTAGTAAAGGCGAGCATAGTGCTTGTAAAGGGAACCGAGGGTACCGAGGAGCTTAAAAAGGAAATTCAGAACTATGTCAAGGAGCATACCGCTCCCTACAAGTACCCGAGAATAGTTGAATTTAAAACAGAACTTCCCAAAACAATCAGCGGTAAAATTCAGAGAAATAAACTTTAATGTTTTTAAAATTTAATCATTGACAAAGGGAAAAAGTTGATTTATAATACTATTCTGTAAAGGCGTTGAAGAAGAGGACGAAAGCATTACGGTCCTACAGAGAGGTAACGGTCGGTGCAAGTTATCGGAAAAGGTGCTTTTGTTGTAGCTTCCGAGCCGGGAAGAAGAAAGGCGTTTTGCCGAGTAGAGCTTCCCCGTTATGGCTGCGTTAATGCATAGGAATTGTTGGATTCCGAGAGTGGTAACCTTATGGTTGCAATTTGAGTGGTACCGCGGGTATTAAATTTTAATTTAACGCTCGTCTCAAAGTAATTGACTTTGGGGCGAGTTTTTTTTGTCCCCGAGTAAAACTTTTTTGCAGACGGAGGAAATTGTTATGAATCAATTAACAGGACTTGATTTAAAAATCAAGGAAATGTCGGCCCGTATCCGTGAGCTTCGTGAAATAACAAAGCTCAGCGTTGAGGAAATGGCCGTGAGAACCGATGTTACGCCCGAAGAATACATTAAATGCGAAAACGGCGACAGCGATTTGAACTTTGCCTTTATTTATCGCTGCGCACAGGCCTTCGGCGTAGATGTTACCGATATTATCGAGGGCGTAAGTCCCACGCTTCGTTCTTATGTAGTGACAAGGAACGGTCAGGGTCAGATGATAGAGCATGCTCACGGTATGGTTTATTACTCCCTTGCCTCCACTTTCCAAAACAGAATAGCGGATCCGCTCTATGTTAAGTGCGATTACAATGCCGAAGCGGAAAACAGGGAAATCGAGCTTACAACGCACGACGGTCAGGAAATGGACATTGTCATTTCCGGCCACCTTATGGTACAGGTTGGCACGCACACGGAGGTTTTAAATCCGGGCGATACAATATATTACGACAGCGGCACGCCCCACGGTATGAGGGCGGCTCTCGGCGAGGACTGCGTTTTCTACGCCATAGTGCTCAATCCCTCGGGCGAGCCTATTCCCGAACTCAGCCACGCTCCCGCTTTTGTCGATACCAAAATCAAGATTAAAGAGGACAAAAAAGAGAGAATATACAAAAAATATATTGATGTTGTTAAGGACGAAAACGGCACGCCGACAAAAATCACCTTTAAAAACCACGAACACTTTAACTTTGCTTTCGATATTATGGATGAGCTTGCAAAGAAAGATCCCGACAAGCTTGCAATGCTCCATGTTTCAAGGGACAAGGTAGAGAGCAGGTTTAGCTTTAACGATATTAAGCATATGTCCAACAGATGCGCCAATTACTTTAAAGCGCTCGGAATTAAGAGGGGCGACAGGGTAATACTTATACTTAAACGGCACTATCAGTTCTGGATAGCCCAGCTCGGCCTCATGAAGCTCGGCGCAATAGGCATACCGGCAGTCGCCCAGCTTCAGGCGCACGATATTGAGTACCGCTTCAAGACTTCGGGCGCAACCACTGTTATATGTACCGCCGACGGCGATGTTGCCCATCAGGTAGATATTGCCGCCGAGAGCTATCCCGAGCTTGAGAGGAAGCTTATAGTAAACGGCGAAAGGGAAGGCTGGCACAATTTTAACGAGGAATATGTGCTTTACAGCAGTCATTACGAAAAGCCCGACGACGCCCCCGGCGGCGATGATTTAATGCTTATGTACTTTACATCGGGTACTTCGGGCTATCCCAAAATTGCGGCGCACAATTATAAATATCCGCTCGGACATTTCCACACGGCAAAATATTGGCATTGCGTTGACCCCGACGGACTGCACCTCACCATTTCCGACACGGGCTGGGCAAAGGCGGCCTGGGGCAAATTCTACGGACAATGGATGTGCGAGGGCGCATTGTTCATCTATGATTTTGACAGGTTTGACGCCGCAGATATATTGCCGATGTTTGCAAAGTATCACATAACAACCTTCTGTGCGCCTCCGACTATGCTGCGTATGCTTATAAAGCAGGATATTTCAAAGTACGACCTGTCCTCCGTTAAGCATATGACCACGGCCGGCGAGGCTCTTAACCCGGAGGTTTACAGACAGTTTGAAAAGGCGACGGGGCTTCAAATTCTTGAGGGCTTCGGTCAGACAGAGGGCACTATGCTCATAGGCAATATGAGAGGAGCCAAGCATAAAATAGGCTCAATGGGCAAGCCTGCGCCCATATACAATATCGAGCTTTTGGATAAGGACGGCAAGCCCGTTCCGGCAGGCGAAACGGGAGAAATCGTTGTAAATGTCAAGGACGGCGCTCCGTGCGGACTGTTTGTAGGATATTACGGCGACGAGGAAAAGACCAAAGAGGTTTGGCACGACGGATATTACCACACCGGCGACGCCGCCTGGATGGACGAGGACGGTTTCTTCTGGTATGTAGGTCGTGTTGACGATGTTATCAAGTCTTCGGGCTACCGCATAGGGCCGTTTGAGATTGAAAGCGTTATCATGGAGCTTCCCTATGTTCTTGAATGCGGTGTTTCCGCCGCTCCCGACGAGGTCAGGGGACAGGTAGTAAAGGCAAGCATAGTTTTGGTTGACGGCGTTGAGGGAACAGAGGAGCTTAAAAAGGAAATTCAGAATTATGTTAAGACCCATACTGCGCCCTACAAGTATCCGAGAATAGTTGTTTTCCGTGACTCTCTTCCCAAGACCACAAGCGGAAAAATTCAGAGAAACAAGCTTTAATTTAAGCCCTTTTGGAGGTAATTACCATACAGTACAAGAGATTGACGCTCCTTTGCGGACATTACGGAAGCGGTAAGACCAATGTGGCGGTCAATATGGCGTTTGATTTAAAAAGGCAATATGACAATGTTGCCGTAGCCGACCTCGATATAGTAAATCCCTACTTCCGTACAAAGGATTCCTCAGAGGACTTTGAAAAAATGAATATCCGTTTGATATGCTCGGAGTATGCCAATTCAAACCTGGATATTCCGGCGCTTCCGCAGGATATGTATGCGGTTACCGACGATAAATCGCTTAAAGTTATACTCGATATAGGCGGCGACGACAGGGGTGCGCTGGCGCTGGGTAGATTGGCGCCCGAAATCGTAAGGGAAAACGATTACGATATGCTTATGGTTATAAATAAGTTCAGGCCCCTTACTCCGGACGCAGACTCAACCATAGAAGTTATGAGGGAAATCGAAGCGGCCTGTTCGATAAAATTTACGGGGCTTGTAAACAATTCAAATTTGGGAGAGGAAACAACGGCTCATGACATAATTAACGGCGACGCTTACGCAAAGGAGGTTTCGGAAAAATCCGGCCTCCCCGTAATTGTAACCACCGTCAAAGAAGAATTGGCGCCGGAGCTTGAAGGGAAAATAGAAAATCTTTTTCCTCTCGTTTTACAGGCAAAACCTGTGATTTGACTTTATTGAGTTTTGTATTATAATATTTTTATATATGAAAGAAGGAGCAGAGATTATGGCAAAACTTACATTTAAAACTGACAACTGTAAGGGCTGCGGACTTTGCGTTGACGCTTGTCCCAAAAAGCTTTTGCGGTTGGCGCAGGACAAAATTAATAAAAAGGGCCATCATCCGGCGGAAATTACCGATCAGGAGCAGTGCGTAGGCTGCGCTTCCTGTGCAATGATGTGTCCCGATTGTATAATTAAGGTTGAAAGGTAAGGTGACAGGCAATGGCAGATAAAGTTTTAATGAAAGGCAACGAAGCTATTGCAGAAGCTGCTATTATTGCAGGCTGCCGTCATTATTTCGGCTATCCTATAACGCCTCAGACTGAGGTTGCCGCTTATATGGCAAAGAAAATGCCGAAAATCGGCGGTTGTTTTCTTCAGGCCGAGAGCGAGATAGCGGCCATTAATATGGTTTACGGCGTATCTTCTGCCGGCAAGAGGGTTATGACATCTTCTTCAAGCCCCGGAATTTCACTTAAGGGCGAGGGACTTTCATATCTTGCCGGCTCGGATCTTCCGGCTCTTGTGGTAAATGTTCAGAGAGGCGGCCCGGGACTTGGCGGAATACAGCCGTCGCAGTCGGATTATTTCCAGGCGACAAGGGGCGGCGGACACGGAGACTATCATATGATAGTACTTGCTCCTGCCTCCGTTCAGGAAATGGCGGAGCTTACCGTCAAGGGCTTTGACCTTGCGGACAAATACAGAATGACCTCTATGATCCTTGCAGACGGAACCATGGGTCAGATGATGGAGCCCGTTTCGCTTGACTTCGACATAAAGCCTGCGCCCGAAAAGCCATGGGCAACAACAGGCACAAAGCTTGAAAGAGAACATAACATAGTAAACTCGCTTTCACTCGTACCCGAAGAGCTTGAAATGCTCAATATGAAGCGTTACGAGAGATATAAACAGGTCGAGGAAAACGAGACTATGTACGAAGAATATATGGTTGACGACGCTGATATAGTTATAGCCGCTTTCGGCATTGCCGCCCGTGTTTCAAAGAATGCGGTAAACGAGGCGAGAAAGCAGGGCATAAAGGCAGGGCTTATCCGCCCGATTACCCTTTGGCCTTTCCCGAAAGCTCCGTTTGAAAGGGCTGTTGAACACGCCAAGGCGTTTATTTCCGTTGAGCTTTCAATGGGTCAGATGATAGAAGATGTTAAGCTTGCTACAAGCTGTAAAGTACCTGTAACGCTCTGCAACAGGGTAGGCGGTATGATACCCAGCCCCGAACAGGTATTAAAATCAATTATTGAAGTAAACAACGGAGGTGTTGAATAATGGTAGTATTTGATAAACCGCATGCGCTCATAGATGTGCCGCTGCATTACTGCCCCGGCTGCACCCACGGCATAATTCACCGTCTTGTGGCAGAGGTTATTGATGAATTGGGCATCGAGGGCAAAACTATCGGCATTGCACCCGTTGGCTGCTCTGTTATGGCTTACAATTATTTTAACTGCGATATGATCGAGGCGGCGCACGGACGCGCACCGGCGGTTGCAACAGGCGTTAAGAGGGCAGATCCCGAGAACCATATTGTATTTACATATCAGGGCGACGGCGACCTTGCCTCCATAGGTATGGCGGAGACGGTTCATGCCGCCGCAAGGAACGAAAACATAACCGTTATTTTCATTAACAATGCGATTTACGGTATGACGGGCGGTCAGATGGCTCCCACCTCGCTCCCCGGTCAGGTAACCCAGACCTCTCCCTACGGCAGGGACACAAAGCACTGCGGCTTCCCCATTAAGGTGTGTGAAATGCTCTCCGAGCTTGAGGGCCCCGAATACCTTGAAAGGGTAACGGTAAACAGCGTAAAGAATATCAGAACGGCTAAAAAGGCTATTAAAAAGGCTTTCCAAAATCAGATAGACGGCAAGGGCTTCTCGCTTGTCGAGGTTATCTCCTCCTGCCCCACAAACTGGGGTATGACGCCGCAGGCGGCGCTTAAATGGATAGACGATAAAATGATACCTTATTACCCCTTGGGCGTATATAAGGACAGAAGCGCAGAAAAGGAGGCTGAATAATTATGAGTACAAAACAGTTTTTGTTTTCGGGCTTCGGCGGACAGGGCATACTTTTTGCCGGAAAATTCCTTGCATACAAAGGGCTTATAGAGAATAAACAGGTAAGCTGGCTCCCGTCATACGGCCCCGAGATGAGGGGCGGCACGGCAAGCTGTTCGGTAATCGTAAGCGACGAACCCGTAGGCTCTCCGATAGTTTCAAATCCCGATATGCTTATTGCGATGAATCTTCCCTCGTTGGACAGATATGAGGACGCAGTTGTTCCGGGCGGCGTTATCTTTGCGGATTCGACCCTTATCGAAAGAAAGGTTAAACGAGACGATGTAACGGTTTATTACATACCGGCAACAAGGCTTGCAAGCGAAAACGGCACCCCCACCCTTGCAAATATGATTATTGTCGGCAAGATTTTAAAGGTACTCGGCGAATTCAGCGACGAAGCCGTAAAGGCGGCGCTGGGCAAGGTCGTTTCGGCAAAGCATGCAGATATGCTTGAGGTAAATCTCAACGCCATGAAGCTCGGAGCAGATTACGAATAAAGGAGAGATACATATGGAAATTAAATTTGTAAAAGCTGATGTTTTAAAGGAAAAACCGGACCCTGCAACGCTCGGCTTCGGCAAGATATTTACAGACTATATGTTTGCAATGGATTGGAACAAGGAGACAGGCTGGAAGGACGCAAGAATAATTCCCTTTGCGAACCTTTCAATTCACCCTGCTTCAACCTGCCTGCACTACGGCTCCGAAATTTTTGAAGGACTTAAAGCGTACAGAAGAGCGGACGGCAAGGTTCAGCTTTTCAGACCGATTGAAAATATCCGCAGAATGAATAACTCGGCAGACCGTCTTTGCCTGCCGAAAATTCCCGAGGATATGGCGCTTGAAATTTACACAAAATTTGTTGAGGTTGAAAAGGACTGGACCCCGTCGGCGGAGGGAACTTCGCTCTATCTTCGTCCGTTTATGTTCGGCAACGACGAGTCGCTCGGCGTTCATGCCGTACACAACGCAACATTTATGATAATCGCCTCTCCCGTAGGCTCGTACTATAAAGAGGGCATCAACCCGGTTAAGATTATGATTGAGTCGGAAGATGTCCGTGCGGTCGTAGGCGGAACAGGCGAGGCCAAATGCGGCGGTAACTATGCCGCTTCAAACAGAGCAGGAGAAAGAGCGGAGCAGAAAGGCTATTCGCAGGTGCTTTGGCTTGACGGCGTTGAGAGAAAGTATATCGAGGAAGTAGGCGCTATGAATGTAATGTTCAAAATCGGCGGCGAAATAGTTACGCCTATGCTTACAGGTTCAATACTTCCCGGCATTACAAGAAAATCCTGCATCGAGGTTCTCAAGAAAGAGGGCTACAAGGTTTCCGAAAGGAGGATTTCCGTTGACGAGCTTGAAAAGGCCATGGAGGACGGCACTCTTGAGGAAGCATGGGGCTGCGGAACTGCGGCCGTAGTTTCGCCTATAGGCGAGCTTTGCTACAAAGATGTTAAATATACCGTAAACGGCGGAAAAATCGGCAGTGTTACCCAGCACCTTTACGATACCCTTACAGGTATTCAGTGGGGCAAAATCGAGGACACCTACGGCTGGACAATGCCTATAGACTAATCGGTCAATCCGATAAAATCAAATAATTAATCAAACGGCGCCGGAGAGTTTTTTTCGGCGCCGCCGGTGTGTAGAAAAGTATGTGTAACTTGGCGATATGCACAAAAGGAGTAGGATTATGGTGAACCCCCGGCGAGGGTTCCCCACCGCAAAACAGTCCACCGGACTGTTTTGCGCCCCTCCTGCGCTTTAAGGCGAGGGGAGCCGAACACACATCGGTTTTCAACGGCGGATTTACGCCCATGCTGTGTCATCGCCCTTGACAATACGACAGTATTTCCTTCGGACGCTTCCTTGCCTGAACGCAAATCCGCTCGGTGAAAACTGCTTTGCACTTAACGCAGAGCT
>CANRHD010000027.1 GCA_947630285.1 uncultured Clostridia bacterium | reverse complement strand
AACTTGCCAAAGCAAAGGAGTACTACGAAAAGTCGCTTGAGATTGATATAACGCTGGCAGAGGAGACAAAAACGGTAGAAGCTCGCCGTGATTTGTCGGTAAGTTATGGCAAGCTTGGCGATATAGCTAAAGAAGAAGGACAACTTGCCAAAGCAAAGGAGTACTACGAAAAGTCGCTTGAGATTGATATAACGCTGGCAGAGGAGACAAAAACGGTAAAAGCTCGCCGTGATCTGTCAATAAGTTATTTTAAGCTTGGCAACATAGCTAAAGAACAAGGAAATCTTGCCGAAGCAAAGGAGTACTATGAAAAGTCGCTTGAAATAGCAGTCTCACTGGCAGAGGAGACAAAAACGGTAGAAGCTCGCCGTGATCTGTCGGTAAGTTATAACAGGATTGGTGATATAGCTAAAGAAGAAGGACAACTTGCCAAAGCAAAGGAATACTATGAAAAGTCGCTTGAAATTAGGATAGCGCTGGCGGAGGAGACAAAAACGGTAGAAGCTCGCCGTGATCTGTCGGTAAGTTATAACAGGATTGGTGATATAGCTAAAGAAGAAGGACAACTTGCCAAAGCAAAGGAATACTATGAAAAGTCGCTTGAGATTGATATAACGCTGGCAGAGGAGACAAAAACTGCGGAAAGCTACGATGATTTAGCCGTCTCATATTATAACTTGGGAGTCATAGGATATCTTCAAAACAATAAAAAGGATTCTTTACATAAAGCGCTCAAAATATGGGAAGAACTTATGAAATCCTGCCCGGGTGTTCCTAAATACAAGGAACGGTATGATATTGTAAAGAAAATACTTAATGTATAGCGAAAATTGAAAGTTAAAGATTGATATTATATTTCCCTATAATTTGTGTATGCGGTAAAACCCGTAAATGTAGAATTATTAGATTTAAGCAACAAACTGGCTTCATTTATCTAACGAAGTCGGTTTGTTTACTTTTGCCAACCTGATTTAACTAAACCAAAACAAACAAAACCTCACAAATCCCATAATGTTTCTTATTACGAGTTGACAGATAGACTATAAAATGATATATTTTTTAACCAACAAGTAAAAAATGGGCTTTAAATTTTGCAAAGGTGAATATAGCTATATTTTATATTTTATATTTTATATTTTATTTCTTATTTCCAATTTCCTATCCACAATAAAACCTTTGTCAAACAGGATTTAATAATTCGGATTTATTTTAGAGCTAAAAACCATCCCATTTATTTGCAAAGCTAAAATCCGATTTATTTAAAAAGTCCAAAGTCCATTTATCTACAAAGCTTAAGGAGAATTTATGATATTTTCAAAAAAGTTTATCTGTGCCGGCAAAAAGTACAGCACCTTAAACAGGCGAGTGCCTGCGCCGCTGTTTTTGAAGAAAATCACCGCTTCCGGCGAGGTTGAGAAAGCGGAGATTACCGTTTGCGGACTCGGTTTTTATGAGCTGTTCCTTAACGGGGAAAATATTACAAAGGGCAGGCTTTGCCCTTATATCAGTAACAGCGAACAGGTAATTTTTTATGACAATTATGACATTACCGAGCTGTTGAAAGAGGAAAACAGCTTTGAATTTCTGCTTGGCAACGGCATGCAAAACGCTTTCGGCGGATTTATATGGGATTTTGAAAAGACGAAGTTCCGCTCTGCACCTAAGCTTGCCTTTGCGGTTGAAATCACTTATGCCGACGGCGGAAAAGAAATTTACGAAGCCGACGAGTCGGTAACGGTTGCGCAGTCGAATATTTTATCCGATGACCTGCGTTTAGGTGAAATTTACGACGCAAACAAAAACGAACGCAAATGGAAAAATGCTGTTTTGGCTGAAACGCCCCACGGCAAGGCCGTATTGTCAACTGCCCGTCCGATTACCGTAAGGCAGGAGTTAAAGCCCGTCAATATCTTCCGTGAGGGCAACGCATTTATCTATGATTTCGGCATCAACACATCGGGCGTATGCAGGCTTAGTCTGAACGCCGAAAAGGGTCAGACCGTTAAGCTCACATTTGCCGAAATTCTCCGTGACGGAAAATTCTGCATTGATACCACCACCTTTGACCACAGCAAAAAGCGCTACTATCAGAGCGATACATATATTTGTAAGGAGGGCTACAACGAGTGGACGCCTGCTTTTACTTACCACGGCTTCCGCTATGTAAAGGCAGAGGGCATAAACGGGGAACAGGCGACCCCCGATCTGCTTACATATTTAGTGTTTAATACGGATTTAGAGGAATTGGGCGAATTTTCCTGCGGCTGTGAAACGCTGAACAAATTGCATAAAATGACCTTAAACTCCACTCTTTCAAATTTTCACCACTTCCCGACGGATTGTCCGCACAGGGAAAAGAACGGCTGGACGGCAGATGCGGCGCTTTCGGCTTCGCATACGCTGTTGTTTTTTGACGCCGTCGAAAATTACAAGCAATGGCTTATCGGCATATGCAGGGCGCAAAGAGAGGACGGCGCTTTGCCGGGAATTATCCCCACATGGGGCTGGGGCTTCGACTGGGGCAACGGACCTGCCTGGGACAGCGTAATTACCGAACTGCCTTATCAGATATGGCAAAAGCGAAACGACCTGTCCGCTTTTGAGATATGCAGGGAGTCGGTTCTTAAATACATACAATACCTTGACACAAGAAAAGACAAAAACGGTCTGCTTGCAATAGGGCTCGGCGACTGGTGTGCGCCGGAAAATCCCCGAAAAGCGCCTTTGATTTTAACCGACAGCATTGAGGCGTTTGATATTGCCAAAAAAGCCTCGGAAATGTTTAGCGCAATAGGCGAGACTGAGAACGCAAAGTACTGCAAGGCTTTTGCCGAGCGTATGAGGTCTGATATCCGTGCCAATTTGTTTAACAGAGAAACCTGCGTTTTTGAGGGCGGCTCTCAAACATCGCAGGCAATGGGCATTTATTACGGCATTGTTGACGGCAACGAAAAAAGCAGGGCGTTGGGCGTGTTGACGGATATTATTAAGAATGACGAATATCACATCTCAACGGGCGTGCTCGGCGGCAGAGTGCTTTTCCATGTGCTTGCGGAAAACGGCGAGATTGACACCGCAATGAAAATTTTAACAAACAAAACTCCGCCGTCATACTGTCAATGGATTGCCGAGGGCAATATGTCGCTGTGCGAAAACTTTGACGAAGATAAGGACGGCCTTGCCTCGCATAATCATCACTTTTGGGGCAACATCAGCGCATTTTTCACAGAGCAGATTTGCGGCATAAAGCTGTGCGCCGATACCGTTAATATCGAGCCGCATTTTCCCGGCGCATTAAATTCCGCAAGCGCAAGCTATAAAAGCGTATTCGGCGAGGTTTCGGTATCTTGGGTAAGGGAAAACGATAAGGTGATTTTTAAGCTGAAATATCCGAAAAATGCAAAGGGCGTATTCAAATACGGGGATTTTATATGCGATGCGGCGCAGGCGGATAATTTGATAGAGCTTAATTTAGCTTTGAAATAAGCGTTTACGCCAAACGCAAAAACACCCTGTGCGGTCCGTAATGAACTGCACAGGGCGTTTTAATTTTTTGTTCAGTTAATTTTAAGCCCGTCAGCCCATGCAAGGACTTCGTCGGCAGAAGCGCCGGCGGAAAAACGGTGACCCTCAAGCCATTTAGTTCCCTTTGCGGCCGAACGAAGCAAAGAATCGCTGTTTCCGAATCCGCTGCTTGCAGAGGTGCAAAATGCCGCCAGAGTTTTGCCGGAGAAATCATAGCTTTCAATAAATGTGCTCATTATTCGAGGCGCTTCGCCCCACCATATGGGATAGCCGATGAGAACTACATCGTACTGCTCCATATTTTCCACCGAGCCGGATATTTCGGGACGGGCGGACGGGTCGTTCATCTCTGCGGAAGAACGGCTCTGCGAATTGCCGTAGTCCAGATCTTCGTCCGATTGAGTGGTCGGCGTATTTTCCGTTCCGCTCTGCTGTGTCTGCGTATTTTCCGAGGATTTGTTTTCACCGACGCAGGCAGAGAGCGACAGCGTCAAAATTATGCAAAGAAAAACCGCCGTGAGCTTTTTTATGTTCATTTTAAACCTCCGTACTGTTCATTGTCTACGGGCTCCAGCCATTCGTTAGAGCCGTTTTCGCCGGGTACTTCGATTGCCAAATGGGAGAACCAGCTGTCCGGTGCGGCGCCGTGCCAATGTTTTACGCCAACGGGGATATTTATACAGTCTCCGGGCTTCATCTCAACGGGCTCTTTGCCCCATTCCTGATAATATCCCCGTCCGCCAACACAGACGAGAATTTGTCCGCCGCCCTTGTCGGCGTGGTGAATGTGCCAATTATTGCGACAGCCGGGCTCGAATGTCACATTAAAAATTCCGACCTGCTCCTTTGAAACGGGCGCAAGATAGCTTTGGCCGATAAAATACTGCTTAAAGCCGTCGTTGGGCGCACCGATGGGGAAGAGAATGGTATTTTGATATTTGTCCTTTTCGCTGAGCGCAGGCTCATTTTCGTTCCAAACCTCTTTCGCAAGCCTGAACACCGCCCATGCCTTGGGCCAGCCTACATAAAAACCCGTATGGGTAACGATGGCCGCAATTTCCTCCCTTGTTACGCCGTGAGCCTTGGCGTTTTCAAGGTGATAGGTGAGCGATGAGTCTGTAATACCCGAACTCATCAGCGCCACAACGGTGATTATGCAACGGGTTTTCAGGTCAATATCCTGATTGTTCCAATTCTCTCCAAAGAGAATATCGTCGTTAAAATGGGCGAAATCCGGCGCAAAGCCGCCAAGCTGATTTCTGCCTGCTGTCTGTGTGATTTTTTCCATGGTAATTTTCCTCCTGATGTGTATTTTTTATTTTTTATTTTTCAATCGTAAATAACGCCGTTATACTGCCGCCGCCGAGTGCGTCCGCACAGCCCGTCAGGTCGTCGATATGACCGAGCCTTGTGTAGCTCCACGAGTTCGAGCCGTAAAACATAACAATTTGATTGCCGTTATATAAAACTATATCGCCTGCGTGCGTTGTCGTTTGGCGGTCGTCCGCAGTAAGGCTTTTCCCGAGAGAGCCAACCTTTTCAAAGCCGGAATAGTCGCTCATCTCAACCGACAGCGGCGCATCAAGCAACATTTCGGTAAATTCCCGTACTGCGGCGTTGTCCTCAAGCGTTGCGGTAAAGGTTTTGCCGCCGATTTGAATTTTAAGCTTCATTTTTGCTTTTGCCTCCGTTTCGCTGTAATTTTCGGTATTTTCCGATTTGCTTTTATCATCTGACCCGACAATTTCACTCGGCAGGGTATTGTCCGTCTGCGATTTTTGCGGACTGTCGGGAGCGCCGCACGCCGAGAAAAGCACGCTCAGAATTAGTGCGGTTATAAAAATCCACAATTTTTTCATTTTCACTCTCCCAGCAACATTCTCGCACAGTTGTACGAGATCTCGTAAATCGACATAAACACATAATTTACGCCGGCCCCCTCCATTGCGGCACGCTGTTTTTCGGTAACAAAGGTGTATGGGTATATTCCGAACATAAAGGGGAAAAAGGTGTATATAAAATTCTGCCTGCGCTGTGCGGACATATCGGGGAAATACTTGTTAAGGCAAGCCGTTACCGTGTTTATCGACTCGCCGTAGGCAAGCTTAAAGCTTTTTAAATGCTCGGGACGGCTTCCCGCCTCCATATCGTAGTGGTTCATCGACATAATTTTAAGAAGCTGCGGACGCCTTTCAAGAGAATGTGCCAATTTGTCCGTAAATCCGTCCTTACTAAGCGTTATGTTTTCCGCCATAATCTGATTTAAGTCTGCGCTCCACAGCTCATATTCCCGTTGAAGCAGGGCAAGGAAGATTTCCTCTTTGGTCTGAAAGTAGTTGTAAATCGAGGTTCGTGTGAAGCTGGTTGCGTTTCCTATTTCCTTAATAGTAATTTCCTTAAAGCTCATCGTCCGATAGAGCTTTTCGCAGGCGTTGATGATTTCCTCCCTGCGTGCCTGCGTCAGCTCCGGCGATCCCTTTGGCATCTTCAGCCCTCCTTATTTCCCGTGCCTTTGAAAGACAGGCATTTTCTGGAATTTTCAAAACTGCCTTTGACAGTAAATTTCAAATGCGTTCTGACGCCGTGTCATTATAATTAATATAGCACTATTCTGACACCGTGTCAATATATTTTGTAAACAGTTTTTTTATTTGTGGGCATTATTTTTCATAGAACCTGTTTCACCGTGTCTCATATATAATAGTATATATAAAACAAAACAGATAATTTGACAAAAGGGGAATATATTTATTTTGCCGTTTGTATTAATAATTAAGCGCCTTATCGGTAATTTAAAGACATAAAACTAAATAATTTGGATATATATAGAAAATAACAGCTGAAAATTTTTAATTTTTCACGAAATTTAGAAATTTTAATAAAAAAGTTCTTTACTTATACAAAGATATATGTTAGACTATAACTGAAAGTTGTATATGTTTTTACTTAATATTGTTTTAATTTTATTTTTGCTGTTTTCGCCCAAAAAACGGCAAGGGTAATTTTTTATTTTTAAAATAGCGAAATAGTAATATTTTTTGAAAGGAAGTTAAACATGAAAAATTTTAATTACGGTGTTAAAAAGGTCTTGGCCGTCTTTTTAACATTGACATTAATGCTTTCAAGCTTCGCAGGCGTTATATGCGTAGGCGCGGAGGCTCCGACCTTTAGAAGGGTCGACTATTACTCATATCTTCCACCGTATTTTGATTTGCTCGATACGGAGGATATGAAATCGGGCGTTATGGTTTGCATAAGCAACCAACAATGGCTTGCGGCAGATGAAAACGGCGGCAGTGCGGACTTCGATTTTGAAGTAAGCTGTGAGCCGGAGGACGGTTCGGGCGATACCGTTGTTCCCGTTGTTAAAACAAAGGTTTGCGGCGTCACGGACAGCGCAGTTGCCTTAAAGCTTGACGAGAGCAACATCAAGGCCGGTACATATACTGTTAAGGTAACTTCAAAAAACAATCCCGAACAGGCGCCGGTTGAACTTGAGAGAGTTCTTTACAATGTTGTTTTCCATGCCGGCGAGGGTAAATTTGCAACCGGCAGCGGCGAAACCTTTAGCGCAGTTGTTGCCGCAGGCGCAGGATTTTCCTATATCAACCTTCCCGAATTGAAGCTTGAAGACGCTTCGGGCAGGGAGTTTATAGGTTGGTCAACGCTTCCCGATCAGACGGATTATTCAAATCTTGTTTACTCCGTTCCTGAAAATGTCGGCAATCTTTACGCCGTATTCGGTCAAAAAAAGACTTGGAGAAGCGAAGTACAGGACGAAAACGGAGCAAAAATTTCGTCTGTTGACTTTGGCAACTTAGGACACGGCGAAGAGCCTGTTTCAAAAACGATTTATCTTAAGAACACGGGTACAGAGGAGATTTACGATGTAGCCTTAAGAAACAAAACCAATTATTTTGACGTAACTCTCTCTCTTCCCAATTCCGACAATAAAATGCAGTCTGGCCAGAGGGCGGAAATTAAAATTACGCCGAAGGCAGGGCTCGGAATAGGTACTTATAAGGAAACGCTCGGCTTGGGTCCGAGAACGGGATTTTGGTTTATCGACTTAACGGTTTCCGTAGGTCAGAACGAGGTTGTGATATTGCCCGAAACCGTTACAAAAGCTTACGGCGAGACTTTGGACTCCTCTGATTTCTCCAATGATAATGTCAAGGTTCTCAATAAAAACGGCTCTCCTGCCGATGTTGATTTTGACTCTCTCGGCGTAACTCTTGCAAGCGATGGATTTTCGGCAGGCGCCGAGGCAGGGGAATACGCTTATACCATTGAGACGGCAGGCAACGGCGATTACCGTGTTTCTTTAAGCGATAAGGCCGGCAAGGTTGTTGTTGAAAAGGCGGTACCCGAGGGAACCGCAAACGCAACGGGTCTTTATAAGGGCGATATGCTTTCCGACGATCAGCTTTCGGGAACATTTGCAAATCCCTATCATCCCGAATGGCCCGTAACAGGCACTCTCAAATGGGAAAAGACCGAAGAGGTTACTCAGACTGCCAAATATAAATGGGTATTTACTCCCGATGAGGACTATATTAAAAATTACACAAGCACAACGGGCGAGGCCGAGGTTATCGTATCGGACAGAACGCCTACCAAGATTGTACCGGCCGACGGCGACTCTGCCACCACAACATTCTTTGCCGAATACGACGGCAATGAACACGGCTTGAACTTCACAACAGACAGACCCTCAAGCATCGGCGGCGAGGTAAAGGTTCAGTACGCACCCCAGGGAACGGAGAACTGGACCGACAGCGCTCCTAAAAAGGCCGGCGTCTACAGAGTGCTTGCAACCGTTGATGAGAGCGGAAGCTATGCGGCAGGCGTATTTGAGGCCGAGCTCACAATCGAAAGAAAAGAAGTTAAAGTTGATTACAGCGCACAGAACAAAGCCTATGACGGCGACAGAGACGCCGATGTGTCTGTAACAATTACAAATAAAGCCAACGGCGACGATGTTTCGGCATCGGCTTTGGGCAGGTTTGAAGATGCAAACGCCGCAAACGGAAAGGCGGTTACAATCAGATTAACTGCCCTCAGCGGCAAGGACGCCGATAACTACAAGCTTCCCACGACGGTTTACCACACAACGGCGGATATTACTCCGAGGGAAGTAACCGTTAAGATTAAGGACACCGAAACCGTTGAAAAATATTACGGCGAACTCGGCGTTATCTCCGCAGACTCCTTTGAGGTTACGGGCGCTGCGGCAGGCGAGGATATATCAAACCTTAATATCCAGTTTGTAAGCGAGGGTACTGCGGCACAGGCGGACGCAGGTGATTATGACATTACCGCTACCGTAGAAAGCAGGAACTACACCCTTAAAAATTCCAATGTAGGCAGGCTTACGGTAAATAAGGCTACTCCCGTTTTGCGTGAGGATATTCATGTAGGATCGGGCTACAAGACAGGAAAATTGGCCGATGTCGCTTTGACAGGCGAATTTGTAAACCGATACAATTCAAGCATGGCCGTCAAAGGCAAGCTTGAGTGGGTAAATCCCGAAACGGTGCTTCCGTCAAGCGGCGATACCGCAGAAGCGTATTGGAAATTCACCTTAGATCCCGAATACGAAAGCAATTACAACGAGCCTGAAATAACGGATAATAAGGTTACCGTTAATTTGACGGATAAAAAAGTATTTAATATTCAAGTCTCCGATGTCACTCTTCCTTACAACGGACAGGGTCAGGAGTACAAGGGTTATACAATTCCCGACGGCTTTAACATCAATGTTACCTGCCGTTATCAAAAGATTGACGAAATAAGAGGCAACGGCGTCGATCCCGATGCGTGGACTGCCGACAAACCTGTTGACGCAGGCGTTTACGCTGTTGAAATCAAGGCGGCGGCAGGCGAATATTCAAAAGAATATGCGGACTTTGAAATGATAGCCCATATGACAATTTCGCAAGTTGCCCCCGAAATTGACGCAGACAATACGGTTATTGTCCGTGAGGGAACCCGTGTTGAGGACATTCCGATGGCCGAAGAGTTTAAAAGGCCGAAGGATATCAACGGCGAAGAGCTTACAGGCCGCTATATCTGGGAGGTTGCATCAAGCGAACCCATAACCAAGGACGGTTCTGTTTATGAATATACATTTATTCCCGACAATGCAAACTACGCAAATGTTCAGGGAAGCGTAACCGTTAATCTTGCTGAAGACCACAGAGTTATTATGGCAACCGTTTACAATCTCCCCGAGGAATTAGGTTATCATGATTACGCTGTTGTCAATATAATCGGCAGTGAATTGAGAGTTGGCGATGAGCTGGTATTCTACAATGATAAAGATTGCAGTAATGCCGAAAGCGAACCCTATGTTATATCTGTCGATGATATGGAAACCGGTAAAGTAATGATTGATTTGGACGCTGACGCCCTTGAGGATAACGACCTTATCCTCTACGCAAGGGTTGCAAACAGCCAAAAGCACATTGCTACCGAGCTTTCCTATAAACCCGAACTCGGTATAACTGTCGATGACAGTTTCACCGTAGAAGGCGTAGATAAAGTCTTGAGTGGTGAGTACACGGACGAATCCTACGCCGAGCTGTTAGAAAGCTGCACATTCATTCTTGAGGGTACTGACTATGTTCAGAAGTCAAGCGAAAACGCCAAAGAACTCAGCGTAACGCTAAAGGGCATAGAGAAGGGCAGTACAGTTCTCACAATCACCGCTTCGTTTAAGCACCCCGACCCTGAGAACCACGACGGAAAGTCAATCGTTATCACTAAGCTTGTAAGCATAACAAGCCTGGCGCATACGCACAAGGGAGTTCTTGTTAAGGGTAAGGAAGCAACCTGTACCGAAGACGGAATTAAGGATTATTACGAATGTAAGTGCGGCGAGTGGTTTGCAGATGAGGCCTGCAGAGAGGTAATCGCAGATCACAACAGCATTATAATAGCTCCTAAGGGCCACAAGGCTAAGAAGATTGAGGCAAAGGCCGCTACGGTTTACCAAGAGGGTAATATCGAGTATTGGGTATGTGAAGAATGCGGAAAGCTGTTTAAGGACGCCGAGCTTAAGACAGAGATTGAGCAGGCGAACACGGTAATTCCGAAGATCGAAGTTCTTAAAGGTGATGTAACCGGAGATGGTAAGATCACTATTGCCGATGCAAAATGGGTTTTGCAGAATGTAGTAAAACAGAGAGAGTTTGACGACAGACAGTTTGTCGCAGGCGATATGAACAACGATTCAAGAATTACCATAGTAGACGCTAAGATGATTCTTCGGTTAATTGTAGGCCTCAGCAACTGAAAATTGCTAAAGCCTGTTTGAGAAAAATTGCCGCAGGCTTCCGTTAGCAACACGGGAGCCTCGGCAGAAGCCAAGGATAAAAAATATCCGAATAAAAATATTTAAAAAAGAAAGATGAGGTGCATGATTTGCAAAAAACATTTAAATTGGGCAGAAAAGTTATTTCTGTATTGCTAACTTTAGTTATGGTATTGACACTGTCTCCGGCCAATGTATTTGCCGCCGACAGCGGATATAAGGCAGAAAAAATAGCTTCCGATTATTTTTATAATCAGCTTAACGAGCGTGCAAAAGCTATCTATGACGAGCTTTTGGATAAATTTACAGGCTCAAAAAAGGCGGATTATTACACAGGCAAGGAATTTATCGACCTTATGGGCCTTAAAACCAAGGATACAAAGACCGAGGTTATCACAAAGGCTGATGTTGAGGCGTACATAAATGACGGTAACAAAGACATATTTAATGACTTTTGCGCCGCTAAGGACGCCCTTGACTTAGACCATTCCGAGCTTTGGTACATTGATTCGGGTTACCTTACTTTCCGTGTAACAGAGGAAAGCGGTAATTATCATGTGCTTATCGGCCCCGGCAGAGGCGAAACCTATTTGCTTGCCGGCGGTGATATAGATGGCGTTAAGGACAAAATTGAAGCTACGGACAAAGCTGTTGACGACATCGTAAAGGAAGCTCTCAACACTCTTAACGAGGCTCAGAAGGTAGCCGATTCGGAATTTACACCCCAGGATCAGAAAGCCGCTCTCATTACTGCGGTACACGACCAGATCGTTAAGAAAATCCACTACCGCTATGAAATAGAGTGTCATAACAGCGATAACGCAAAGTATATACGCACACTATACGGTATAGTTACTCATGAGGGCGTTTGCGAGGCATATGCCCGTACACTTCAGGTATGCCTTACACAGCTCGGTATCGAGTGCGTTCTTATCCACGGTGTTCAGAGCAAGGGCACACCGGAAGACCATATGTGGAACGCCGTTAATATTCCCGAGAATGACGAAGACCATTGGTATGTAGTTGACGCCACTTGGGACGATCCGCTTACCGCCAATTATGACGGCACAAGGGATCTTAAGTTCAACAACGGTCTTGACGGCAAAGAGACAAACACTTACCTTATGGTTGGCCAGTCTCTCGTAGGCGAATATTGGCGTCCGTCGGGCTATGTTTCAACAGGTAATTTTGAATTTACATATCCCACTATAGAAACAGCGGCTTATTCCGGCTCTACCGCATTCGGCGACGATAACGGCTTAAAGGTTAAGTATTCGGCAGGCGGTTCTCAGGAGGACGGAGTACCGGCAGGCGTTTACACCGTAACATTTAAGGGCTGGAACGCCGAAAAGGCGGCCGAACACGGCTTCTACTTTATGTTAAAGATGTACGACTATCACCCCGACGGCACAGCCGATGTAATGGGCGAGTGGTACTATGCTAACGCAACCTTGATATTCTCCTATCAAAATCCCTATTTCGGCGACTATGAAGACGGCTTGCGTATTTCAAGCTCTACCTGCGAATATGTTGAGATAGCCGTTACTTCAAGAGAACCCGACCACTTCAAAGAGTGGAGCAGAGATCCCAACACCAATTACCTTACAAAATATCCCGACGCAGGTTATTTCTGCGGCGATGAAAGCGAAATAGTCGCCCAGTCGGGTATGCTGTATAATGTAAACTCCAAGTATGAGGCTCCTCCCTATGTTCTTACACAGACTCCTGCTCCCAACGGCAACGCCACAGCAGGCTATAAGTACAGGTTTAAGGTAACATATGACGACGACCTCTATCATATACTCCCGAGCGATATGGACGCCCAGAACGGAATTTCAACCGTTGCGAGCGACAACTTTAAAAACGATTATCAGCAGGCCAAGTCACAGCCCGTTCAGGTTCGCTACACGACAAATCAGCAGGACCTTCACAACGGCGGCGCTGTTGTAACCACCCAGGTATCCGGCGAGCTTCCGTTCGATGAAAACCGTGACGGAATTGTTGATATGGAAGACAGCGAATACACGGATTTCAAATGGATTTATAAATCGGACCCCGTTTCCGAGGGCGGTCAGGGCGTTGTATGCCCCAACCTTGAGCATCACACGGGCAAAGAGTGTAATGTTGAAGAAGGTTGCCCCATCGTAGGCGTTGAGTTTAACTTCCGCGCTTCCGACCAGTGGATTGACGACATCACGGAATACAATTTCTGCATTGACGGCGTTGTCGGTTCAAGGTCCAGCAAATTCGCAAATAATTTCTCGGTTATAGCTATGGTTCCCGGACTTTGCCCGGCTTGCTACAGAAGTCAGGGTATCGACTGGAACTTATGGGGACAGCCCACACTTTTGGACGCTCCCGAAAACCTCAATCTCCATGAAATGGCAAAGTCGGGCGGCACAGACGAAAAAACGCTTGCCGAGCTTGACGCAGAAATGAATAAGAGCGACATCAACGGCCGCCTTATGCTTGTTGTCGAGAACAAGAGCAAGGGCGAGGGAAGCCGTGCGGAATATGAAAAGATTGACGGCTATCTTGAAAAAGAAAAGGGCATTGACGAGAGTCAGGTTGTCGGTTCTTCCGTATTTGAAATAAACTTCAACCGTATCTGCCCGATGGTTAAGCTTAAACCAAATCAGGGTCAGTCGCTTCGTGTTCAGGTCGGTTATCCTGCCGGCATAACTTACGAAGACTTAGTCGGCGACGGCGATATTGAGATTAAAGCCTATCACTTTACACGCTGTGCCGAGAACGATACGGAGCATCCCTGCCCCAACGCAAAGAAAGACGGGCATAAATGGGGCGACGACATCTTGGGCGTTGACGAGATTACGGTTATTCCCACACCTTACGGTATGGTTATTATGTGTAACTCTTTCTCTCCGTTTGAGATTGTCGCTGTCAAGAAGACAGATACAGCCGCCGCTGCCGCTGAAACAGAGCAGAAAACACTTGTTGTTGTTTCCGATACAAACGGCGTAGTTGAATACAGCAAGGACGGCAAAACGGTTAAGGCTGTAGGCGATGACGGTAATGTTAAGTTTAAAGACGGCGAAAGCAAAGAATTTACGGTTCATCCCGAAGCAGGTTATGTTGTAGACACCGTTTCTTTGGGCGGTACGCAGATACCTGTAAACGGCAATAAGTTTACCGTTGACAAGGTTAATGAAAACGATGTTCTTAATGTAACATTCATTCCGCAGTCCGTTCAGGAAGCAGAGCAGGAGCAGGAGCTCGGCAAGACCGTTGTAGCAAGCGTATGTACGCACAGCAAGGTCGTCGAAGTTCCCGACGATGAGCATCAGGAAAGCACACCTGCCACCTGTATGAAGGACGGCTACGCATTGGCAACCGAGTGCGCAACCTGCCATCAGACCATGTCCGAGGCAAAGGTTCTTCCCGCAACAGGCCACACTATAGACGAAAACGATTCGACTCTCTTTGTAAAGGGAACACCTGCCACCTGTACCACAAACGGCACCCGTGCTTTTGTTAAGTGCAAGACCTGCGGCGAAATCCTTTCAAATAAACAGAACATTCCGGCATTGGGCCATGTTTATACAAAGTACGAAGAGGGCGACAAGTCCTGTAAGGGTATTGAATTAACGGCTCAATGTGACCGCTGTGACGAAGCTACCGATGTTAAGGTAGACCCGTCCCGTTCTATCGACCACGATTTCTCAATCTCCAAGGGCGTAACTGCGGCCACCTGCACAACCAATAAAACGGAAACCTTTAAGTGCCGTTGGTGCGATGATATTGAGATAAAAGAATATCCGAACACTATGACGGAGCACGAATACGACAGCAGCGGCCATTGCTTAAAGTGCGATAAATTCAGCTGTGACGGCGGCCACAAGAATGTTGTCGAAACTAAGCAGGTTGACGCCACCTGCACAACCGACGGTCATACTGCCGGTAAGCAGTGTAAGGACTGCGGAGCCTGGATAGTACCCGAAAAGACAATTCAGGCAACGGGCCACGACTTCGGCGGCGCACATAAGGCAGGCACAAGGTGCAAGAACTGTACACAGGTAATGACCTCCGATAACCATACTCCCGAGGCTATCCCGAATGTTCCCGCCACTTGCGATAAAGAGGGTTCACAGGGCGGAACACGCTGCAAGGAGTGCGGAGATATTATTGAAAAACCGAGCGTTGTTCCGGCTTTAGGCCATGATTGGGATACCGAAAACGCCAAATGGAACTGGTCTACAGAAGACGGTATTACCGCTTCCGTAACTCTTACCTGCAAGAACGATAAAGACCATGTAGAAACATTTAAGGCTACTTTGGATAACGGCAAGGTAACCGAAAATGCCGATTGTAACAAAGAGGGCAAAACCACTTACACGGCTACGGCAGTTATTCCGGAAGGCGATAAGGAAGTTACAATCAAAGCTACCAACAGCGTTACCATTCCCAAGACCGAGCATACTTACGGCGCTCAGCCCGACAGGAAAACGGACGCTACCTGCACACAGCACGCAACAGAAACATATAAATGCACAAAGTGCGGCTTTGAAAACACGGTAATTATTGAGGGCGAGTATGCAGACCATGTAAGAACAGCTCCCGATACAAGCAAATCCGTTCTTGCCGGCTGTGATAAGGACGGCGTAGAAGTAAGCTATTGTGCAATTTGCCACAAGGAAATTTCCGAGACGATCCCTGCTAAGGGCCATAACGCCAATAAGGTTGAGGCTAAAGAGGCCACTATTCACGAGGACGGCAACATAGCCTATTGGAAATGTGATGACTGCGGCAAGCTGTTTAAGGACGCCGAGCTTAAAACAGAAATTAAGCAGGCGGACACGGTAATTCCGAAGATTCAGGTCATCAGCGGCGATGTAACCGGCGAAGGCAATGTTTCTATTACCGACGCAAAATGGGTATTGCAGAATATAGTCAAGAAGAGAAATCTTGACGAAAGGCAGTTCGCCGCCGGCGATATGAACAAAGACTCGAAGATTACCATAGTTGACGCTAAGATGATTCTTAGGGTTGTCGTAAGCAGATAATTCCAAAGCTACGGGCGTTTTAAACGGACGCCGGCTTCGGTAAAAAATTAGTATAGTTAAAGGTCGGATGAGGCTTATTGCTTCATCCGGCTTTTTTGTTTGGGCCGTGTTACACCGCAGGGGCATATTCCGTCTTTTTTTCGGTTGCCGAAAAACGAGAATTATAGTAAAATAAATAAAGGTGATGATATGAATACAAAAATACTTCTTGTCGAGGACGATTTATTTTTAAGGGACGGCCTGTGCGAGGTACTCAAAAAAGAGGGCTATTGCGTAACAAGCGCCGAGAGCGTGGGGCAGGCAAAAAATTTATTGAATACCGATGAATTTAATCTGATAATTTTAGATGTAATGCTTCCCGACGGCAACGGCTTTGATTTGTGCGCCGAAATAAGAGCCTCCGACGGCAGTACACCGATACTGTTTTTGACCTCGTATGATGATGAAATTCAAATTGTCAGGGGGCTTGACGCCGGAGCAGACGACTATGTTACAAAGCCGTTCAAGCTTCGTGAATTGGTTTCACGCATACGGGCCCTTTTACGCAGGGGCTCAAAGTCAATTTACAAAAGCGACGATTTAATTATTGACGCAGAGCATATGAACGCAAAGAAAAACGGCGAACCCGTCTTTTTGACTCCCACCGAATTTCAAATTCTAAAAATGCTTATACAGAACAATGGCATTATCATAACAAGGCAGACTCTGCTTCAAAGCATTTGGGACGACAACAATAATTTTATAGATGACAACACGCTTTCCGTGCATATAAGCCGTCTGCGTGAAAAAATCGGCGCAGAGCATATCGTTACGGTCAGGGGAGTGGGCTACCGCTGGGAAAAACAGCGCTTTTAACCGCTTTCGCCATACGGAGGGATTGATTTTATGACTGCTTCGGAAATTATTTTTACCGTATTATTAGCAATATTATTGATATTGCTAATATTGCTTGCCGTCACCGAAATAAGACGGAGCAAAAACATATCAAAGCTGAGCGACAGTATAGATAATTTTATTCTAAACGGCAATTCAACCGAATTAAGTCTTAACGACAACAGCTTTGCAAGGCTTCAAAACAGCGTGGCGGAGCTTGAAAACCTTGTAATTTTTGAAAGGAACAATACGCTCATTCAAAACAGAAAGAATATGGAGTTTATTTCCGGTGTTTCCCATCAGCTTAAAACTCCGCTTGCCGGACTGAGGCTTTACTGCGAAATGGATATTTCCGAGAACACCGCACAGCACACGCAAAAGGAGCTTCAGCTTGTGGAGAAAATGGAAAATCTCGTGCAAAACCTTATCAAGCTTGAAAAAATCAAAAGCGACCTCTATGCTATGGATTTTCAAAAAAACAGCCTGAGGGAGATAGCGGATATGCTTCTGTCGGATTTTTCCTCCATTTATCCTCAAAAAAACTATAAGGTGACGGGCGACAGCTGTATAAGGTGCGATAAAAACTGGATTTACGAGGCTTTGGGCAATATTATTAAAAACGCAAGCGAGCATACTCCGCCCGACGGAAAGGTTGAAATTAATATATTTGATAACACGGGCTCGGCAATAATCGAAATATTGGACAACGGAGGGGGCGTTGACGAAAATGAACTGCCGAACCTGTTTAACCGCTTTTACAAGACGAACGCCGCCGTGGAAACAAGCTCCGGCATAGGGCTTTCAATAACAAAGGCGATACTTGACAAGCACCACGCCATTATAAGCGCCGAAAACAAGGGAAACGGGCTTTTAATTTCAATTTGCTTCCCTTATATCGACGGCTCTCTGAAGGTATAAAAGGGCTTTCTTACGAAATCTTAAGATTAAAGTAAGGGAATTGTAATAATGGCATTATATAATTTTAATTAAGAAATTATATAAAGAGGTGCATATTATGAGCATAATCGAATGTGTCGAACTGCGAAAGGAATATGTCAGCGGTGACGCCGTTGTTAAGGCCGTGGACAATGTAACGGCAAGCTTTGAGCAGGGCGAATTTTGCGCCATTACAGGGCCGTCGGGTTCGGGTAAATCAACCTTTATTCATATGCTTTCAAGCCTTGAATACCCCACCTCGGGTTATGTGGTCTACGGCGGAAAAAAGATTTCACAGTACAATGACAATCAGCTTTCCATTCTTCGCAGACGGCGTTTCGGTTTTGTGTTTCAGGCGTATAATCTTGTGCAGGAGCTTACAGGCTACGAGAATATACTGCTTCCCGTTATGCTTGACAGGAAAAAGCCAGACGAGGAGTATTTAAAAAAGATTATAAATATGCTCTCAATAGAGGACAGGCTTGAGCATCTGCCCTCGGCGCTTTCGGGCGGCCAGCAACAGAGGATAGCTATTGCAAGGGCGCTTGCAAACAAGCCGTCTGTTCTCTTTGCGGACGAGCCTACGGGAAACCTCGACGGCAAAAGCGGCCGTGAGGTTCTTTCTCTGTTAAAGCTCTGCTCAAATGAGCTTGGCACAACTCTTATCCTTGTTACGCACGATCTTCATGTTGCCGAACAGGCCGACAGGGTAATAACCATTGCCGACGGCAGGATAGTAAGCGACAGCAGGAACAGGGAGGCGTAATTATGAAGGACGGCTTAACTGTTAATAAAATTGCCTTAGGTAACCTTAAAACGAGAAAAAAGCAATACACCGTAATGATTATAGGCATTATACTTGCCATGATTTTCTCGTCGAGCTCAATACTTTTTGTTTCGTGTATAAAGTCCTCCAACGATGAGCTTAAAAAAATCAAATTGGGCAGTCAGGACTATGTAATATCAAATGTAAACGACGATGATATTAACAGGTTAAAGCAGGAATACGGGCTAAAAGATTATTACCCGTATGAAACGCTCGGCTATGCCTATAACGGCGAGGAAAAATTTGAAAAGGGCGTAAGCGTTGCAAAGCTTGACGAAAGCGCAAGGGATTACTTTTACCTTTCGTTTGTAAGCGGCGGCTTTCCGCAGAACGAGGGCGAAATAGCAATAGAGGAGTCGGCGCTGTCGCTTATCAAAAAGGACGCCGTACTCGGCGATAAAATAGAGCTTGATTTTTTGGTTCAGAACGGCGGAAATTACCTTGAAAAGCCCATAAAAAAGGAATATAAGCTGGTCGGAATTGTAAACGACAAAAGGGCCAACGCCCTTGAAATATCGTCGGGTGACGACCCGTTGCTGGATCTTCAAAATTTCCCTGCGGCATATGTAAGCGAGGCGGAAAAAATCGAGCCCGGCGGAAAGGCGAGAACCGATATTTTCGTTTTCCAAAAAAACTTCGGCAAAAATGAATATGATAAATTGTTGCAGGCGAATGCGGATATAGAACATATTTATGTGATTCCCACAACATCTTATTATAGTTTAAACGGCGGATATTCATCTGCGGAAAATACCGCTATAGTCGGCGCAATTTTTGCGTGCATTTTCTTTGTTGCTTCGAGCGTGGCTATAATTAATTCCTTTACGGCAAATTTAAACGACAGAAAAAAGCAGATAGGTATGCTTAAAACCGTGGGCGCAACAAGCAGGCAGATAATAAATATCTACGGCAGGGAGGCGTTTATAATTGCGCTTGCCACAATGCCTGTCAGCATATTGATTTCATACCTTGCGCTGAAGCTCCTCACCGGGTTTATTAAAGATGTTTTCATCTTTTCGCCGAAGCCCTATATTATAGCCCTGTGCTGTGCCGTCAGCCTTTTGACCGTCCTTCTTTCGGCGTTTATTCCTCTGCTCGGCGCTTCAAGGGTTTCGCCTATGCAGTCAATAAGAAATGTCGAGTACAGCTATAAACTCAAAAGGCGTAAAATTAAATCAAGCAGGCAATTCAACAGCTCAAAGCTTATCGCAAAAAGAAGTCTTATCTTCAAAAGGGGCAGGGGTGCGGTGGTAAGCGTCCTGCTGATAGTCGTAATTTTGGCAAGCGGGTTCAGTACAAAAATCTTATACGCAATGTTTGGCGATAATTATATACAACCTTTCGATTATACAATAAGCGTTTTTAACAACGGTTATTATACTAAAAATTATAATTTTGCCTCCGACGCAGGCTACAGCGAAAATGATAAGAGAGATATACTCTTAAATCCCTATATCAAAGAAGCTTACGCCTCAAGAGGCGTCTTTGCCTTAATAAACAAAAAGGAGCTTTCCGATTACGACAGGACCTTTTGCTATCAGGACGGCAATATTTCCGTATTTGACATTAACCATAACGACGATTTACTCAGAAAGCTGACCAAGGAAAACTGCAACGAGCTTTTAGGCTCAAAATATACCGAAGATTATGAGGAGATAAAGAGCAGGTTCGGCATATCAAACGAGCTTATGCCCGTATATCTTAACGGAATTGACAGCGGTTCGTTTGAGATATTTAAAAAATGGTTGGTAGACGGTAAAATAAATATGGATAAGCTGTTGTCGGGCGAGGAGGTTGTGCTTGTCGCTCCCCAAAAGTCGTGCTTTGTGGTATCCGAGCAAAATTTAAGTGGGAAAACCTATTACACCTACGGAGCAGGTGATTTTCAGAGCTTGCCGGCAAATGTCAATGTCCTGTTAAGCGGCGATATTGATTATGCCGTGGGCGATGAGCTTGATTTGTCGGTTTTCAGCACGGAAAAAAATCCCGATTCCGACGGTTACGGAAATATTCCTCTTCCCGATGACCTAAAAAAGACCGACAAAACGGTTAAAATTGGCGCAATATGCACAGTAGGCACAGAAGCCGAAAACGGTGCGGATATTTATGAATATTTCCACTACACCGAAAGCGGTATTTACTTGTTCTGCTCAAACAATTTGATTGAGCAAATTTGCCCCGGCACAAGATATACCTACATCACCTTAAACGCAAATGGCGAAATAGACGACGATAAAGATGAAAAAATCGTAAAATTCCTTGAACAGCTCAATCCCGACACAAGGTTTTCGTCATATATAAGATCAAATTTTGAGCTTGAAAATGAGCAGAAAAACAATGAAGCTATTGCCGCAATAGTATATCTATCGGTTTTGGTTCTTTTCCTGTCAATCTGTTCAAGCCTTATAAACAATTCACTTACGGCGCAGATAAGGGCGGAAAAACGGCAGATAGGCACACTCAGAGCGGTCGGAGCTTCCATGAGGGAAATTGTACGGGCCTATATTTTGCAACTGATTTCCATGCTTTCAAAGGGGACTGTAATAGGCTTTGCGGCGTATTGCGTCAGCAATTTTGTATTTATAAAAGTTCAGGATAGGCTTTACGGCGTAAAAGAAGATTTCGGATTTTACTCGCTTATACCGGCCGCTGTTTCGTGCCTTTTATTGTTCTTGATATGCTCGGTAAACCTCCTGTTTAAAATCAGAAAGGAAACCAAAAACAGCATTATCGACAATATCAGGGAGCTGTAACGCAGAGGAGATAAAATGAAAAAGCTAATTTCTTTATTGTTTTCTTTAACGGCCGTATTGTGCTTTGGTATAACCGCTTTTTCGCAGGACGCTGTTCAGACCACCGACACGGCAAAAGAGCCGAGCGAAAGCGTACAGCCGGCCTACGAGGAGCAAATGGATCAGTCCCAACCGAGGCTTATGGTTACCGGCTATAAGCTGGAGGGAGGAACGCTGAGCCCCTCAAAAAACGCCGTTATTGAAATTACTTTTAAAAATTTCAGCAAAACAAAGTCGCTTTACAATATAAAGCTTACGCTTTCCGACGAGAGCGGAGAAATACAAACTCAGGGTATGCCGAGCAAGTATGTTGAAAAAATCGAAGCGGATAAAGCGTATGTTTGGAAAATCACCCTAAAGGCCGCAAAGACTGCGCAAACAGGGGAGCATAGGCTTACTGTCAACGCCGAATTTGAGGATAAATATTACACTCCCTACACCTCATCGGATGTAATAGCTATAGATGTCAGGCAATCCGTCAATATTGATTTTGACGGCCTGCGGCTTCCGGCTAAGCTATATCAGGGAGATACGGCTACCGTGTCCGTAAATCTTATGAACACGGGCAAAACCGATCTTAGAAACTGTAGGATAGCTTTTGACATCAAAGGGCTTGAAAGCGGCGGCGTGCTTTTCATAGGCGAAATACCGGCAGGCGAAAGCAAGGGCGGCAACGCCAATTTAAGGGTTGCCGACGGTGTTCTCGGCGAGGTAAAGGGCAAGGCAACAGTTATCTACGAGGACGCTTACGGCGAAGAACACAGGAAAGAGGCGGAAATTTCCTCTGTTATAGAGAAAAAAGAGGAGTATGCGCAGGAAGAGCCTCAACAGGAGAAAAGAACAAACAACCTTTGGTGGCTGTTTTTGCTTATAGGCACGGCGGCAGGCGCAGGCACAGGCTTTGGAATTACAACGGCCGTTAAGAATTACAAACAGCGCAAGGAGGATGAATTAAGGCTGTAAAGGTAAAATCAGACGGGAAAACTACACTGTAACCCTCGTTGAAAGCAGAGTTAAGCCTGTCGATATACTGTTTTGTGATAGCAGAATGTTCAAAAGTTTTCGCCCGCCTTTTTCAAAAAGGAGATTCCCCTGTCAGGGGAAATGTCTGTGAAGCAGACAAAAGGGTAAGGGGTCGAGGGGCAACGCCCTCGGCGCAGTCCGCAGACTGCGAAACACCTGTGCTTCAAAGAGCGCAGGAGGGGCGCAAAACAGTTCAGTGAACTGTTTTGCGGTGGGGAACCCTCGCCGGGGGTTCTCCATAATTTTATTCCTTTCGTGCATATTGCCAAGTGACACATACTTTTTCTATACACTGTAACCCTCGTTGAAAGCGAGGGATATTTATTATTTTTTCTTGAATGATAAAAAACTTTGTGATAAAATATATATAATTGTAACTTAAAGATGGAGTTGTTTTTATGAAAAAAAGCGCTGTAAGTATTTTGTTGTGTCTCGCACTTGTTTTTTCAGTCGTTTATCCGGGCTTTACGGCTTTTGCCGCCGATATAACGCTTGATATAACAAACGGCGATGTATCTGTTACCGAGAGATTGGAAGTGCAGGAGTACCGTTCTGTTCAGCTTGGGTATCAGCTCTCCGGGGACGCTCCCGACGGCTCGTATGTTGAATGGGAAAGCAACCTGCCTTTGCTCGCCGGTGTTGACGATACCGGTAAGGTAACGGGCTACGATTATGAACTGCACCCCAAAAGTTGGACAATGTGATATAATATCTAATGGGGGTGCATTTTATGCCAAAAGGAGTGCCACA
>CANRHD010000026.1 GCA_947630285.1 uncultured Clostridia bacterium | reverse complement strand
TGTTTGGTAATTACATTATACCATATTTTGAAGTTGCTTCTCTTTTTTATTGGTTCATATCATTTTAACACACACATTTTTAATTATTAAATGTATTTTTTTGCGGCGTTCAAGCGTAAAATTTCGGACGCCTTTTTCCTGACGATATATTCAGGCGTATGATAAGCACATTTACCTTGCTTCCAAAAGCGCTAAAAGCAGCAAGAGATTTAAGACCGTCTGCTTGCTGTTTTTTTATTTTATTTTCGCTAAATCAGGTATAATATTTTGCCTGGGCGTTCCACAATTCGCTGTATTTTCCCTGCATATCCAAAAGCTGTCGGTGGGTTCCCGTTTCAACGAGCCGGGCTTTATCGAAAACCGCTATCGAGTCGCAGAAAATACAGCTTGACAGCCTGTGCGAAATATAAATTGCCGTTTTCCCGTCAACGAAGCTGTTAAAGCGGTTGTATATCTCGTTTTCCGCTATGGGGTCGAGAGCCGCCGTGGGCTCGTCGAGTATAACTACGGGGCTGTCCTTATACAGTGCTCTTGAAAGCGCAAGCTTTTGGGCTTCCCCTCCCGAAATTTCAACGCCGTTTTTGTCAATATCCTTATAGAGATATGTGTTTTCGCCGTTCGGCATACGCTTTACCCTGTCGAGAATATTTGCCTGCTCAAGACAGCGGTAAAGCTTTTCTTTATCTGCGTCCGAGTCGGCGCAGACATTGTCCTTAAGCGGAATTGAAAACATTTGAAAATCCTGAAATACTACGGAATAAAGCCTTATTATGCTGTCCTTTGTGTACTCCTTTATATTGAAGCCGTTTATCAGAATTTCTCCGCTTGTGGCATCGTAGAGCCGGCACATCAGCTTTATAAAGGTGGTTTTTCCGCTTCCGTTCCTGCCGACCACCGCCAGGCGCTCGTTTGGCTTTATTTTAATGCTTATGTTTTTAAGCGCAAAGCTGTCCGAGCCGGGGTACTTAAACGAAACATTTTTAAACTCTATTTCAATTTTGCCGCAGTCAAGCTCCCTGTTCCCGTATTCCCTGTCGGACTTTGCCTCGACTATTTCAAAATAAATCCTTGCAAGCGGTAAAATCTCCGCAAGCTTGCCGAGCGTGTTGGCAATTTGCATTATGCCGTTGATTATCTGAATAAAAGCTCCGCAGTACATTACCAGAGCGCCTATATCAAACAGCCCGAAATTCGCCTTAACTCCGATAAACACATAGACCCCGAATGCTACGGCGGCGCCCATTACGGCGACGACGGAGCTCGTTTTTGCCGTTCGCATCGAGATTTTACGCAGGGTTTCCTCGCCGTCTGTAAGAATTTTGTCGGAGGCGGTGCGGTTTATTAAATCCTGTTCCTTATAAAGTCTTATTTCCTTACCCGTCCTGTAGTCCGAGAAAATATCTATAAAGCTGTAGAAAAGTCTGTCGAGCGTAGCATAAGCCTCGTTCGCCGCAAGATATGATTTGTTCATTCTTATTGCTATGAGAAGCATTATAACCGCCATTGCGGCGATAATTGCAATAAGCGAAATCAGGAATACGGGCCTTTCAAAGAAGGACTCGCCCGTTTTTGTAAATCCGATTTTTAAAAGCGGAAATATCATAATTACCGAAACCGCCACGGTATATACGCCGCTTATGAATACCTGAGTTGTCCACATAAAATACGGAAACCTCGCCCAGCGGCTTGAACCGGCCTCCTCGTGCTTGTGAATAAGCTCGCTGTAATGCTCGTCCTGCAATTTATCGTATTCCGTGTTAAAAAGCTTTTCCGCCGTTTTAAAGTTTTCCCTGTCAAACAGCAGGTTCCTGAGGCGTTCGGAGCGGTCTTCGAGAAATTCCCCTGCGAAAATCAGGATAAAGTTAAGCAAAACGGCGGCTGTGATGTAGATAATTATATCCTTATATTCTGCGCCGAGCGTTAGCAGGGAAACGATTTTTGCGCTGAAATATATGTTTATAAACGGCTTTGACGAGTTAATCAGGGCGCACAAAACCGTTACGGGCTCAATTCTTTTGTCGAGCCTTGCTATCTCGCCGTACATTTTAAATACCATTTTCAAGTTATTCATTTACAGCCACCCCCTGTTGCCTGTAATAGTAGCTTTGCAGACGGTACATTCTGTAATACGCCCCTTTTGCGGCCATCAGCTCCTCATGCGTGCCCTCTTCGGTTATTCTGCCGTCGGACATAAACAAAATCCTGTCGCAAAATCTTGTAGAGGAGAGCCTGTGAGAGATGAAAAATGAGAGCCTGCCGCCGGTAAGCTCGTTGTATTTAAGATAAAGCTCGTTTTCCGCTATGGGGTCGAGCGCCGCCGTGGGTTCGTCGAGTATCAGCACCGGAGCGTCCTTGTAAATTGCCTTTGCAAGCAAAAGCTTCTGCTTTTCTCCGCCGGAAAAATCAACGGCGTTATTATATACCCGGCTGTCCATAAGGCTGTTTTCCCTTTCGGGCAGGGAGTTGATTTTTTCCGCTATCCCGGCCTTTTCAAAGGCGAGCTTTAGTCTCTCCGGGTCATATTCGGCCGAGGCGCATACATTTTGCGCTATTGTCATCGGCAAAAAGTAGTAATCCTGAAAAATGGGAGCGAACAGGTCGAAACAGCTTTCCTTTGAAATGCCGTTTACGCTCCTGCCGTTTATCAGAATTTCACCGCCCGAAGCGTCATAAAGACCGCAGAGCAGTTTGATAAGCGTGGTTTTGCCTGCGCCGTTTTCGCCGACTATTGCAATTTTTTCTCCCTGCCTGAATTTAACATTAATGTTTTTGACGGCTTCTTCCTGCGACGAGGGGTATTTGTAAGAAACATTTTTAAACTCGATGTCGGTTATCTCTTTTGAGGGGAGCTTTTCGCCCTTTTCTACGGTATCTTCGCTGTTTATATAGTCGATAAAGGCCTCGCACTCCTTACAGCTTTTCCCTATATTGATAACCGATAATATAAGCGTCCTGACCCAAATTGAAAAGCCGGTGACAACGCCGAAATAGAAAACGAAATCCGAAACGCCGAGCCGACCTTTCGTTACAAGGCAGACGAGATAGAAATAGGCTATGGCCTCACGCACGCAGTTGAGCAAAGCCAGCAAAAAATCAGCCGCCGCATCCTGACGGGAGAGCTTTGAATATATTTTTTCCGTTTCGTACAGGGCGGAAGCCAGAGCCTTGATAAAATAATCGCTGAGGCTGTATAGCTTTATATCCTTTGCCGCAGAGCCGTCTTTGCAAAGCCTGTAAAAATAATTAAACCTGTTTAAACGCTTGGAGATCTCGCCGTATGTTTCGTCCTCTTTTAAAAGCAAATCTTTAAGTATGAAAAATTCCACGGCGCATGAGGCTACTATGAGCAAAACTATAAAAAAGTTTATTTTTATTATCAAAGCGCCCGAAGCTATTACGCCCACCACGGCAACGCAAAACTGATTGCACCTGTCGATAAAGCTTTCTCCGCCCGACCAGCGGCCGCTGTAAAACTTTTCGGCACGCTTTTGCATTTCACGCTTCTCAAGGTCTTCGATATTGACATAATCCGTCTTTAAATTTTTTTCAAAAGCCATAACCGCATAGCGCATACGCACTATCCTTGCGCCGCCCCTGACAAGCTCCTGCATAAACGGGTCCATCCATATGGTTAAGGTCAAAAGCAAGCTTAAAAGGCCGACAATCAATATCAGCCTTTGAGTTGTAACGCCCTGTGTAACGGCGTCTATTATTGCTTTTGGTATATAAGCGGTTACTATGGGCTGAAAAACAAGCGCAGGAATACGGACGAAAAAGCAAACGAGGCTTTTTTTGTCCCAGCTTATCCAGTTTTTCAGCATATATTCAATATACTTTTTCATTTTCTTTTCCCCTCAAAACAAAAGAAAAACAATATATTGCGTACACCTTTATTTATTTTTTGTCTTCGTCCCGCTCCTCAATTTCCGCCTTTTCAAAGACGAAGTTTTTAAGTATTTCCCTGTTTTCCTCAAGGTCTATAAGCAAAACATCTTGTCCTCTTCTCCTGCCGCTTCTCCAAGTGTCGGGCGCAGGAATTTGCTGTTGCGCTATGTCGTAAAAGGCATATTTTATACTGCTTGTCCCAAGCTTCATTAAATCGTCGGAGTCGAGGTCGGTTTCAAGCATGGGCATAATTTCATCAAGCATTTTTGCAAGCGCCGAGGGCTTTGTCGATTTAATTTTTGAAAGTGCGGAGGAAATAACTCTCCTCTGACGCTCGGTTCTCATAAAGTCGCTGTCAAGATAGCGTATTCTTGAGTACCAGAGCGCCTGCTCGCCGTTAAAATGATTCATACCGCTGTTTATTTTGTCGGGGAAAGCGTTTTTCTCCCTGCTTGTCATATGGTCCCTGCTGTTGATGTACTTTGCCTCTTTTTCGCTCACCTCAACATCTACGCCGCCGAGAGCGTCGATAACGGTGGTAAACATATCAAAGTTTACAAGCACATAGTTGTCAATGTCGATTTTAAAATTGTACTCAAGCGTATCGACAAGTAACTGAGTTCCGCCATGGCTTTGCGAGGCGTTGAGCTTTGCTGACTTGTACCCGGGTATTTCTATGTATGTGTCACGCAGGAACGAGGAGAGCTTTAACTGCTTGTTATTGTCGTCTATGCTCAAAAGCATCATGGTGTCGGAACGGGTGGCGGAGTTTGACTCGCCCTCTCTTGCGTCAACGCCGACAAGCAGTATGTTTTTCACCCCGTCTTTGGTTAAAAGCTCCGCCGAAGAAATGTATTCGTTTGCTTTGAGCTCGGAATAGTTTACCTTTTCGGTAAGGGATTTTGCAAACAAAAATCCAAATACTGCCGCCGCAACAACAGCAAGCAAAATTATTATAAGTATAGCCTTGAAAATTCCCTTTGCGGCGGTTTTTGAGCCTCTGCCGCCTGTCCTCTGCCTGCCGGAGGAAATGTTTTCGCCTATATCGTCGTCAAAGCGTTCTCTCGAAACCCTGTTCGCCTTTTTCTGAGCGCCCTTGTCATAGTTGTAGGAGTAGGGGTTGCGCCTGACATTTGTGTTTACGGGGCGTTGGCGTTCGGGCGACGAAACCTCGCTGTTGTTTTTAAAGTATTCGTCGGCAAAAAGGTCGTAATCGTCCTTATAAGAGTCTTTTTTTGTTTTGCCGCTGAAAATGTCCTCGAACTCTTCGGCAAAATTGTCGTCGGGAAGCGATTCCGAACTGCCGCTTGAATATATATCCTCAAAGCCGTCCTTTTTTTGCGATGAAAAAACATCGTCAAAAGCGTTATCGTCGAATTTGAAATCCTTGGGATCCAAGCAAAACGCTCCTTTCATTATAGCTTAAATATATATTTTACATTAAATATGATATTTTCTCAATATATTTTTATAAAAAAAGCATAGATTTGCCCGAAAACGGCCGGCAAATATAAAAAATCTCTTGAAACATCTGCCAAAAAACTGTATAATAATTGCAGTTTTTTCTAAGGAGTATTTTATGCTTGGTAAATATGTCAGGGTAAGGGTTACAAAACCCATGGGTGCTTTTGACAGACGAACGGGTAAAATTTACCGGCTGAATTACGGAATTGTTGAGAGCGGACTTGATCCGAGAACTCCCGTTAAGGGAGCGTATATTATGGGCGTTACGCATGCCGTTCGCAATTTTGAGGGCAGAGTTGCAGCCGTAATCAGACTGCCGGAAAGGCAGGGAGTCTATCTCGTAGTCGCACCCAAAAGCAAAAGGTTTATTATCAACGATATTAAACAGGAAATTGAATATATGTATAAAAGCGGAACCTACTCAATAGAATGTCTATATGAAAAGTCCTGCGGCGCAGTCGTTTTTCGTGTTATCAACGGCGAGAGAAAATTTTTGCTCATCAAAAACAAGCGCAGTAACCATTGGGGCTTTCCCAAAGGACATATAGAGGAGGGCGAAACCGAGGAGGAAACCGCCAAAAGGGAAGTGCTTGAGGAATCGGGAATACACATAAGGATTTTTCCCGGCTTCAAGGACAAATCGGAATATACGATAAGAGGAAGAATTGAAAAGAGCGTTTCCATTTTCCTTGCCACGACCGACGATGAAAATACGGTAATTCAGCCCGAGGAAATTGAGGACTATGTTTGGCTCGATTACGAGGAGGCATTGAAAACGCTTAATCACATAAACGACAGAAATATTTTGCAGTATGCCAAAAAGTATATCGACGACAACGGTATTTGATTTAAGGAGTGAACTATGGCTGAAACCTTAGCAACCTTTTTTGTTGAGCTTTTTAAAGACAAAATCCCGGCGGAGCTTACCGTATTTGTAATTTCCCTTTTCCCCATACTTGAATTAAGGGGCTCCATGATAGCGGCAAGGCTTTTGGAAATGGACTTTTTAAGGGCCTTTATCATTTCCTATATAGGCAATATGATTCCCATTCCGTTTATCCTGCTGTTTATTAAAAAGATTTTTGAATTTTTGAGAAGATACAGCTTTTTTGAGAAAATAATTACAAAGCTTGAGGCCAAAACACAGCGCAACAGGGAAAAGGTCCTGCGCTATAAATCCTGGGGACTGCTTATTTTTGTGGCTGTCCCGTTACCCGGAACGGGCGGCTGGACGGGAGCGCTTATGGCGGCCTTGTTGGGCGTAGATTTTAAGCGATCACTCGGCATAATTGCGCTGGGCGTGCTGATAGCAGGAGTCATTATGTCGCTTGTGACCTACGGCATATTTTAAGGCTTATAAATTTAAAGGGAGCGGTTATCCGCTCCTTCAGTGTGTAGAAAAAGTATATGTTACTTGGCAACATGCACAAAAGTAGTAAGATTATTGGGAACCCCCGGCGAGGGTTCCCCACCGAAAAACAGTCCACCGGACTGTTTTTCGCCCCTCCTGCGCTCTTTGAAGCGCAAGAATTTCGCAGTCTGCGGACTGCGCCGGGGGCGTTGCCCCTCGACCTCACCGCCTTTTGAAAAAGGCGGCCGAAAACTTTGGACATTTTGCTATTGCAAAACAGTTTATCGACAGACTGAGGGAGCGGTTATCCGCTCTTTTTTTAAGGACGGCAAAATGCAAATTGCACGGCTTCCCTTATTGAAAAAAACGGGCCGTTGTGATACAATGTTTTTGAAATTTACAGATTAAGGCGATTTATATGAATTATAAGTTTTCGGACAGAATATCATCGCTTGCTCCGTCGGCAATCCGTGAGATATTAAAGGCGACCTCCGACCCGTCGGTAATTCCCTTTGCGGCAGGCAATCCCGATGTTGACGCCTTCCCCATTGAGGAGGTAAAAAAGATTTCAAAAAGGATTTTTGACGAGATGCCCGTCACCGCCTTGCAGTACGGCATAACGGAGGGCTACGCTCCCTTGAGGGAAACCGTTAAAAATTATGTAAAGAACTCAAAAAATATAGGCAGGGACTTTGACAGCGTTATAATCACATCGGGCGCAACGCAGATAATGGACCTTACCACTAAGGTTTTCTGCAATTTCGGCGATACCGTCATATGCGAAACTCCGTCTTTTATAGGCTCGCTCAACTGCTTCCGCTCCTACGGCTGTAAGCTCAAGGGCGTACCCGTTGAGGCGGACGGAATGAACACCGATATACTTGAGGAAAAGCTCAGAACAAGCGACTCGGTAAGGTTTATTTATACAATCCCGAATTTCCAAAACCCGTCGGGCGCAACAATGAGCCTTGAAAAGAGAAAAAAGGTTTACGAGCTTGCAAAAAAATACAATGTTATGATTTTGGAGGATAACCCTTACGGAGATTTAAGGGTTGCCGGCAGCGATATACCGACAATTAAAAGCATGGACGACGACGGAATAGTCATATACGCCGGCTCTTTCTCAAAGGTTTTGGCGCCCGGTATCCGTGTAGGCTACATTGTAGCCCCGTCCGAGGTGGTTGCAAAAATGACCGTCGGCAAGCAGGCGGCGGACACACATTCAACAATGTTTTCTCAGATACTTGTGGACGAGTGGATGAAAACCACGGACCTTGAAGCGCATATTGAGAAAATCAGGGGAATATACAGAAGAAAGCTGAACCTTATGTGCGACCTGATTGACGAAAAGCTCGGCGACTTTGTAAGCTATGTCCGTCCGCAGGGAGGCCTCTTTGTATGGTGCGAATTGCCCGAAAAGATTGATATGCTTGAATTTGTAAAAAGATGCGTAGACAATAAGCTTGCGGTCGTTCCGGGTACGGCGTTCACCGTTGAGGAGGGCGAAAAGACAAATTGCTTCAGAATGAATTTCTCAACGCCCACAGACGAAAAAATTGTCGAGGGTATGGATATACTCGAAAAGGTAAAGCAGAGCTATGTATGAGCTTTCCGACGCAGGGACAATCAAAAACATACTTGAAAAGCACGGCTTTTCTTTTTCAAAATCGCTCGGGCAGAACTTCCTTATAAACCCTGCCGTTTGCCCTGCCATGGCGGACGAGGCCGTTTTAAGCGATGGGGACGGCATAATCGAAATTGGCGCAGGCATAGGCGTTCTTACCGCCGAGCTTTGCAGGAGGGCGAAAAAGGTCGTTTCCGTAGAGCTTGACAAAAGGCTTTTGCCCGTTTTGAACGAAACGCTTGCGGGCTTTGACAATATAGAGATAGTAAACGGGGATATTTTAAAGGTCGATTTGCATAAGCTTATAGAGGAAAAGCTCGGCGGCTGTAAAAATATTTCTGTGTGCGCCAATCTGCCGTATTACATAACTTCGCCCGTCATTATGCGCCTGCTTGAGGAAAAACTCCCCATAAGGCAGATAATCGTAATGGTGCAGAGGGAGGCGGCAGACAGGCTGGCGGCCGAGGTCGGCACAAGAAATTCCGGCGCAATAACGGTTGCGGTCAATTACTATGCGAGGGCGCAAAAGCTTTTCAATGTATCAAGAGGCTCGTTTATGCCCAGCCCCAAGGTGGACTCGGCGGTGATAAAGCTCAGCCTGTACGAAAAACCGCCCGTCGAGGTTCGGGACGAAAAACTGTTTTTCGATTTGGTAAGGGCGATATTTATGCAGAGAAGAAAAACAGCGCTCAATTCCGTTTCATCGGGTTTGGCGATACCGAAGCAAACGGTCTTGCAGGCGCTTGAGGACTGCGGCTTCGACCCCTCGGTAAGGGCGGAAACCCTCAACCTTAACGAGCTTTGCGCATTGGCCAATAAAATTAAAGAGGTAATGTAAAATGTATTCTTACAAAACGCAGGGAACCTGTTCAAGACAAATTGACATAGAGCTTGACGGAGATATTATAAAGAGCGTAAAGTTTTACGGCGGCTGTAACGGAAACTTGCAGGGAATTTCGAGGATAGTTGTCGGCAAAACCGTGGACGAGGTTGAAAAGGCGTTCGCCGGAGTAAAATGCGGCTTTAAGCAGACCTCCTGCCCCGACCAGCTTGCAAAAGCTTTGCGTGAGGCCCTGCAAAACGCCGAAACTAAAGCTCAATGATATGATTTCAGATAAAAAACAGCAGGCCCGTGAGGAAAGAGCCTGCTGTTTTTTATAGAGGTGCGAGGTTATCTGTTTTCGTGTGTGCCGCTTTTACCCGACTTCTTCATAGCCCACAGCTTATTGAGCAGAAAATTGCACGGCACGGTGACAAAAAGTGTAAGAAGCGGTGCAAGGTATTCGGATATTCCGAGTCTGTCCGCAAAAATATAAAGCAGTACGGAGTTAAGACCGAGCCCCGTAAACGCATAGGTACAATAGGACTTTATGAGCCCTCGAAAAATATTGATTTTTGTGCGAAAAACAAAAAAATGATTTAAGAAAAAAGCGCATGCCGTTGAGATTATAAACGCCATGGCGTTGGCAAGCAACAGCCTTAGACCCAGACGCAGACACAGCACCGTTACCGCATAGGAGGCAAAGGTGTTGATAAATCCGGCAAAGCAAAAGCGTATGATTTCCCCGGCAAGCTGTTTTATTCCGCCGTAGTTTTGAACAGCGGTGTAAAACTGTTTTTTTAAAGGGGTTAAATATTTTTTCACTGCTCTTTATCACCCTTACCGTCCCTTTGTTTGTTATCCTTTGACAGCAAATACCGGGGCTTTTTCTTTACCTCGTCAAAAATACGCCAAAGGTATTCGCCGAGTATGCCGAGGCAGAGCAGTATCAGCCCCGAAAAGAAAGCTATCAAAACGGCAAGCGTAGTCCAGCCGGGTACGGTACGGGGCATAACGATGCCCATAATGAGCAAGTAAAGACTGTATAAAAAAGCCAAGGCGGCGCTCACACAGCCCACGCAGGTCATAATCCTCAGCGGAAGATAGGAATATGTAGTAAAAATATCAATAAACAGCTTTAATTTCTTGGAAAGCGTCCAGCCCGATTTGCCAACCTCCCGTTTTCTTCGGGTGTAGCTGATAAACGAGGTGGGCACGCTAAGCCAAAGCAGCGAAATTTGAGGCTGACAGTTCTTTTCGCTTACGGCGAGCAAATCGTCACGAACGCTCTTGTCCATAAGGTAAAAATCAAAGCCTCCGCTCGGATATTCGGGGTCTATAAAGCGCTTAATAAGCTTGTGCGTTATTCGGGAAAAGAGTACCGAAATACCGTGCTCGTCACGAGATTTACGGACGGCGCACACTAATTGGAAGCCCTCCTCATACTTTTTTAACATATCCGCAAATAATTCCAAAGGGTCTTGCAGATCGGCGCTTATAACGCCTATAACATCTCCCTTGGCTATTGAGAGGCCATGGTAAACAGCCGCCGTCTGTCCGAAATTTCTTCTGAATGAAGCTATATTTATAATTTCGGGATATTTCTGCTTGTACTCCTGCATTATTTGCCAGGAATTATCGGGCGAGCCGTCGTTTACCATTACAATTTCCACTTGATAATCAGAGAACAGAACGGGTATGGCGTCTATTAAGGCAGGAATTGTCACGGGCAAGTTTTGTTCATTCTTATATATCGGAATAACTATTGAAAAAATCTTGCTCATTTAATTTACCTCTCTCCATTTCGCACATAGGTGCGTATTAAATGCTCTTTATCATCGTTGGCAAGCGTATAATGCTCGTTAATTTGTTCATCAAAGGACGGACATTTTTCCCCTTGCAAATAACACAGGTATATTAATTTGTAATTTGAAAAGAACTTTTCCGCCTCGGACTTATCGGTGGGAATATCGGTTTTTGAAATGCAGTTTATTGCATTTCTCCTGCCCTGCATTGTTAAATAGTATTCATTCCAACCGTCTTTCACATAATCCTGACAAAGAATTACCGTTAAGGTGTTTTCATCGAAAATTTCGGGCTTTGCATACACCGCATCGGCCGTAGCCTTGAAATCCTGATATTTTGAAGCGTTATACTCTGCCGAAATAACGGGAATGTGATTTATAACAAGCACAAGGGTCAATACGATATACATTGCCCGCTTAAACAACGGCAGCATCTTAGGGCAAAACACACGAAACGCCGTACTCAAAAGCTTGCCTGCGTATGTAATTGCATAGGCGCAAAGACAAATTATACACGGCAGTATGTTAAGAAAATAGCGGTTCGTCCACAGCGTAGCTTCTGGTCGTATAAAGGTTCCGTAGGCGTATAGGCAGGCAATCATAATGCACGGAATAAATATAACGGGCAGGACTCTGCCACGCCTGTTTTGCGGCTGTAATTTACCCGTGGCCGCCGCAACGGTTCCTATTATAAGTAAAAGCAGCATTTCACGGCTTCCGGATAAATATACCAACAGCGAGTATATTGCGTTAAGGCTTGGTTTTGTCATCCACGACGCCTCGAAAGCGATTTGACCGAGACTGCAAAAGCGTATCAGCCACGGTATGTAAAAAATAAAGGTGGCGGCATACGGCTTTATATATGTAAGCGGAGATTTTTTCTCAAAAACCGAGCTCGCCGCATCAAGCAAGAAAAACGCTCCGCACAAAAATACACCGAAATAGTGAGTATATGAAAGCAGTATCATTGAAACGGTAAAGCCTGCTAAGCTTTTCGGGCTTTCACGCTTTTTTATATACATATACATTCCTATTGCCGAAAGAAGCGCCAAAAGAGCGTTTGAGCGAAACTCATCAACGCCGCTGTGCAAAAGCGCCGGTGAGACTGCCGCAAGCAGGCAGGAGGCATATCCCATATGCTTACCGCCTATTTCATATCCGAGCAGACCCGTTACGAACACAAAGCCTGCGCCGAACAGGGTCGGGAGCAACAGCAGATATTCTTCGCCATAAGGCATAATATTGTACCATATATTAGCTGTAAGCCTGAAAAGCGGAGGTGTTGTTTCGGTAACCATCAGGGTCTGAAGCAGGCTTTTTCCCGTTCCGCTAAATCCTATCTGGAACATTTCATCGAGCCAAAATTCCTGACGGGGAAGGTAGGCGATGTTCCAAAGAAAGAACGCCGCCGCAACAGCGGCATATACACATTTTTGTTGCCCTTTGCTGTCTAAATTACGGAAAATTTTTAAATATATAACGGCAACCGAAAGCGCCGAAGCGGCTATAACGGCGGTTATAAAAAGCTGAAAGCAAAAATTTATTAAGGTTTTTATAAGACTGCTGTTTTTTAATTCAACATAGGAAACATTACGGGTATCGCTTACGGACATTTTGCCGCAACAGAGGACCGATACATTGCCGCCGTTTTTTGACTGCACAAACATTAGGGCTCTGTTGCGCCCCGACGGCACCGAAAGGCCTATAGTTTCTGTCAGACCGGGCGGATGCGAATTGTCGGACTGCGGAGCGTAGGTATATGTATTTTCGTCTGTATAGCTCCATTTTCCCGAAACTGTTTTCGGTATACCGATTTTATAATTCCCCCATTTCAAACCGCTTACGGAAACTTCGTATTTATCGGGGTCAACAACTTCGCTTTTAACTGCGGTAACGGTTACGGTATCGTGACAAATTGCAAGCTTTGGAATAAACGAGTCCGCATAGAACAAGAGAATTGAAACAAGCAACGCCAAAAGCGGTACTGCCGCCCGACGGTTTTTAAATTGCGGAAATTTGACAAAAGTAAACAGCAAAACCGTGCATATCAGAAGCTGCATAAATAAAAATATAATAAAAAACATTTTCAACCTCAAAAGCCTTTATACATAATTTCGGGCGCATAACAGCCGAATAATATACCGATTTGGGATATTTTAATAATACCATTTTGGTATATTTATGTCAAGGGTGATTTTATGAGGCTAAAGCAGTTGAGAAAAAAACGGGGAATCTCTCAATTAAAACTCGCCATGGATTTATCGACAAATCAAAATACCATAAGCAGATATGAAACCGGGGAAAGAGAGGCCGATTATGAAACCCTGATAAAAATTGCGGACTACTTTAATGTCTCTATTGATTATTTGCTTGAAAGGACAGACAATCCCGACAGGTATTGACAGGCGTAAATAATATTATCCTGTAAACTCAAATAAAATATTGACAAATTTTAATTTGGGGAATATAATCTATAAAAGCTTTACGAAAAATAAATAACCGGGGGTGCTGGCGCAAAGTCGGCTGAGATTACGGATATTGCTTCGTTGACCCTTTAACCTGATACGGATAATGCCGTCGTAGGAAGTATAGAGTGAAAGCATTTTCAGCCTTACGGTATTTAGGTATCGTAGGGCTTTAATATTTTTATGAAGGTGATTTTATGAAAAAATCAACAGTCAGACTTGTTGAAAGCGCATTGCTTTTGGCGATTGCGGCAGTATTGGAGCTTATTTCAAAGCTTATCGGTCTGGAGCTTCCCTTTGGAGGGACGATTACGCTGGCGAGTATGTTCCCCGTAGTGCTCATTGCCTATAAGTACGGCACAAAATGGGGGCTTTTGTCGGGCTTTACCTACTCGATAATTCAGATTTTGCTCGGCGTTAAGGTCGTATCCGCCATGTTCCTGCCCGGCGACGATCAGATGATACTTTGGCAGGCTATATGCGTATGTATTCTTGACTACATAGTTGCATATACCGTACTCGGCTTCGGCGGAATTTTCAAGGGCAAGGTAAAGAGGGACAATGTTGCGCTTGCGCTCGGCGTGCTTGTTGCCCTTTGTGCAAGGTATCTTATTCATATTATTTCAGGCGCTATATTCTACGGTGCGTGGGCAGAGTGGTTCTTTACTCAGGAGGGCTTCTACGGCATAGGCGCAAAGATAATGGAAACCTTCTCGGGAACGGGACTTTCGATAGTTTACTCGATTTTCTACAATGGGCTTTACATGGTACCCGAAATCATCATTACCTTTGTTGTTGCGCTTATCCTGGGCAACATTCCGCAGATAGTAAAGCCTGCGAAAAATCAGTAATAAAAAACGCCAATAAAAAAGCTCTGTCTGAAAAGGCAGGGCTTTTAGCTTGTCGTAGTTCTTAAATTTAAAGTTTTTGTCCGCCTTTTTTCAAAAAGGCGGTAGGGTCGAGGGGCAAAGCCCCCCGGCGCAGTCCGCAGACTGCGAAATACTTGTGCCTAAGGCGAGGGGAGTCGAGCGCACGCCGCTTCACGCAGGCTCTTTTCGGCGCTTTTACGCTTGTCCTTGTTGCCTTGCGTCAGCAAGGCTTCCTCGTCCGCACGCAAAATCACACAAAAAATAGCTCTGCGTTAAGTGCGAAGCAGTTTTCACCGAGCGGATTTGCGTTCAGGCAAGGAAGCGTCCGAAGAAAATACTGTCGTATTGTCAAGGGCGATGACACAGCATGGGCGTAAATCCGCCGTTGAAAACCGGTGTGGGTTCGGCTCCCCTCGCCTTAAAGCGCAGGAGGGGCGCAAAACAGTCCGGGGGACTGTTTTGCGGAGGGGAACCCACGCATGGGGTTCCCAAAAAGCTTATTCTTTTGTAAAAGGTGGGCGAAAACTTTGAATTTTTGATACCGCAAAATTATTTTAGACAAACTTAAAGCTCTGCCGAAAAGGACAGAGCTTTTTTTGCGTACATAAACTATTCAGAATATTTTTTCCTGACATGCTGTATATCTCTGTTTGAGCCTAAGACTATAATAATATCCTCGTCAACAAAATTATCTTCGGGCTTTGGGTTCACTATAAGCTCGTCCTGACGGCGTATGCCTATGACATTTAAGCCGTAAGCCTTTCTTAAATTTAGCTGAACCATGGACTTGCCGACCCATTCGTCGGGTATGGAAATATCGGTAATGCTGTATTCGTCGGATAAATCCAGCGAATCGTAATAATTTCCCATGGCAATTTGCTTTCCGAGCCTTATGCCGACCTCTTTATCGGGGAAAATTACCTTGTTTGCGCCGACTTTGGTGAATATTCTGCCCTCAAAATCCGTTGTGGCCTTTGCCATAATGAACGGCATACCCATTTCGTGCAGGTGCATTATCGTTTTTACCGAGAACTCCAAATCGTGACTGCTTGTAATTATGGCGCCGTCAAAGGATTTAATATCGAATTGGTTTAAGACCTCAAACTTTGAAGCGTCCGCACAAACCGCCCTCGTTGCCATATTTTCAATTTCCTCAAGCCTGTTTATATCCTTGTCAATGACAAGCAGGTCCACATCGGAGCTGTAAAGCGTGGAAACGAGGTTCTTGCCGAACTGACCTATGCCGATAACCATAAAAACTTTTTTTGCCATTTCAATTACACAGCCTTTCCGCTACAGTAAATATTTAAAATCACGGCGCCGCCTTGCAGTAGCGGACAAGGCGAAAAATATTTGCGCCGTCAGCCTATAGGTATATTTTCTTCGGGAAGCTCTATCAAATTGGTATATTTTTTCGTATTGAAAAACAGCGCCAGGGAAATAGGCCCGATACGCCCGAGATACATTGTTGCAACTATTATAAGCTTGCCTGCAAGGTTGAGCTGAGGCGTAAGGTCACGGCTCAGACCTACCGTTCCTATGGCGGAAACAACTTCGTACAGGCAGGATTCAAAACTGCCCGGCACAAATGCGCAGATAAGCAAAAACGAAACGATCAGCACAAAAAAGCTAAGTGAGAAAACCGACATAGCCTTTCTGACCGTCTCGGAATTTATTTTTCTGCCGAACAGCTCCGTGCTGTCACGACCGGAAACCGCAGAAAACATCGACGCAGCGATAATAAGGAAGGTAGTCGTTTTAATTCCGCCGGCAGTACCCGATGGCGAACCGCCTATAAACATAAGAACACAGCATATAATTACGGTACCGGGACGCAGTCCGCTTTGAGAAATCGAGCAAAATCCGGCAGTCCTCGTCGTGACGGATTGGAAAAACGACGCAAGTATTTTGTCCGACAGGGAAAGCCTGCCGAGCGTTTCGGCGTTGTTAAACTCAAAAATAAAAACAAGCAATGCACCTGCGAAAATGAGCAAAAAGGTCATAAAAAGAACCGTTTTGATATATAGGGGCATACTTATAAGCGTTTTTCTGAGGCTTACTCTGTTCTCTTTGCTTTTTTTAATTCGGTCAACCGCATAAAACCATACGGGGAAGCCTATGCCGCCCAAAACTATAAGCGCTATTGTTATAAGGTTTACCGCAAGATTTGATTGGTAGGGGATAAGGCTTGACGGGCCCAAGATGTCCATACCGGCGTTGCAGAATGCCGAAACGGCGTTAAAAACGCTTTTCCACACGCCCGAAATACCGTATTCGGGTACAAAGACGAAGCAGTAAAGCAAAGCGCCGATGCCCTCAATTAAAAAAGTGCCTTTGAATATTTTTTTAACAAGCAGACCTATTTTATTACTGCTGTCAAGATTATATGCGTCCTGAATAAGCCGGCTTTCACGAAGCCCTATTTTTTTGCCCAGAACCTGCAAAAACAGTATAGTAAAGCTGATAAGTCCCAATCCGCCAAGCTGTATAAGCGCCAAAATAACGGCTTGGCCGAAATATGACCAGGCGGAGAAGGTGGGCAGAGTGACAAGCCCCGTTACACATACGGAGGTTGTGGCGGTAAAGAGGGCGTCAGCCCAGGATACGCCTGCTCCGTCAGCTGAGGAAAAGGGCAGGCGAAGCAAAAGCGTGCCCAAAATTATCAACAGCAGAAATCCGCCTGCGATTATATATGTGGTTATAAATCCGCTTTTCCTTTTACGGCGTTTAAGTTTCATTGCGTATCTCCCGAATAATTAATCGGCGTTCAAGTCAATTTTTTTGTCTTTAAAGTAAAATTCCCTGTCACGGGCGTTGATTTTACGCATAACCCTGCACGGGTTGCCTACCGCAACGACTCCGCCGGGTATATCCTTTGTTACAACGCTCCCTGCGCCTATAACCGTGTCGTCGCCTATGCTGACGCCGGGAAGTACCGTTACCCCTGCGCCGAGCCAGCAGTTTTTGCCTATCTTAACGCTCGCATTGAACTGATATGCCTTTTTTCTAAGCTCCGGCAAAATCGGGTGTCCTGCCGTGGCTATTGTCACATTGGGGCCTATCATGGTATGATCGCCTACATAAATATGCGTGTCGTCAACCATGGTAAGGTTAAAATTGGCATAAACATTTTTCCCGAAATGGCAATGCGCCCCTCCCCAGTTTGCATAAAAAGGGGGTTCGATATAACAGCCGTCGCCTATTTCCGCAAACATATCTTTAAGCAGGCTCTGCCTTTTTTCGGCTTCGCTCGGGCGAATGGCGTTAAAATCATAGAGCTTTTCAAGGCAGAGCATTTGCTCTTTTAAAATCTCGTCGCTTTCGGGAAGATAAAGGCGTCCCGAATGAAGTATATCAGTTGCGCTCACAAAAAAGCCTCCCGTTTTACATTCCGAGCATTTGCGAAAATTCACGCATCATATCGGAAATCTTTATTTGCTGTGGGCAAACCTGCTCACAGCTTTGACAGCCGATACAGCTTGAGGGGCGTTTTTCCTTTTCCATACTTCCTACGGTCATGGGGGCTATGAAGCCGCCGCCCGTAATTTTATGCTCGTTATAAAGGGCGATAAGCTCCGGAATGGGCAACGCCTGCGGACAGTGGCTTGTGCAGTAGTGGCAGGCTGTGCAGGGCAGGCCGCCGCTGCGTGTTTTATCGTCCGCAAGCTTGACAAGACTGTCAAATTCGCCCTCGGTAAGGGGCTTATCCTCTTTCCATATCTCAATATTCTCTTTTAATTGCTGTAAGCTTGACATACCGGAAAGCACCACCGTAACGCCCGGAACGGCCTGTAAAAACCTGAACGCCCATGCCGGCACGGATTCGTCGGGACGCATCTCCTTTAACGCCTTTTCGGTTTGTTCATCGGCCTTGGCAAGCTTGCCGCCCCTTAAAGGCTCCATAACCCAAATGGGGATACCGGCATTCCTTATAAGCTCCGCCTTTTCCTTGGCGTTTTGGAAATGCCAGTCCATATAGTTTATCTGAAGCTGGCAAAATTCCATATGCTCGCCGTAAGCGTCAAGGAAGCGCTGTATAACCTGCGTGCTTCCGTGGGCGGAAAAGCCGAGGTGCTTTATTCTGCCGTTTTTCTTCTGCTCAAGCAGATAATCGAGTATACCGAAATCCCTGTTCAGGTAGTCGTCGATATTGCCCTCATATACATTATGGAACAGGTAAAAATCAAAATACGGGGTTCGGCACTTTTTAAGCTGTTCTTCAAATATTTCCTTTACCTTGGGCATATTTGAATTGTCGTAGCCGGGGAATTTGCTTGCAAGATAATAACTCTCCCTCGGATAGGCCGAAAGCGCTTCCCCTGCGATAAGCTCCGAGTTGCCGTCGTGATAACCCCAGGCGGTATCGAAATAATTAATGCCGTTTTTGTAGGCGTAATCAATAATTTCCTTTGCCTTTTCCCTGTCGATTACGGCGTCGTTTGAGTCCACAACGGGCAAACGCATCATTCCGAGCCCGAGCCCGGATATTTTTATATTCTGAAAGTCCCTGTAAATCATACCGTTCGCTCCTTTTATTTTAAATATAATTGCAGTATAACATATTTTTTTTACAAATAAAACAGAAAAGTAAAATTTTATGAAATGAAGAAGAAAAATATTAATTTTGTACCGTATTAAAACTTTGCCGAAAAAAATATAAAAAAGGTGTTGACAAAAGGTATATGACTGTATATACAGTATGGAGGCGATTTGTTGTATATCTTTATAGACAATAAAAGCGGAGTTCCGATTTACGAACAGATTTACAATCAAATAAAAGCGCAAATAATCAGCGGCTCGCTTGCCGAAGACGAAGCCCTGCCGTCAATACGCAGTCTTGCAAAGGATTTGCATATAAGCGTCATAACCACAAAGCGTGCCTATGACGAGCTGGAGCAGGAGGGCTTTGTTTACACCGTTGCGGCAAAGGGCTGTTTTGTTGCGCCCAAAAATGTAGAATTGCTCAGAGAGGAAAATCTGAAAAAAATCGAAAAGCATATAGCCGAGATACTGAAGCTTTCGGCAAGCTGTAATTTAAGCAAAAAGGATATAACGGAAATGATTGATTATGAATGGAGGGAGCAGAATGAATGCGATTGAAATCAAAAATCTTTGTAAATCATATACGGGATTTAAGCTTGACAACATCAGCCTGAATTTGCCGGAGGGCTGTATAATGGGGCTTATAGGCGAAAACGGCGCAGGCAAAAGCACCATAATAAAACTGATACTCAATATTGTAAAATCCGACGGCGGCTCGGTAACCCTGCTTGGCAAGGACGCCGCAGACAATGTAAAGCTTCTGAAAGAGGACATCGGGGTTGTGCTTGACGACAGAGGGCTGCCCTCCTGCCTTAATGTAAAGCAAATTCAAAAAATTATGAAAAACAGCTTTAAAAATTGGAGCCAGCCCGATTTTAACGATTATATTGACCGCTTTGCATTGCCGGTTGACATCAAAATCAAGGATTTTTCAACGGGCATGAAAATGAAGCTGAATATAGCCGTGGCGCTCAGCCACAACGCCAGGCTTCTTATTCTTGACGAAGCGACCTCGGGACTTGACCCTGTAATAAGGAACGAGATACTTAATATCTTTGAGGAGTTTACGAGAGACGAGCACCATACCATTCTCATTTCCTCGCACATAGTAAGCGACCTTGAAAAAATATGCGATTACATTGCGTTCCTGCACAAGGGCAGGCTTATGCTCTGCGAAGAAAAAGACAGGCTTAAAGAAAACTATGTTCTTGTGCACGGGGAATATGATGAGATAAAAAAGCTCGACCCGAATTCGGTTGTCGGCATAAACAGCAACCCTTACGGCGCGGAAGCGATAGTAAAGAAGGAGCTTGTTTCGCCCAATACGGAAACAACGCCCATAGATATAGAACAGTTATTTGTTTTTATGGTAAAGGAGGACGGTTAAATGAAAGGTCTGTTGTTAAAGGACGCTTATATTATATTAAAGCAGTGCAGGAGCTATATGTTTATTTTTGTTATAGCGAATGCCATCGGGTTAGCCTTTTCTCAAGATGGAATGTTTTATTCCTTATATTCATGCCTTATTGTAAGCCTTCTTCCCACAACTCTGCTCTCGTACGACGAGCGTGACAAATGGGATATTTATGCTCAATCGCTGCCCTTTTCCGGAGCACAGTTGGTTTCCTCCAAGTATCTGGTAGGCTTATTTGGCTGTGCTTCGTCCTTATTCATTGTTATTTTATTGAAGAGTATTTTTCAGCATGCCTCATTGAGCGTATATTTTTCGCTCGCTCTGGTAGGTTCGCTTGTGTTAATGGCGCCGGCCATTGTTTTACCGTTTATGTTCAGGTTCGGAGTGGAAAAAGGCCGTGTCTTATACACGGTTTTGGTAGTTGCGGTATGCGCTGCCGGAGGCTTCGTTTCAAGCGCATTATCGGACTCCGCCATCGTTGCGAAAATAAGCGGAAATGTAGTAACTTCGCTTATCCCCGTAGTATCCCTTTTGCTTTATGCGGTGTCGTGGCTCATATCAATCAAGCTCTATAAAAACAGGGAAAGCTGACAGCCGTCTGCGGCAGGGCAAGGGCGGAATTACCGTGGGAAAACCGTTAAAGCCGCCGAAACGGAAGCCGCACAATTTCGCCGCCGGGGGCGTTTGTTGTATCAATTAAAAAGCCTTAAACAGTAAACAATTTATGTTTTAATAAAAAATTTTTATGAAAGGATGAACATCAATGAGAAAATGCGTAAGATGCGGCTGAATAATGGAAGAGGATTATAAATTGACCGGCGGCTACGGCAATGTTATCCGCAAAAAAGGGAACATAAAGGCGTGTTATCCCAAAGCGTCCCTTTGTCCCAGGTGCGGCGAAATATCTCTGTATGTTGATGGCAACAATCTCGAAAAGATGACAAAATAATTTCAGCCTTTGAAAAAGCGGCACACAAAGCACTCTGCTCCTGTGCCGCTTTTCTTTTGCAAATTTTTCCCCAAAGCTAAAACTAAAAGCCTGCAAAACAAACCGTTGCTTTGCAGGCTTAAATTCTACCATGCCGTAAGGGTGGGAAATTTTAAAAGATATAAAGACCTTGAGGAGGTATCACAGACTTTCTCTGTGCTTTATTGCCGCTTCGCCGATCACGGCAAAGAAAACGCCCATAGCTAAAAGGCACAGCCAATAAAAAACCGTTTTATCGGGATACAAAACATAGTTTATCGGCAAAACCGAATTGCTTGTTATTACGAACAGCTCGTAAATCATTATCGCAAGCAGGACTATTGCCGTGGATTTTAAAACGGACATCAAAAGATACGAAACTCCGTAAAGCAGGCAACAAATGCACGCCGTTTTTAAAAATTCGGCAAAAAAACCGTTAAAATGGCGGCCGTAGGATATAAACAAAACGGCGGTCAATAAAAACACAGAAACGGCGGACGAAAAGGTCAACGCCAAACGCTTCCCGAAAAGGTAGATATACATAAGCTCTTTGCAGTCGCTTTCAAGAAATAACCTTAAAAGCATAACAGGGGGTACGACAGCGCAAAGGGGTATCAGCCTGCGAGCGGTATTGATCAAAGCATCTTTAAGCATATCGTTCATACCGAGTTCTTTATATGCCGAATAGTTCAAAAACGGGATAACGGCAAAAATAACGAATAAAGAGAAAAATATAGCGGCAATAACGGATTTTTGCGACAAATAAAATAGTTTAAGCCCGTTGGAAATTTTTATATTCCCTTTATGTAACATAAATAACCGTCCTCTACAGTTGGCTCTATAGGCTCTGCGTCAAGTTTTGTTGAAGAGAATACCTTTACATACCTTTTATTTTCTCTTTCGTAAATTTTTCCGATTTCAAGACCGCTCGGCTGTTTATCAAATTCAAATTCATAAACCTTGCCCTCGGCGTTTTCGGCAATGCTTTTTCTGTCCGCATCGGCAAGTATTTTGCCCTTGCGCACAACAACTATTTTGTCGCACAGGGCCTCAACATCTTCAATAATATGCGTGGACAGTATAATCGTTTTTTCTTTGCTTATATTGTTTATAATGTTTTTAAACCTCAGCCGTTCTTCAACATCAAGGCCGGTTGTGGGCTCGTCAAGAAGAATAAGCGACGGATTCCCCAAGAGGGCCTGCGCTATCCCTGCACGGCGCTTCATACCTCCCGACAGCGCCTTGACCTTACTGTTTTTCTTTTCTTCAAGGTTGACGCTCTCCAAAGACTTTAATACAACTTCGTCCCTTTCGTTTTTGTCAATACCTTTCAGCGCCGCAAAATACGACATCATTTCAAAAAGAGTGAGTTGCTTGAACATATCAAACTGCTGGGGCAGGTATCCGATGCGCTTAACAAGCTCGGGGTGCCTTTTCAGGTCTTTTGAGTCTATGCTTATAGAGCCCTTATAATTATACATACCCATTATGCAGCGCAGCATGGTTGTTTTGCCGCTCCCGTTAGGGCCGAGAAGTCCGTAAACGCCGCTTTCCGGCTTTAAGCTTACATTGTCGATTACCGTTTCTTTTTTAAGATTCTTTGTAATAAATGTTTTGGTTAATCCGTTTATCTCAATCATAGTATAACCTCTCGACTTCATTTAGTGAATTGCGTATCTCATCTTCATCGCTAAGGTTCAAGGCCGCCATGGTAGGCACATAAAAAGTATCTGTTGACAGCATAAATCTCTCACCGGGCTGCTGGTTTAACTCGGGCGCACATATTATGGTAAAGCCCTCCTTTACAAGGCCGTAATCTAAGAGCCTTGTAATTGTCTCCCCGACCTCTTTGTACCATCTATTGTTATTTAGCTCCTGTGGGCTTAAAGAGCTTCTGAACATTGTTGATAATTCCGAATACGGGTAAATCACGGTAACGCCTTTAATGACCGATTTGTCAATAAAGCCGTGGAAAAGGGAAGCCTCCGCAGCCTCGCCCGAGAAGCTGTTTTCACCTGTTTTATCGAGATTTGAAATAAGCTCAAATTTTGCGTCGGCCGTAATATCAAACTTAACCTTGTACTTATAGCTGTTATCGTTAAAAGAAGTTTTGATTTTAGGGTTAAGCATAAAACATTTTCCGGCTATCGGATAGTAGGGGAAATATCCTGCAAGATAAACAAGGTCGCTGTTCGAGGCAAACCGGTTTGAGTGGCCCTTATAATTAAAAACAAGGGTGTTGTTATTGCTCGGATTTTTAAGAGTAAGGTAGTTGCCGTCGGGGAACGGTTTGTCAAGAGGTTTTTGCGAGATTGTCTAAATTAAATTTTTGAGCGGTGGAAGTGCCGCCCAAAG
>CANRHD010000025.1 GCA_947630285.1 uncultured Clostridia bacterium | reverse complement strand
TGTGGCACTCCTTTTGGCATAAAATGCACCCCCATTAGATATTATATCACATTGTCCAACTTTTGGGGTGCAGTTCACGGCGAGGGTTCCCCTACCGCAAAACAGTTCACTGAACTGTTTTGCGCCCCTCCTGCGCTTTTTTGAGTATAAGAATTTCGCAGTCTGCGGACTGCGACGGGGGCTTTGCCCCTCGACCCCTTACCCTTTTGTCTGCTTCGCAGACATTTCCCCTGTCAGGGGAATCTCCTTTTTGAAAAAAGACGGACAAAAACTTTTGAACATTTTGCTATCGCAAAACAGTTTATCGACAGACTGATACGCCGTGCTTAATGTACGGCGTTTTTTATATCTTTCAGCTTATTCAAAATTAATCTTTCTGCTTTTTTTCTTTTTCTTCCGTTTACTGTTAAAGAAAAGCTTTTTGCCGTTCTTTCGAAGCGCTATGCTCTTGTTCCTGAAGTACTCGAACGCAAGCTCCTCTATGATAAGCAATACGGTTACCAGAACCGCCGCAGTTATTCTTCCCTTGGTATATGTTGCCGCTTTGGAGGAATCGCTCCCCTTTTCCCGAATACTGCCGTATTCCGCAAAAAGGCGGTTATACTCGTTTTCTATTTCGATTGCGCATACCGAAGAATTTAAGACCTTTTCCGCCTCCTCGGACGCTTTTTTGAGCTTGGACGAAGATGATGCGCTCAAAAGCGTAAAATCAACCTCCTGCGCCGTTTTCAGCAATTCGTCAAGCTTTCTTCTCGACTGCTCGACACGAAGCCTGTAATCTATAAAACTGTCGATATTATTTGTTATAATCATTGAAAACCCACGACCGGTAACATCGTCCCAGTAAACCGCAGTATCCTGCCTGTTTCCGCAAAGCTTGGGGTCGGTCATATCTATAGCCGCACGGATTTGGCCCTTGGTTTTGGCAACCGTCGATTTGCTGAAGGTTGTGGAATAGGCGTTATTATTTTCCAAAAGCACGCCTATCGCCTGTGCCGCAACGGATTTTCTGATATAAGCCCTCGAATTCCAAACGACAGTACCGCTGTATTTTGTAACTATAAGCGGACTTTGCCCTTTTGACTGCTCCCATTTCAGGATTTCGGACTTACCTGCATCGGTAATAAGCGCCGTATATTCCAAAGCGCCGGCATTTGAAAGTATATCGTATATCTCGTTTCTCCACTCCCAGCCGTTATCAATCAAAAGAACCGTTCTCTTGTCTACAAGCTCTAAGGTGTGCTGTAATGTCGGGACGGAATAAGCCGATTTTTTCTCCGAGGGAAGCCCGGACGAATTGCATAAAAAATAGGCCTTGAGCTCGTCGTAATTTACTTGGGAAACATTCTTGTTTACTTTTTTCCCGTCCTTGTCAACACATATGTTTGAAAGGTTTGACTCGGAGAGCAGGACAATCTGACCGTCGGCGGTTTTTTCTGCACGCACAAGCACCATATCCGCACCCTGCTCCGCCGCAGACAGCACGCCCTCGGCGGAATTTGCCGGAAAACGGAGTATATCGCCGTATTTTGAGATACAGATAAGCTCCGTCTTTACATCTTTTACAGCGGTCACGGTTTCCTGAGCCTTCGGGGTTTGGTCAACATCTACGATATTGCCGGACGGGGTATCGGCAGACGCATTGTCCTCGGCAAAAACGGCTAATATATTTGAAGCAAGCATTATTATGCAAAGGATTAACGAAAGAATATAAAAAGGTATATTTTTTTTCACTTTTCAATGCCCCCTACATAAAGAAAGTCAATTCATTATAACAAAATAAAAAATTTTTTACAAGCTTTTACAGCAATAAAATCTCATATTTTGATAAATATATTTGTCGATTATACAACATTTTGTGTTAAAAAAAAGTTGCACAAAAAACAATAGTAAATTTTTAACTTAACGCCGATTATTTTTAGTTGCAACAAATCGAAAAATGTGGTAAAATATCGGCAATGTGATTAATGGCGACAGGGGAATTACTATGCCTTTTAATGAGAAGTTTAAACAGTTACGACAATCGAAGCTTCCGCCTCTTACTCAGACTGATCTTGCTAATGTTCTGGGCATTACTCAGCGTAAAGTTTCTTTCCTTGAAACGGGCGTAACCGAACCGTCCTTAAAGGACTTGCAGTCAATCTGTTTATACTTTCGGGTTTCCGCCGATTATTTTCTTGATCTTCCCGACAATTTAGAGTATAAGAAATGACTAAGAAACAGCTTGCTTTAAAAGCAGTTGAAGCGTTAAAAAGCACCTACCCCGACGCCGTTTGTTCGCTCAACAGCGAAAATCCGCTTGAACTGCTTATAGCTACAAGATTATCGGCACAGTGTACGGATGCGAGAGTTAATACGGTAACTCCCGCTCTTTTTGAAAAATACAAGACGCTTGAAGATTACTGCAATGCAGATGTCGGGGATATTGAAAGCATTATCCGTCCCTGCGGCTTTTACCGTGAAAAGGCTAAGGATATTATTGGCATTGCGCAAAAGATTAAATCAGATTTTAACGGGGAAGTTCCCGATTCCATAGAAAAACTTACCTCCCTGCCCGGGGTCGGCAGAAAAACGGCCAACCTTATTATGGGAGATGTTTTTAAAGCTCCGTCAAGCGTGGTAACGGACACGCATTTGATAAGGCTGGCAAACAGGATAGGTCTGGTCGGCACGAAGGACCCGAAAAAGGTTGAGTTTGAGCTAAGGGCGCTCCTGCCTGCCGACGAGAGCAACGATTTCTGCCACAGAACAGTATTGCACGGCAGAGCGGTTTGCACGGCAAGAAAGGCGCACTGCGAAAGCTGTTCTCTTAACGATTTTTGCAAAAAGAAGATTTAAGATATAAGGAAAATCAAATATGTATAGGCTCAACACCGAATATTACGCTTCGGTATTTGTCGTACCGTCGGTAATAGTTGAAAAGTACATAAAAATGGCGTCGTTCTGCGCTTTAAAATCACTGCTTTGGATTTTGAAAAACCAAGGCAGTAATTATTCTGCACGGGAAATCGCAAGGGCTATAGGTTCTTCCGAGGCGGACACAAAAGAGGCTCTCGACTACTGGGTAAACGAGGGTGTGCTTTTGTCGGACAGCGCCGTTGCAGAGGTCCCCGTTAAAAGCGATTCATATTTGGACAGTCCGCAGAAAGCGGATAAGGCAAAGCCTGCCGCGGCAGAGGCGAGGCCGAGCGCTCCCGAAATAAAATTAATCCGTCCGACGATGGAGCAGATAGTCGAAAGAATGTCGGAGGACAAAAGCATTGAGGGTCTTTTTAACCAGGCGCAGATGATGCTCGGCAGGACTATCGGCTTCGATATGCAGTCGGCAATTCTGATGATGCTTGACACCTACGGTCTGCCGCTGGAGATAATACTTGACCTGCTTCAGTACTGCATAGACATCGGAAAGACCTCAAACGCCTTTATTTTAAGCGTCGCCAAGTCATGGTACGAAAAAGACATTACCACGCCCGAAAAGGCTCAGCAATATGTTTGCGAGCATAACGAGGCGGACAGGATTTTTGACGAATTCAAGCAGTTTACGGGCATAAATACGCCCAAGGCCACACCGAAGCAATCGGAGCTTTTTATTGCGTGGAGCAAAATGGGCTTTTCGGTTGAGATGATGGTGCTTGCGTACAACGAGGGCGTTGAAAGAACGGGAAAAATCTCTTACTCTTATATAAACAAAATTCTTTTAAATTGGCACGAACAGGGGTATAAAACTCCCGAAGATATTAAAAACGGCAAAGAGGCCTTTAAAAACAAAACGGGCGGCGAAAAGCCGAGCGAGCGTTCTTACGATATTCAAAAGGCAATTAAAGAGGCCGAAAACGGCAAGATAGTTTATAAAAAGAAAAAGCGGGGTGCGGACAGTGAAGTATAGCCGAGACATAGTTTTTAAAGCGTCCGAGGAATTGAGAAAAAGACGGGAAAGCGCAGAAAACGCCGCAAATATGAGAAAGCTTGAATTTTCCCAAAAGCACCCACAGCTTACTGAAATTGAAAGCGAAATGGCTAAAATCGGAACGGAGGCGATTAAAGCCGTTTTGGGTTGTGACGACCCGAAGTCCTTTGTAGAAAGCCTTAAGAGAAAAAGTCTGGAATGTCAAAAGGCAAGGGAAGCCCTTTTTAAATCCGCAGGAATTACCGCCGACGAGCTTGCGCCGCATTATTACTGTGAAAAGTGCAAAGACACGGGCTATGTTGACGGCGTTGTCTGCGACTGCTTTGAGGAGCTTTTAAAATCGCTGTCATACAAGGAGCTTGCAAAAAAGACTCCGCTTAAAATCTCAAGCTTCGACGATTTTGACATATCGCTCTATGAGGACAAGAGCGCAAGGGAAAGAATGGGAGATATTTTGCTTTTCTGCAAAAACTATTCCAATGATTTTGACCTTGCCTCGCCCAATCTTTTTATGTACGGCGAAACGGGACTGGGCAAGACGCATCTTTCGCTGGCTATTGCAGGCGAAGTCATTAAAAAGGGCTACGGCGTGGTTTACGGCTCGGCTCAAAACCTTTTGACCGCCGTAGAACGGGAGAGGTTCGGCAGGAGCGACGAACCCGACGGCACCACGGAGGAAGCGCTTTTAAACTGCGATTTGCTGATACTTGACGATTTGGGCTCGGAATTTACCACGCAGTTTACCGTAGCGCAGTTATACAACATCATTAACACAAGAATGGCTAAGGAACTGCCCACTATTATCAATTCAAATATAGGCATAAACGAGCTTGAAGCACGCTACACGAACAGAATTACATCGAGAATTATAGGCGAATACAATCTGCTCAATTTTATAGGCAACGATATAAGGCAGGTAAAAAAGCAAATATAAGACTTAAAAGACGGCTTTAAGGGCCGTCTTTTAAGTGTATAGAAAAAGTATGTTTCACTTGGCAATATGCACAAAAGGAATAAGATTATGGTGAACCCCCGGCGAGGGTTCCCCACCGAAAAACAGTCCACCGGACTGTTTTTCGCCCCTCCTGCGCTTTTTGAAGCGTAAGTTTTTCGCAGTCTGCGGACTGCGCCGGGGGCTTTGCCCCTCGACCCCACCGTCTTTTTGAAAAAAGACGGACAAAAACTTTTTAATATTTTGCTATTGCAAAACAGTTTATCGACAGGCTGTTTTAAGTTTGTTTATAATATTAAAGTTTTCTTTAATTGGCTGTAGCGCCTGATTTTTAATCAATTTTAAGCACCGCTTCAAAGGCGGAGCCCGTCGCCTGCGCAATTCTGCCGGGTCTGCTTGAATCCCCTACGCAAAAGACATTTTCAAAAGCGTCTTTGCACTCGCCGTACAATTTATTGTTACTCTTAACGCCTACGGCAAAGACAACCGCATCGCACGGCAGGCATTTTGTCTGCCTTTTGTCGCTTCTTCTTAAAACTACTCCCCTGCCGTCAATCTGCGTGAGTTCGTAATTTGTCAAAAAGCTGACATCGTCCTTTATTCTCGCAAGAATATCGTCACGGTGCTGCATCCATGTGCCGGGAGCTATCTCCCCTGCCATTTCGATAACATAAACTTTATTGTCCTTTGCAAGCTTTTCCGCAGTTTCAAGCCCCGTCATTCCCGAACCTATAACCGCCACGGTCTTACCCTTTAAGGAAACAGAATTTGAAAGTATATCGGTTGAGGTGTATGCCCTTTCGCTCCCCTTAACGCTTGACGGGACAGCGGCTTCGCCGCCGCAGGCGATAATTACCGCATAGGGCTTGTATTTTTGTATAAGCTCCTTTTCTGCCGGAGTGTTATATTTTATTTCAACGCCCGACTTTTTACAGGCTGTAAGTAAATCCTCGATACACCATGTGATTTTTTTCTTGTACTGCGAATCGGCGGCAAGCAAAAGCTGTCCGCCGGCTTTGTCCGACTTCTCCAGCACCGTTACATCAAAGCCCCTCTCTCCGAGAAGCTGTGCGGACATCAGACCTGCCGGACCGGCGCCTGCGACAATGACCTTTCGGCCGCCGCCGTTCTTTTTAAGCTGTATTTCTTCACGGCCGATTTTCGGATTTACCGAGCACCTGCCGTGCGTGCCTTTATAGGCGTTGTTCTGCATACTTTCTATGCAGTAAAGACAGCAAATGCAACGCTTAATATCCTCCTGCCTGCCCTCCTTTACCTTGTTTGCCCATTGGGGGTCGGCTATATTCGGTCTTCCGAGAGATACAAAATCCTGAATACCCTCTTCAAGCTGTTCTTCCGCCTGTTCGGGGCTTCTTATCAAATTTGCCGCAAGCACGGGAACGGATACGGCTTCCTTTACGGCCTTTGCCATATATTTTCTCCAGCCGCACTCAAACGACGACGGCTCAAGCCAATAGTTAAAAGTGTCGTATGCGGCGGAGGAAACATCTATGGCGTCTACGCCTGCCTGTTCAAGGCGTTTTGCCATTTCCACGCCCTGTGAAAGCGTATAACCCTTTCCAGGCTTGCCGATAAACGAGTAACACTCGTCTACGCTCAGGCGTACAACTATGGGAAAATCACCGCATCTTTCACGGATTTTCTTTATAATATTTAAAAGAAACCTCATTCTGTTTTCAAGGCTTCCGCCGTATTCGTCGGTTCTTTTGTTGGTGTTCGGGCTTAAAAACTGCTGAATGAGATAACCGTGCGCCGCATGCAGTTCAACGCCGTCTGCGCCGCTTTTTTTAACCCTTACCGCCGCATCCGCAAATTGGTTTATAAGCGCCTCTATCTGCTTTTTTGAAAAGGCTCTCATATCGGAGTCCGCAAAATAGCTTCTTTCGCACACGGACGGGGCGTACACCTTGGGAACTAAGTGGTGCTGCATCAGCTTTTTCCCGGCAGGAACGACCTTGTAAAGAGCCTTTTGGTAAAAGGGAAAAGCCCTGTCCATGGCTATGCTTAACGGAACCGTACCCATAAGCAGGCCCATATTCTGCCTGCCCGGGTGGTGAAGCTGAACAAAGACCTTACAGCCGTGCCTGTGTATTCTGTCGGCAAGCTCCTTAAAGGCCTCGGTATTTTCGTCACGGCTCATTGAAAGCTGGGCAAACGCCGTCGCACCGTGCATATCGTTTACCCTTGTAATTTCGGTAATTATAAGGCCTACGCCGCCCTTTGCCCTTTCCTCGTAATAATTCATCATTTTTTCGGTAGGACAGCCGTCAAACCTGCCGAAGCCCATAAGCATCGGCGCCATAACTATTCTGTTTTTTATCTGCACCTTACCTATATTCATAGGTGTGAAAAGTTTTTCGTATTCCATACAGTCGCCCTCCTTATTTTTTAATTATAACTTGAATAAAAAATTATATCAAGCCGTTTTATTTGACTTTTACTTACGGTTGAAATATAATATAACGAAATTGACTTGACAAAGGGTTTATTATAGAAATGTTAGAGAAATTAAAGTCTAAATCATACAGCTTTAATATATTGTGCTCCCTTACGGTATTGGCTGTTCCGACGGTTATTGAGGAGATTATGTCAACCCTGCTCCAATATATAGACACCGCCATGGTAGGAAACCTCGGCGAGAACGCAACGGCCTCGGTCAGCGTTACTACCACCGTAAACTGGCTTGTGGGAAGCGTGCCGTCCGCTATAGGTATCGCCGCAGTCGCCATAATTTCAAGGGCGGTCGGGGAAAAGGACTGCGAGCAGAGCAAAAAGGCCTCCTCACAAATTTTTCTTTTAAGCGTTGCCGCCGGCGTTATTTTAACCGTTTTGTGCCTTGCGCTCAGCCCCTTAATTCCCGTTTGGATGGGTGCGGAGGAGGAAATACAGAAAACAGCTTCGCTTTATTTTTCGATTATTTCCCTACCCATGGTTTTCAGGGTGATTAACATAAGCTTTGGGGCGTGTTTAAGGGCTACCAAAAACACAAAAACGCCCATGATAATCACGCTTTTTGAAAATGCGCTGAACATAGTTTTAAACTATATTCTGATATACAAAGCAGGCTTGGGCGTTATAGGCGCAGGCATAGGCTCTGCGGTATCTTTTACGGTATCGGGCATCGCTATGTACGCCGCATACAGGAAAAATGTTTATCTGCGCTTTAAATACCGCTCGCTTAGCTTTGACAAAACGGTGCTGTCGCAATGCTTTAAAACGGGTTTGCCCGTGCTTTTGACGCATTGTGCAAGCTGTATGGGCTATGTTGTGTTTGCCGGACTTGTATCCTCGATGGGAACAACGACCTTTGCCGCCCACTCGATAGCGGTCAGCGCAGAGCAGATTTTCTATATCGCAGGCTACGGCTTCAGGTCGGCTACATCGACTATGATAGGGATTTCGATAGGCGAAAAAAATCAGCGGAAATTCAGAGCCGTGCAAAAAACGAGCATACTTATTACCGTTTTGATGATGTTTTTAAGCGGCGCCGCCCTTTACTGCACCTCGTTTGGAATTATGAACCTGCTTACAAGCAGTGAAAAGGTTGCCGTTCTCGGTTCGCAAATGCTGAAGCTTGTAGCTTTTTCGGAGCCGTTTTTCGGGCTTATGATAGTGCTTGAGGGCATTTACTACGGGCTCGGAAAAACCAAATATGTTTTTATTACGGAAACCGCAAGTATGTGGTTAATCAGAATAATTTTCACCTTCCTGTGCGTAAAAATATTCAGGACCGGTCTTTATGAAATATGGCTGTGTATGATAGCTGACAATATTTTTAAAGCCGTACTGCTTGCAATTCCGTTTATTTTTAAAAGAATAAAATTTCCTATAGACAACCCCGTTGGGAAAGGAGCAGAAAATGATAATCGAGAACAAGGTATTTGACGAGGAGAGAGCCCTGTACGGCATAAAGGACCTGGAGATAAAAAACTGTAAAATCGACGGCCCGGCAGACGGCGAATCGGCGTTAAAGGAATGTAAAAACATTAAGGTTGACGGCTGTTATTTTAATCTGCGCTATCCTTTTTGGCACACCGACAACGCAGTTATCAAAAACAGCGAAATGACTGCGCTCTGCCGTGCGGCGCTTTGGTACAACAGGAACATAGAAATTATTGACACAAAATTAAACGGTATAAAAGCGTTAAGAGAGGGCAGTGAAATTTCCCTTAAAGGCTGTGAAGCGGACTCGCCCGAATTTTTGTGGAAGTGCGGCGGCATTAAAATAAACGATTGCAAAATAGTCTCCGAATACCCGTTCTTCGAGTGCCGCAGCATCAACATAGACAAATTAAATTTGAAGGGTAAATATTCATTCCAATATGTCGAAAACGCCGATATTTACAATTCGTATCTCGACACCAAGGACGCTTTCTGGCACAGCAGAAACGTGAGCGTTTACGACAGCGTTGTAAAGGGCGAATATCTCGGCTGGTACAGCGGGAATTTAAGGCTTGTGCGCTGTAAAATAATCGGTACTCAGCCGCTGTGCTACTGCAAGGGGCTTGTGCTTGAGGACTGCACGATGGAGGACACCGATTTGTCGTTTGAGAGAAGCGAGGTAAACGCCGAAATCAAAGGGGAAATCGAAAGCGTAAAGAACCCCGCTTCGGGCAAAATTTCCGCCGACAGCATAAAGGAAATAATACTTGAAAGCGAATATGTTGACCCGAGCAAAACCGTTATCAAAACAAGAGCGTAAAACGGTTTTAAAACGATACAAAAAAACAAAGACTGCAGGCTATCCCAAAAGGACGGTTTGCAGTCTTTTTAGCTTTGATTATTAAAGCTTACTTTGTTATATTTACGGTAGTCGTGATTTTATCATCGTTAAACGAGAACAATTCTTCTATTTCAACCTCAAGCGGCGTTGAATCGTCACGAAGAACATAAGCCTTTTTAACTTCTTTTGTGACGCCGGGTTTTACGGAAACATCAAAAAGGTCGGTATCCTCGTCAAGAATTGCGGTTTCAAGCTCTACGCCGTCCTGATAAACATTATCGTCAAGTGCGGTATCAAAACTGACAGCGTCATCGGCATTATTGGTAAATTCGTATGTTATCAGCACGGAATTTTTACCTCTGTAATCCTTGCAGAGCTTGGCGGATTTTACCTTGCACCCAAAATCGCCAATAATATCGTCCTTCTTATTTTCCTGTACTGCATTAACGGTTTGAGGGGTATTTTCCGACGGATTATTTTGTGTCGATTTGTTTTCATCTGAACCACCGATAGAATCTATAAATAATAAAAAAGCTATTACTGCGGCAACAACGCCCAAAATTATTAGTCTTTTCTTCTTTTTTCTTTCCTTTTCCTCTGCAAATGCGGCATTAACCGCTCGCTGAACATTCGGATCTGTTTGATATTTGTTTCCGTTTTCCATTTGGAAACCTCCTTTAACTATATACTAAATAATAACACATAAGTATTCTTATGTCAACATATGTGTTCATAAATTTGTGCAAAACAGCATACACTTAATATATAAAGCTTCAGAGGTGCTGTTTATGTTTGTTCCCACTCTTAATTCCAAAACCGTCGGAGAGGTTATTGCCGATTTCAGGAAGAAAAAGGGCGTAAGTCAGGAAGTTTTGAGCGGTCTTGCCGATATAGGGCGGACTCATTTGAGCGCCATTGAAAGAGGGGAGCGCAAGCCTACGCTGGAAACATTGTTCAGGATTGCAAATGCGCTTGATGTGAAAATGAGCGATATAGTTTCCGAAATAGAAAAAAAGCTGAAATAAACTAATTAAAATCAGATAAATTAAAAAACTGCAAGCTATCCCAAAAGGACGGTTTGCAGTCTTTTTATAAATTCGGTTTTTATTCGTATTCTCTGCCCGTTAAATAGTACCACGCCGCAACATATTTATCCGAAGAGTGCGGAAAATCACAGCTTATAAGATAATAATTGCTGTCGCCGTCTATTATAACAAGATTTTGCACGGAGGCGTTTTGTACCCTTTTCAGAGTGTCAAGCGGAAAAACAAGCTTATCCTCGCCGCTTACCAGTTCAAAACGGTCCTTATAAATATTCATCTCTGCGTCGGTGAAAACGGTATGCGGTTCGTTATCCGCCACCTTTGAAACCGTCTGATGCTTTTCGCTGTAAATAAGGCCGTCGGACGAGAGCAAAATTCTTTTCCACTCCCCTCTCTGCCATTTGTCCCAATCAAGCGCATTGTCAAAAACAACGCTGTCCTTATCGCTGTGCCAAAAGGCGTCCTCGCCGTAGGTCAGGGAATATCCGCACTCGCAGGTGAATTTGTCGTCCTCAGAGCGCATGGTTCCGACGCCGCCGCATTTGGGACAGATGTATAAAAGCCTTTCGGCAAACTCGGCAAGCTTTTCGCCCTTATATGTATAGGGGTGCTTTCTCTGCTCGTCATAGGCGTTTACATAAATATCACGGCGTATAATATCGGTTATCTCCTTTGCGGAATATCCGCTTAATTCTTCGGGGCTGTATTCGTTTACAACCCTGCCGTGAACCCGACCCGTTCTCCATGTATCCGCCCAGCGCGGCTTGCGAAGATAGCCGCCCGTTATTCTGTATGTAATAAGCGCAACGCCCGAATCCTTAACAAGCTGTCCCGTGTGCTCGGAAACATATCCCGTCTCGCCGTTGGTGGTGACCATACCCTCCGCATGCAGGCCTACGGGTATGCCGGCCCTTAAATTTTCAAGTATTTCTTCGACCAAAATTTCGGAGGGTTTATCACGCTGTTTAACTATAACGCCCTCAAGCGTACCGAGCAAAAATTTTGTCACGCAATTAATTCTCAAAAGGAAATCCGCCGCAACAAAACGGACATATCCGTTAAGCGATACCATTTGATACCCGGGGTCCATAATATCGGAATGGTTTGCAACAATAATAAATGTTTTGTGCTTTGGGGTATAGGGTTCGGCTTCGGCGTTGATTTTTTTCATAAGCCTTTTGCCTATAGTCCTCAGCAGTACCCAAATAAACGCCTTGGCAAAGCCGTAATATCTTCTGACATTTTTCTTCTTTTCAGCCATTTTGCTCCGCTTCCTCTTCAAGCGTGTGGTACGCAACTTTTCCTACAAGAGTTTTCGGAAGCTCGTCACGGAATTCTATTTCCTTGGGCCATTCATATCTGTCAAGATAAGGCTTGCAAAACTCCTTAATTTTTTCCTTTTCGCCGGCAGTTTCCGGCACACCCTCGTTAAGTACTATATAAGCCCTGATTTTCTGCATTTTATAGTGATCCTTAACGCCGATTACACAGCAGTAATTTACATCGGGGCATTTGTCGATTACCTCCTCAACCCTTGAGGGATAGACATTGTAACCGCTTGTTACTATCATGCGTTTAATTCTCTGCTTAAAGTAAACGAAGCCGTCCTCGTCCATATATCCCATATCGCCCGTAAACAGCCATTTTACGCCGTTTTCATCGGTACGAAGGGTCTGAGCCGTTTCCTCCTCGTTATTGAGATAGCCGAGCATAAGCGTTGGGCCTGTTAAGATAATTTCGCCGTGCTCGCCGAGCTTCTTTTCCTCAAATGTGCCCGGCTCAACTATTTTATACACGGTATCACGGAGCGGAAGACCTATACTGCCGACCTTTGCACGGTCAACCGGAGTTACACAGCTTGCGGTAACGCATTCCGTAAGCCCGTAGCCCTCTCTTATCTGTATATCGGCGTTGTGATCCCTGAGGAATTTATCGGCTCTTTTCTTGAGCTCGGGGCTTAAGGCGTCGCCGCCGCTGAACACGCCGACTAAGAAAGACAAATCCTGCCCTCTGAAGCGGTCCGTCTCAAAAAGCGCCTGATAAAGCGTAGGCACGCCGGCAATGAAATTCGGCCTTTTTTTGATAACGGTTTTGGCGTAAGTATCGGTAGTGAACTGCGGAACAAGAATACACCTTGCGCCGTTAATCAATATGGTGTGGATACCTATGCCCAAACCGAAGCCGTGGAAAATGGGCATAACCGAAAGGAATTTACATTTATCGTTAAGATTTACGCCGCATATTTCGGAAATCTGCATACCCAGGGCGTTAAAGTTTTTGTCGGAAAGGCAAATGCCCTTTTGCTTTCCGCTTGTTCCGCCGCTGTATAAAATTACGGCGGTTTGGTTTTCGTTATACTCTATCGCAGGCAGTTTTTCGTCCCTGCCCGACTTAACCAAATCCGTCCAGAGTATGTCCCCTTTTCTGTCGGGAAATTTCATATTCTTGCTGTTCTTTGCAAAGCGGTAAATTACGCCCAGCGGAAGCGGAAGCTCATCTTGAATACGGGCAACGATTATCCTTGCGTTAGTGTTTGACTCGTCTACCGCCGCCTTGACCTTTTCGTAAAACATATCCATGGTAAGTATCATTTTACTCTGTGAAAAGTCAAGGTAAAAGGTAATATTCTTCTGCGCCGAAAGAGGGTGTACCATATTTGCCACCGCACCTATTCTGTTAAGGGCGTAAAGGCAGATAACGCCCTGCGGAGTGTTCGGCATACATATGGTTACCCTGTCGCCCTTTTTGATACCGTGCTTTAAAAAGCCCCTTGCGGCGTTCTCGATTAATTTAACAAATTCTGTATAATTAGTAAGCTTACCCTGAAAATCATAAGCTATAGCCTTAGGATAAGTGTTTTTAGCCTGTTCAACTGCCCCGAACATTGTGGTTTCGGGATAAGGGTGGATTTGCGGTGTTCTGTCAAGTATAGGGTCTTTCATTTTTTCCTCCTTGGAAGTTCAATTTTTATTTATTTTAATAAAATATGACCGTGTAATATTTCAATTTAAACTATATTATTTTGACACAAAAATATGAATATAAAATAAACAAATGTCAACAAAAACTTAAAATCTGTTAAAGAAAAACAGATATCGGGCGATATCTGTAAAATATTACAATTTTCATAAACATTATATCAAATGGGTTTACAATTTTCAAGGCGGAAAAAACAGGCGCCGAATTTATATTCAAACGCCTGTTTTTATATTGTTTTTGGTTTAGTTATATGTTTTTTATTTTCAGACGAGGAAAACTGTTGCGGTGTTGTTTCAATCCTCATTTTCGGTGCGTATTCTTAAAGCTGCCCACATATTACTTGCACAACAAAGTCATAAGTTTAGAAAGGCCGCTCCCCGTCTGTCGCACATTCCACGCAACATCAGCATTGCAAGGGTGTTCATTCCGGCAGCGGTAGGATGGGAACCGTCTATTGCGTCATAAGGAATATGATTGTTAAATAATTCAATTATCTTACATCCTGCGCTCTTTGCCGTATCCCGAATAACCGCATTGTATTTTTCAATGTGGACGCCGCCATGCGAATAGGGAAAGCGGAAAGACGGCTTTGCGGACATATAGGTCTCATTTAATGTGCAGCAAAAAACCTCGGCGTTAGGGTAATTACTTTTGATTTTTACAAGCATATCACGGTACGCAACGGAAAAAGCAGTATTATCTTCCCAAAAATATTGTCCATACGCCTCAACCGCCGCTCCGAAAGCCCAGTCGTTTGTTCCGAGATAAACAATAACCACATCCGGCATAATACCTCCGATATGAAGTCCGCCTGTTCGCTCGTCACTGCATCCGGAGGGAAAAAGCGTATCTCGTTTCGGCACTCTTGTTACGCGGCTTCCCGACCAGGAATTATTTACAAGCAGTTCGCCGCCAAAGTAATCAATCACCTTGCCCCACCAGGTATCTTTCATCTCAAAAACGCCCGTACTGACGCAGTTATCCTCTTTGTAAAACAAATTGTATCCTTTTGGATTATATCCGTCCAATGTGCTGATAGAGTCGCCGAGAATGGAAAATTGCTTTTTATAAAACGGATTTTGAACTTGCCATTTTACGAATTCGGCGTATCTCATATATTTTTCTTCTTCATCACGGGAAATGTTATATCCTGCCGGAACCCCTAATCCCTTGGCAACCCATTCTTTCACTGTATCAAGCGTTGTATTCCAAGGAGCTTTTGTAAAGCCTACCTTTGTTCCCTCTATTATTTTCCCATTCGGCAGTTGAATTTCATCCAAAGCGTATTCGGGACAGTTTAAGGTCAGAATACAGAATGTATTTGAAAAAACCTGATAATTCACATTCTTTTCCGAACTCTTGACGGCAAAAACAATTCGGTCGAAATATTCCGTATATTGGTTTTCAAAAATTGTTTCATAAAAAGCGGCAGAAACCAACTCCGGTGGATTTTTAAATGCGCCGCATCCGAATGCTCCGAGAATAAGCGTTGTAATGCCGTTTTCTATTGCAACTTCAAAAATATTTTTTATTCTGCTCTTAAAAAGGGATTTTAAAGCAGTTGAGTTTGTATATTTCCTTTTGGCAATATACGGAGCGGCGCAGGTGATAACATCCACCCTAAACCAATCCTGCTCGGGCATCATAACCGGAACTTCATCATCGGTTTTGAACACCGTAACCCCTTTTGTGTAAATAATGCGCTCGGAAAAAAATTGATTTTGCAGCGAACGATTGTATTGATAGTAGTCCAAAAAAGGCGAGGATGTTAAGCAAAGATAAAGGTTACTGCTGCGACAAAGACATTCCTCCTGCGCCATAGCGCCGTTTTGCGCTCCGCCGCCGGGAGTTACGGGATTTGCAAAATTAAGTACAGCGGTTTGTCCGTATTGCAAATATTTTTTTGCAGTTGAAAAAGTCGTACCGTTTTCTACCTTAATTATTGCTCTGTGACCCTTGCGACGGTTGTACGCTTGAAATCTCTCCAAATATACTTTTGAAGATGCCGAAGCCTGCGCCGTTTTTTCTCTTAATATATCCGATTGAGAAAATGCAACCGTATCCCGAAATGCCGCAATTAATTCACTTGTGTCCATAAACCTCGCTCACTTCCTTGGTTTTTGGTTTAGTTATTTGTTTTTAGGTTTCACTGTTCGGCAATTTAAAGACATGCAGTGGGGCAAATCCCTATGCTCTGATATTTTTTCTTTCCTGTTATTGTTATCTTCATCGATTTTCTTGCACCAATCGGCTTTAATTTGCTCATCGTTGCGAAGTACGCCTACTGTGGCGCAAACCGTTTCGTACAGAACCTGCGTGCCCTGCTTATCGGCACGGTAATTTACGGCCCTGTCACGGTCAATGCCTATATTTTTCGCCGTTTCGACCGAGTCGATATTTGCGCCGATAAACAAGAACTCCCAGCCGTACTGCTTCTTTTCCCGTTCAATCATCATCTTTACCTCATCGCCGGAATATCTGTGGCTGGCGTTTTCCATTCCGTCGGTGGTAATGACGAACAAAGTGTGCGCCGGTATATCCTCGGGACGGGCGTATTTGTGAATGTTCGCAATGTGGTGAATTGCTCCGCCGATTGCGTCAAACATCGCCGTACAGCCTCGAACGGTATAGTCCGCCTCGGTCATCTTAGGCACCTGTTCAAGCAAAATGCGGTCGTGCAGAACCTTACTGTCATTGTCAAAAAGAACGGTGGAAACATAGCATTTGCCGTCCTCCTTGCGCTGTTTTTCGATCAGAGCGTTGAAGCCTCCTATGGTATCGCTTTCAAGCCCTGCCATTGAGCCGCTTCGGTCAAGGATAAATACAAGCTCCGTCGTGTTGTTTTTTGCGTTGTTTTTTGTGCTGTTCTTAGTTTTGATTTTCATCTGAAATCCCTCCGTTAAAGTCTTCGGTCTTTCGACCTTGTGACTATATTATACGGATTTTATCGGAGGGATTGGTCGCTTTGAATGCGACAATTCATACACCGAGCAATGCTTGGTCAAAGGCGAACAGCGCCTCGTTTATCTCAAACACATTGTAATTTCCGTTGGTGATAAAATACTCTATAATGATGTCAAACTTACTGCTGTGAGAGAGCGCAAAGCCGGCTCTCTGCAACAAATCATTTGTCTCGTCCAAATTAAGCTCCAGCGCAACGGCAAAGGCAATGGCCGTTGTTTTGCTTGGGTGATAGTGAATATCGCTGCGGATTTTGGAAAACAGCTTGCGGTCAACATTGGCTTTTTTGTAACATTCGCTGTCGGTCATTCCCCTTTCGTCGATTTTCCGAAGCAACGCCTGTGAAAAGCTCTCGTCCTCCTGTTTCAGCATTTCCTCCAAAGAAATTGACGGAGCCTGCGTCTGGAAAGAATTTTTCTCACTTGTGCTTATTTCATCTTCCCGAAGCTCCTCCGACGACAAAGCAACCTGCACCGGTTCATCGGAGCGAACGAGCTCCGTTGTCCCCAAAACTGCGCTTTCGCCCCATGCGTCACGCTGGGTACGCCGAAAGATAAAATGCGTATCGACATACTTGTCGTCGATAAAGGCAGCAATGTCCGTAAATAGCTTTTCGCTTATCTTAAACGACGACTTGTCGAAAACAACGATGTAAACGAGCATATCGTGCTCAATTAGAAATTCCGTAATGCAGTCCACCGCAACCTTGAGCGCTTGATCCTTCGGATAGCCGTAAATGCCGGAGGATATGAGCGGAAACACCACCGATTGGCAATCGTGTTCAAGTGCAAGGCGCAACGATTCACGATAGCAGCTCTCAAGCAGCTCCCGTTCTCCGTTAGTGCCGCCGTGCCATTTCGGGCCGACGGTATGTATCACATATTTGCAGGACAAATTGTAACCGCCCGTGATTTTTGCCTGCCCGACTTTACAGCCGCCCAGCTTCATACATTCGAGAAGCAAACCTTTTCCGGCGGCCTTATGTATTGCGCCGTCCACTCCCCCTCCGCCGAGCAAAGAGGAATTTGCGGCGTTGACGATAGCATCACAGGTCAGCTTTGTGATGTCGTTGCGAATAATTTGAAGTGGCATATTTTCTCCTTAATCTTCATATTCACCTTAAATCCGTTAAAAGGGGAATTTTGAATGGAGGGTATAGTAAATATTTTCCGCACGGGCTCTGTTTTGGGTATGCTTTAGGTTGGTAACGGAAATGCCCGTATCGTCTATGCGAGGGTCCAAAGAGTTGCGAATTCCGATATGAATGAGGTCTTTTATTCTGTCCTCCAAGGGTGCGCTTAGCATAATTGACAAAAGTATGCGGTTATTGTAGGGAACCGTTATATCAAAGGAATATTTATGCTCGCCGGTAATTTTAAGCCCGATTGCGCCCTGATAATACTCCCAATAGAACCACTCCCACCACGGGACGGCGTTTTCGGAGGTATTGTCATAATATTTTTCAATAAATTCCGCAAAGACCCTGTCGGTTTCCTTAACCAATTTTCGATTGTGAAGGAAGAACTTATACAAAGTAGTGCATTTACGGGCGGTCGGAGAATTGCCGAATTTTGTGCGGCCGTTGAACCTCTTTATATATTCCGCACGGCCTATCTCGGAAGCCCATGATTTTACTTCAACGCCGAAATCCGAAGTGTCGGCAAAGAAAGCACGCTTGCGCACATCATTCCTTTTGCTGTCGCCGATCTCGCCGAAATTGCGGTTGAGTATCCTTGCTATGCACTCAAAATTTTCAACCTCGCCGTCGTTTTCGGGAATAGTATAAATTTTATGCTCCAGTCCAAGCTTCTGTGCGATGTTGTGAGCCGCCTCGGCGTCAACCTCCTCGGACTCGTTGGAAATATAGCTGAAATATACAAATTTATCATAAAGTCCGTGGGCGGCGGCAAGCGTTGTTTTGCTGTCGCAACCGCCTGTCAGCGATATGGCAGGCTTATCCCACTTTTTTGCAATAAGCTCCATATTGTTGTGCATAATTTGCGCCGATTGCGAAACAACCTCCTGCAACGAAAGGCGGCTGTCCTGCGGACTGAAATGCCTGGAGACTGTAATATTTCCGTTTTGTATTCTGACGAAATGATTGGGTATAACTCGCTTTAATTCCTTGAATTTTGAGAGATCCCCCGGCAAAAGATTGCCCAAAAGAGGATAAAAACGGTATTTGACAAGCTCTGCTATATACGGGTCCTTAGTCAGATCAAGAAAATCCTCAGCCAAACAGCTGTGCGTTGTAACATAAATATGGCCGTCCTGCACGGTATAATAACAGCTTTGCTCGCAGGTGGTATCGCCCAAAAAGCAGATGTTGTCCCCATCGCTCCAAAAGAATGTAAATATGCCCGTAAGCTTGTTGACGGCGGATAAAAGCGCTTTTTCATCCTTTTCCCATTCCGAAAAAAGCCTGTCCAATATTTTATTTTCGTCCCATTCCATTTCAAACGGGTCGTAAGCGTGCCCTACAAGCAACAGTTCCCTGCCGCCGCCCTGCTTACAGTAAAATTTCTGTGCGCTGTGAACCAGCAGTACCCTGCCGTGTTGTAATTCTTTCTTTTGCCATTGCCCGTAAAAAGGATATGCCTGCTCGTCGGGCTGTGCGTCCGTAAGCAAAAATCCCCGGCAATAGAGCTTGTTGCGAAATTCGGGATATTTATTGAGCATCTCGATTATTTCCGATTTAGTATTATTGGACATGCTTATTTAACTCCTTATCTGTTCAAAATTAAGAAAGATATTTATTGATTTTTGTCTGTACCCTAAGGCAAAAAAGTGCGGCGCACGGTATAGGAGAATTATTTATTTCATAAAGCGCCGACTGCCTGTAGGCATAAAATATACAAAACAATTATATATGAGACTTAAAAGCTTGTCAATTATTTCATACCGTTTTAAGGGGCCTGCCTGCCATAAAGCGCACACTAAAAATACAAAAACCATGGCAGGCAAAAAACGATATTATAAGAGCTTGTATCTGAATGCCTTTTTTGTGAATAATAGTTATTTTTTGTTGCAAAAACAGATGAAAAAGTGTAAAATATATCTAATAGATTAAAATTATAAAAATGCTTTAAATATTCGGCATATTGAGTTAAAAATACATTTAAAAGGGTTTGGGATTATGAAAAAGCTAATATCTGTTATAATGTCGGTCGTTTTGATTGCGCTTTCGCTCTGTTCGGGCTTCACGGCTTTTGCCGCACCCTTGCAGGAGGAACGGGAAAGTAAAGAATTAAACAGTTTTATTAACGGTATTGTTTCCTTGGCAAGAGAATATGATGCGGATAAAGAATTTACCGTTCCCGAAAATGACGAAACAATGCAAATTCAAGCATTTTCTGCTGAAAATACAACAGATGAAACAACGGATAACGACACATCTAAATACACCTTGCAAGATTTCCAAACCGCCAGATTGATTGTCCGTACTAACGGTAAATTTAATAAACACGGTGCATTAGAGGACATTAGCGGCTTTGAGGATTTTCATATATTACAGTACGAAAGTCCCGAAGAAGCTATGAGCGCTTATACGGATTTGCAAGCAGAAAAAAATATAACAAATGTTGCGCCCGACGAGGTTGTAGCGCCGTTGCAGGGTGAAAAAGTCGAAACCTTGACGGCAAGTGAAATTTCGGAAAAAGATTATCTTTGCGACTGGAGCGTGGACAGAACACAGTCAAAAAGATTGCAGGAATATCTTGCGAAATCGGATATTTCTATGAAAGATGTTACTGTCGGCGTGGTAGATGACGGAGTGCATTATGATAATGAGTTTGTAAGAGACAGAATAGAGCGTACAAACTTTAATTCCTCGCAAAGCGGCACGGCTAACGATGAATACGGCTCACCCGACGGACACGGCACGGCGGTTTGCAGTATTATTGCAGACAATACGCCGTCCAATGTTAAAATTAAATGCTATAAAGTTATAGATGACGACGGATTTTCTCCGATTACACATGTATTTGCCGGTTACATTGCAGCTGTTAATGATGGTGTTGATGTAATAAGTGTAAGTTTGGCATATTATGACGATACGGATCTAACGGAATCCTTTGTGAGAATAGCCTATAAAAATAATATTCCCGTGTTTGGCGGAATGGGAAATGATGGGCGCTTGGATTATAATCTTGTTCCCGCAAATGTGCCTGAGTGTATTGCTGTATCTGCGACAGACGATAATAACACGGTAACGCTTTGGACAACATTTAGCGACGGAGCGGATATTTCAGCTCCGGGTCAAAGCATTTGCGTAGCGATGGGAGCAAATGAATACGATGTATGGAGCGGTACTTCCTTTTCTACACCGTGTGCTGCCGCATTGGGTGCTATTTTAAAAGCGCAAAATCCCGATATAACTGTGGATAAATTAGAGGAGCGTATTAAATCCACTTCCTTTGATGTAAAAAGATATAATGATTGTGAGAGCTGGAGAGACTATGAAGAAAATATGTATGGGTCGTTTACCGATAATTACTATTCTCTGTTTGATGGGGTAGGCATGGTGCAATTCAGCGACGCATTTGGATTGCCGGAATTAGCAATGCCTGAATACAATTTAAAAGATGCATTGTATATCAATGCACAAAAATGTTCAATAACATGTAAGGATAAAAATGCAACTGTTTTATATACCACGGACGGTACATATCCTGCTTTGGAAAATGCTTATAAATATACCGAACCGTTTGATGTGACACAACGGACACGAATCCGTGCTGTTGCGTATTATGCTGACAGCGGATATTACAGCCGAGATGTTGAGATAACGCCCCGTATTCAGTACATGGACAGCGACGACGCTTATACCATTACCGATAATGGTATAATTACAAACTACAGCGGAAGTGTATCTGATCTTTATATTCAAGATGAAATAAACAATATTGAGGTAAAAGGAATTGCGAAAGGCGCATTTGATAACTCTGAACTGATTGGACTGACACTACCGGATAGTGTTACTGAAATTTCGGAATCCGCCTTTTACAACAATGATTCGTTGGAATTTATACGAGGCGTAGGCGTAGAATATGTTGGAACAAACGCTTTCGCCAATTCTGCATTAAAATATGCTGAATTTCCAAACGCAAAGGAAATAGCGAATTTAAGTTTTAAACAGACAAAACATTTTTGCAAAGGCGATTTTTCAAAATTAGAGAAAATCGGTACAAGAGCATTTCAACGGTCCAATATTATTTCGTTCAATGGTCCTGAAGTGAAAGAGATAGAACAAGGAGTCTTTGAGGAGTGTCTTCGGTTAGAAGTTGTCCGTATACCGAAATGCAAAAAATATATATCAAAATTAAGTGGATATAACGGCGATTTCTATAGCGATAAGTATTTGCTGATTGCAGAAATGCCATTAATTGAAAATTTACTGAGGGGCGCTTTAGAAGATACATGCATAAAAGAGGCAAACTACCCATTTTTAAAAGAAATGCAGAAAAGAGCATTTTATAATTGCACTAATTTAAAAGTTATCAATACACCTATGCTGAAAGTTGTTCCGGAAAATGCCTTTAATGGTACACTTGTTAACATAGGTAATACTGTACCGCGTATTTACTACTTAGACAGCGTAACTCAAATCGAACAGGACGCTTTCGGAGAATATCCGACTTCACGCATTGAGTTTTCACATCTTGAAACTGCCCAAAGTCTGCCGCAGACAGAGGGCTGTATAATTGCTATGCCCTCGACTTTCAAAGAATGTACCGTAGACACCAAGGGGCGCAATTACAAAGTCTATGGTACAAAGGGAACATATGCCGAGCAGTGGGCGAATGAAAACGGCCACGAATTTATTAATATTTCGCAGGATACGGCTGTGCTTACACAACTGCCGGAACAGTACACCGATGCCGATGATGTTTTGACTGCCGATGTCATAGGCTTTAACCGAACATATCAATGGTACGCAAGCGACAAGCCCGACAACACCGCCGGCACGCCGATAGAGGGCGCAACGGACAGAGAATTTAACCCCGAAGATTACCCTGCGGCTAAGTATTACTATTGTGTTGTCACAAGTACCGATGTAGGCTACGACCCCATTGAAATCCGTACAGGCGTTACGGAAAATATGACGCTCAACCCTGCCGATTATTCAAAAGTAGAAAAGGCAAAATCGGAAATTCCCGAGGACTTATCGCTCTACACAGACGAAAGCGTTAAGGCGTTGCAGGATATTTTAGATAACATAGACTACAGCTTGGACGAAACCGAGCAGAGCAAGGTTGACGATTACGCAAAGGCAATAGAAGAAGCCGTCAACTCCCTTGAATACAAGCCAGCGGACTACACAGAGTATAACAAAGCAGTCGAAAAGGCAAAATCTCTCGGCCGCAATTTGTATCAAGACTTAACCGCACTTGATAATGCCTTATCGGTTGATGTTAAAGATAAAAACATAACAGAGCAAGCGGTTATTGACAAGCAAACGAAGGCAATAGAAGATGCAATCAACTCTCTTGAATACAAACCTGCCGATTACTCCAAACTCGACTCCGCTCTCGCACAAGTCCCGGAAGACTTATCGATTTACACCGACGAAAGCGTCGAAAGGCTTAATTCGGTTATTGAAAGTCTAAACTACGATTTAAAAATCACCCAGCAGGACGAGGCGGACAAACAGGTTGAAGCCCTGCTTGAAGCCATAGGCGCACTCGAAAAGCGTTATATTTTAGGCGATGTCAATTTGGACGGCGAAATAACAATCCTCGATGCAAAATGGGTGTTGCAAAACATTGTCCGTCTGCGCTCGCTCGGCGGCCTCTCGCTGAAAGCAGCGGATATGAACCAAGACGGCAAGATAACAATCCTCGACGCAAGATTGATTTTATTTGCGGTGACAAGATAATTTGAAATATGTAACGCTAAAACAAATAGCGAAAGCTAAAAATTTAAGCCTCCCGGTTTGTGTTCGGGAGGCTTTTCGTGAAAATTATATATAGGCATTGACTTTTTATAATCTTTTTTAAATTTTGCTTGATATTGGATTTTAAGCATTTAAGTCCTCCATCAACTCATCTACAGAATTAAACGGGCCGACCAAATTCTTTCTTTTTAATACATCTTCAATCGCCGCAACAGTTTCGGCGTTAGGCTCTTTGCGCTTAACTTCAAACGGTATGCCGTTGCAGTTGACTGCGGATTTTAAAAACATTGTAATCGCAGTAGACATATTGAGTCCCAAATCGGAAAAAAGCCGTTCTGCATCTTTTTTCAATTTTTCATCTACACGAAAATTTATATTTGTTGTAGCCATAATATCACTCCCTTCAATAATATTATATCCGATATTTTAAATTTGTCAATATAATACTTTGCATTGTAAAGTAAATATATTAATTTGTAATTATTTACAATATATTTTGTGCGGATAAATAATAAGCTTATTAATTTAGTGAACAGAAAAAGTAATCCCCGGCAAGATTTTTACGAACCTTGCCGGGGATTGGAAGGGTACCACGAAAAAGATGCACAGTCAGGCATCATTCGCCACTTGTGCGCCATGGAATTGGCAGTATTTATTTTGAGAACTTTGCGAGGCGGTCTGCGCAATATGGAGGAAATGAGCCTTCAATATGCTTTTCAACACATAAAAAATGAACTGCAACTCATTTTCGTGAGCGCAGTTCGATGTCCGTTTTGCTATGTATCTTTTTTCATGTTGAAAGCCCTTGGAATCGATTTGGAGGACACCTTAATTCTAACCTTCGTACCTTTCTTTTTCATTGCTGATACAAACAGCCTCCTCACAAGTGTTTACGGGGAGGCTGAGTTTATGTGTCTCTTGCAGGTCTTTACAGCGCCAAATTTAAGACCGCTGTAAACTTTGCTTTATCCAGAAGAATGTAATGTCCTACCGTTTTTGTTCCGTTTCCGGTGGCACGGTCAGCCATCGTGTCAAAGTCCCGATCACTTATCCCAAGTTCATCAAGCGTTGTCCGCAGTTTCAGCGATTGAAAGAACCTGTTAAGTTCTACCGATAACTTTAATGCCCGCTCTTTTTCACTTGGATTATAATATGAAGTGCAACAAATAGAAAAAAGGAAAAAAAGATAGCAACTCATCGAAAAAACCTTTATAA
>CANRHD010000024.1 GCA_947630285.1 uncultured Clostridia bacterium | reverse complement strand
GGTTGTGGTGACTTTATTCTAACAGACTCTTTCGCTTTTTTCTATCCCTTTGGTCTCACATCTATTGTAATGCTACACTGTATCCTTTATTTGAAACAGCATTTAACTCGAATTTACCACCGCACGAGTGGTATAATATTAAAATAAATAACAGTTTAAAAATACAATAAAAATTATGAGGTATATGAAATGGCCGATAAACAACTTACAAATAGTCAAATATTAATCAAAGAATGTGTTGCTCAAAGTTTTAGAGACTCTGACGAATATGATGACGAAGCTTCTTTTTTTGAGTACTTTTCTTCATCACAGATATTAAAAGATTATGATCTGAGTGATGATGAAATTGAAAATGGAATTGTTGGATCAAGTGGAGATGGAGGATGTGATAGTATTTACATCTTTTTGAACAAAAATCTTGTATTACCAGACCAAATAGATTCTATCATACCATCAAAAGAATCAAAGGTCGAAATGGTAATAATTCAATCAAAAAGAGAAACTTCATTTAAAGAAAGTGCTATACAAAATTGGAAAGATGTTTCAAATAATTTATTGTCTTTATCTAATTCTCTAAGTGATTTTACGGCTCGATATAATGATGATGTAATAGAATCCTTTGGCTTTTTTAGAGATTTATACACAAAACTATTAACGAGTAGGGTTAAACTTGAATTTAAATATATTTATGTATCATATGCGGAAGAATTGCACCCAAATGTTAAGCAACAAGCAGAAGAATTAAAGGGATTAGTATGTAAACTGTTTCCTAATGCTAAAGTGAATATAGAGTTTGTTGGAGCAGCAGAGTTATATGATAAGTATAATACGCCAGCAGAAACAATAGTAAATTTACCTTTAGCTGAAGTCCCAATTGCATTAGGTAAAAACAAAAATTATGTTGGACTCGTATCACTCAAAGACTATTATCGTTTTATTGTTTCAGAAGATAACATTTTAAGAAGAAAATTTTTCGAAGCGAATGTACGTGATTACCAAGGAAGGAATAATGTTAATTCGAGTATAAGAGAAACATTGGAAACTGGTCAATCAGAGGACTTTTGGTGGCTGAATAACGGTATTACAATTCTTACTTCTGAAGCAATGTTAGTAAATAACAGGGAGCTACAACTCACAAATCCTGAAATTGTAAACGGCTTACAAACCTCAAATGAAATATATTTGTATTTTAAAAATAATTTAAGCTTGCTTGATTCTGAAACAAGAAATGTATTAGTTAGAATTATAGTTCCCGATAGTGAGGAGTCTCGAGATAATATTATTTTTGCAACTAATAATCAAACAAATATTCCAAAAGCATCGCTTAGAGTCACAGATCCAATTCACCTTCAAATTGAATTGTATTTGAAAGGAAGAGGTTTGTTTTATGATCGTAGGAAAAACTACTACAAAAATCAAGGAAAGAAACCAAACGAAATTATTGGAGTTTCATTTTTGGGTCAATGCTTAATCACTTTGTTTTTAAAAAAACCTGATTATGCAAGAGCTCGTCCTTCAACTATACTTACTGATGACGATTCATATAATAAACTGTATATTGAAAATCAAGATTTGGATGTATTTTATCGCTGTGCTGTATTAGGTAAAAAAGTACAAAAAAATTTAAAAAGAACTATCCAATATACTTCAGCTGAAAAAAGTGATATTTTATTTTACTTATTGTATGGCGTTGTTGCAAATAGTATAAAGAAAAACAATATTACAATAGCGGATATTAAACACCTTGATATTGACAGCATTACGGATGATGTCATCTCTGAAATCAAAGATAAAATTTATTATATATATAAAGAAAATGGTGGAAATGGATGTGTAGCAAAGAGTTCAGAATTTGTCAATAAAGTAGATGAAGTATTAGAATTAGCGTAATCATTTCTATCCTTTTATTACCTAAATAAAACGGAGAACTTGATAGCATCTAAGTGATAGCTATTTGATAGCAAAAGCAGAAATACCTCATAGAATTGAGATAATCTGTACCAAATTAAAGTATAGCAAGTTAAAATTCCTAAACAAAAACAGTTAAAGTTTGTTTTACACTTAGGAGTGGGAATGAATCTAATAATCGGTTATGAATTTATTTCACAGCCAAAAAGGGGAACGCAAAGTGGATATTATAATTAAAAAGCTATCCGCAGAGTATGCTGATGATTTTTTCGGATTTTTTGATAACGATGCTTTCTCCGACCATGACGAATGGAAATGGTGCTACTGTCTTGAAAGCCATTTGTCCGCACAGGAAAACGATAAATTGTGGGGACAAAAGCGAAAGCGTCGAAAGAAGGCCGAAAATCTAATTCGAGCAGGTACTATGACCGGGTATCTTATCTATGATTCTTCCCGTGTTATCGGTTGGTGCAACGCCGGAGACAAATCCGATTACCGTCCAATTTGTGAAAATGAAGAATATCGCACAGATGTTTTAGAAAAGGGTAAAATCAAAATTATATATTGTATAGACATTGCGCCAAATTATCGGGGACGGGGAATTGCAAATCTTGCTGTTGAAAAAGCTGTTGCAGATGCAAAGGCTGAGGGGTTTTCTTATATGGAAGTCTATCCGTTTACCGATAAGGAATTTGCTTATCAATATAAGGGCCCACGCAGGTTATACGAGAAGCACGGCTTTGTGCTGTACCGTGAACTTACGGATTTTTATATTATGCGAAGAACGCTGTAATTGATAAGGCAGATTAACAAACGCATTAATTATATTTTCCCTTTTGTAGCTATGTAATTATCTTAATAAAATCTAAATTCAATAATTCTAAAAAGGGCATTGTCGGCTTGCGGTCGGTAATGCCTTTTAAGTTTTCGGTTGCCTTGCGCCGATTTTAAGGAATCGGCAAAAGCGGCGAACAAAATCAAAATTTTGTGCATATGAAGCGGAAAACTAAAATCTATACTAAAATAAATTCGTATCAGAAAATTAAAATCTGTACTTAAAATAAAATTGTATCGAAAAATTAAAATCAGTACTTAAAATTTAATCATATCGGAAAATTTATGTTGTATAAACGGCGGAAATCGAATCGTATAATCTGCGTCCGTCATATCAAGCGGAATTATTCGGTAAAATTTTTCAATGGGCGTTGCCGGCATAAAATTATTTATAACCTTAACTTTTGTCTATAATTTTATTGTTTTCAGCTTGCTTTGTCTATGTCCGACAAGGTATAATTTTAGTGCAGAAAACTAAAAAAGAGGTTATACTATGGACTGTAAAGCGGCAAAGGAAAAGGCGATTTCTATCGTTTCGCAAATGACAGTAGAAGAAAAAATATCACAGCTTCAATAAATTTCTGAGGCAATCTGAGGCAATAGGATAGAATACTTATGTTTAAAAAATATTTATTTTGCTATTTTACAGGTAATGAGCCTGTAAATGAGAGCGTACATTTTGCGGTATCTGAGGACGGATACCATTTTAATGCGCTTAACAACAATGAGAAAATAATAACGCAGACTTTGGGCAAAAAATGCTGTCGTGATCCGTTTATTTTCAGAGATGAGGATAATTTGTTTCACATTATTGCAACAGATATGAGGTGTTATGACGGCTGGAACAGCAACAACTCCATGGTGATTTGGGACAGCGCTGACCTTGTAAATTGGACAAACGAGAGAATTATCGACTTTTCGCAATTTGCCAAAACAAAATCGGCTGACAGGGTTTGGGCGCCTCAAATTATATATGATAAATTCAAAAAAGAATATATGATTTATTGGACTCATCACAACGCCGATGATGAGCTTGATACAATCATATGGTATGCCTATACAAAAGGTTTTTCCGCATTAACTACCGAGCCCGATGTACTGTTTAAGCCAAAAAGCAATATGTGTGCCATTGACGCCGATATTGTTGAGGAGGACGGAAAATACTACCTTTATCAGGCCGACGGCGAAAAAGAAGGAATTTGCTATGCTGTTGCGGACAGACCAGACGGACCATACTTTGAGCCTGATGATAATAAAGTATCCGTTGCCGATACTGCGCTTGAAGGTAACTGTATTTACCGAATTCTCGGCACGGATAAGTATGTAATGATTGCTGACCAATTCAAAGCAGGCGGATATTTTATGCAGGAAACAACCGATATGCTTCACTTCAAAAGAGTTCATGATTTTTCTCTTAATCATCTGCTCCCACGCCACGGCTCAATGCTCCATATAACCAATGAAGAATATAACAGATTATTAAAAAGCTATAAATAATCATTAAAATCAAAGGAAAAAGTGATATAATGAAATTTATCGGAATTGATTTGGGTACATCGTCTGTAAAAATGATTATGACCGATGAAAAAATGAATATTATTAAGCAGGTATCAAAAGCATATCCGCTTGACTTTTCCGAGTACGGCAAAAGCGAGCAAAATCCCGAAGATTGGTGGAACGCCGTTAAAGAGGGACTTTGCGAATTAACCTCGGATAACGCCGGCGGCATTACAGGTATCGGCGTCGGAGGTCAGATGCACGGACTTGTTATGCTTGACGAAAACTATAATGTTATTCGTCCGGCTATTCTCTGGAACGACACGAGGACAAGCAAGGAAACCGATTATCTCAACAACGCAATCGGCAAAGAAAACCTGCAAAAATTAACGGGCAATATTGCGTTTGCAGGCTTTACCGCAACTAAAATTCTTTGGGTAAAAGAAAACGAACCCGAAAATTTCGCAAAGTGCGCCAAAATATGCCTGCCGAAGGACTATATAAATTTTATGCTCACCGGTGTACTTGCAACAGATGTCAGCGACGCTTCGGGAACGCTGTTGTTTGATGTTGAAAAGCGCTGCTGGTCATCTGAAATGCTTGAGCTTTGCAATATATCAAAGGATATGCTGCCAACCGTTTACGAAAGCAGAGAGCCTATAGGCAGGGTTAAACCCGAGCTCGGACTCGGCGGAAACATAACGGTTTGCGCAGGCGCAGGGGATAATGCCGCTGCGGCAATCGGAACGAATACCGTTTATGACGGTCAATGCAATATTTCGCTCGGCACAAGCGGAACCGTTTTTGTTCCGACCGAAAATTATGTAAAAACAGATAATCCTGCGCTCCATTCTTTCTGCCATGCAAACGGAAAATATCATTTAATGGGCTGTATTCTCTCTGCCGCAAGCGCAAACAAATGGCTTGTCGAAAATATTTTTGATACAGATGATTACGGCAAGAATACGATAGCGTTAAATGCCGATACGGTAAGCAAACAGATTTATTTTATGCCTTATCTTTCCGGCGAAAGATGTCCGCATAACGATTCCCATATTCGGGGCGCTTTTATAGGTCTGTCGCTCAATACAGAAAGAGCGGATTTGCAGACTGCGCTTTTTGAGGGAGTCTCTTTTGCAATTAAAGATTGCGTCGGCCTTATACCGAACGGGATTAAAAAGGCCACCGTTTGCGGCGGCGGCACAAAAAGCAGGCTTTGGATGGAAATTCTTTCAAATGTTCTCGGAACGGAGATAAGCGTAATCAATAATGAAGGGCCTGCGCTCGGCGGAGCAATACTTGCGGCACAGGCTGCGGGACTTAACCCACAGATTAAAAACGATATTTTATATACGGTTGAGCCCGATGAAGAGCTTGTTAATATTTATAATCGCAAATACAAAAAGTTTAAAAAATTATATCCTGCATTAAAGGACTTTTATAAGGAGGAAAAATAATGAATATCCCGAATGTTAAACTCGGCATTGTTGCCGTATCACGCGACTGTTTTCCCATTGAATTAAGCGAAAAACGCCGCAAAGCTATTGTAGAGGCTTATAACGGAGAGCTTTATGAATGTCCCGTTACGGTAGAAAATGAGACGGACATGCAAAAGGCTGTTGAAGATGTTACCGGCGCAGGCTGTAACGCACTTGTTGTATTTTTGGGAAACTTCGGGCCCGAAACACCCGAAACCCTTATTGCAAAGAATTTTAACGGGCCTTGTATGTTTGTTGCCGCCGCCGAGGAAAGCGAAAACGACCTGATAAACGGCAGGGGCGACGCCTATTGCGGTATGCTCAACTGCTCATACAATTTGGGTATGCGTCATCTTAACGCCTATATACCCGATTATCCCGTAGGTACGGCAGATGAAATCGCAGATATGATAAAGAATTTTGTCCCGATTGCACGAGCCGTTATCGGCGTTAAAAATCTTAAAATAATCACCTTCGGTCCAAGGCCGCAGGACTTCTTTGCCTGCAACGCACCGATTAAAGGGCTTTATGAATTGGGCGTAGAGATTGAGGAAAACAGCGAGCTGGATTTGCTTGTATCCTATAAAGAACATAAGGGAGATCCGAGGATCCCCGATGTTATGAAAGAAATGGCAGAGGAAATGGGAGACGGGAATTTCTACCCCGACCTTAACGAAAGAATGGCGCAGTATGAGCTGACCTTGCTTGATTGGGCGAATGGTCACAAGGGAAGCCGAAAATATGTCGCTTTTGCAAACAAGTGCTGGCCTGCGTTCCCGAGTCAGTTCGGTTTTGAACCGTGTTATGTTAATTCCCGTCTTGCTTCAAAGGGTATTCCCGTTGCCTGCGAGGTTGATATTTACGGCGCTTTGAGCGAATACATAGGCGCTTGTGCAAGTCTTGACGCTGTTACTATTCTCGATATCAACAACTCTGTTCCAAAAGATATGTATGAAAAATACATTAAGCCGTCAACCGATTATAAACTGACGGACACATTTATGGGCTTTCATTGCGGCAACACGCCAAGCTGTAAAATGTGCGACGGCAGAGCTATAAAATATCAGCTTATTCAGCACAGAGTTCTTGAACCGGCTGGCAGTGAGCCCGATATAAGCCGCGGCACGCTTGAGGGAGATATTGCCCCGAGCGATATTACATTTTTCAGATTGCAGTGCGACAGCGAGGGTACATTGCGTTCATATATTGCGCAGGGTGAAGTGCTTGATGTCCGCACAAACTCATTTGGCGGTATAGGCGTTTTCGCCATACCCGAAATGGGCAGATTTTACCGAAATGTGCTTATTGCAAAGCGTTATCCGCATCACGGTGCGGTTGCGTTCGGCCATTACGGCAAAATACTCTCAGAGGTGTTCAAATATTTAGGCGTTAAGGATATTGCATATAACCGGCCTGCAAATCTTCCTTATCCCGACGAATTACCGTTTGAATTTTAGTTAAAGTTTAAGTATGATAAACGACAAATATTATAAAAAGTGCATAACATTCGGCAGAGCCGGAGAGGGACTGCGTGCTGATTTTCAGGAGCAGTTAAGAGAATTGCAAAGCGAAATAGGCTTTGAGTATATACGCTTTCACGGATTGTTTCACGATGATATGGCAGTCTATGATGAGGACAAAAACGGTAAGCCTGTTTTATGGTTTGGCTATATAGACAAATTGTTTGATTTTCTTTTATCTGTGCATATAAAGCCGTTTGTTGAACTCGGCTTCATGCCCGGTAAAATTGCAACTGTAAAAAACACAGTTTTTTGGTGGCAGGCGAACGGCTGCCCTCCGACCGATTATGATAAGTGGCATTACCTTGTGAATGAAACCGTTAAGCATTTAACGGAGAGATATGGTGCTAACGAGGTTAAAACCTGGTATTTTGAGGTTTGGAATGAGCCGAATTTAGGTTCATTTTTCAGAGGAACGCAAGAAGAATATTTCAGGCTTTATGAGGTATCTGTTGACGCTGTAAAATCAATTTGCAAGGATTATCGTGTCGGCGGTCCTTCAACAAGCGGAGCAGATTTCAGAGAGGGTTTAGGCTATCTGAAAGCGTTTATAGATTTTTGCGACAGCAAAAAATTGCCCGTTGATTTCTTTTCTGCTCACCCTTATCCTACCTGCTGGGCACTTGATGAAGAAGGCACAGAGCATATGGGATATATCAGCAAGGAGATTTGCATAGAGTTCCTTGATAATATCAAAAATATTGTTGACAATTCACCCTACCCGAATGCCGAAATTCATTTGACAGAATGGAACTCCTCACCAAGTCCGAGAGATTTAATTCACGATACACCCTTTATGACGCCGTTCATTTTGTATAATATAACCCAAAATTTTGGGAAAGCAGATAGTTTGGGTTTTTGGACATTTACAGATATATTTGAAGAAAACGGTCCCGGAAAGCTTCCGTTCCACGGCGGTTTCGGATTAATTAACGCCGAAGGTATAAAAAAGTCCTCCTATTGGGCATATTGGCTGCTTAACAAATTAGGTGATAATATAATAGAAATCACAGATAATTTCATTATAACAAAGCAAAATGATGAATATAGAATCATCATATGGAATTATTGTTATTATACCGATGAATTCGCAAACGGAGACAGAAAAAGACTGACTGATACCGAAAGAGATGCTGTGTTTAATCTGAAAAACATCGAAATAAATATAACCCTTGACGGAACATATACCGGGACAGTCTACACTCTTGATGAAAGCACTTGTGCATATCATAATTGGTTAAGGTTAAATGCGCCCGAATATCCTACTCAAAATGAGATCGACATATTAAAGGCAAATTCCAAACCGAAGGAAGAGCAAATCACGCTTTCTGATATTACCGAAATAATGAAACCTCACGAGGTTAAGATGTATTTAATTCGTAAAAATTAAATAAATATGTTTCTTTCGGCGTAGGTTTTAGCAGGTAAAAAGAAATGGCAACGATAGTTTTGCCGTTGATGGAAATGACAATCAACTGCAAAACTATCATTAATGAACGGCACAAGCAAGATTTACAGAAAACTTTTTCAAATATTGTGTAAACCTCCCAAAAGGTGTTTCTGCGAGTAAAAATTTCCTTGTGTCAACAGTTTGACAGCGCTTTCAGATAATTAAAAAAAGAGCTATCGGTTTTTTAATCCGATGGCTCTTTTTCTCTTATATCATATTGAAATGGCGGAAAGCCTGTTCAATATATTTTTGCTTTTCCAAAGGACAAGGTTTTTCCCGTTTATCCGGCGAAATTCTATTGGGTGCGTTTTTCACGGAGATACCGCAAACTTCTTTCATGTGCGCTATCCAACAAGTTTTTGGAATAAAGCCATAATTTGTTTTAACATAATCTTGAATTTCTTTGTATGTAGCCAAAATTAACATCTCCTGTTTTTTGTACAGTTACAACGCCAATTATTGTAATCTCCCCTGTTATCTCATCGTCATTGAGCTTGTCCTCCGTGCAGGAACAGGACGACCGGATTAGAAAGATCCTGCGAACGAAATCGCAGACAGTAATCATTACCCGAAATATGTATTTTCTCGGCAGAATCATATCTGTAAACAGAGTTTATGCAATCACCACCATGCCCTATATTAACATAGCGAAAGTGTTTTTGCAACTCATTCCTACCCAATCCGCATATTGATTTTAAAAAAGCAAATTGTTACGAAATATCACAAATTGATCGCCTTACTCTTTTATTGTAAATTATCTTTAGCATTAAAAACTGTCACATTTGGGACAAAATGTGCGGTATATATGCGGTGAGAATGTTTCATCGCCAAAAAGCAGTCTGTCAAATCGTTACTTTTCGGCACAGTTTTCTCCCCACCCCCTTGTGCGTTGGGAATGTAACTTTTACAAAATGTTATGAAACAGCACATTTCGACAGCTATATTCTTTGTAACAATATGTTTATAACTTAAAAACTGTCTCATTTGGGACAATATGCGCTATATATCAGCGGTAGACTGTTTTTTGGTGAATTCTTTATCTTCGACTGCCGCTATAAAAGGTTCTGTCAAAAACTCCCTGATAGTTTTAAGTACCATGCTGAAATTATCAGTTTTAATGTCAGTCTTCCGACAGAATGCTTTCCATTTCTTTTGCATAGCAGAATCGTCTGCAAAGCTCATTACTCGCTCAAACTGTTCAATCGTAAAGGCATGTCCACGGTTTTCAAAAGTTTTTTTAAGTGCTTCGGTGAGCGTTGCCCCGTCGAAATCAAATTTATGCGCCAGATAGTAAATATCGTAGTAATCCTTCATTCGGCTTGAAAATTCCATAAGACTGAGGATTGCATCTATTTTCTCGGCAACGGTTGTTTCAAGGGAATATGTATTTACTGTCGGGGCGTCAAATTCGGAAAGCTGTGTCGGTATCTTTCGCTTTTCCTGTTTCGGTACTATAACATCACCCACGCCAAAATCAATACTGAACGGTGTCTTCGTGTTTTTAATACAAGCTATTACCGATGCGCCAATTCCCGCATACTTTTTGGCAACAGAAATAGGAACAACATCTTTAACCTCAAAAGTGATAAAATCGTTTCCGGTAGGTGTTGCAATAATTTCCTCCAATACGGTTTTTAACCGCTCGGGTGTATTTGGTATTTGGCGTAGCAAAAAGTCCACATCAACCGTAACCCGACTGTCAAAGTCGGTAACAGAGTAAATAAACAAGCCACCCTTAAGAACAAGATTTTCCGCATATTCGGATTTTTCCAAACGACGCAAAAACTCTTCTTGACAAAAGAGCTGCAAACAAAGCTGATAGCTTCTACCGCTTTCTTCAGCCTTATTTTTCAGCCGTGCAAGCACAGATGCGGCAATATCAACCACCCAGCAACACCTCCATTAGTTCCATAACTTTTTTATAAACACGCAGTTTTTTTGCGTATGCAGAGAGGTTGTTTAGGTTTTTTCCGGTATCATTAGCGTAAGCATTGAGCGCTTTATTAAAAATCTCGTTATCGAGTCTTGAACGGTATTTAAAACAGTCGCAGATGGTGCGTTCACGGTCATATACAGGCAGGGTAACGCCATTGAAATCATCGGCGGTTTTACCCAAATCGTACAATTCCGGCTGAACATAGTAAGGTTGCAGAGCGAGAACATCTACATTCAGTTTTGTTCTCGACATAGAACGAGGGATTGCTATCGACCACTTGCGTGGCACAAAGTCACTGTAACCGTAATGAAAAAGAGCGGATTCAACGCAGACAATTCCTTTCGGCACGAGGGTTGCAAGAAGCTGTTCCACAGGAACTACACTTTTTTCAGCAAGTTCATAATAACCGTGACGCACACGATTAAGGAAGCCGGCGTTGCACAGATTTACAACATCGACCGCCCTGATTCCGGCAGCTACAAAATCAGCAGATTTTGCAATTCCTCCCTTGCTCATAATAACTTTTTTTGCTCGTTCTTTGAGATTCACTCATTCACCCACTTTCTCAAATAAAATTCACGCACACAAAAATAGTATATGTGTTTGAATTTATTATATCACAAAAAGAAAAAGATTGCAATAAATTTTGCACACAGTATTGCAAACTCTGTGTGCAAAAATTAAATTTACTATTGCAAAAAACGATTATCTGTGCCACATCTGTTTTGCAAAATATTACGAAACAGCACATTTCGACAGTCATATTCTTTGTAACAATATGTTTAGAACTTAAAAACTGTCTCATTTGGGACAATATGTGCTATATATCAGCGGTCGGGAGAAGTCCTTTCGTCTTTTGGGTTTGACGTTGACGTAATCGTATGCTATACTTAAGACGAGGAGAACAGAAAAGCGCCTGTATAAAAATTGCTTTGACTTACCGCAGAGCTTTTTTTGTGTGATTTTGCGTGCGGACGGGTAAGCCTTGCTGACACAAGGGAACGAGAACAAGCGTGAAAGCACCGAAAAGTGCCTGTGTGAGGCGGCGTTCGTCTCCCCTCACCTTAATAAAAACAGTTTGGGAGGTGCGCTATGGATTCCGAAAAGTTACTGGAATGGCTCGTAAACGAAAAGAAAATGGGTATTCGCTCGGCTAAAGATGTACTTTCCCGTTGCGGAAGGGTTTACAGAATGTTGGGCGTTGACTTTATAGACGGCAATACATTAGAGAGCCTTTTAAAAAACGAGGATTTTATGGCGTGCTCTATGTTTATAAAATCCCAGCTAAAGAGAGCTGTTTCCCTGTACTTGGAATTCAAGGCTCTTACTAAAAATGAATAACTGCCTTTTGTTCCGATTTGCGGTCGGCAGTACATTTGCGGAAGCCGGCGTGATACGCACAAATTAAACAAAAATATTTTGATTGAAACGGGCAAACAGGTTTGAGAATACGCTCGTAAAACACATAGATTATTTTTTGGAAGCGAATAAAAACATCGTAAAGCAAGGTGATAAAATATGAAGCAATATACCGTAATAGATTTATTTGCCGGCGTCGGGGGATTGAGTTACGGATTTTCCGAGTTACCTCAATTCAATATTATAGCGGCTAACGAAATTGAAAAAGATATTTCTGTTGCTTATTCATTGAATCACCCGAATGTAAAAATGTTGAATTGCAATATAGGCGATTTAACCGAAAATATTTTGAAAGATGCGCTAAAAGGGCAAAGGGTTGACATTATAATCGGAGGCCCTCCCTGCCAGTCCTACTCAACACTCGGCAAAAGGCGAAATGACGGCAGGGCAAATTTATTTTTGCAATATAAAAGAATGTTAAAAATCCTGCAACCAAGAGCATTTGTGTTTGAAAATGTTGTGGGTATCCTCAGTGTTAATAAGGGAAAGCTTTTTAATCAAATCAGGCTTGAATTTGCGGAACTCGGTTATAATTTGAAGCACAGGATTTTAGATGCCGCCGATTACGGGGTCCCCCAGCACCGAGAGAGAGTTATCCTTGTGGGATTTAGGGGTGAAAATAATTTTTCCTATCCGCTTCCGACGCACGGCGACGGATTGAAGCCGTATGTAACGCTGAAAGACGCTATCGGTGATTTACCTGTTTTGAAAAGCGGAGAGAGAAAAAGCAATTATGACGCAGGCATTACAAATGAATTTCTCGAATTTGTCAGGGACAGCAACACTTCTGTTGTGGAGGAGCATTTTGCTCCGAAAAACGGAGAACATCTTATTAAAATTATGCAAACGCTGAAAGACGGTCAGTCCAAAGACGATTTACCCGAGGATATTCGTCCAAAAAGCGGTTATGGCAATACATATGCAAAGCTGTGGTGGGACAGGCCTTCTACAACGATAACAAGGAATTTTGCATGCCCCTCGTCCTCAAGATGTATTCACCCGAGAGATTCCAGGGCAATGTCTATCCGAGAGGGCGCAAGATTGCAGAGCTTCCCGGACAGCTACAAATTCTACGGCTCGGACAGTATGAAGAGGTTGGAAATCGGCAATGCCGTTCCGCCGTTACTTTCAATGGCGATAGCCAAGCAGGCGTTAGAGGCGTTAAAAAATCAAGACGCCGCTAATTGACATGGTGTCTTGATTGAAGCAGTAAAGCTGAATGTTTATTTTAGCAGGCCTTTTAATTTTTCATAACTGTGATGAAACTGTAACCGGCCTTGATGCCATTGCACAAAACCAAAGGGTAATTGGATTGTAGTCCCTCCGTATGATGAACCGTAAAATGTTTCGCTTTTTGCGGCTTTCTCAACGGCATTGCAAATATCTTCTATGAGGAATATATCATCTGTTTTATTTTCGCCAAGAAGATTTATGTACCATACAAAGTCGGACCACTCCTTTCTATCGTACACGGCGCCCATGGAAAATGACATTTTTGCAAGCTCATAAGCATTGTCGCTAAACCATTGCAATAACGCCTTACAGAGGCGCTCGTTATATGCCTTTAGTGTGATGGCGTTTAAGCTCTTATGCCTCAACTGCAATTCATAGTCTTTATTGACAGTTTTGTCGCCGTATTCCTTAATTATATCTACGGCATCATCGGCAGCCGCCCAAAACAGTTTAATCGCTCTGCAAACATCATCGGGGATTTGAGTATTAAACTGTTTTTCAAAGGTATCAATAAACAGCCCTGCCCTTACAAAATACACCTGTCCCGCAAGACTTTTTTTAATTGAAATATTGATTACCTCATTTGGGTCAAGATAAACTTTCAGATCTGTTTTAGATTTTGTTTTTCGCCCGTTAACGCCGGGCACATTTGTCTCGTGCAGTCCGCCGACCGTTGTGCGTACAATATTGGCGGACGGTCTGTCTATTCTTTTTAATAAGGAATTTGCAAATTCTTCGTCAGTATCTAAGCGTATCTTTACTAAGTTTTCATTTTTATGGCCTGACAGCTTGGCATGTTGCCAACCCGTTGCCCTGTCCCTGTGTTCCACGCCTATTCCTCCGTAAACAGTTTATAAGTCTCAATCTAAAGCTAAAGCGCATCGGCAATTCCCTGAATGTTTAAAAAAGAAATCCTGCAAACCTTAATAATGCACATTCTTGCAATCTTCCGCCAATATATTATAATACAAATAAACACAAAAAGTCTACATATAATGATTTACTAAAAGACATGTTTGCTGTTTGGCGCTATAAACGGCATTGTTTTTAATATTCTGCATTTTATTAATCTCCGAGAAAGAAGGGAAAATATGATTTACATAACGGGCGACATACACGGTAAAATAGACAGGTTTTTCGACTGCGGTTTGCTTGACGGCAAGCTCACGCAGGAGGACACTCTGATTATCTGCGGCGACTTTGGCTTCGTTTGGTTTGACGAAAACAACCCTATGGGTCTGCGCCGGGATAATGATGAGCTTGACAAGCTCTCGTGCAAGCCTTATACAATTCTTTTCATTGACGGAAATCACGAAAATCACGATATGCTTTCAAAATATCCCGAAACAAAACGGTACGGGGACGCCGTTCATAAAATAAGGGATAATATTTATCACCTTGAAAGAGGGAAAATCTACACGATCGAGGGGCATACCTTCTTCACCTTCGGCGGCGCTTATTCTATCGACAAAAATATCCGCCAAGAGCATATCTCGTGGTGGAGCGGCGAGCTCCCGAGCAAGGAGGAATATGAACGGGGTATCCGGGCGATAAAGGACGCCGATTATCTGGTTGACTACATTATTACCCATACCTGTCCGACCGAATTAATCAAAACATTTTTACACCGCATACCCGATCCCCATGACGGAGAATTGACAGGATTTTTTGATTATTTAATGTACGAGGTTGACTTTAAGCGCTGGTTCTTTGGCCATTGGCACACGGATAATTGCTATAATTTCAACCTGCACGGTAAGGAAAAATCTTTCAGGGCAATGTATTTCGACGCAATACCTCTTGACAGCTCTAAGGAGGAGTAAAGCTATGAACGATGAAAATAGGGACTTTCGCAGGCGTGAGGCGGAAAGTCTTGCACGCATTAAGGCCGCAGTTATCCGCAAAACCGGAAGCGAGAAAATCATCGCCGTTGACGGGCGCACAACAGCCTTTGCAGGTTCTAAGAACGATATGAAGCTTATACTTGAAATTTCCACCGTAAAAGGCGGAGACGCAAAGAGCTTTTTATGCGCCGATTTAGACGACAGTATTGCATGGCATGAGGACGATTTTGACAGCACGGCGGAGTTTGAAGAGGCCGTTTCCGATTATATTTCCGACCGTTTGTGACCGTCGGCAAGCGCAGAGAGCGTTGCAATAAAAATCAGGGTTTTCCCCTTAAAGCGGAGGCATAAATTTTGCTTGATTATAATTACTTATAATGATATAATGCAATTCGGCTGTTTTTTACATTAAAAGGAGTAATTATGAGCGAACAAAAGAACTACAAAAAAACTCTTATAGCCTGCTATCTCGGCTTTGTCACACAGGCTATAACCGCAAACTTCACTCCGCTTTTATTTTTAACCTTTAAGGGCACTTACGGGATAGGGCTTGAAAAGGTCGCACTTATTCCGCTTATATTCTACTTGACACAGTTAATTATTGATTTTGCGGCAACAAAATTTGTCGATAAAATCGGCTATCGGATATGCGTGGTATCGTCTCAGATACTCTCTGCCGTCGGGCTTGTTTTAATGGCCGTTCTGCCGGAACTGCTTCCCGTCCCGTTCCTGGGGATTTTAATTGCGGTGGTTCTCTACGCCGTGGGAAGCGGCCTTATCGAGGTATTGGTAAGCCCTATTGTTGAGGCCTGCCCCTTTGAAAACAAAGAGGGTACTATGAGCCTGTTGCACTCCTTTTACTGCTGGGGTGCGGTCGGCGTGATTTTGGGCTCGACACTCTTTTTTGCGGTATTCGGCATAGCAAATTGGAAGATACTTACGCTCATTTGGGCGGTTGTGCCGTTATACAACGCCTTCAATTTTATCAAATGCCCGATTGAACGCCTGACTGAGGACGGCGAGGGCATGAGCCCCGGTCAACTGCTTCGTCTGCCGCTGTTTTGGCTTCTGATACTGCTTATGATATGCTCCGGTGCGTCCGAGGCCTCCATGGCTCAATGGGCTTCGGCGTTTACGGAATCGGCAATGGGCGTTTCAAAGACCGTCGGCGATTTGGCAGGCCCGTGCCTGTTTGCTGTGTTTATGGGAATATCACGGGTTTTATACGGTAAAATGAGCGAAAAGCTCAACCTGGTTCGTACCATGACCGTGTGCAGTCTGCTATGCGTTGTATGCTATCTGACGGCTTCCCTGGCTTCTTTGCCTATGCTCGGCTTGGCAGGCTGTGCGCTTTGCGGCGTTTCGGTGGGAATTATGTGGCCGGGTTCAATCAGCATCTCGTCACAGAAATGCCCTAAGGGCGGTACGGCAATGTTCGCATTTTTGGCGCTGGCCGGAGATTTGGGCGCAACCGTAAGCCCTGCGATGGTCGGCGGCGTTTCAAATATGGCAGGCGGAAATCTTAAAATCGGATTGCTTGCCGCCACAGCGTTTCCGCTGGTACTTATTTTCGTGCTGCTTATCTTAAATAAAAAATTCACCGGACAGAAGATGTAAAACCGAGTGATATTATTTAAAACAGCGTGTAGAAAAAGTATGTGTCACTTGGCAATATGCACAAAAGGAGTAAGATTATTGGGAACCCCCGGCGAGGGTTCCCCACCGCAAAACAGTTTATCGACAGGCTGATTATTTAAAAATAATTTTTCTTGCCGATTAACGGAAAGCTTTTATAATAGCCGCATGGCGTTTTCGTTCATTTTTTCTGCGCTAACGGCTTATAATTTTTGTGCAGAATTGCCCTTGAAAAAAGGGTGAAATTTGATATAATTAATGTCAGTGCGTAGCTGAAACGGCGTAAGTCCAACTTTGGGCTTACGCCGTTTTTATATTTTCAGGAGGTTATAATATGAATAAAAATCAATCTTATCTCGCCGAGGAAAGGGTGGGCAGGCTCATGATGAAATATTCTGTGCCCTGCATTATTTCACTGCTTGTCGGTGCGCTTTACAACATCGTAGATCAAATTTTTATAGCCAACGCCGACTATCTCGGCTCCTACGGGAACGCCGCCAATACCGTGGTTTTTCCCCTTACCGTAATTGCGCTTGCAATAGCCGTTATGATAGGCGACGGCTGCTGCGCCTTTGTGAGCTTGAATTTGGGAAAGGGCGACAAAAACGCCGCCTCAAACAGCATCGGGCTCTGCGTGCTGATGAGCATAATAAGCGGCGTTTTACTGTGTGCGGTGTATCTCATTTTTTCCTCGCCCGTTATTAAGCTGTTCGGCGCAACGGTAAACCCGGAAACCTTTGCGCTTTCAAAGGAATATTTTTTCTATATCTCCCTCGGCATACCGTTTTATATGTTCGGCCAGGCGATGAACCCCGTAATCCGAGCGGACGGCAGTCCTAAATTTGCGATGTTCTCCACGCTTCTCGGCGCCGTGTTGAATATCATTCTCGACCCGATTTTTATTTTCTGCTTTCGCCTCGGAATGACTGGTGCGGCGGTGGCTACGGTAATCGGTCAGATTGTGACGGCCGTGCTTTCGCTTTTCTATATTCTCAATACAAAGTCCGTTAAATTATCTAAACGGGATTTTCATTGGGACAAAAAAATTGCGGGGCGCACGCTGTCGCTCGGCGTTTGCAGTTTTCTTTCTCAAATATCGCTGGTCGCCGCCATGGCGGCAATAAACAATATGATACGCCGATACGGCGCAAAGGACCCGATTTTCGGGCAGGAAATGTACGCCCAAATTCCTATGGCCGTTGTGGGAATAGTAATGAAGGTATTTCAAATAGTTATTTCGGTGGTAGTCGGTATGGCGGCAGGCTGTATCCCGATAGTGGGTTTCAACATGGGAGCGGACAGGCACGAACGGGTCAAGAAGCTGTTTTCGCTGTTACTCGCCTGCGAAGCTCTTGTGGGCGCTGCAGCGCTCTTAATTGTCGAATTTCTGCCCCGTCGGCTCATCGGTATTTTCGGCTCGGCAAACGAAAGCGTATATTACACGGACTTTGCGGTAAAGGCTTTTCGCATATATCTTTGTATGATAGTCTTTGCCTGCCTTAACAAGGCCGCATTTATTTTTTTGCAGGCTATGGGAAAGGCCGTTGCCTCCACCATGCTTTCGATGGTCCGTGAAATCGTTTTCGGCGTCGGCTTTGCGCTGTTACTGCCGATATTTTTCGGACTTGACGGCGTATTGTACTCCATGCCCGTATCGGACGCTTTGACGGCGGTTATTTCCGCAGTAATTATTTTAAAAACCTACAGGCAATTATCACCCGGTGAGGCAAAAATCCCCTTAAAGCAAGGCATACAAACGATTTAATACGGCGGCAGGGAGCAAATCTCTGCCGCTGATTTTTATAAAAGCGGTGGAAGTAATCGCAATTCTGTGCTACAATAAATAAAAACGGTTTTACGGAGGTACGGTATGTGGATTGTTTTTGCGGTTCTGTCCGCAGTTTTTGCGGCGCTTACATCTATACTTGCAAAAATCGGCATAGATAATGTAAATTCAAATCTCGCCACTGCGGTAAGGACTGTGGTTGTGGTCGCAATGGCGTGGATTATGGTTTTTTTGACCCACTCACAGCGAGGGCTTCCCGAAATAAGCCGAAAAAGCTGGGTGTTCTTAATACTTTCGGGTCTTGCGACGGGCGCCTCCTGGCTTTGCTATTACAGGGCTCTGCAATTAGGCGAGGTTTCCAAGGTAGTGCCCATAGACAAGCTGAGCGTGGTTTTCACCCTTGTTCTTGCCTTTGTATTTTTGCACGAAGAATTTACCGCCAAATCATTGATAGGCTGTATTTTGATAGGCGCAGGCACTTTAGTTATGGTTTTGTAGCAAAAAATTTTAACGGCGGATTGCGTCCGCTACGGAATTTAAGCGAAAGCGAGGAAAGCATATGCGTATTTTATTTGCCGAAGACGAACCCGATTTAAACAGAATAGTCACTCAAAAGCTGACGGCGGAGGGCTACAGCGTGGACAGCTGCTTTAACGGCGAAGAGGCTTTAGATGTGCTGTCCTACACGGAGTACGACGCAATTATTCTCGACATTATGATGCCTAAGCTTGACGGCCTGAGCGTTCTTCAAAGGCTAAGGGCCTCCGGCAGCATAACGCCCGTGCTTCTGCTTACCGCAAAGGACGGCGTTGACGACAGGGTAAAGGGGCTTGACAGCGGCGCAAACGATTATCTCATTAAGCCCTTTTCGCTTGAGGAGCTTTCTGCCCGTATCAGAGCCATGACAAGAACATCGTTCGGACGGGTCAGCAATGTGCTTACCGTTGCCGACCTCACCCTCGACTGCTCCTCCCACCTTGTAAAAAGAGGCGAAAGGGTGATAAATTTGTCCGCAAAGGAGTTCTCCCTGCTCGAATACCTTATGAATAATAAGGGAGCGGTGCTTTCCAGAGAAAAGATTGAGGATCACATCTGGAATTTTGACTACGAGGGCGGCACAAATGTCGTTGATGTTTATATAAGCTACCTACGCAAAAAGATAGACGGCGGCAACCCCGTCAAGCTGATACATACCGTCAGGGGCAGGGGCTATGTTATAAGGGAGGATACAAAACAATGAGGCGTTTTCCTTTACGGGTCAAAATAACACTTTGGTTTACCTCGGCCCTGCTAATAGTAGTGCTTTTCACCTATATTTCGGTGCTGTCTGTAAGCAATCAGATTTTGCAAAAAACGATAAGGGACAACCTTATCGAAACCGTGGAAAACAACTATAACGAAATAAGGTTTTACTCCGATATAAGCGATATGGATTTAAGCGAAAAATCGGGGCATTTTCTTAAATTTGAATCGGGCTACCTTGAGGTCAATGACGATTTTTTGGACGAGGTAAATCGGGTCTACACCTCCATAACAAGCTCCGACTATGTACTGCTGTACGGCGAAAACCCGATTTCGCTCTCGACAAAGGACATTAAGTTTATCGACTCGAGAATACAGACGCTGAAAATTGACGGCACAAATTATTATGTGTTTGACAGGAAGCTTAACTCAAAGGGCTTGGACAGCCTTTGGATAAGGGGAATAGTATCCGAGGAGCAGGGTTCGGTGCAGATGACCGCAATAATCCGTCTTTCGCTGATACTGATGCCGATTATTGTAATTATTTCCTGTCTCGGGGGATATAATATTGTTAAGGAAACGCTCAAACCCATTCATGAAATATCCGAAACCGCACGGCACATCGGCGAGGAGAACGATTTGAAAAAGCGCATTGAATTGGGCCCGGGCAACGATGAGCTTCACCGCCTTGCCGACACCTTTAACGATATGTTTGCAAAGCTTGACGCAAATTTTGAAACTCAGCGCAGGTTTATCTCGGACGCCTCGCACGAACTGCGAACCCCCATGTCCGTCATTTCGGCGCAATGCGAATTATCGCTTGAAAACCCCGGAAGTCCTCAGGAGTGCGAAAACGCCTTCAGGGTCATTTCAAGGCAGAGCGGAAAAATGTCAAAAATGATAAACGATATGCTCGATTTCACCCGTCTTGAGGGCGACCCCGAAAGGTATAAATTTGAAAAAATTGATCTGACGGAGCTTGTAAACTCCGTATGCGAGGACCTTGCGCTGATAGGCGAAAAGGGCATAAAGCTTGAATACAGCGCCGAAGAGGGCGTTGTGATCGACGGTAGCCGCGAGCTTTTGTCACGCCTTATCACCAACCTCGTTGTAAACGCCTACCGTTACGGTAAGGAGGGCGGCCGCATTTGGGTTGAGCTTAAAACGCAGGATAAAAAGGTTCTCCTGTCCGTCAGGGACAACGGCATAGGCATTAAAAAAGAGGAACAGGAAAAAATATTTGAAAGATTTTATCAGTCCGACGCCTCCCGTTCGGGTGCAGGCGCAGGTCTCGGGCTTTCCATGGCAAGCGAAATAGCACGCTTCCACGGCGGAAAAATAATGGTTGAGAGCGAGCCGGAAAAGGGAAGCACATTTACGCTTGTTATGAATTTATAAAAAAATTTAAAAATTAATTTTCTCTAATGTTTCTTTAATGTTTCTGTTTTATAATGAGGGCAAGATGAAAGGAGATGTAAACATGAACAAAATCAAAAACTTATTTTCAACCCCCAAGAAATCAGCCATCACAATTATCTGCATTGTGGCAATCCTCGCCTTACTCGGCACTTGTACCGTTTTTGCGGCAGGGACAATAGCGCAAAGCTCCTCGATAGGAGAGGAAAACGCCAAAAACTTTGCTTTTGCCGACGCAGGCATAGACCCGGTCGCCGCAGAACAGGTCAAAGCGGAGTTTGACTTTGAACAGGGACAGTTTGTATATGAAATCGAATTTACGGCGGACGGTGCGGAATATAAATACTGGATCAAGGCTTCGGACGGCTCCGTTGTTAAAAAGGAAGCCGATATTGTAAGAGCGGACGGCAGTAAAGCAACCGCCACGGCAAAAATAACCATGGACGAGGCAATCGAAACCGCTCTTGCCGACGCAGGCTTAAAGCTTTCCGATGTTAAGATTGTAAAGCAGGAGCTTGATATTGAAAACGGAACCTCCGTATATGAGATTGAGTTTGTCGCAGGCAACACGGAATATGAATACGAGATAGACTCAAACACAGGCAAGGTATTTTTCTCAAAAAATATAGTTTATTCAAATGATGTTACAGCGCCTAACGGTTCGTCAGGCAATAACGGCGCACAGCCCACAACGGCTCCGGCAAAGCAAAACAACACCCAGAGCGGCAGCGGCTCCGCCAATTCCGGCAGCGCAAATAACAGCGGTTCAGGCAATACTCCCCGGACGCAGGCGAGCGGCAAAACTCCGACAAAACCGGCTTCATCTCAGATAAGCTTGGACGAGGCCAAAAAAATAGCCCTTGCAAACGCCGGTGTTTCGGCCTCGCAGGCAAAGTTTACAAAGGCCGTAAAGGACTATGAGGACGGAATAGCCGTATATGAGATTGATTTTTACACTTCCTCGTATGAATACGAGTACGAAATAAAGGTTTCCGACGGAAGCATATACCATAAGGAAGCAGAACCCATAAGGGCAAGCGGAAATTCGGGCGGCAATTCAAACGGAAATTCAGGCTCAAACTCCGGCGGCTCAAGCTCGGATAACACAAAATATATAAGCGTTAACCAGGCTAAGTCCATCGCCTTAAATCACGCAGGCTTTCAAGCTTCCGATGTTACCTTTATAAAGGCAAAGCTTGACCATGACGACGGCTATACGGTATATGAAATTGAGTTCTACAAAGGCGGTGTGGAGTACGATTACACAATCAACGCCGTAAGCGGAAAAATAATGGAATACGAACACGAATAAGCATAAATAAAACAGTCAAAACAGCGAAAGCGGCGGATCTCAGTTCCGCCGCTGAGCATATAGAAAAGCAGGCGTTACATGGCTGTTCAAAACGGTAAGCTTACGGAACTACCGACAAGGGGTTCCGTAAGCTTTTTTCTTTTGCTCATGCTCCGAACGAGCGCTTTTTTCCGCCTTTAAATCACCCGTCAATGTCAACAATGAACTTTTTTATACCAGTTTTGTATGCCTCCCAAATATATGTTGACACAGTAAATTATGTATGGTATAAAAGAGGTGCAAGGTGTTTTGTTAAGGGGGCGGTTAAAATGTTTTTTTAAAAAAAGCATTTAAAATTAAAAAACTTATGTCCATTATGTCGGCACAACGGGAAATACCGAAGATGTTGACGAAACCTTAGAATTTGATTTTGTGTTGACAAAAGATATTCAAAATATGACTGCCGAAGAACGGTCTTCCGAAGCAGCTGAAAACAGACAGCTGAATAATAAATAATTAATGCTGATTTTGCAGCTGCTAAAATTTTATCGGCAAAAAATCAGTAATAGATTTTAATTTTATTGTGTAAAAAGGGAGGGAAAACATATGAACGACACTAAAAAGCTTTGGGCATTGCTAACAGCCGCACAGGCGGTTATTTTGGTCGTTTTGGTAATGCTGATTGCAAAAACCGTGCCGAGAATATGGAAGGTAAATAAAAACTTAAATGTTCCTATAATGGGCGAGGATGGACAAATAGGCTCTTTTGCAGAAGCCGATTTTTACGAAACCCCTTTCAGAGGCGATTATGGGGAGTCATACGCCAAGGGCGCAAAATTTGTCAACGATTATATTCTTAACTTAACTTTTGAGGAAATTTCTACAAAATATGTAACGGAAAACGGCGATATTGATGAAATAAAACCAGAAAAAATTATATCTACCGCAAATGATTTCTGCTACACCTTATCGGGTGCGAAAAACGGCGCTGTTTGGCAGGTGTTGGTAAGCTTTGGCGAAAACAGGAACCCGTATGTAAGCGTTATCAAATCGAAAGGAGCGGCAAAATGAAAAAGCTGAAAATTTTTGCTGCAATAATAACGGTTGAGTTAATTGCCGTCCTTTCGCTGTTTATTTGGAACTATACTTCCCTCTCCCATGCGGTTGTGTGGGATGTGACATCTTACAAACTTACGGCGCAAAAGGTTCACGGTGCGGACAACTCGCAAAAGGAAAAACTTAACCAAGAGATTGAAAACTACCTTGACAGTTTTTCTTCGTATACGGACAAGGACTTGTTATGTTCACATTCTTACAGAATACTTACCGACAATCACAATATATCGGTTGTTGAAATTACAACAAGCGTAGTTACAAACTATACCCGTGAGACCATGGCGTATAAACCGGTCGGCAGGGTCCAAAAACTGATGTTTACTTTTGTAAACGACGGCGAAGTGCAGACAAGCTGGGAAGATGTGCTTAACACTTTACCGCCGGCGTCCGACATATAATATAATATAACATAATATAATAAACTAAATAATCAGCCTGCAAAGCAACGGTTTGTTTTGCAGGCTTTTTAAACGGGCTTATAGACACAAATTAAATTATATATGAACGCCTTGCAAATAGTCTGCTTTTTTTACATTTTGTCCTTTAATTTTTGAATGTTTGTTGACATAATTTACAATATATAGTATAGTAAATTATAGAAATTATGTGTGTTTTATATAAAAAAGGCTGTGAGTGGTTAAAATGGTTTAATGTTAGATTTTTAAAAGCATTAAAATTATATCGTTAGGGAGCTTTTTACTCCCCTTTAGTTATATCTGAGGGTATGTTATGAGTTTGTATATTTCAGTTAAAAGATTTTTTAAAAATCCTGTCTTTATAGCGCTATTCTGTGTTGGCTATGCGGTCCTTTGTTTTAAACTGTATAGAGACTGTATTTATGCAAACAGTTTAAGCGCAATTGATGTAAACGGATTTTTTTCGTCTGTGGCTCATTCAAGTTTTTCGATTAAATATGTATTTATTTTCTTTTTATTTATTTCTTATGAATACTGCAAAGAGATAGGCAGTGAAAAGGTTTCCGAAAATTTACGGGGTTATGGTAATTCAAAATTAAAGCTGTATTTTTCTCATATTTTGGTTATGTCATTTTTCGCAGTACTGACATTTATCATTTACTATGTGTTTAACAGAGTTTTGTTTGGCAAAATCGCTTCGGGATTTAATATAACGGCTCCCGAGTTTAAGCCTTATCTTATAAAATTTTTCCTTATATATGTTTTGCTGGTATTATTGTCGGCAATTTGCCTCGGCACACTTTTTTCCGTCGCATTCAAAAGAATAGGCGCTTATATCTCCATACTTATAACCGTGATGCTCACTTTGGCTACGGAGGTTGAGGACTTAGCGGCAATATTTGTCATTGCTTTCGGAAAAAACCTGTTTAAAGTGTTGGATATGTTCAGTATTTTCCCCGCCGGACTTAACAGAAGGGTATTCTTCTGGTCGGCCTGGGCGATAGGCAAATATCAGTATATTAAGGCGTTGATTTTAATAGCTTTCTCTCTGACGCTGATTATTATAATTGTGCAGAGCAAAAAGCTTAACGCTAAAAATACCATTCTCAAGCTCGCCTGTATCGCCGTGTGTGCGGTACTTGTCATTGAATATGAGACGCCGCAGTCCAAGTTTATTATTACATACGATCACCCGGAAAGCTCAACCCTCAGCGATGTTCTAAGTGTGGGGAACAACGAGTATGAACCTGCCGCATTTAAGGCGGAGGCATATAAAATGAATTTGTCCTTCGGCCATGAGCTAAGCGCCGAAGTGGAAATAAAAATGTCGGATATTAAAAGCGATGAGCTTTCGTTTACTCTTTGGAAAAGCTATAAGGTCAAAGAAATTAAGGACGGCAAAGGAAATCCGCTTGAGTTCACAAGGGAGGGCTATAATTTTTGAGGATGATGAAATCGTACTTTTCTAAATGAAAAGAGACGGTCAAAGGCGGTTTCGAGGTTGCCGAAAATTTTTCAAAATTTTTTTGAAAACAGTTCCGCTTAGACCCCCTGTTTTCTCCTATTGGTGAAGGGCGAGTAATCTCTATAATCTCAAATCATATTACATAAGGAAAGGAGGGCAAAGGATGCCGAAAACAGCAGGAAAAGCAAGAGTTACAGCACTCTATGAAAGGCTTTCGAGGGACGATGACCTTGTGGGCGAGTCGAACTCGATAACCAACCAGAAGAAATATCTGGAAGATTTCGCTCACAGGAACGGCTTGACGAATATCCGCCACTATACGGATGATGGGTATTCGGGAGTAAATTTCAACAGACCGGGCGTTCAAGCCTTGATAGCCGCCGTTGAAGCAGGGGAAGTCGAGACGATTTGCGTAAAAGACCTATCCCGTTTTGGTAGGAATTATTTGGAAGTTGGATTTTATACGGAAGTCGTTTTCCCGCAGAAGAATGTGCGCTTTATTGCTATCAACAACGGCATTGACAGCAATAACGC
>CANRHD010000023.1 GCA_947630285.1 uncultured Clostridia bacterium | reverse complement strand
TTTGGTAATTACATTATACCATATTTTGAAGTTGCTTCTCTTTTTTATTGGTTCATATCATTTTAACACACACAAATTTTTATTTTTACAGAATTTGCACTTTTTTGCCGAAGAAAAACCGCCGTCCGCTTTAAGACGGCGGTCGCTTAATTATGGATTAAAGCTCTGCAAAGTACTTGATTGTTCTAACCATCTGTGAGGTGTATGAGTTTTCGTTGTCATACCATGAAACAACCTGTACTTCATAGAGGCCGTCGGCAATCTTTGAAACCATGGTCTGTGTGGCGTCAAAGAGTGAACCGTACTTCATTCCGATAACATCGGAGGAAACTATCGGGTCCTCGTTGTAGCCGAAGCTCTCCGAAGAAGCGGCTTTCATAGCGGCGTTAATTCCGTCAACCGTTACATCGTCGCCCTTGACAACAGCCGTGAGGATTGTTGTTGAGCCGGTCGGAACGGGAACTCTCTGAGCAGAGCCGATAAGCTTGCCGTTGAGCTCGGGAATAACAAGGCCGATTGCCTTTGCCGCACCCGTTGAGTTGGGAACGATGTTTGCGGCGCCTGCCCTTGCTCTTCTCATATCGCCCTTTCTGTGAGGACCGTCAAGGATCATCTGGTCGCCTGTGTAAGCGTGGATTGTTGACATAATGCCCGACTGAATGGGAGCATAGTCGTTAAGAGCCTTAGCCATGGGAGCAAGGCAGTTTGTTGTGCACGATGCGGCAGAAATAATCTGATCATCGGCGGTAAGCGTATTCTCGTTTACGGAATAAACGATGGTTTTAAGGTCGTTGCCTGCCGGAGCGGAAATAACAACTTTCTTTGCGCCTGCGGTAACATGAGCCATAGCCTTGTCCTTTGAGCAATAGAAGCCTGTGCACTCAAGGACTACATCTACGCCGATTTCTCCCCAGGGAAGCTCGGCCGCGTTTGCAACCGCATAAATTTTAAGTGTTTTTCCGTCAACGGTGATTGTGCCTGCTTCGTCGTCGGCAGAAACTGTGTGAAGATTTTCGCCGATTTTGCCGCAGTAACCGCCCTGAGCCGTGTCATACTTGAGAAGATTTGCAAGCATTGAGGGCTTTGTGAGGTCGTTAATGGCAACTACATCGTAGCCCTCTGCGCCAAACATCTGTCTGAACGCAAGACGGCCGATTCTGCCGAAACCGTTAATAGCAACTTTTACTGACATTGATATTACCTCCAAAAATAAGTTATCAATTTATTGCGATATTATTTTATACCGATTTATAAAAATATGCAAGATGTTTTATTTTAATTGTGAACATTTTGTCAATCTGCCTAAAAACTTAGATATTTAATGAAAAAAGGATATACTATTTACAAAGAAAAACACAGTTTTCAGCGAAAGGATGATACACATTACCGCCGAACAATTATATAAAAGGATAGAAAAGCTCAACGAAAGTCCCTGCGAGCTTTTGGACGAGGCGGAGGCGAGAGAGCTTTTACAGGCGTTTTTTGACCGTTCGCTTACGGAGCTTCCGCCCGAGGATTTAAAGCCGGCTTTTTCGCTTCTCAGGAAGATAAGCCTTAAAAGGAGCGAGCAGGCCATGAAGATAGATTTTCCGGATTTAATATCAACGCTTAGCTTTTGCTTTGATTTGATATACTCGCAAAGCGGCAAAAGAATACTTTTTGCCTCCGATATGGCGGAAATAACCGTGTGCGCCGAGCCCGAAAAGATAAGCCTGTCTTTTTTGAATATACTTTTTAATCTTTTGGAGTACGAGGACAGCGCCTATTTTATTATCACGCTCAGGGAGCTTGGCGGCCGTGCCGTTATAGAAATAGAGTTTGAGGGCGGTTTTGACAGCTTTGAAACGCCCGTATTTAACAGGCTCATAAACGATTATATTTACAGTCTCGGAGGCTGTGTGCTTTTTTTAAAGCAAACGGCAAGCTGTAAAGCGGTCGTCTGCGTCCCTTCGGAAAGCGGCGGCAACCTGCCCGAATACCGTGCGCCCGGGGTTGAGGAACTGCTTTTTGACCGACTTTCGGTAATATATTCCTCTCTGTTTTAAAGACCCGTCCAAACCGTTGACAACAGGTCCGTTTTATTTCATAATATAGTTATCAAAAAACGAAAGGGTGTTTTAATTGCCTTTGCCGCTTGATTTCTATTTGATAACGGATTTGCACCACTACTCGCACTCGCTGGGCATTTCGGGGGAAGCGTTTGAAAAAAAGGATATGCGCGAACAGCTCTGCCTTGCCGAAACGGGAGCTATTATCGACGCTTACATCGACAAAATACTTGAGGATAAAAACACAAATATAGTCCTTGTTGCGGGCGATGTTTCAAACAACGGCGCTATGGAAAGCCATTTGGAGCTGATCCCTAAGCTCAGACGGTTTAAGGAAGCAGGCAAAAGAGTTTTTCTGATAACCGCAACTCACGATTACTATGTCGAGGGGAACAGCGTAGGCGATCCCGTAAAGCTTGTCGGGGACAGAGAATATCCTGCCACACGGACACGGCGTGAGCAGTTGATTGAGCTGTATCGGGAATTCGGGCTTGACGAGGCCGTTGCCTTTCACAGTCAGAGCCATTCGTACTGCGTTAAATTACAGGAGGGCTACAGACTGCTTTGCCTTAACGACGACGGCGACAGAAGCTTTTGCGGATACAGCGAGGATCAGATGCAGTGGATACTCTCTCAGATAGAAGACGCTAAGGCCGCAGGCGACTATATTTTTGTAATGACGCATCACCCCACCCTGCCCCCGATGCCGCTTTATCCCGTTATTTCAAACGGCGATATGCTCGGCGACTGGGACAGAACCACTACCGTGCTTGCGGACGCAGGTATAGAGCTTGCATTTACCGGACACGCCCATATGCACAATATAGGGCTTAAAATCACCGAAAAGGGCAACAGATATTATGATGTGAACACCTCTGCGCTCGTCGGCTATCCCTCCAATATGAGAAAAGTCAGGATAGACGACGAAAAAATAGAGATACACAGCTTGTCTGTTGACAGCTTTGACTGGGATATGAAAGGCCTGACCGTAGACGAATATACGAAACGCCATTTTTCCTCCATGATAAACCAAATTCTTGACGCCGCCGCAGACGATTTTGAATACTTTGCCGACCTTGCCGAGTCTTTCAGTATGAGGCATGAGCAGTCATATAAGCTAAGAAAACCAATAACCTTTGTGGGCAAGGGTCTAAGGCGTTGGACTCTCGGCTCTGCCGGCAGATTGCTTGGCGTATCCAAAAAGATAGACCCGTCGGTTAAAGACCTTGTCGCAAGGGATATAATACTTGAGCTTATACAAAACGCCTTTCGGGGCAACGAGCCGTATTATCCTGACACCCCTTTATACATAGCGGTAAGCGCAATAATTGACAGGATTTCAAAGCCTCTGTCGCATTTTAAAAAGACAAGGGACGCAGTCTCCCTTTTGCAGGCGCTGAAGCTCAGCTTTTACAATCAGGGGCCGGACGATTATGAATTTGTGATTGAAAGGAAAAAGGGCTAAGATGATTTTAAAGGCGAAAAATAGCTCCCCGTTATCGGCGGACTCCGTTACCGTTACCGCACATTCGGGCTGTGAGGGAACTGCCGACAACTCTATGGAATTTTTAGAAAAATGTATAGAAATAAACGCCGAGGTTGCGGAAATTGATGTGACCTTCCGCCGTGACGGCACGCCCGTTATAATACACAGAGATATTGCCGAAAACGAAGAGGGGCTTTTGTTCTGCTCCGTTATGAAGTTTTTAAGCGAGAATACGGAAAATATGCGTTTTAACCTCGATTTAAAGGCAATTTCAAATATCGAAGCCGTAACGGACGCAATAGAAAAATATTCCCTTGAAAGCAGGTGCTTTTTTACGGGAGTTAAACCCGAGCAGGCTCTGCTGCTGAAAGCAAGCGGCATAAAAATACCGTACTATCTGAATAAGAGCTTTTCGCCTTTAAAGAAGCACAGTAAGTCTTTTCTCAAAAAGCTTGCGGACGAGGTCGTACAGTGCGGCGCAATAGGCATTAACTGCAATTACAGATACGCCTCACGGGAAATGGTAAGCGTTTTCAGGGAAAAAGGCCTTTTGACCTCTTTTTGGACCGCAAACACCGAAAAAGTAATGAGAAAGCTTTTGCTCCTTTCCCCCGACAACATAACTACACGGTACCCCGTCCTGCTCAAAAAACTGGCAGAGGAAAACTAAAATTAAATAGATTTAATAATAAATTCAAAGTTTTTGTCCGTCTTTTAAAAAGCAATATGACTATGGGGAACCCCAGTGTGTGGGTTCCCCACCGCAAAACAGTCCACCGGACTGTTTTGCGCCCCTCCTGCGCTTTTTGAGTATAAGTGTTTCGCAGTCTGCGGACTGCGCCGGGGCTTTGCCCCTCGACCCCACCGCCTTTTAAAAAAGGCGGGCGAAAACTTTAAATACAATACCGTATAACAAAACTAAAACGGCGAGCCTATGCCCGCCGCTTTTTATGTTTATAATATTCGCTTTGTGTCTGTCAGCCGTTAAGTATCGCAAAGTTTTCTTTGTTCGCCTTATAAAGGTTTGTGTAAACCTTGTAGTTGCGGTCGTAAACCGCCTTATAGGCGTAGTTCGGCTTAAAGGTCTTTGACGCAGGTATCAATTTTTTGGCCTCGGTGATGTCGTCTATAATTCCCGTGCCTACGGCTATGGTTATTGCCGCACCTACCGAGCCGATATTCTGAGGACTCTCAACGGTTTCAACCGTTCTGCCGGTGCAGTCTGCAAGTATCTGACAGGTTACATCGGAGAGCGCTCCGCCGCCTACAAACCTTATGGTGTCGGAGGTCTTGACCTTTTTATCCTGCGTTTCAAGGAACCAGCGCAGGTGGAAGCACACGCCCTCATACACCGCACGGATAAGCTCCGATTTGCCCGTGTCAAGGCTTATGTTAAAGAACATTCCCCTTGCGTTGGGGTCTTCAAACGGACAGCGGTTGCCGTGAAGCCACGGTGTGAATACCACGCCGTTTGAGCCTGCCGGTACTTCGTTTATTACTGCGGCCATATATTCAAAGAGGTTGGTGTAAACCGTTTCCATATCTCCCTTTGAACGCTTTAAATTATGGCTTTTATCCATATATACATCAATCTCGTCAAGCGCAAGGTGATCCTTTACCCACTCGACGCATTTGCCTGCCGTTTCAAGCTCTGCAAAGTAGTTGTAATACCCGTCCTTAGCGCCTACTATAGCCGCTATCATTGAGTTTACATCGACCTTGGGGGAGTCAACGACCGTTGAAACCCAGCCCGATGTTCCCTGATATATATGCGTGTCTCCGAGCTCCACCGCACCTGCGCCTACACCGATAAGCGAAGCGTCGCCGCCTCCGCCGAATACGGCAGTTCCCGGTGCAAGACCGAGTTCCTCGGCCGCCTTTTCGGAAAGCTCACCCACCTTGTCGGTGGATTTAACGATTTTTGCAAGGTGGTTCATATCGACGCCGAGCATATCGCACATTTCCCTGCTCCAGTTCTTTTTCTTTATGTCGTAAATCATGGTGGAAAATGCGGAATCGTGCGTCATTACAAATTCGCCCGTCATTCTCGCAATCAGATATTCCTTGACATCAAGCCATTTGTAAACCTTTTTAAAGTTTACCGGCTCGTTTTTCTGCGTCCATTTATATTTCCATATCGGGTCCTTTACGGAAAGGGGTGCGGCGCCCGTAAGCTTTAAGGATTTAAGCACCTTTGTAACATTACCGCCGGCTATCTGAATACCGCCGCCCATAGCCTCCTTGAGCTCCTCTGTGGCACGCTGGTCCATATAGCTGAACGCCCTGCGTACCGCATTGGCGTCCTTATCGACAAGCACAACGCCCTGCATCTGCGAGCAGAATGAAATTCCCGAAATGTCCTCTTTTTTGATTTTTGATTTTTTCATAACAACGGTAGTGCTGTTACGCATTGCGGCCCACCATTCCTCGGGATCCTGTTCCGCTCCGCCGTGAGGCATAACATAAAGCTTGTAGCCCTCGCTTTGCGAAGCGAGAAGCTCAATTTTATCGCTTATCGCAAATACGCAGGTCTTTACACCCGTTGTGCCTATGTCATAAGCAATTACATATTTAGGCTCTGACATTTAGAAGACTCCCTTTCAATAACCTAATTTATTTCCTTTTTCAACGCCGCCTTGATAAATTTAAGGCACTGCTCAACCACAAAGTCGTCACGCTCAAGAATTTCGTTGCCCGTGTAAATCTTAAAGCGCTCCTTGTAATAGTCGCTTGCGTATGAAAACTGAAGATTCATAAAAATATTGTCAAGCAGATACGCCGCAAAAGCGGAATCGATATCCTCCCTGACATCGCCCGTCTTTTTGCCCCTCTCAATGGCAAGGCGGTAAATCCTTGCGGTCATAGACTCCATCTCATAGGCAAATTGGGAGGCAAACCTCGGGTTGCTCTCGCTTGTCATAACATTGTAAAGCTTGATTAAAAGCTCGTTTTCCTTTGAGGTTTTCTGAACGGAGCGAATTATTTTCTCCACCTTCAGCAGTATATCCTCGTCGCTTTCGACAAGCTTCAACAGCATCTCCTCCATAGAGGATATTCCGTAATGAATAATAGTGAGAAATAAATCCTGTTTGTTTGTAAAATATTTGTAAAGCGAACCTACGCTGACGCCGGCCTTTTTTGCAATGTTGTTTATGTTGGCGTTATCAAAGCCCTTTAGCGCAAATTCAGTTGTTGCCGCATTGATAATCCGCATTCTTTTTTCCTGCGATATATTATCGAATGTAGCCTTATGATGCATTTGCAGATCCATAAAATCATCACCGTTCAAGCAGGAGATATTTTGTATAATTGCATATAGTATTTTATCATAAATTCACATTACAATACAAGATAAAAATATGAATTGCTATTCATTTTAGACAATATATTGAATATTTATTTATATATTTGGATATTTTGCACAGTTAATTTTACCGTTTGCGTAAAAAATAGCATTGCCTGCTCCGTATGTTATATGGTAAAATGGAGAAAGGATATTTACTCAATACACTTTAGGGGGAATAAAAGTGAAAATCATCAATAAAATTATCAGAAAAATTACCGGTGCGGAGCTTGCCCAGGAGCAACAGCTCAAAGCAGAATTAAGCGGAGATGTGAACGAAAATATAGTTCCGCTTTTAAGGCGTGCCGGAGCAGACGGCTGTGTGCTTTTGAAAAACGAAAAAAACACCCTCCCCTTTACCGAAAACGACAATGTCGCCGTGTTCGGCAGGGTGCAGTACGATTACTTCTATGTGGGCAACGGCTCGGGCGGCGATGTCCGCTGTCCCTACAAGCTAAGCTTAATTGACGGCATAGAAAAAAACAACGCTTTTAAAATAAACGGCGAATTAAAGGATACCTACAGGCTGTGGCGTGAAAAGCATCAGGTTGACCCCGGCTTTTGGGGCCATTGGCCGAGGTTCTACCCCGAAATGCCCTTAAAGAGCTCCCTGGTAAAATCGGCCTGTCAAAAAAGCAACAAAGCGCTTGTGGTTATCGGGCGTTCGGCAGGCGAGGACAGGGAAAACGCCCTGAAAAAAGGCAGTTTTTATCTTACCGACAGCGAGGTTAAGCTGCTCGACGCCGTAACCGAGCATTTTGACAAGGTAGCCGTCATACTCAATGTCGGCTCCGTAATGGATTTTGAAAAGCTCAACTCCTACGGCGATAAAATCAGCGCAATTATGATAGTATGGCAGGGCGGAATGGAGAGCGGTAACAGCGTTGCCGATGTATTGAGCGGAAAGGTAAACCCCTCCGGCAAGCTGAGCGACACCGTTGCGGTCAATTACAAAAGCTATCCCGGAAGCGATCATTTCGGCGCAAAGGAAGAAAACCGCTATGTCGAGGATATTTATGTGGGCTACCGCTATTTTGAAACCTTTTGCCCGAACGAGGTAAGCTATGAATTCGGCTTCGGCCTTTCCTACACGCAGTTTGAAATAACGCCTGTTTCCGCCGAAAACGACGACGGCAAAATAAGCGTCGGGGCGCAGGTCAAAAATATAGGCAATGTTCCCGGCAGGGAAGTGCTTCAGCTCTACGCCCAAGCCCCTCAGGGCAGGCTCGGCAAGCCCTCACGGGTGCTTGTGGGCTTCAAAAAAACAAAAGAGCTTATGCCCGGGCAGAGCGAAACGCTTGTCATTACCGCACAGCCGTATTCCTACGCCTCCTTTGACGACAGCGGCAACTCGGGGAACAGGAACTGTTATGTGCTTGAAGAGGGCGAGTACAAATTCTTTTTGGGTACAAGCGTAAAAAAATGCGATGAGGTTCTCTCGTTTAAGCTTGACAGCCTAAAAGTTCTGCAAAGCCTTACGGAGGTAATGGCGGTCAGGGAGCAGTCCCGTTTCAGAAGATTTTTACCCGTTAAAAACGGCGGCGGATATAAGCTCTCGTTTGAAAATGTCCCCGTAAGCACTACCGATTTGAAGCAAATTATACTTGACAACCTGCCAAAGGGCAGGAAAATCACGGGCGACCGGGGATACAAGCTTAAAGATGTTCGTGACGGCAGGGTTTCGCTTGACGACTTTACCGCACAGCTGACCCCCGATGAGCTTGAACTCATCACAAGGGGCGAGGGAATGATGCGAAGCCCGTCGGGAGCGGAGGGAAACGCCGGTATTTTCGGCGGAGTTTCCAAGTCGCTGAGGGACAAAGGCATACCTCCCGTTACCACAACGGACGGCCCGTCCGGCATCAGGCTGAGTGCTGCCTGTTCGCTTATGCCCTGCGGCACAGCCCTCGCCTGCACATGGGACGAGGAGCTTATAGAGCGGCTTTTTGCCGAGATGGGCAGGGAAATGGTTTCAAAGGGAAGCGATGTGCTTTTGGCTCCCGGTATGAATATACACAGAAATCCCCTTTGCGGCAGGAATTTTGAATACTACTCCGAAGACCCCCTGATAAGCGGAAAAATTGCGGCGGCAACGGTCAGGGGCATACAGTCTGTCGGAGTGTCGGCGTGTCCCAAGCATTTTGCCTGCAACAATCAGGAGTACAACAGGAATTACAACAACTCGATTGTTTCCCAAAGGGCTCTCAGGGAAATATACTTAAAGGGCTTTGAAATCTGCGTAAAGGAAGCGAGCCCCAAGAATTTAATGACAAGCTACAATAAAATAAACGGCGTCTGGAGCCATTATAACTATGAGCTGTGCACTACGGTGCTGAGGGGCGAATGGGGATACAAGGGCAATGTGATGACCGACTGGTGGATGCGCTACGCCCCGTCGCCGGAATTTCCCGAAATTTCGGGGAACGCTTACAGGGTGAGGGCGCAGGTAGATGTGCTTATGCCGGGCGCAAGGACTTCTATAAGCAAAACCGCCGAACCCGACGGCACGCTTCTTGAAACCTACGGCAGGGAAAACGGCATAACCCTCGGCGAGATGCAGAGGAGCGCAAAAAATGTACTCGGCTTCATTCTAAACTCAAACAAGCAGTTATAAAATTTCAAAACATAACGAAACATCGAAACAGCGCAGGATCTTTAAGACCCTGCGCTGTTGTTTTGTTTGCAAATAGCCGTTTTGCAATATTAAAGTTTTCAGCCTCATTTTATTTTGAGAACTCCGTTTGGTTCTATAATGTTCGCCGAAAATCACCCTTTTTTTCTTCTATGAAACAGTCGTGCCAAAAAATTTTTTCGAGTTGGCGCAGAGGGAAACGGTGTATCGAGCACCCATGGCAGATAAATACTAAATACCTCCAAAACAAAATACGGCTCTGTCTGCTCGTTGGGAATATCCGTCCGAAGATCTCCGCTTCGATAAACGGCCAAGCTTTGATTTCCTATATCAATTTCATAAGTTCCCATTTTCTCTATGCTTCCGGTGACGGTATAACACGGCGTATATTGGATTTGGTCGTCCAATTCAAGCCATGGCATTTCATCAGGCTTTGCAATATCCACGCCGAATTCGGCCAAAAATGCTTCCAATTCCGGGAACATACCCCTAATTTGTGCATAAAAATTCCGGCACCCCTCACAATCGCATAGAGAATGCGTCTGATAGTATACAGTTGTTTTTTCTTTTTCAACCGAAAAAAGGTATTCGTCCTTTGCGATTTTTTCCATAGCTAATTCCTCCTTTTCGTGCGCCGGTCTTTTACTCATAAAAGCTCGCCCTTATATCGTAAAATTACTCTCTTTTTCTTCTGTTAAATCGTTTTATCCGAAATTTCCTTCGTCTTTTCCGCCCGTCTTCTGTCTATTTCCGCTTTAATTTCATCGTATTTACTGCCGACGAGCGTATATTTTTTCTTGTAGTAAATCAAAGCGACTATGCACAGCGGTATAGGTATAAGGAACATAAACGCCCTCAATACCGTAAGGCTTTCGGTCGATACAAGCTGATGCGTTACAAACTGCGCCTTTTGCGCATATTCGGGTATTGCGGAAATTTTCTGCCATACCTGTTCGTTGTTTATGAGATATGTGCCGTCGGCCGCAGTATAAACATCTATGTTTTCAATAAATTTTCCTGCGGCGTCGGTTATTGGTATCTGAGAAATTGTCGGAAGCTTTGCGGCGGAAATTCCGAGGCCGAGTATAAACATTGCAAGTGCGCCGGCAAACTTCTGCAAAAGCGTCTGAACGCTGAAAACAATGGAGTCCGCCCGTTTTCCCGTTTTATATTCGCTGTAGTCCACAACATCTGCAATCATTACCGTAGAGCCTATGTTGTTTATTCCGCAGGCAAGCATCAGCGAAGCGCCTGCAAGGGCGATAAGCACGGCGTTGAGCAGATATTCCCCCTGCTTTAAGAAAAAGAAAATAATAAACATAAGCGCATATCCCACTATGCACGCCCAATACGAAAAGGTAAACATCTTCTCCCTGGGTATTTTCTTTGTAAGCCGGTTGTAGAAAAACATCGCTATTCCCTGACCCGTGCAGGCGATAATCCAAAACAGCGTATAGCTGTATTTTGAGCTTAAGAGGTTTGCGCTGTCCTCATAGCAGTAAATATACAGATAAAGCATTTGGTTGAGCGCTATGGTCGTTCCCGTTGTGAAAAGCAAAAATGTTACCGCATATGCCCTGAGCTGGTCGTTCGTTTTGAACATCTCAAAAATAGTGCCAAGTCCCACATCTGTGTGCGGAATAGGATATTTTTCCCTGTTAAATACAACGGTAATGCTGACAAAGCTTATCATTATAACGCCCGAGACGGCGCCTATCACCATATAGGCCCTGTTCATTCCTATCGACGAAAATGCCGGCAGGATAACGGAAGTCCCTATGCTGCCTACCAAAAAGCCGCCCAGTCCGCCTATAAGCCTTGCCATCGAGCTTGCTCTGTTCCTGTCCTCGGTAGTGTTGGCTATCGCCGGAAGCATACTCCAAAACGGAACATCAACCACGGTAAAGGACATTCCCCAAATCACATAGGCAAATATATAATAGGCATATTTGCCTGCCGTGCCTACGCTTTCGGGAAGCGGCAGGAACATAATAACAAGCGTTGCGGCGTTGAGAACCGCACCTATTAATATCCATTGTCTGTACCTGCCCAGCTTTGAACCCTTTGTGTTGTTTACAAGCGTGGCAAGTATCGGGTCGTTTACTGCGTCCCAAAGCTTTGCAAGCATAAACGCCACGGTCATCACAATGGGGTTAAGCCCCTGATAAATGCACAGGTAAACCAAAAAGAACGAGCTTATGCAGTTGTTGCTGAACTCCTTGCCGAGACTTCCCAAAGAATAAGAGGTAATTTCCCAAACGGACAATCTGTCCTTATTCTTTTTCAAATTAAATCCCTCTTCCCTCAAATTTAATTAAACGGCGTAAGTGTATATATACATTCTATCAGAAAATCCAATACTATTCAACAATAATAAATAGCCGTCTTGTTTTATTTTACATTTTATGATAATATTAATTATTATAATAACATCAAATGAAAAAGAGGGATATTATGAACAAATCAAAATCCGTAAGAAATACGGTAATCGCAGTTTGTCTTTTTATCGTAATCTTCGGTGCGCTTTTGCTTACGGCAACGCTGTACGACCTTGAGGTAAGCAAAATTTTGGCAAAGGTCAATGTGGGCGAATATTTTACAACAAGCGTTTTCGGCGCAATTTTTGAATCCATAGGCTCCTGGCCCGTATATGCGATGCTTTCCGCCGCATTTGCTATAATCTATTCAAACACAAAAAGAAGCTCCGTTAAGCCGTTGAAAATCCTCGGCTCAATAGCCGCAAATATCGCAAGCGTTATCGCAATGGCGGTGCTTGTTTTTGACACGGTGAGCTACATAACAAGACATGTTTCCGTCCCTGCCGGCGAGGCCATAACCTCGGTTTTTGCCAAGGTCGTGTGCGTTTTTATTGCCGCGGCGTGCGGCGAGCTTCTGTGCTATGCCTTTTCACGGCTTGACGACGACAAGGCAAAGGCCCTGCTAAGGCTTTCGTTTGTAATACTCTTCGGGGTTATACTTGCAAACATTTTCGTCAATATAATCAAAAATATTATGTGCCGTCCGAGATACAGGACAATGCAGTGCCTCAATCAGCCCGATGAAAACGGAAATATTTTTTGGAACTACCACAGGTGGTACCAAAAATTCAGAATGCCCGAAGAGGGCGATCCTCTTTACATAGCGATGTCAAACGGCCATAAGGTCGGCCATGACGCTTACCGCTCGTTCCCCTCGGGTCACACCTGCGCCGCCGGCACGATTTACGCCATACTTGCGCTTCCGAAGCTTTTAAAGAAGTACGACACCCCCAAGATGAGGGCCCTGCTCTGCTTTATAGCGGTAGCGGTTACGGGCATTGTTGCGGTCAGCAGAATTGTCTGCGGCGCACATTATTTCTCCGATGTTTTAATCGGCGGAACATCTACATTTGTAAGTATGATGCTTGCAATAAAGATTTTTATTAAAGACGATTTTAAAAAGGTATGATAAACTGCCGCACGGCGTTCCAAAACGCCCATGGCGTCAATTAAAACAAAAAGGTTAAATCGGCAAGACAGCCCGGGAAAAATGCTTCCCGGGCTGTCTTTCAGCCTGTCGATAAACTGTTTTTTCGGTAGCAAAATGTCCAAAAGTTTTTGTCCGCTTCGCAGACATTTCCCCTGACAGGGGAATCTCTTTTTGAAAAAGGCGGCCGAAAACTTTTAATTTTTATTATTGAAAATAGTTGCAAAACTGTAGGGGAACCCCATGCGTGGTTTCCCCTCCGTCAAACAGTCCACCGGACTGTTTTTCGCCCCTCCTGCGCTTTTTGAAGCGTAGGTGTTTCGCAGTCTGCGGACTGCCCCACGGGGCCCTGCCCCGTGACCCTGCAAGCCTTTTGTAAAGGCTTGAGCGAAACTTTCAATTTTTTATATAAATTACAGCACAGTGTGCAAAATACACTGTGCCGTAATATTTTTATGTTTAAGCCGTTTTTCTGTCTTGAAAATTTTAACTGTGCGCCTTTTTTGCAATATTCAGAGCCTTTTCAAGCGGTATTATCAGCATTCCACAGAAAAAATTGCTGACTGCGTGAATTGCGTCATACGGCAGTCCGGCTATTATCCAGGCTATCATCGCCTTAAAGCTTAAATTATACATAACCGCCTGCGCCGGAGCGTACAGCGTGCCGTAAAAAAGCCCGTGCAGGGCGCATACCGCCATATATACCAACGCCCTGTACTTAGGCGGTATATTACGGGGCAAAAGCATCGTCGCCGCCCACAGAACGGCCCATAAATACAGATGCGGAACCCACCATGCCGCAAAGCCGTTGAAAACGCCCAAAAGCAAAACGAAAACATATATCGGGTATAATGCTTTTTTTCTGTAAACCAGCGTCAGCGCCATTGTGAATACGCCGAGCAGATGAATGTTAGGCAGGGCGTCCATTACAAGCTTTGAAGCGAACATCAGCGCTCCGAGCATACCGAAAACGGCTGTCTCCCTTACATTGAGCTTCATCCCTCGGTGTATTCGAGCATATAGTTTTCGCCCTCTACAAGCTCCGTCTGGTCAACGCCCGTCTGTGCGTATTCTCCGCCTATATAAAACGCCCAATATGCCTTGTCCTTGTTGTAATCGGCCCTTATTCCCATAACGGTGTCAATCATAAGGCCGTACTGTGACTCCTTACCGGAGATAAGCCCCTGTTCCTTAAGCGCTTCGCCTACGGTTTTTTTGTCGGATTTTATCTCAAACACGGTTTCCTTGCCGTCGGCGTCCTTAACGGTAAATGAGCAGGTTTTTTCGCCCTTTCCGAGCTTTGTAATCTCCTCGGTACCGCTTTGGGCAGCGGTTTTATCCTCAAGCGTCCCCTTTTCGGTGACATTTGATGTAACTTCGGTTTTTTTCGCAGTGGTCTGAGTGCCGCTGTCTGTCGGGTTATTCTTTTTTGCACCGCAGCCGTTTACGAAAAGCGCTATTGCCGCAACAAGCGCAAAGCAAAGTAAAACAGATAAAAGTCTTGCAATTTTGGTTTTCTTCATCTTTTGTACTCCTTATATTTATTTTCTCCGACCGGCGCTCGCAGTCATAACAGAGATTTACAAAAGGATATTTCGACTTAAATGCCTTTAATTTGCCGTCTTCTCGGTTTCCCAATGACCTGTCCCCGAATTTGCGGCTTCGGGCAAGGCAAATTTTTTTGGCATATCACGGCGGCGTGCCCGTACAGAATTTTCATCTGTTTCCCCTTTTTGCATTGTGAATTTTAACACACGGCATAGGCTTTGTCAATTCGCTTTGCCCGAACCGACAAGGTAATCAAAAATCTCTTTGAGCGTGTCGAGAGGGTCCTGTGCCTGCGTCATTTTTACGGCTATATATTTCCTGCCGAAGTCGGAGACGGATACCCTGCCCCTTAAAGCGGACGATAGATTTAACACCAGCGCCGTGGGAATTTCGTTGATATAAAGTATTACCGTCCTGCCCTTTTGGCCTATTTCGTTTATGCCGAATTTTGAAGCCGTGTTCCTCAAAAGGGATATATCTATAAGCCCCTCGACGGACGGCGGAATATCGCCGTAACGGTCCCTCAGCTCGTCCCTTACATCGTCGGCGTCCTCGTTTGTGAATATATCCGCAATTTTTCTGTATATTTCAAGCCTTTGTGAAATGCTGTCAATATAGCTTTCGGGTATGTGGGCGTCTATTTGCATATCAATAAGACATTCCTTTTTCTGCACGGCGTTTGTCTCGCCCTTTTCCTCGCTGACGGCCTCTCCCAAAAGCTCCAGGTACATATCATAGCCGACCGCCTCAAGATGCCCGTGCTGCTGCGCCCCGAGTATGCTCCCTGCGCCTCTGATTTCAAGGTCACGCATGGCTATTTTAAAGCCCGAACCGAACTCGGTGTACTCCCTTATAGCTTCAAGCCTTCTCCGTGCCGTTTCGGAAAGCTCCTTGCCCCTTTTAAAGGTGAAATAAGCGGAGGCTCTCCTTGCGCTTCTGCCCACTCTTCCCCTTATCTGGTGGAGCTGTGCAAGACCGAGCCTGTCGGCGTCCTCAATTATAAGGGTATTGCAGTTAGGCACATCTACGCCCGTTTCGATAATGGTGGTGCAAACAAGTATATCTATTTCGCCCTCAAGCAGTCTGCGCCAGCGGTCGCTCAGTTCATCCTCCGCCATTTTGCCGTGTGCGACGGCTATCCTTGCCTCGGGCAGATACTTTTGTATTTCCGCCGCCTTTGACTCTATATTTTCCACCCTGTTATACAGATAATAAACCTGTCCGCCCCTGCGAAGCTCCTTTTCCATAGCCTCCGAAAGTATGCCCATATCGTGCTCTATAACATAAGTCTGCACGGGGTGTCTGTCCTGCGGAGCTTCCTCTATGACGGACATATCCCTTATGCCCGTCATCGCCATATTCAGCGTTCTCGGAATAGGCGTTGCCGACAGCGTGAGGACATCGACATACGGGAACCTCTCTTTAAGCTTTTCCTTTTGAGCGACGCCGAAGCGCTGCTCCTCATCGACTATTAAGAGTCCGAGGTCCTTAAATTCAACGCCCTTTGAGATAAGCGAATGTGTGCCAACTACTATGTCAATACTGCCGTGCTTTAAGTTTTCTGTGATTTTGCTTCGCTCCTTGGGCTGTCTGAACCTTGAAAGCATTTCAATTTCAACGGGGAAGCCCTCGAACCTTGCCGTTATCGTTCTGTAATGCTGTAGGGCGAGTATTGTTGTCGGCACGAGTATGGCGCATTGCTTGCCGTCGGCTATGCACTTAAACGCCGCCCTGAGAGCCACCTCCGTTTTTCCGAAGCCGACATCGCCGCAAAGCAGTCTGTCCATGGGATACGGTTTTTCCATATCGCCCTTTATTTCGTCCGACGATTTTAACTGGTCGGGCGTTTCGTCATAGGGAAAACGCCTTTCAAAATCCGACTGCATATCTATATCCTGCGAAAAGGCGTATCCCTTGGATTGAAGCCTTTTTGAATACAGCGCTATAAGCTCGTCTGCCATATCCTTTACGGCGGCACGGACTCTGCTGCGTGTCTTTTCCCACTCCGCCGTGCCTATGCGGTTTAGCTTAACGGTCTTTCCGCTGTCCTCGCTCGGGCCTATATACTTTGATACAAGGTCAAGCTGGGTTACGGGAACATACAGTACATCGCTCTTTGCGTACTTTATTTTTATATAGTCCTTTACTATCTGCCCTACTTCGAGCTTTTTTATGCCGTCAAAAATTCCTATTCCGTACATTCTGTGTACTACATAATCGCCCGTCCGAAGCTCGTCAAGCGAATGTATGCTTTGACCCTTTTTGAATTTAGAGCGCTTTTGCTTGCGAACCGTTGCGGCTCTGGCATAGGTAAAGACATAAAATTTTTCGTTCGGATATGCAAAGCCTCCCGAAAACGCAGAGGGCAAAACGCATACCCTGCCCTTTGGGAATTCCTTCGGCTCAAGCGCAAAATATACCGAGGGTACGCCCTCGTTTTCAAGGTCACGGGCAAGGTTTTCCGCCGATTTTTCGGTTCCCCCCATCACTACAACCGTGGAGTTTTTTTGAAGCACGGGTTTTATATCCTCTAAAAGTGCGTCCAAATTTCCGTTCCATGCAGGCAACTGGGTTGCGGTAAAATTAATAAGCGCCCTTACGGGGGTGTCAAAGCTTCCCCGTGCGAAGCTGTCAAAATATACGGCCGAATGTTTTTCGTATTCTCTGAAAAGCTCCGTCTGCGTGAGCGAAAACCTGTCAAGCCCCCGGCAGAGCACGCCCTCTTCAAACAAATACTTGATTTCCTCGTTTAAAAGCTTAACCGCCGTCGCCGCCCTTTCTTTTACATTCGAGCTTTCGCAAACGGCTAATAGATAATTTTTATCTAAATAGTCAAAAATCGTACTGAACTCGGCATAAGCGAGAGGCAAATATTTGTCCTGCGAGTTCAGCTTTACTCCGCTTTTAAGGCGGTCAATATCGGCATAAAGCTTTTCCTTGGCATTTTTTGAGCCCTTACCCTTAACGCCCTTAATAAACTCCTCTATGCTGTCTATCAGCTTCTCTTCGCTCTCAAAAACGATTTCGGTCGACGGCATAAGCGCAAATTCCTCCACATTGCCGCTTCGTCTTTTCGTCTCAATATCAAAATATGACATTCTCTCTATGGTGTCGCCCCAAAGCTCGATCCTCACGGGCTGTTCGCCGTCGGGAGAAAACAAATCGAGTATGTCGCCCCTCATCGAAAACTGACCCACGCCCTCTACCATATCACAGCGTGTATAGCCCGCCGCAAGCAAAACGGCCTTAATTCTTTCCGGGGAGATCTCGCCGCCCTTTTTCAAAACGAGCGAATGTTTTTTAAGCTCTTGGGGAGGTATGGTTCTCTGTATTGCCGCCTGCACCGAGCAAACCGCAATGTCGATGTTCCCCTCCAGCATATTTGAAAGCACCTTCAGCCTTCTCTGCTCGTATTCATGGGAGCGTATTTCGGCGCCGTTAAAGGAAAAATCCCTTTCCGGGTACACCAGCGCCCTGAGCCCGAAAACCGCCATATCCTCGCAGAATTTCGTGGCGGAGCGCTCATCGGGCATAACGACAAGAGCCTTGCGGTTAAGGTTTCCGCAAAGCGCATTTATAATATGTGCTTTATGAATTTGCGTTACCCCTACTGCGCCGAGTGCGAAAGAACCTTTTTTTACGGCCTTTTCAAGCTCGGCATATTCGGGCGACGCTTTCAGAACTTCTCTGAAGCCTGCCATAGTTAATTTTTAACTCCCTAAAATCTTATGAATTGTATCTGTTCATCGCCTCGTCGATTTTTCCGTCAAGAATAAGCTCAACGGCACAGCAGGCGTTGTCGATAGCCTCTTTAAGCGGCTTTGCCTCGTCCTTTTTAAATTCGGAAAGCACCCAATCGGCAAGGTCGTAATCGGGGTGCGGCTTTTGGCCGATACCGAGCTTTATCCTCGGAAAATCCGAGCCTCCCAAGCAGGAAATTATGCTCTTAATTCCGTTGTGTCCGCCGTCCGTGCCCTTGCGCTTAATGCGGAGCTTGCCCACACCGAGGGATATATCGTCAAATATAACTATAATTTTTTCCGCAGGAATTTTGTAAAACGCCGCCGCCTCTTTAACAGCTTCGCCGGAATTGTTCATATAGGTTTGCGGCTTCATAACGATTACCCTGTGCGAATTTATCACCGTATCCGCAATTATTCCCTTAAATTTCAGCTTGTTTATTTTAAAGCCGTGCTTTTGGGCGAGCTCGTCAACGCACAAAAAGCCCGAATTGTGTCGTGTAAGGGTGTATTTCCTTTCGGGATTTCCAAGCCCCACCACGAGAAATTCAGGTGCGCCGACAGACTGCCTAAATTTGAATCTGTCAAACATACTTTGCCTCTTTAAAATATATTTTAACCGCAACAAATACGGTTATTTTTTTATTTTGGCCTTGATACACCAGCCGTTTTTGTTTACCTGCCTTGCCCTGGCTATTGCCAAAGAGTCCTCGGGGACGCTGTCGGTAATTGTAGAGCCTGCCGCAGTATATCCGCCCCTGCCTACGGTAACGGGCGCAATAAGGTTTGTGTTACAGCCTATAAAGGCGTCATCCATAATTGTTGTTCTGTGTTTTTCCCTGCCGTTATAGTTTACCGTGACCGTGCCGCAGCCGAAATTAACACGCTTGCCCACATCGCTGTCGCCGACATAGGTGAGATGCGAAACCTTTGTCCCCGTGTCTATGGTTGAATTTTTAACCTCGACAAAATTGCCGAGATGCACATTTTCCCCTATATCGGAATTCGGTCTTATATGGACAAACGGACCTATATTACAGCCGTTTTTAACCTTTGACTGACGGCACCTTACCTCGTCAAGCAAAACGCCGTCCCCGATTTCGCTGTCCTCAATGACGGTGTTCGGCCCAATGGTACAGTTTTTGCCGATTTTAACCCGTCCCCTTAAAATGGTTCCCGGCAAAATAACGGTTCCCTCGCCTATTTCAACGCCGGGGTCGATCATAACGCCGTCAAAGCAGGGAATATCCACCCCGTTTTGAAGATGTTTTTCTATTTCGTTCATTCTTTTTGAAAGCAAATCCTCAGTTGAATTTTTTGACATATAAAGCCTCCGAAAAAATTATGTACTTATTTTAACACCTTTAAAGCGATTTTACAATATTAATAATTCGTCAAAACAACAATATTTCAGTATGTAGAAAAAGTATGTTTCACTTGGCAATATGCACAAAAGGAGTAAGCTTATGGTGAACCCCCGGCGAGGGTTCCCCACCGAAAAACAGTCCACCGGACTGTTTTTCGCCCCTCCTGCGCTTTTAAGGCGAGGGGAGCCGAACACACACCGGTTTTCAACGGCGGATTTACGCCCATGCTGTGTCATCGCCCTTGACAATACGACAGTATTTTCTTCGGACGCTTCCTTGCCTGAACGCAAATCCGCTCGGTGAAAACTGCTTTGCACTTAACGCAGAGCTATTTTTCGTGTGATTTTGCGTGCGGACGAGGAAGCCTTGCTGACGCAAGGCAACGAGGAAAAGCGTAAAAGCGCCGAAAAGAGCCTGCGTGAAGCGGCGTGTGTCCGGCTCCCCTCGCCTTAAGTATAGGTATTTCGCAGTCTGCGGACTGCGACGGGGCGTTGCCCCTCGACCCCACCGTCTTTTTGAAAAAAGACGGACAAAAACTTTCGGCGTTTTGTTATCGCAAAACAATTTATCTTCACGCTGAATATTTACGGCCTATTTTAACAAAAAACAAGAAGCGCCGCAGGCATATGCCGACAGCGCCCCGTTTTTACTTTTTCGTTTATCCGACTATGGTTTTAAGTATAGCTTTGGCGTCGGTGATTGAAATTTTGTCGTCGTAGTTCATATCGGCGGTCCATTTTTCGGCGCTCGTAAGCTTCTTTAAGCCGACTATTCCCTGTAGCGCCAGCTTTGCGTCCGCTATTGAGACAAAGCCGTTGCTGTTTACATCGCCCATCATTGCGGAAAGCGGCGAAAGCACATGATTTTCGCTGTCATAAGTCATAAACTGCGGAAATTCCGGCTTGGAATGAATATCGGCGTCGGCAGGCGCAACCATAATCCAAGCGAAAAATCTTGAATTGTCATTGGCGCCCTGATTGCTGAATTCAACATGGTTCTGATATTTGATGAACCATGTGTTGTCGGGGAAATAGCAAGTGCTTGCGTCTATCATTCTGTCAAACGAAAGGTGCTCGTTCCTCGGATATGCGCTTCCGAGAGTCTGGCCGTAAGGCGCTACCGTGGCGTAGCCGCTTGTGTGTACCGTTTCGATAACCTGGTCGCCCGTCAAATTGCTTGCGGACGAAACGGGAGGCATCTGTGAATCGTAGTTTGAAACGACAGAAACGCAAACGCCGTCTTTCTTGGCATTTTTGAGAATATCTTTTATCTTAACGCTTACATTGTCGTGATAATTGTCGATTTTCTCCCAAAAAGCCTTTGCCTGTTCGGGAGTTCCGTCGTTCATTCTCATCGACATATACTGCCTTGCCTCGTCATACCTGCTTTCGGGCAGGAAGGTCCAGATACCCGTCGTATAGCCGAAGCCGGGGATAAGGCACTCCGAGAAAATTCTGTCCTTTTCGTACTCTATAAGCTCGTCGGCGAAAGGAAGAACTTTCTTAAGCAGCCCCGTGCTTGAAAGTATATCGCTTACTATGGAGTTGCCCATGGACTCGTTTATCATGTTGTAAAGGCCCTGCTCGTCAATGACAACCTCTCCGCAGAAAAGCGAGCCTACAAGCTCAAGTCCCGTAAACGCAGAGGAGAGCATTGTGATGTTGCTTAAATCCTCATAGCCGTATTTTGCAAGATAGGCGGAAACTATACAGCCGCCCATGCTGATACCGGCAATCGCAACCTTTTTGTGGCCGGTTCTCTCTTTCATGTTTTCAACATATTCATGGATTTCGTCCGCAATTACCATGGGGTCTACACGCCAATCGAGGCCGTAAACCCAAGTGTGGTCGGCGCCTACGGTATTGACCGCTATATCTACTATATCGTTTGTAAATACGGATCTTACCTCTTCAAAGTCGTAATCCGAAACGGGGCCCGTAAACTGGTTGAGCAGGCCTACATTCTTGTTGTACGGCTCGCCGTCGGGCGTACATTTGATGTACGAGAACAGTTCGTTCAGCGCCGGAATAACGACATCGCAGAATTTATCGTAATCCCTCTGTGTTCTGTTTGAGGCGATAAGCGTCTCAACAGCCGGCAAAGCCTTTTGAACGGCGTTCATGATAAGCTCCCTGTCGGGCGGCCAAACAGCCTTGCCCGTGGTCTTGTCTACAAGCACATACTCGGAAAAGCCCGATACGACAAGAAGCGGAACATCGTCCTTTAAGCATTTGCGGTTAGCGGCAACTGCCGGAAGCACACAGCTTACCAAAAGCACAGCCGACATTAACACGCATAAAAGTTTTTTTACGGTTCTTGCTTTCATATAAATTTCCTCCCTCATTTAATACATTTAATTATAACAAAATAATTAATGTTTTTCAATGGGGAATTTTTTATGACGGTTTTCGCTTAAAAACGCCCCTATAAAGCCTCCGAAAAATCGGTAAACACCGTCTTTTTGGAGCAGTCGGGCGAATACTGCCAAAAATCAATATGCCCCTCGTCTATAAAGTAGTTTTCTTCCGTCTTGCCGCAGGCACAGCTCTTGTCTGTATCCACTATAATAAGCTTTATTTTCATTTTTTCGGGGTTTATGCTTTTAATAAAAACGCTGGCGCTGTGTCCTACCTCCGTGTCGCCGGCACATTCCGCAAGGCCGGCAAGGTTTGCGGCAAGCTCAATAAAAATGCCGTATGGCTCTACCGAGCGGATAATTCCCGTTACGGTTTCGCCTGCCTTAAAGTTCTTTACATTTTCCTCCCATGTGCCGAGCAGTTCCTTGTGCGTCAGCGTTATTCTGCCCTCGCCGTCTATGCTCTTTACCACGGCCTTTATATCGTCGCCCACGCTGAACCTTGCCGAGGGGTCGGGTATTCTTGAAACGGATATGCCGTCTATCGGCAAAAGCGCTGTAATTCCCGACGCAACATCGCAAAATGCGCCGAACGGTTCTATATGGCTTACCCGAACGCCTATGACATCGCCGGGAACCAGAGAATTTATGTACTCCCTTCTGCACTCCTTTTGAACCGCCGCACGGCTGAGCACGGCAACCTTTTCCCCCGAAGAATCCGTCCTTATCTCCTCAATATAAAAGCCCACGGGCTTGTTGACCCTTGAAATTATGGCGATGTCCCTGACCTTGCCTTCGCGAACGCCCTCTGCACATTCTTCCCTGGGCATAAAGCCCTTTATATCGCCGAGCTTAAAATGCAAATTGTGCTTTGCGTCGCACATAATTGCGCGCGCCTCGATATATTCTCTGTTCAAGTATGCCTCGTTTAACGCTTTCTGAGATGAAATCTTTGACTTCATTTCCTCGCTGTTTACCAAATGGCCCTCAGGCAAAAATTTTTTCATGCTTCTCACCCATTTCCTTTTTCTTAAAAATTCAGTATTATAATATATGCGAAAAACTTTTAAATAGAATTTAATTCAAATGTTTTATTTTACTTGCTTTTGTGCTACAATAAATATAATTTCGGAAATTTATGGGAGTGATTTTATGGATGTCCGCATAGGCGATATACTTGTAATGAAAAAGCCGCACCCCTGCGGCAGTAATGAGTTTGAAGTTTTGCGTTCCGGTATGGATTTTAAAATAAAATGCAGGAAATGCTCTCATGAAGTTATGGTTCCCAGGGTAAAGGCCGAAAAAAACATAAAGAAAATCATTCGTGAGGAAAAGGCAAATGACTGATAAGCTAAACGGAATTGAAGAGCGCTACGAAAAAATAAACGAGCTTCTCTGCTCCCCCGAAACCGTCAATAATCAGGAGGAGTACAGACGACTTATGAAGGAGCAAAAAAATCTTACTCCCGTGGTTGAAAAGTTCAGGGAATATAAAAAGTACGAGCAGACGCTCAACGAGTCGAAACAGCTTCTTGACGGGGGCGGACTTGACAGGGATTTTAAGGAGCTTGTTTTGGAGGAACAGGAGCAGGCAAAGGAAAATATAGAAAAATGCAGCGAGGAGCTTAAAATTCTGCTTCTGCCCAAAGATCCCAACGATGACAAGAGCGTAATTGTGGAGATAAGGGGCGGCGCAGGCGGCGAGGAGGCCGCCCTGTTTGCAGGCGAGCTTTTCAGAATGTACTCCATGTACTCCGAGGCAAAGGGCTTTAAGGTGGAAATACTCTCCGAAAACCCGACGGAGCTGGGTGGATACAAAGAAATCGTGTTCAATGTGGAGGGCGAGGGGGCGTATTCACGCTTTAAGTTCGAGAGCGGCGTCCACCGTGTTCAGCGAGTTCCCGAAACCGAAAGCCAGGGCAGAATACAGACCTCCACCGCAACGGTTGCGGTTCTTCCCGAAGCGCAGGAGGTTGATCTTGAGCTCAACCCGGCGGATTTGCAGATAGATGTTTTCCGCTCCTCGGGCGCAGGCGGACAAAAGGTAAACAAAACCTCGTCGGCTATCAGAGTTACGCATCTGCCCACGGGCATGGTGGTGGAATGCCAGGACGAGAGAAGCCAATACAAAAACAAGGATAAGGCCTTAAAGGTTCTGCGTTCACGGCTTTTGGAAATTGAGCAGGCCAAGCACGACGCCGAGATAGCCGGCACAAGAAAATCGCAGGTGGGCTCGGGCGACAGGAGCGAGAGAATAAGAACCTACAATTTTCCGCAGGGCAGAGTCTCCGACCACAGAATAGGGCTGACGCTCTATAAAATCGAACAGATAATGAACGGCGATTTGGACGAAATTATAGATGCGCTTATCACGGCGGACACGGCGGAGAAATTAAAGGCAGAGGAACAATGAAAACAAAGGTAATTGACATTACAAAGCAGTATGACCTTGCGCTGAGCGAATCGGCGCGGCTTTTAAGGGACGGCGAGCTTGTCGCAATACCTACCGAAACCGTTTACGGCCTTGCGGCAAACGCTCTTGACGAAGCGGCGGTTAAAAAAATTTATCTTGCAAAGGGCAGACCCTCCGACAATCCTCTTATAGTACACATAAGCAAAATGCAGGAGCTTCCCCGGCTTGTCGCCGAGGTGCCGGATAAGGTAAAAATAATGGCGGAAAAATTTTGGCCCGGCCCTCTTACGATGATAATGAAAAAGAGCGATAAAATCCCGAACGCCGTTTCGGGAGGGCTTGACACCGTTGCCGTCAGAATGCCGAAAAGCCGCTACGCCCGTGCGATAATAGAAAATGCAGGCGTTGCGCTTGCGGCGCCGAGCGCTAACCTCTCGGGCAGTCCGAGCCCCACAAGCGCAAAATATGTGCTCTCGGATATGAACGGCAGGATACCCCTTATCATTGATGCCGGAAGCTGTGAAATAGGCGTTGAATCGACGGTTATTTCCTTTGCGCAGGAGCCTCCCGTGCTGTTGCGGCCGGGTGCGGTAACATTGGAGGAAATCACCGAGCTTATAGGAGAGGTCGAGGTTGCGCACGCCGTTTTAAACGAGCTTGAACAGGGCGAAAAGGCGGCCTCCCCGGGAATGAAATATAAGCATTATGCGCCCAAGGCCGACATAACTATCATTAAGGGCAGTCTTGACGACTTCCTGCGGTACATAGAGGGCAGGGACTGTTTTGTTCTATGCTTTGAGGGCGAGGAAGCGAATTTTGAAAAATGCGTGACATACGGCAGGGAAAACTCCGCCCTTTCACAGGCGAACAGGCTTTTTGAAGCTCTGCGCGAGCTTGATGAAAGGGGGGCAAAAAAGGTGTATGCCCGTTGCCCCGAAATTTCCGGAATGGGCCTGGCAGTATATAACAGGCTTATCCGTTCGGCAGGCTTTAATATTATTGAATTGTGAGCGAAAACTATGAAAATTATAGGCTTGACAGGTCAGACGGGGGCAGGTAAATCAACCGTTTGCAAGGCTCTTGAAAAAGAGGGATATTTTCACATTGACGCAGACCGTGTGTACTGGTCGCTTCTTACGCCGAACTCCGAGCTTATCAAAAAATTGCAGGCCGCTTTCGGCGAGGATATAATTTTGCCCGACGGCACTCTCGACAGCAGGGCGCTGTCAAAAAAGGCTTTTAAAACCCCGGAGGGCGCAAGGCTTTTAAGCGAGGTTACCCACCCTGCCGTAATAAAAAAAATTAACGAAATAATAAGGGAAAAGGAAGCCGAAAATATAAAGGGAGTTTTAATTGACGCTATCGGGCTTTTTGAAAGCGGAGCAAATAGGCTTTGCGATTTTACCGTAAGCGTAACCGCCCCCGAGGAAATACGCTTGAAAAGAATAGTTAAGCGTGATAATATATCGGTTGAGGAGGCTCTGCTCAGAATTAACGCCCAAAAGGACGAGGAATTTTTTATTAAGGCGGCAGATGTCGTTATAAGGAATTTCCCTCCCTACGATTTACGCAAGGAGATAAAAAGGATTACGGAATATGGGCAAAAGTAAAAAGAAAAGGCGCCGAAGAAGGAAAAAGAACGATCACAGGAAATTATTTGCCTGGCTGACCGTAATAATAATAGCGGCGTTGCTTTTGGCGCCGTTTGTGACTAAGCTTATAGAGCAGGGCACCCACCCCTTGGAAAATTCAAACGCCGTCAAGAAATATTGCGATGAATACGGCGTACCGCAAACGCTTATCTACGCCACCATGAAGGTCGAAAGCAATTTTGACCCGAACGCCGTATCCGAGGCCGGGGCAATCGGCCTTACGCAGATTACGCCGGACACTTTAAATTGGCTGATTTCCAAAACCGGGGAAAAGCTCTCGCCGGAGGATTTGAAAAATCCCGAAGTATCAATAAAATACTGCGTGCTGTTTTACTCCGTTCTGCTTAAAGAATTCGGCGACACAAACACGGCCGTAGCCGCCTATCACGCCGGCAGGGGACAGGTAAACGAATGGCTCAAGAACCCCGAATATTCATCGGACGGCAGGACTCTTTCAAAAATCCCGTCCAAGGCTACATCGCACTATGTGGACAAGGTAAATAACGCATTAAAAATATACAGTCAGCTCAACAAGGAGGAATAAAAAATGAGTAACGAAAAATCCAAAGGCCAGCAATTAAGGGAAAAGCTTTTTTACGAGCCCAAGCACGCCGCAGATTTAATTTCTGACGAAGAAATAACCCGTGCGGACAGCTTTTGCGAGGAGTACAAGAGCTTCCTCAACAGGGCAAAGACCGAGAGAGAGGCCGTAAAATATATCATAGAAAAGGCGGCGAAAAAGGGTTTTGTCCCGTTTGACAGGGATAAAAAATATGAGGCCGGCGACAAGGTTTATCTCAACAACAGGGGCAAGGCCGTCATACTTGCCGTTATCGGCAAAAACAGCTTAAAGCAGGGCGTCCGCCTCTCCGCAGCACATATTGACTCCCCTCGGCTTGACCTGAAGCCCAATCCGCTTTACGAGGACAGCGAGCTGGCGCTTTTTAAAACGCATTATTACGGCGGAATTAAAAAGTATCAATGGGCGACCATTCCGCTTTCGCTTCACGGAGTTATCGTAAAAAAGGACGGCTCAAGCGTTGAAATCAATATAGGCGAAGATGAAAACGATCCGCAGTTTGTAATAACCGATTTGCTTCCGCACCTCGGGAACGAACAGGCAAAGCGCACCCTCGGCGACGGAATAAGGGGCGAGGAGCTCAATATCCTTATAGGCTCCCGACCGTTTAAGGACGATGAGGCAAGCGAAAAAGTAAAGCTGAATGTTTTGGACATTCTCAACCGAAAATACGGCGTTACCGAAGCTGATTTTCTCTCTGCCGAGCTTGAGGCCGTACCTGCGTTTAAGGCTACGGACATAGGCTTTGACCGCAGTCTTATCGGCGCTTACGGGCATGACGACAGGGTTTGCGCCTATCCTGCGGCGGAGGCGATTTTTGATATTGAAGACCCACTTTACACTGCGGTAACCGTGCTTACGGACAAGGAGGAAATCGGTTCGGAGGGCAACACGGGTCTTAATTCCTCCTACCTTAAATATTTTATTTCCGACCTTGCGTGGACGCAGAATATAAACTATCACACGGTGCTTTCAAATACGCACTGTCTTTCGGCAGATGTGAACGCCGCATTTGACCCCACATTCCCCGATGTTTCCGAGAGGAAAAACGCCTCGTTTGTAAACAAGGGCGTTGTAATTACAAAATACACGGGTGCAAGGGGAAAGAGCGGCACAAGCGACGCCTCGGCAGAATATATGGGCAAAATACGCAAAATGCTTGACGAGAACAATATCGTTTGGCAGACAGGCGAGCTGGGCAAGGTTGACGCAGGCGGCGGCGGAACGGTGGCAATGTTCCTTGCGGCGCTCGATATTGATGTGGTTGACCTGGGCGTTCCCGTGCTTTCCATGCACGCTCCGTTTGAGGTTATATCAAAGCTTGACCTTTATATGGCTTACAGGGCGTTCAAGACCTTCTTTGAAGAAAAGTAATATTGTGATTTTGCTGTAAAATTTTAAATTTTTTTGGTCAATTCGTATATTGTTATGATTTGGCCGTAATAGTATAATATTATATAACAATAAAAAAGAGTGTCTTTAACGGACGCTCTTTTAACTTTATGCGCTATGTATTCCGCAGGGAATACAGGAAGGAAATGTTTATGAAAAAATATATGAAAAAGTCCGAAATATGGACTTTCGGCATAGGTCTTTTCGGCGTAGCCTTAATGACAGGCTGGATGCCCGACTACACCGCAACCTTCTTTGCCGATTTTGCTTTTAAGGGCAAGGGCTTTGACCCGACGGTTATGGGAAATATGATCTCCATGGTATTTCTCGTTGCAGGTATCGTCGGTGCGGTGTGCGAGCTGATTATCGGCCTGCTTGTTGACAACACCCGTACAAAATTCGGCAAGGTTAAGCCGTGGGTAGGCTTCGGCGTAGTTCCGCTTTCGCTTGTCGCCATGCTCGTTTTCATTGCCCCGAACACGAACAACCAAACCCTTGCGATAATTTGGATGTTCGTTATCTATTCGCTCTATACTGCGTTCAGCTGTGCCGTTGAAAGCCCTGCAAACTGCTTCGGCTCTCTGTGTTCGCCGAACCCCTCCGAGCGTTCAAGCGCAATTTCCATTGCCTCTTTCCTGCGCTCCGTAGGCCAGTCCGGCGGTATGGTAGTTATTTTGGTAGTGGGCATTATAATGAAAGCCGTAATGGGCGAACAGCAGTTCAAAAACGCCGAGGGCAGAGGTATCGACCTTATAATCTCAACCGCCGTATGTGCGCTGGGAATTATACTCTTTACAATGATTTTCTTTGTAAACAACAAGGAAAATGTACCTTTTACCCAGGAAAAAGTAAACTTAAAGGACGCCATAAAGGTAGTTTTCACATACAAAAACCTTTTAATGGTTTCGCTTACCAAGCTGTGCGGCTTCGGACGGGGCGTGTACGGCACGGTATCCCTTTACATAGCGATTTACCTTTTGGGTTCAAAGGATTTAAAGCTCGGCCTTTTGCTCCCCATGGGCATAGGCACGGCGGTCGGTACGCTTCTTGTAAACTTTGTTCTTAAAAAGTTCTCTACCAAGCAGACCTTCATTTTATTCTGCGCTTACGGCGCTTCGTCGCTTGCGATTTTGTTCCTTGTTTCAAAGGGAATAGGCTTTAACGACGGGCTTATAATTCCTTTCCTTATACTCAATTTCTTCTGCGGACTCCAGCACGGAAACACCAATGTTACGCCTAACATTATGATAGCGGACTGTGTTGACGAGATAGAATACAAAACCGGCAAGCGCCAGGACGGTCTTGCATATGCAGGCTACGGCCTTTTCTCAAAGATAGCTTCGGCGTTTACAAAGGGTCTCGGCCCCTGGCTTCTTTACACCTGGTCGGGATATATGGTTTCTACGGACGCCAATGTTGCGTATGCCGCACAGACGGACGCCACGCTTAACAAAATGCTTATGATTTATACCATCATTCCGGCTATCTTCGTAGTTCTCCAGGCGGTACCGATTTTATTCTATGATATGGTAGGCGAGAAAAAGGAAATGATTACAAAAGCGCTTGCCGAGCGCCGTGAAGCCGACAATGCGGCAAAAGCGGACGCAGTAGCGGAATAAGGAGGAATTGATAATGGCTAAGAAAGAAAGAAGTTTTAACTTAAAGCTTTATGCGGTCGTTGTGTTCTTCGCAGTTGCCGCCGCTCTTGTGTTGATAGTCCTTTTTACATTTAAGAGCAAATACACCGCTTTCCACCCCGATCAGGTGGCGGAGAGCTATGTTGACACGATAGTTCAGACCGGCGACGGTTACAATGCGTATAAAATATCGCTTGTCAGCAAAAGTCAGAAATACGGCGATTATATCCGCCAATACTACATATATCCCGTAATTTACCGTGAGGCCGGTTACAAGCCGGGCGACAATATAAAAGAGCTTAAAGGCTTTAACGATAAATCATATATGTCGGAAAAGACAGCAAACGACAACGGCACTCTCCAGGGCAAGGTAATTGATGAAATGTATGATTATTACGCCGAGCTTGTCGGGAACGGCTGGGACGATTACGATGCCATATTTACGAAATATTTTGAAAAGCTTTGCAGTGTCCGGGAGCAGGTTTTCGGCGACAAATACATGACCGATGAAATTATGTTCACCGCTCTCGAAAGCAATGTCGCAACCTACGGCAAATCGCTTACGGGCACGGAGGACGAGTTTGACAAGAACACCAAAAAGCAGATAAGCTTTAAGAGCATAGGCGAATACGAAAAGGTCTACGGCGAGGATTATAAATTCGTCTGCGAGGCTGTCGGCGAAAAGGAGCTTCCGCTTGAAGCCTATAAAGAGGGCGCTGACAAGGAGCTTCTTGAAACATACGGAGTAAGCGTTGACGATATTACGGCGGCAAAGAGCTACACCGTTGAGGTAAAGGAGCAGGGCGGAAAAACCGTCGCTTCGGACGATGTCACGGTGGTACAGATAGGAAACTCGTGGTATGTAGACAATAACGCTACGGACACTTCGCCGCTTTACGACTTCTATAAATAAGCGAGCGAAAGCAGACAAATTTAAAAAGATACGGCAAAAGCTCTCCCCAATCTTGAGGAGAGCTTTAATTTAAAAAGTTTTTATCGTCCTTTTTGAAAATTATCGTCCTTTTTGAAAAGCAATATGCCTATGGGGAACCCCCGGCGATGAACTGACCCCAAAAAGTTAGACAAAGTTTTAATAAAAAACTTGTGGAAATTGAACATTAAGCAATTAAAATGGCTTGAGATCTGTGCTGAGCAGGTGTCAGGCCATTTAATTTTAG
>CANRHD010000022.1 GCA_947630285.1 uncultured Clostridia bacterium | reverse complement strand
GTTTTCACCGAGCGGATTTGCGTTCAGGCAAGGAAGCGTCCGAAGAAAATACTGTCGTATTGTCAAGGGCGATGACACAGCATGGGCGTAAATCCGCCGTTGAAAACCGGTGTGGGTTCGGCTCCCCTCGCCTTAGAGCGCAGGAGGGGCGTCAAACAGTCCGGGGGACTGTTTGACGGAGGGGAACCCTCGCCGGGGGTTCCCTAAAATTATCGCTTTTGTCGTTGTGCCGACAACACGCCCTTTTTCTGTCTTCAATAGTTGCGGCGGACTGTGTACTGCCGCCGTTTTACAAAGCTTTTTTCTTTAAATGTAAACATATAATTAATATTGAAAAAAGTAGTGCTTTTTATGAAAAACTGTGCTATAATTAATTAAATTATGTTCTAAAACAATGATTTACATTGCTTTTATGAACCGGCGTGCATTTTTATTTTCTCAAACGAAGGTAATTAAAGCGCAGGGCCGTATAAGGCCGTTACACAACACAGGAAAGGAAAAAAAGAATGTCTATTTTCACAAAAATATTCGGCGACTATTCTTCAAAGGAAGTAAAGAGAGTAAAACCTATTCAGGAAAAGGTTTTGTCATATGAGCAGGAGTATTCCAAGCTTACCGACGAACAGCTTAAGGCGAAAACTCCGGAGTTTAAAGAAAGGCTTAAAAACGGCGAAACCCTTGACGATATATTGCCGGAGGCATTTGCCGTCTGCCGTGAGGCTTCGGGCCGTGTGCTTAATATGAAGCATTTTCCCGTGCAGATAATCGGCGGTATAATTCTCCACCAGGGCAGAATTGCCGAGATGAAAACGGGCGAGGGCAAAACCCTTGTCGCCACGCTTCCTGCCTACCTTAACGCCCTTTCGGGCAACGGCGTTCACATCGTTACTGTAAACGATTATCTTGCACGCCGAGACTCGGAATGGATGGGCAAGCTCTACAGGTTCTTGGGGCTTTCCGTCGGGCTTATCGTTCACGAGCTTGACAACGCCCAGAGGAGAGAGGCATATAACGCCGATATTACCTACGGAACGAACAACGAGATGGGATTTGACTATCTTCGTGACAATATGGTTATATACGCCGAACACAGGGTTCAAAGGGGTCACAGCTTTGCAATAGTGGACGAGGTTGACTCTATCCTTATAGACGAGGCGAGAACTCCCCTTATCATTTCCGGTGTGGGCGATAAATCGACCGACCTTTACAAGGTTGCGGATACATTCGCAAAATCGCTTAAAAGGATCACCGTTAAGGAGCTTGATACCAAATTCAACGCCGAGGAGCTTGTTGACGCCGACGGCGACTATGTTGTAGATGAAAAGGCAAAAAGCTGTACTCTCACCAAAAACGGTATTGAAAAGGCAGAAAAGTTCTTTGGCCTCGACAACCTTATGGACGCAGAAAACATTACTATACAGCACCATATCGACCAGGCTATCCGTGCCAACGGCGTTATGAAGCTTGATGTCGACTATGTCGTTAAGGACGGTCAGGTGCTTATAGTAGACGAGTTTACCGGCCGTATTATGCTCGGCAGGAGATATTCCGACGGCCTGCACCAGGCTATTGAGGCAAAAGAGGGAGTCAAGGTTGAAAGGGAGTCAAAAACTCTTGCAACCATCACCTTCCAAAATTATTTCAGACTTTACGACAAGCTTTCGGGTATGACGGGTACCGCCATGACAGAGAGCGCCGAGTTCCAGGAAATATACAGCCTTGACGTTGTTTCTATCCCCACCAACAAACCCATGATAAGGGTTGACGAGGAGGATTTGCTGTTTAAAACGGAGGCGGCAAAGTTTAACGCAATAATCGGCGAAATTGTGGAGGCTCACAAAAAGGGACAGCCCGTCCTTGTCGGCACTATTAATATCGAAAAGAGCGAACTGCTTTCAAAGGCCCTTAAAAAGAGCGGCATTAAGCACGAGGTTTTGAATGCGAAATACCACGAGAAGGAAGCCGAAATTATCGCACAGGCAGGTAAGCTCGGCGCAGTTACAATAGCTACGAATATGGCCGGCAGAGGTACTGATATTATTTTGGGCGGCAACCCGGAATTTATGGCGAGATCCGATATGAGAAAAAAGGATTTCTCGGAGGAGCTTATTGCCGAGGCCACGGGCTTTGCCGAAACCGACAACGAGGAAATTATACAGGCAAGACGGGTATATAGGGAGCTTGAGGAAAAATACAAGCAGGAGCTTAAAGACGAGGCCGACGCAGTCCGTGAGGCAGGCGGTCTTTATATCATAGGTACGGAGCGTCATGAGTCAAGGCGTATCGACAACCAGCTGAGAGGCCGTTCGGGCCGTCAGGGCGACCCCGGCAAGAGCCGTTTCTTCCTCTCGGCAGAGGACGAGCTTTTAAGGCTTTTCGCAGGCGACAGGTTCTATACCATACTTGACAGCTTTAAGTCCGTAGGCGATATGCCCATTGAGACAAAAATGCTTACCGGCCTTATTGAGAGCGCCCAGAAGAAGGTTGAGGGCAACAACTTTGCCGCAAGGCGTCAGGTGCTTGAATTTGACGATGTTATGAATAAGCAGAGAGAGGTTATCTACGGCCAGAGAAATCAGGTTCTCGACGGCGTTGACCTCGACGCCACAATACACAAGATGATAGACGATTACTTTGTCCAGCAGGTTGATTTCTTCTGCCCCTCCGCTTTGCCCAAGAATGAGTGGAATATCAGCGGTATGCTCACTAAGCTGAGATGGCTTATAGGCAGGGAAAATCTTGATGAAATCGACGATGCCGACGCCTACAAGGAAAAATTCCTTGAGCTTGCCGATAAGCGCTTTGAGGAACGCAAGGAAAAGTACGGCGATGAAATTATGGCGGAGCTTGAGAGGAAAATCCTGCTTGCCAATGTTGACCGCAGGTGGATGGATCACATCGACGAGATGGAAGAGCTCAAGAACGGCATTTATCTGCGCTCTTACGGTCAGCAGGACCCCGTTGTTGCGTTCAGAATGGAAAGCTACGATATGTTTGACGAGATGAGCGCCGCTATCTGCGAGGGTACGGTTACGGGTATGCTCACCGTGGAAATACGCACCAATGAGGAAGTTAAGCGTGAGGAGCAGGCAAAAATAACTGGAACAAGTGGAGGAACGGATCAGAGCGAAAAGAGACGCCCCGTTAAAAAGGAAAGAAAAATCGGCAGAAACGAGCCCTGTCCGTGCGGAAGCGGCAAAAAGTACAAGCATTGCTGCGGCAAGGACGAGTAAACTAAAATTTTATAAAGCTAAAAATATCGGGAGCATTGAAAAAATGCTCCCGATTGCAGTCTGTCGAAAAAGTATGTTTCATTTGGCGATATGCACAAAAGAAGTAAGATTATTGGGAACCCCCGGCGAGGGTTCCCCACCGAAAAACAGTCCACCGGACTGTTTTTCGCCCCTCCTGCGCTCTTTTGAGTATAAGAATTTCGCAGTCTGCGGACTGCGCCGGGGGCTTTGCCCCTCGACCCCACCGCCTTTTAAAAAATGCGGCCGAAAACTTTGGACATTTTGCTATCGCAAAACAGTTTATTGATATGCTGAATCGGGAGCATTGAAAAAATGCTCCCGATTGTTTTGTACTTTTCAAGCCTTATCAGGCCTTTTCAACGGTTTTGTTAAGCCAGCCCACAATATCCTGCATAACCTCGTCACGGTTCGTCTCGTTTAAAATTTCGTGACGGGCGCCCGGATAAAGCTTCATCAAAACATTGTGACCCGTCTTTTTAAGGTCGTCATATACCTGCGTAACGCCCTTGCCGTAATCGCCTACGGGGTCGGCGTCGCCGGAAATGAGCAGTATGGGCAAATCCTTTCTTACGCCGTTGTACCAGGATTTTTGCGAAACGGATTTAAGCGCCGTAAAGAGCGTTTCAAAGCCGTTAGCCGTAAAACAGAAGCCGCACAGCTCGTCCTGAATATACTTGTCAACTTCCTTTTCGTCACGGGAAAGCCAGTCAAACTCCGTGCGCTTTTCCGTCTTTTTGTTGTATGTACCGAAAGCCATTGAATTTAAAAATTCTGTGCGGTCATGGTCGCCCTTTGTCTTTTCAAAATGCTTCGCCATCATAATGCCTATGCCTGCCGCCGGGTTAGAACCGCTTGTACCGCAGAAAATTGCGGCGTTGAGCTCATTTCCGTATTTAGCGGTGTAATTTCTCGAAAGGAACGAGCCCATACTGTGTCCGAACAGGATATAAGGCACATCGGGGTATTCCCTTTTTGCCATATCGGTAAGCTGTTTCATATCCTTAACAAGCGAATTGACGCCGTTTTCGCCGAAATATCCGAGCTGCTCACTGTCGGAAACGGAGCTGCCGTGCCCGAGGTGATCGTTAATAAATACGGCGTAACCGTTTTCGCAAAGCTTTTTTGCAAAACGGGCATAACGGTTTGAGTGCTCCGCCATTCCGTGGGCAATCTGGACAACGCCCTTGACGAGTGAAAAATCCGAGGGGACTGCGCTCTGAGCGTAAATGTCACAAAGACCCGAAGCGGATTTAAAGGTAAATTCATTCGTAATAAAATCCATAACAACACCTCAACAACTTAATATACAGTATTTTAACATATTTTTTAAAAATTTAAATCTGTCTTAGGCTTTTTTGGTTGTTTACACAAATAATAAAAGTTTAAATTGTGTAAATAAACAAAATAAAAGCACGGAAAAACATCTTTCCGTGGCGTATTTGTTGAGAACTGTTTTAAATTTTAAAAATTCAAAGTTTTCGGCCGCATTTTTCAAAAGGAGATTCCCCTGATAGGGGAAATGTCTGCGAAGCAGACAAAAGGGTAGGGGTCGAGGGGCAAAGCCCCCGTCGCAGTCCGCAGACTGCGAAATACTTATACTCAAAAAAGCGCAGGAGGGGCGAAAAATAGTCCGGTGGACTATTTTTCGGAGGGGAACCCTCGCCGGGGGTTCCCTTGATATTTTTTTTCTTTTATGCGTATGCGAGCCTGATAACGCCAGCTTTTTCTAAAATAAAAAAGCACGGAAAAACAGCTTTCCGTGCCGTAAGTAAAATTTTATTTCTTCTTTTCATTAAAATTCGGAACAAGCTCATGCAAAAATTTCCTTGAGCTTTCGGGCGCCATTGTGGGTATGGCGTTAATATGCTCCACCAAAGCGTCGTCGTCAAAATCCGTTGGGTTTGTAATGAAAATCTTGTTGTTCTGGGTCTTGTGCATGCCCTCTTTTTCCGACGGCAAAATTAACTCCTCATACAGCTTTTCGCCCGGACGAAGCCCCGTAAACTGAATGTCAATGTCAACATATGGCTCAAAGCCGGAGAGCTTTATCAGCTTTTCCGCAAGCGAAACTATTTTAACGGGTTCGCCCATATCAAGTACAAATATTTCGCCGCCCTTTGCAAGACCGCCTGCCTGCACCACGAGCTGAGCAGCCTCCGGGATAGTCATAAAGTACCTTGTTATATCCGGGTGCGTTACCGTAAGAGGGCCGCCCTTTTTAAGCTGTTCTTTAAACAGCGGAATAACGCTTCCGTTAGAGCCGAGAACATTGCCGAAGCGCACGGCGGCAAATTTCGTGTGCGTTGAAATTTTTGAAAAATGCTGAACTATAAGCTCACAGCACCTCTTGGTTGCGCCCATTACATTTGTGGGGTTTACCGCCTTGTCGGTGGAGAGGAGAACAAAGTTGTCAACCTTAAACTTTTCGGCGCACAGAGCGGTGTTGTAAGTGCCGAGTATATTATTCTTTATCGCCTCGTAGGGGCTGTCCTCCATAAGAGGAACATGCTTATGCGCCGCAGCGTGGAAAACGCAGGAGGGGTGAAATTCCTCAAAAATCTCTTCAAGCCTTTTGTATTCACGCACGGAGCCTATCCGTATCTCGATTTTCGGATTGCCGTAGTATTTTAAATCAAGCGAATTTTTCAGGGCGTAGGCGTTGTTTTCGTAAATGTCAAAAATAACTATGTTTTCCGGACTGTAGCGTGCAATCTGCCTGCAAAGCTCCGAGCCGATGCTTCCGCCTCCGCCCGTAACAAGCACGGTTTTGCCCGTAACATATTTGCAAATATCCGGGTTAAGCTTTATTTCCGGGCGTGAAAGCAAATCGAGTATATCGACATTTCTTACTTCCTTATAAGAAATTTTGGCGTTTGCAATTTCAGAAATATCGGGGGCGATTTTTACCGTAACGCCCGTCTTTACGGCGGCGTCAAGTATTTCACGCTTTCTCTCGTCGGAAACAGAGGGGATACAGAAAATTATTTCGTCAATGGAATATTCCGAGCAGATCTGCTCAATATCACTGCAAGTTCCCACAACGGGAGTGCCGTTTATAAGCAGACCCGTCTTTGCCGTGTCGTCGTCAATTATGGCGACGGGGTTGCCGAATTTGTACGAGTTTTTCTGGAAATCCTTAACAAGCCCCGTACCGGCCTCGCCGGCGCCTATAATGAGAATTTGCTTTAAATCCTTATCATGGAGCCTTCTGTCGTACTCGTTTTTAAAAATAAAAGCGGAACGGGAGTAAAGGCGTATTGCAAGCCCGATAAAAACAATAAGCAGCATACTGTCTATATAGACGGAAATAGGCAGTACATTGAATTTTAAGCTGTGCGAAAGCCCTTTTAAAATAAGAATTCTGTTGATTTTCATTAAAACATAGTCGGTAGCCCAAACAAATACGGTGCCGAAAAATGTTGCGACAGCATGCTTTAAAATTTCATACAGCTCCGCATATTTCCAGGCGGTATGGTAATCCCTGAAAATAAGATAAAAAAGTGTATAGTAAAAAGTGATGTAAGGAATTTTGAGCGCAAGGCGTATAAACAGCTCGGAATCAAGCACAAAATTCCAATGGGTAACGGTTATAAAGAAAAAAGTTAAATTTACAATTAAAAAGTCAAGGAAAATTAATACGGTGTTCTTTTTGCTGATTTTATTGCTTCTTAGTTTCTTAATCTTATTTTTTGACAATTCATTCACTCCAAAAAACACATACTTTAATATTAATCTATTTTACTATTTTATTACGGTTATGTCAATTAATAAAATAATATATATATTTAATGTTGAAACGGGCGCCGAAAAATGATAAAATAAATGTTAAAATGTTAATATTACAGATGAAATATTACCTTTTTGAACGGAGAAACGGTTTTGATAAGAAAGAATTGGAAATTTGCATATACCGACAGGGAAAAGGCGGCCGAGATAGCCGAGGATTTTTGCCTTGACCCCTTTGCGGCTCTGTTGCTTGTTTCAAGGGGAATAACCGAAAACGAAGATATAGAGCAATTCCTTTTTTGCAGTGACATTACCTCCGACCCGTATGAGCTCTGCGATATGGACAGGGCGGTTGAAAGGCTCGACAGGGCAATAGAAAATTATGAAAAAATTATGATTTTCGGGGACTATGACGCAGACGGGGTAACATCGACGGCACTGCTCTATTTGTATCTGTCAAAACAAGGCGCAAATGTCGGCTACTATATACCCGACAGGGCGTCGGAGGGCTACGGAATATCAAAAGGCGCAGTGGAAAAATTCGGGCGTGACGGCGTAAAGCTTATAGTTACCGTCGATAACGGTATTTCGGCGGTTGAGGAGACGCTTCTCGCCAAGGAACTCGGAATAGATGTCATAATCACGGATCACCACAAGGTCGGCGAAAAACTGCCCGATGCGGTTGCCGTTATAAATCCGCACAGGGAGGACTGCGAGTGTCCGTTTAAGGAATATGCAGGCGTCGGCGTGGCGCTTAAATTGGTCTGCGCCCTCGAGGGCGATAACGACAGCGTCATTGCCGAATACGGCGACCTTGCGGCCATAGGAACGCTTGCAGATGTAGTTCAAATTACCGATGAAAACAGGGTAATAGTTAAAAAGGGCCTGGAGAAAATCAACAGAAATCCGAGAAAGGGCATTAAGGCGCTCATGGAAACCGCAGGCGTTTCTGCAAAGGATATGAACGCCGTGAGCGTTTCCTACAGCATTGCGCCGAGGATAAACGCCGCAGGAAGAATGGACTCGGCAATGCTTGCCGCAAGGCTTATGATTACCGACAGCGGCGAGGAGGCCATGGATATTGCCGAAAAGATAGAGTCCGCCAACAGGGATCGCCAAAGCGTTGAAAACGAAATAACCCAAAAGGCGATAAGCATAATCGAGGAAAACGACAAAATAAAATACGCCCCCGTCATAGTCGTTTCGGGCGAGGGCTGGCACCAGGGAGTGATAGGAATAGTCGCCTCCCGTCTTGTTTCAAGGTACGGAAAGCCGGCGGCGGTTATAACTACGGACGGTGAGGAGGGAAAGGGCTCCTGCCGAAGCATAGAGGGATATTCCATTTATGACGCCCTGCTTTACGCCGGCGATATGCTGACGCACTTCGGCGGCCACACCCTTGCCGCAGGCTTCGGTATAAAGACTTCGGAAATCGACGCTTTCAGGGAAAAGCTTTGCGCCTATAAACCGTCCTATGAAATGCCTTTTTTACCGCTTAATATAGATTTTAATATAAAGCCTTCGTTTATTTCAAACGACTTGCTTGAGACGCTCAGTCTGTTTGAACCCTACGGCGCAGGTAACAATCAGCCGTGCTTTTCGATAAAAAAGGCCGTTTTAAAGGCGGTAAAACCCGTGGGCGAGGGCAGGCATTTAAGGCTTACCGTTACAAAGGACAATGCCGATATAACCGCAATGGCGTTTTCCGTCGGCTTAAAGGAATTTCCGTTTGAAACGGGCGATACGGTAGATATTGCTTTTAAGGTCGAAAAGAACGAATACAGGGGCGAAACGCATCCGTCGGTACATATTCAGGATATAAGATTTTCGGATTTTGACTTTGAGAAATTTAATATGTCGATGAGAACCTACGGTAAATTCAGGTCAAACGAGAGGCTCAACGAAAAGGAAATTAATTTGCTGAAACCCGACAGAACATTCTTTTCGGGCGTGTATAAATTCTTAAAGACAAAAACGGGCTTTCCCCGTGATATTGAGGCCTTTTGCCACCGTTCGGGCTGTCCCTATGTGCGTGCGGCTACGGTTCAAATGAGCCTCGATGTCATGTGCGAGCTCGGCCTTGCCCGATACAATGACGGGTGTTACAGCTTAATTGAAAACGCTCAAAAGGTTGAGCTTCAATCATCGGAAATACTGAAAAGCCTGGAAATACGCAGGAGCTTATAAGGAGGAATGGGTATGGAGCGAGAAGAAAAGGAAAAAACGGTAGAAGAGCTTTATTCGGAGCTTTTGCAGGACTGCGAAAAGGCGTTTACCGCAGAAGAAGTCGAAAAAGTAAAAAAGGCGTTTGAGCTTGCAAACGAAGCCCATAAAGCACAGCTTCGCTATTCGGGCCAGCCGTATATCATTCATCCTATAGCCGTTGCGAAAATCCTTTTGAATTTGGGAATGGACAGCGAATCGGTAGAGGCCGCCCTGCTTCACGACACGGTGGAGGATACCGATGTAACTCTCGACGACCTTAAAAAGGAGTTCGGGGACGATGTTGCGCTTTTGGTTGACGGCGTGACAAAGCTCGGCAGGGTTCCGCTCTCCACCAAGGAGGAGCAGCAGGCGGAGAACATAAGGAAAATGCTCCTTGCCATGTCGCATGATATAAGGGTAATCATTATCAAGCTTGCCGACCGCCTCCACAATATGAGGACGCTTGATTTTATGGCGCCGCAGAAAAGAAGGGATATTGCGCTTGAAACGCTTGAAATATACGCTCCCCTGGCGCACCGCTTAGGTATCCGCACGGCAAAAGAGGAGCTGGAGGATTTGGCTATTCATTTCCTTGACCCGATAGCCTACGACGATATTGAAAAGAAGCTTTCGGAAACGAGCGATTCAAGGGTAGAGTTCCTTGAGGCGAGAAAGCAAAAAATAGCGGACAGGGTTAACGCCCTGGTTAAGGACGCAAAAATCGAGGCGAGGATAAAATCGGTACACGGCATATACAGAAAAATGTATATGCAAAACAAAGAGTTTAACGAGATTTACGATATTTACGCCATCAGGATAATAGTCGATACCGTGGGCGAATGTTACAACTGCCTTGGTATGATACACGATATGTTTCAGCCGCTTCCGGGAAGATTTAAAGACTATATCTCCACCCCCAAGCCAAACAAATACCAATCCCTCCACACAACCGTTATCGACAAGGAGGGCATACCCTTTGAGGTTCAGATAAGAACAAAGGAAATGCACCATACCGCCGAATACGGTATCGCCGCACATTGGAAATATAAGCTGGGCATCAAGGGAAAATCAAATATGGAGGAGCATATCGCCTGGGTAAGGGAACTGCTTGAGGAGCAAAAGGAAACAGGCGATGTTCAGGAGATAGTACGGGCAATCAAAACAGACCTTGTACCCGAGGATATATTTGTGTTCACGCCAAAGGGCGATGTAATAAATATACCCGTGGGTTCAACGGTAATTGACTTCGCCTACGCCATACACACCGCCGTAGGCCACAAAATGTCGGGCGCAAAGGTTGACGGCAGGATAGTGCCCATTGATTACAAGCTCAACAACGGCGAGATAGTTGAAATACTCACCTCCTCACAGCCGGGGAAGGGCCCGTCCAAGGATTGGCTCAACATAGCAAAAACAAGCTCTGCAAGGGCAAAAATACGCTCATGGTTCAAAAATGAACGCAGGGAGGAAAACATTGCAGAGGGCAAAGAGGAAATAGAGCGTGAGTTCAGGCGCAATTTCATAAGGCTCAGCGACGAGGAGTACAGCGTATTCCTTGAGAACCTCGCACACCGTCAGAAGCTGTCAAGCGTTGACGAGCTTTATGCCGCAATAGGCTACGGCGGACTTTCGATTATGCGCTTAATGCCCTATATCAAAGAGGAGTACAACAGGAATTACAGGAAACGGGACGAGCAGGCAGTAAACGCCGTTGAGGTCAGACGCCATACCGGAAAGGACGGCGTTACCGTCGAGGGCGTGGACAATGTGCTTGTCAAGTTTTCAAAGTGCTGCAATCCGCTTCCGGGCGACAATATAATCGGATTTATCACGAGGGGACACGGCGTTTCTATCCATAAAAGGGAGTGTTCAAATGTGCCCCGTGACATCTCCGCCTGTGCGGAGCCGGAGCGCTGGATCAAGGTCTTCTGGGACGAAAACGCCAAAAAGGAATTCCGTGCAACCTTGGTTATAACAAGCCTTTCAAGGATAGGACTTATGGCGGATATTTCAATGCAGCTTGCGTCTATGAGGGTTAATATTACGGATTTAAGCTCAAGGGAGCAAAAGGACGGCAGGGCGATTATAAATATCACCGTAACCGTCAGCAATGTAGAGCATTTGAGGAATGTAATATCAAGGATAGAAAAAATCAACGGCATACTTTCGGTGGAAAGGCAGAGCTGACGAATTTTCGGAGGTAAAAATGAAAGCAGTAATACAGAGGGTAAAATACGCTCAGGTTGAAACAGAGGGCGAAATTGTCGGTAAAATCGGCGAGGGGCTTATGATACTTGTGGGCGTAAAGGAGGGCGACGGCAAAGAGGACGCCGAGATACTCGCCCGAAAGACCGCCAACCTCAGAATATTTACGGACGGTGAGGATAAAATGAATTTGTCCGTTCTCGATGTAGGCGGAGAAATACTCGCCGTTTCGCAGTTTACCCTGCTTGCCGATGTCAAAAAAGGCAACAGACCCTCGTTTATCAATGCGGCGGAGCCTCAGCAGGCGAACGGGCTTTATGAGTATTACTGCGAACAGTTAATTGAAAACGGCGTAAAAAAGGTTGAAAAGGGCGTTTTCGGAGCGCATATGCAGGTGAGCCTTTTGAATAACGGACCGGTCACCATTTTGTACGATACTGAAATTTGGAGAAAAAAAGATGCCGATTAAGGTTGAAACACTTGTTCTGGGGCCCGTAGGGGCGAATACCTATATAGTTACCGATGAGCAGAGCGGCCTTTCCGCCGTTATAGACGCAGGCGACTTTAACGACGCCCTTAAATCGGCGCTCGTCGGCAAAAAGGTAAAATACATTCTCTTGACCCACGGCCATTTTGACCATATACTCGGGGTACACGCTTTAAAGGAGTTTACAGACGCCGAGGTCGTAATTCACCCTGCCGATTTAGACTGCTTAAAGGACGCAAATAAGAGCCTCGCCCTTTCTGCCGGCGGATTTTCTCAAATCCCCGTAGAGGCGGATATTCTCGTTTCTCAGGGCGATGTCCTCAGTCTCGGCGATACCGAAATTAAGGTTATGCACACGCCCGGTCATACTAAGGGCGGAGTATGCTATATAATTGAAAAAGACCGTGTTATTTTTACGGGCGACACCCTCTTTGCGCTTACCGTGGGCAGAACCGACTTTGAGGGCGGAAGCGATGAGGAAATGCTCGATTCCGTCACAAGGCTTTCAAGACTTGAGGGGGATTATATAATTTACCCCGGCCATAACCGTTCGACAACGCTCGAAAACGAAAGACGGCGCAACAGGTATATGAGCCGCAGAATAAACTAAGTTAAGTTTTTGGCGGCTCTTTGCCGGCCGTCGGGAGATTAAAATGATACTCGAAATTTTAAATCACGAATATCAATACGAAGCCGAAAAACTGACAAGAGTTTTTTATCCGAACGAAAAAATCAATGTCGTTTACGAGAGAACTCCGGCACATTTACAGCCAAAGCTGACCACGGTTATTGAAAACGGAAAAATCAGGGTCGAGTACGCCGACGGGAGCGGAAATGTCGTTTTTTCGGAAGCTTTGCCCGAGGAAAACTGTCGGGACAGGGAGCTTGCCGTTATGATCCTGGTTTTCAGGGCGTTGAGCAGGGTAAGCGGATATACGCCTAAATGGGGTATGCTTACGGGTATCCGCCCGTCAAAGCTTTTGAGGAGCTTGGAGGAAAAATACGGCGCCGACGAGGGCTTGCGGCTCTTTGAACAGCGGTATTTTGTAAGTCGGGATAAGGCGAAGCTTGCGCAGAGCGTTTCAAACGCCGAGCAAAAAATTATTTCCCTTTCACGGCCCGACTCCGTGAGCTTGTATGTCTCCGTTCCGTTTTGCCCGTCAAGGTGCAGTTATTGCTCCTTTGTTTCGCAGGCCATGACGGAAAATTTAATAGAGAAGCTTTTGCCCGAATACACCGACTATCTTGTCAGAGAAATAGAATACACCGCAAAAATTGCAAAGGATTTGGGACTCAGGCTTGAAAGCGTATATTACGGCGGAGGCACGCCGACCACTTTGAGCGAAAATCAGCTTGAAAGGGTAATGGAGGCCGTCGATAAAAATTTTGACCTTTCCTCCGTTCGGGAATATACGATAGAGGCGGGCAGACCCGATACCGTAACCGCAGGCAAGCTTCGGCTTATGAAGCAGGGCGGAGTATCGAGGATAAGCATTAATCCCCAGACCTTTTCCGATGAGATTTTAAAGAAAATCGGCAGACGCCATACCGCAGAGCAGACGCAGGAGGCGTTTATGCTTGCCCGTGAATACGGCTTTGACAACATAAACACCGACCTTATCGCAGGACTGCCCGGAGATACGGCGGAGGGCTTCAGGTTTTCACTTGACAAGGCAATAAGCTTTACACCCGAAAACATAACCGTACATACCCTTGCTCTCAAGCGCTCGTCGTATATGGCGGAGGGCGGCAGGGTGGAGGCCGAAAAAAGCAGGCTTGCGGACGGTATGCTCGAATACGCCTATAAAACGCTGTGCGAAAACGGGTATTATCCGTACTATATGTACCGTCAGTCAAAATCCCTGGGCAATCTTGAAAATACGGGCTACTGCCTCAACGGCAGGGAATGTCTTTACAATATATTTATGATGGAGGAGTGCCATTCGGTCTTTGCCGTCGGCGCAGGCGCCGTAACAAGGCTTAAAGCTCCCCGTTCTTTGCTGATTGACAGAATATTTAACTACAAATATCCGTATGAATATATAAACGGGTTTGAAACGCTCATTAAGAGAAAGGAAAAAATATATAAATTTTATCAAAAAGACAGGCAGGTATAAATTATGGCAAATATGAACAACAGATTAGAGCATATAAACGAGCTGGCGAAGGAGAACCCGAAGGCAATTATCGCCCGTGCGGAACTGCGGTACAGGAATATAATAAACAATATCGCCGAACGGGTGCTTGACGACACGGGCAGGGAAATTATAATGCTTGCAGGCCCGTCGTCCTCGGGCAAAACAACCACCGCAAAAAAAATTGCGGAAACCTTTACTTCCTTGGGTATGAAAACCTATGTAATATCGCTTGACGACTTTTATCTTGACCGTGAGCAGATACCGGGCTACGCCGAGGGCTGTCCCGATTTTGAAACGGTTAATGCGCTCGATCTCCCGTGCCTTTCCGCAACGCTTAAAAGCCTTATGGAGGGAAAAACCACCAAAATACCTAAATTTGATTTTCTTACAGGAAAAAGAAGCGACGATTACACTCTCCTGACGCTTGATAAAAACGACGCCGTCATAGTCGAGGGACTGCACGCTCTAAACCCCGTTGTGACAAGCGATTTAAGAAATCTCAAAATGCTTAAAATCTACATAAGCGTTTCTTCGAGGATTTACGACAACAGGGGCAGGATAATTTTAAACAAGCGCAATATCAGGTTTACAAGAAGAATGATAAGGGACTACAATTTCAGGGGCAGTTCGGTTGAAAACACATATAACCTCTGGAAAAGCGTGTGCGACGGCGAGGATAAGTACCTGTTCCCGTATGAGGATATGGCAGATGTGAGAATAAACTCCATACACCTGTGCGAACCCTGCCTTTTCAGGGACACCGCATTAAAGCTTTTGGAGGAGGCACAGCTTCCCGAAGAGTTCAGGCACGACGCAAAAAAGCTTGCGGAATCTCTCAAGCTTTTTGAGAGTATTCCCGACAGTTTGGTACCGGGTGATTCACTGCTTCGTGAATTTATCGGCCCTAAAATTTGACAATATCCGTTATTAATGATATTTTATATCGGTAAGGGTGTGATTAATTGGCTCAGAAAAAAAGAAAAAGCCAGTCTTTGCTCAACGGCGCAATGGTTCTTGCCGCCGCAACGCTGATAGTTAAAATAATAGGAATACTCTACAAAATTCCGCTTTCAAATATGGTAGGCGCAGTCGGCAGAGGATATTTCGACTCGGCGTACAATCTGTATATACCTATCTATACCATATCAATGGCAGGCCTCCCCGTCGCCGTTTCCAAAATGGTATCTCAGCAGGTGGCGCTCAAGCGTTTTCGTGATGTCAGAATGACCTTTAAGGTTGCGGCAAGGCTCTTCCTTATAACAGGTACGGCAGGTACGGTGCTTTTGCTTATACTCGCTTTCCCCTACGCCTATCTTGCAAAAAGCCTTGAGGCTCTTCCGGCGATTTTCGCAATTACGCCTTCGATTTTTTTCTGTTGTATTATGTCCATTTACAGGGGCTACTACAACGGTATGAGAAATATGACCCCCACCGCCATGTCGGAGGTTTGGGAGGCCGTGGGCAAGGTAATATTCGGCCTTGCGTGCGCAAAGTTTTCTATAACATACGGCTATTCGAGGTTTGAACAGGGACTGAGCGTGTACGGCAAGGTAGTTTCCACCGAGGCGGAGGCTTCCTCTGCAATTTATCCCTACGCCGCAGCGGCCGCCGCAATAGGCGTTACCGTAGGCACGATAATCGGTATGATTTATGTTATGCTGCTTCACAAAATTAAGGGCGACGGAATAACCAAGCAGGAGCTTGCGCTTTCGCCTAAGCCCGAAAATTCGCAGTCCATAGCAAAATCGCTTATCTCGCTCGCCGTCCCCGTTGTTGCGTCGTCGCTTGTTTTCAGCATTACAAACCTCATCGACTCAATGACTATCCAAAACAGGCTTGCCACCATGATAGAGCACAATCTCGGCTATATCAGAAATCTTTACGGCGCACAGCTCACCGTTTCAAGCATACTCGACGCCGATATACCCAAATATCTCTACGGCGCCTATACGATGTCGCTGGATTTTAAAAACCTTATTCCCTCTATTACCATGACCCTCGGCGTAAGCGCCATTCCGGCCCTTTCGGCGGCATGGGCGTTAAAGGATAAGGTACAGCTAAAACAGTCCGTGGAGTCCGTTTTAAGGGTTACTATGATGTTTTCGCTTCCTGCCGGTATAGGTATGGGCGTTTTGTCCTATCCTATTTTACAGCTTATGTACGAAACGGGAAAATCTGCGGACGCCGTTTCGATAGCCGCCCCGATTATGGCGGCATACGGCTATACGATATTTTTAATTTCCCTGTCACAGCCCATGACAAATATGCTCCAGGCGATAGGCAAGGCGAAAATACCCGTGTATTCCCTTTCGATAGGCGCAATAGCCAAGGTAATTACAAACTACATCTTTATAGGTATTCCTGCGCTCAATATCAACGGGGCGGTTATAGGCACCGTGGTTTGCTATACGATAATTGTCGCAATAAACCTTATAGCGCTTGTCAGGAGCACCAAGGTAAAGCTTGACTATATGTCGATAGTCGTAAAACCGCTTCTGTGCAGTGTGCTGTGCGCTATAGCGGCGTACACCTCGCACGGGATTTTTATGGGTCTTCTGCCAGAGATCAGCAAGGGCGGACACTCCGTAACAAACCTGATAGCAACGGCGATAGCGGTCATTTTTGCGGTTGCGGTATATGCAATTTCCATGCTTTTGGTCAACGGAATAGTAAAAGATGATGTTTTAATGCTTCCAAAAGGAGAAAAAATTGCTAAAATACTTGCAAAATACGGATTTATGGAGTAAAATAGTGGTAAAGGAGTTTATTTTTGATGAAAGTTGATTTTATATTTAAGAAAAAATATAATATTGACGATTTGCTCCTTATAATGAAAATCCTTCGCAGTGACTCCGGCTGTCCCTGGGACAGGGAGCAAACGCACGAGTCTATCAAGAAGTCGCTTATCGAGGAAACATACGAGGTTATTGAGGCAATCAATAAAAAAGACGGCGAGCTTCTTAAGGAAGAATTGGGCGATGTGCTTTTGCAGGTGGTTTTCCATTCCGAGATGGAAAGCGAAAAATCAAATTTCGATTTTTCCGATGTCTGCGACGGCATTTGCAAAAAGCTTATCGAAAGGCATCCTCATGTTTTTTCCGATGTCGAGGTTAAGGACAGCGGCGAGGTGCTTGTAAACTGGGAAGAGATTAAGTCAAAAAGCAAAAACCGCAAAACCCAAACAGAAAAAATGCTTTCCGTTCCGCGCGAGCTTCCTGCGCTTATGAGAAGCGAAAAGGTACAGCAAAAGGCGGCTAAGGTCGGTTTTGACTGGCCGGACGCTTCCGGAGCTTTTGAAAAGCTTTATGAGGAAACGGCGGAGCTTAAAGCGGCGGTCGGGAAAAACGACCGTGAAAATATGGCTGAGGAATTGGGAGATTTGCTTTTTTCGGCGGTCAATGTTTCAAGGTTCATAGGTGTTGACGCCGAGGAGGCTCTCACTTCGGCGTGCGACAAGTTCATAAGGCGCTTTTCCGGGGTGGAGGAGCTTGCAAAAAGCAGGAATATTGATATGAAAAACGCTTCTGCCGAGGAATTGGACAGGCTTTGGAACGAGGTCAAAAAATCAAACGGTCCAGAATAAAGTGTTTATGCACTTTTGGAAATATTGTAAATTAAAAAACGGAGGAAACAAAAATGAATAAGTCAGAACTTATTGCAGCAGTTGCAGAGAATGCAGGTCTTTCAAAGAAGGACGCAGACGCAGCGGTAAAGGCGGTTTTCGGTGCAATCGAAGGCGCTCTTAAGAAGGGTGAAAAGGTTCAGCTTATCGGCTTCGGCACATTTGAAGTTCGTGAACGCGCTGCCAAGGAAGGACGCAACCCCAAGACCGGCGAAAAGATGACAATTAAGGCAAGCAAGGTTCCCGCATTTAAAGCAGGCGCTGCTCTTAAAGATGCTGTTAAATAATTAAGACTAAATTTTCAGCATATTCAGAGGAAGACTTGTTCTTCCTCTGTTTGTTTTTTCTGTTTTTGTGATAATATATAAAGAGCTACCTATTTGTAAAAGGGGGGAAGGCAATGCGCCTTGATAAATATTTAAAGGTTTCGAGAATAGTTAAAAGGAGAACGGTTGCAAATGAGATTTGCGACGCCAAGCATGTTGCCGTAAACGGAAAAATCGCCCGTGCTTCATACGATGTAAAGCAGGGCGATATAATCGAAATTCAGTTTGGGGAAAAGCTCACAAAATATGAGGTTTTGGAAGTAAACGAGTATGCAACCAAAGAATCTGCCGCAAATATGTTCAGGGAGATAAAATAATTTACGCCCCGAAGCTTGCCGCCGTTTCTTCGTAACCGGAAACCCAGCCTCTTATCTGCTCGGGGTTTTCAAATATGTCGTCAAGGCGTTCAAGAAACGGCACAATATCCCCAAAATCTATGGCACGGTGGTCAAAGGCTATGCAGATGGGAAGTATCTGCCTTGCCTCAACCTTTTTGTTCCCGAAGGAGTCTTTAACCACAACGGGTTTATCCTGAACTGCGCCCACCGCAAAGGCGGTCACCTGGGGCGGTATTATTTCAAGCAAACAGGTCGAACCCCTTTGGCGGCGGTAGGTCGAGCCTATATTTGAAACCGTGGTCGTGCCCTGTTCAATGTCGTGCTTTGTAAGCCTTTGGCTTTCGGGTATGGCATTGTATTCTTTTTTGGCCTTTCCTTTAAGGGTTTTAACCTTGTGCCTGCCTGTCTTTGAACCGATGAGCCTGTATATCGCCTGCATAATTTTGCCCTTTTTCAGCGCAGTCAGGGTGTTGTCAAGCGACACTTCAAACATGGCCTCGTTGAGATCGGTATTTTGCGCACGCCGTGAAATATCCTTTATTTCTTCCGCCATTTCATTCAGATTTTTGTTTTCAAAGTTGTGAAGATTTACCGTCATCATCTCCCCGTTGGGAAGTATCATCGGCATGGAGATATTAATATCTTCATATGTGGTCAGCCTGCCCCTTACGAGTCTGCGGTTAAAATCAATGTGCGAGTTCATTACGGGCGCAGCTTTAAGACCCTCGGTTATAACCTTCAGCATAAGCGTGTTTACGGAAATTTTATCGCTTGCGCTTTGCGAGAGGTTTAATCTTTTGTATTCCGACATAAACGCCGTAACATCGGGTTCGTAATTATATGTTACATGCGGTATTGTTTCCCAGTTCTCGGAGGTCATATTTGAAATTATTTTTCTCTGTATGCCGAAATGGATAGTGTTTGTCTTTTTCATATCGGTTACTCCTTTGATAAATTGTTTTCTATTAATTTTATTTTTAGTGAGGGGTGAATAATACTGTTTCCCCTCTTCACCCATATAGTACAAAAAAAGCCTCGGTTGCGCCACCAATTTCGGTTTGCAGCCGTTATTTTTTGCGAAACTTACGGTTGCATTTTTCCGCAACCCCGTATTATCAAGGCTTTTCGGGCGTTAAATTAGTGTTGAAAAAATTTCCCGTATATATTAAAATAGCTTTATAAAATAAAAAAGGCGGTGCCTAATATGCAGATAAAAGAAAAAATCGACCTGGGTAAAACAAGCCTGGGCATAGAATTCGGTTCAACAAGAATTAAAGCGGTGCTTATCGACGAGCAGGCAAACCCCATAGCATCGGGTAGCCATACTTGGGAAAACAGACTTGAAAACGGCATTTGGACATACAGTCTCGACGATATACACACGGGGCTTCACAGCTGTTACAACGAGCTTAAAAAAGATGTATCGGAAAAATACGGTACGGAGCTTGTAACTGTCGGTTCGATAGGAATTTCCGCCATGATGCACGGCTATATGCCCTTTGATGCCAACGGAAATTTGCTTTCGCCTTTCAGAACCTGGAGAAATACCGTCACGGCGCAGGCAAGCGAAGAGCTGACGGAGCTTTTCGGCTTTAATATTCCGCAGAGGTGGTCCGTTTCGCATCTGCGCCAGGCTATGTTAAACGGCGAGGAACACCTTAAAAGCCTCTCTAAGCTGATGACGCTTGCCGTGTATATTAACTACAGGCTCACGGGCGAATTTGCCGCCGGCGTGGGCGAGGCCAGCGGAATGTTCCCCATAGACTCAGAAACAAATAACTATGATGAAAAAATGCTTAAAAAATTTGACGCCTTATGTAAAAACGAGGGCTATTCTTTCAGCCTTTGCGATGTACTGCCGAGGGTTCTTACCGCAGGCGAAAGGGCCGGAACGCTAACGCCGCAGGGCGCAAAATTCCTTGACGAAAGCGGAGCTTTAAAGGCAGGTATTCCCGTTTGTCCGCCGGAGGGCGACGCAGGCACGGGCATGACCGCAACGAACGCCGTAAGGGAAAAGACGGGCAATGTCAGCGCAGGCACAAGCATTTTCTCCATGGTAGTTTTGGAAAAGGCGCTCAAGGGCGTTTATCCCGAAATTGATATGGTAACAACGCCTGCCGGCAAACCCGTGGCTATGGTGCATTGTAACAACTGCACGGGCGATATTGACGCATGGGTAAGGCTTTTTTCGGAGTTTGCGGAGCTTTCCGGCAATCCGATAGATAAGCCAAAGCTTTACGATATGCTCTATTTTGAAGCGCTAAAGGCCGATAAGGACTGCGGCGGACTTGTTTCGTACAATTACCTTTCCGGCGAGCCCGTTTCAAATTTATCGGAGGGCAGACCGCTGTTTGCAAGGCTTCCCGACTCAAAATTCAACCTTGCAAACTTTATGAGGTGCGAGCTTTATTCCGCCTTTGCGGCGCTGAAAAACGGCAACGATATACTGCTTAAAAAAGAGGGAGTAACGCTTGATAAAATTTCCGGCCACGGCGGACTTTACAAAACAGAGGGCGTGGGGCAGAGGATAACCGCCGCCGCTCTCAATACAAGGGTCAGCGTTATGAAAACCGCAGGCGAGGGCGGACCGTGGGGCATGGCGATACTTGCGCTTTATATGCTCAATAAAGAGGAGAACGAAACGCTTGAGGACTATCTCGACAATAAAATTTTTGCAAGCGCACAGAGCTCGACCGTTGAACCCGACGAGGCCGATGTCAAGGGCTTTGAGGAGTATATGAAAAGATATAACGGCTCGCTTGACGCCGAAAGAGCGGCTGTTGAGAGCTTAAAGTAAATTTGCGAAGGCTGAAAATTCACTTTAAAGGGTGGAGCGATATGACAAAAATACTTTTCGTCTGCCACGGCAATATATGCCGCTCGCCCATGGCGGAATTTATGCTCAAGGACAGGGTGAAAAAGCTCGGTATCGCTGACGGGTTTCAAATAGACTCCGCCGCAACGAGTACCGAGGAAATCGGAAACGACATTCACAGCGGCACAAGGTCGGTTTTGCGAAAAAATAATATAGACTTTTGCAAAAGGGCGGCACGGCAGGCGGTAAAATCCGATTATGAAAAATATGATTACATAATAGCGATGGACAGCGCAAACATAAGGAATTTACACAGGATCTTCGGCGGCGACAGGGATAAAAAAATATACAAACTGCTTGATTTTACCGAATTTCCGAGAGATGTTGCCGACCCGTGGTACACGGGGAATTTTGAAAAAACATACGATGACATTTCGGTTGGCATCGAGGCTTTTTTAGATAAAATTCACCGTTGAAAATTTTATAAAATCCATATATAATAAAAATATAAAATAAAGAAAGGAAATGATAAAAATGAAAGATTTAAAGGGCAGTAAAACTCAGGCAAATTTACAGGCGGCATTCGCAGGCGAATCACAGGCGAGGAACAAATATACATACTTTGCTTCCAAGGCGAAAAAGGACGGATATGTTCAGATAGCGAACATATTTCAGGAAACGGCGGACAATGAAAAGGAACACGCAAAAATCTGGTTCAAGCTTTTAAACGGCGGAGCTGTGGGAAGCACGGAGGAAAACCTGCTTGCGGCGGCAGAGGGCGAGAATTACGAGTGGACCGATATGTACGCCCGGTTTGCAAAGGAGGCAAAGGAGGAGGGCTTTGACGAGATAGCGTTCCTTTTTGAAAAGGTAGGCGCCATTGAGAAAGAGCATGAGGAAAGGTTCAGAAAGCTGTTGAAAAACATAGAGGACGGCTTGGTATTCTCAAAGGACGGCGACGCAATTTGGCAATGCTCAAACTGCGGACATATAGTAGTGGGCAAAAAGGCGCCGGAGGTATGCCCCGTGTGCGCCCATCCGCAGGCATACTTTATGGTCAAGGCGGAGAATTATTGATTAATCCACCCGAATATTAAAGCGGTGAATTTTAAAAAAGGCAGTCGATCCGGAGGTTGTCCGAATCGGCTGCCTTTGCCGTAAATGAATACAAATTTTTTCTTGCTTCACCGTGCAGATTATTTAATTTTAAACCCCATTTTCAAAAGCATGTCGGTAATTTCGTCTTTTTTTATTGTGCCGTCCGAAAAAGCCTTTTACAACCCGTCCCCGAGGCTGACTGTCGGCATATCGCCGTACTACGGGCAGGTGAAAATTTCATTTGGCGTATAGCCGTGATTGCACCAAAGGTGCTGGTTATTGCACATCTCATAGACTGCGTAAAACAGCTCCTTGACCTGATTTTTATCGGATAACGCCACGCCCATCGCAGTTAAATCCTCAAAAAAATTGTCGATTATATAGGTCGTTTTAAAATCGCCTATACTGTTTTCCCGTTTTAGTTTATTCACCAGATACTGTGCGGCGGTGACGCTTTTTAGTTTTGCCTCAAGCTCCTCTGCTTTTATCGGGTTGCCTCTGTAACCTTCAATTTCTCCGCGCAATCGGCTTAATTCAAACCTGCTATGTTCGCTTATGTATGAAAATTCTCGCAGATACTTGCCTTTATAAGGGCAAATAACGGTTCTTCCGAAAATATTTTTATAATGGGAGCGTGTGGATTTTAAACCGTTCAGAAGCTTCAGAAGCTTTTGCTCCTGCAAGCTTTTCGGCATGACGGTAAATGAAAGTAAATTCCTCGGTACATAAAACGGCTTGCCTGCGGCGTTTTCTTCAACCGAGTACAGTTCGCTAAATTTGCCGAAACCGAAGCTGACTAATTCCCGGTGTACGATAATACGCAGTTCGTCCCGACGGGCCTCCTCGGAGTAGAGCTCATCTGCTTCAAAAACATAATACGGCAATTCTTCCCGACGCAAAATTTCGAGAGCCGCATACATATCTTTACGATGTAGTCGGACAGTTTCCGTTTTTTCGGACAGTTCCCGATAAACTCCCCACGCCTCCTTGGCGGCAATAACTCCGTACAGATTGGCGCAGGCCAAAAAGAAGGCGTGCAGAAACGCAATCTGTTCTTCTTTCAATCCCGCACAAGCGTACATACGGGCAATACTTTTTTCAGATAAAGGTTTAGGATACGCCATTTGCTACGGTCAAACCTCCTCACAAGTACTTGTCTACAGTATAACAAGCTTTAGGGACAAAATCAATACTTATATTTTCCTTGATTTATTACTGCAAAAAGCCTTTAATCTCAAAAGCGGTCATACCGGGATAAGCTCGGTATAACCGCTTTTTGCTGTTTTGTTTTTTTGTTTTAAGATTTTTGCTTATGCCTTTTAAGAACTTTTTGCTTTTAAAATTTATTTCTTAATGGGCTTAAGGGTTTGGGCGTCCCTGAGGCCTACAACAATCTGAAGCACCCATTTTGCGTCAACGATTGTAATTTTACCGTCCTTGTTGAGGTCGGCGGCCTTTGCCTGAGCCTCGGTGAGATTTCTTGATTTTACGGTATTTTGTAAAATCCACTTAGCGTCGGTAATTGTAATATTAGTGTTACCGTCAACATCACCGATGGCGTTCTGCTTGCCGGGCTCGGGTGTTACAGGCTCTTTTTCACCGCAAACGGTGCAAACGCCGTTCTCGTATATATGCCCTGCCTTAACAGTTACATCTGTAATTTCTTCAACACCATATTCGTCTTTAAAATTCTTGTTGCAATCAGGGCAATGATAGTATTCTATATTGCCGTCTTCCGTATCGGTATGAGCCTTTGCCGGCACTTTCACCATACCCGGATGTTCATCGGGCGTTACCGGTTTATTCGGGTCTGTCGTGTAGCTCGGGTCGTCCGGGTAGTCAGGGTAGTCAGGGTTGTCAGGGTTGTCTGGGTAGTCTGGAAAGTCGTCAAAATCTGGTATTAACGTACTTGAGTAGCCGTATTTATCCGCATATTTAATGGCGAGTGAATCTGGAAAACTTACGATTGTGGTTCCCTCAGGTATTGTATAATAATTTTCTGCTGGAGCAATATAGCAATCCTTGTTAAAAAAAGCTATCTCAGACATGCTGCAATTAATAAATGCATATTCATGTATGAATGTAAAGCTTTGAGGTATTATTACATTTGTGAAGTCGCAATCTTCAAATGCGAAATTTCCTATGCTTGTAACCGTATATCCGTCAAGCTTTGAGGGAGGAACAAAAAACTCTGAGAAAGGCCGATCAAGTGTTTCCACACTACCCGTATAATCCGTAATCTCCGCTGTGCCATCCTTAAGTATTACATACTCAAAGCATCCGATCGTGTGTGGGTCGCCCGGGTTTATCGGGTCGTCCGGGTTTACAGGGTCGTCCGGGTTTACAGGCTTGCCGGCTATGACAACAAACTTGTGGCCATATCTCTTTGCATAGCTTTCAGCGGTTGAATCTGCATAACCGTGGATTGTGGTTTCCTTAGGCATTAGATTACTATTTGAAGCAATATTACAGTCTTTATTTAATATATAAATATCGGTTAAGCTTAAGCAAAAATTAAATGCATAAGAACCTATACATGTAACGCTGTTAGGTATTGTTACGCTTGTTAAGCAGTCGCAATCTTCAAATGCGAAATCGCCTATACTTGTAACAGTATATCCGTCAAGATTTGTGGAGGGAATATCAAGCACCTCCGTACTGCCCGTATAATCCCGAATCTCCGCCGTGCCATCTACAAGTATTCTATATTCAAAATCTCCGCTCGTGTGCGTTCCGTCCTGTGCAAAAGCCGTAACCCCTGACAGGGGCAGGGCAGTCAGTATCATTGCAAGTGACATTAACAATGATAAAATTTTCCTATGAGCTGTTTTTTGCATGGTTTTCCTCCTTTAGTTTGCTGCGCATTGTTACAGGGAGTAACAATGCGCAACGATTTTAATTTTTGAACTTTTGAACTTTTGAACTTTTGTAAATGCTTTATTATTGGTTATTTCTTAATCGGTTTAAGGGTTTGGGCGTCCCTGAGGCCTACAACAATCTGAAGCACCCATTTTGCGTCAACGATTGTAATTTTACCGTCCTTGTTGAGGTCGGCGGCTTTTGCCTGAGCCTCGGTAAAGGTTCTTGATTTTACGGTGTTTTGTAAAATCCACTTGGCGTCGGTAATTGTAATATTCTTGTTGCCGTCAACATCGCCGATAGCGTTCTGCTTGTCCGGGGTTACAGGCTCGCCGTTTATGACAGCGAACTTGTTACCGTTTTCCTTTGCAAAAGTTTCTGCGGTTGAACCTGCATAACCGTGGATTGTAGTTTCAGCAGGTATTGTATAATAATCTTCTGATGAAACAATATTACATTCCTTGTTTAATATGTAAATATCGGTTAAGCTGTCGCAATCCGCAAATGCTTCAGGAGCTATGCTTGTAACGCTTTCGGGGAGCGTTACGCTTGTTAAGCCGCAAAAATCAAATGCACGATAGCCTATGCTTTTAACTCCGTTAGATATTGTTATGCTTGTCAAAGCGTTACAGCCATAAAATGCACCGTCACCTATATTTGTAACGCCTTTACCTATTGTTACGCTTGTTAAGCTGTCGCAATCTCTACACATATACTCGCCTATGCTTGCAACTTTGTCGGGGATTGTTATGCTTGTTAAGCTGTCGCAATCTTCAAATGCATACTCGCCTATGCTTGTAACGCTGTCGGGTATTGTTACGCCTGCTAAGCTGAAGCAACCTGCAAATGCATAATTACCTATATTTGTAATGCTGTTGGGTATTGTTACGCTTGTTAAGCTTACTAAGTCGTCGTTATATCCAAATGCCTCATCACCTATACTTGTAACAGTATATGTATCAAGCTTTGAGGGGATTTCAAGCGTTTCTGCGCTACCCGTATAATCCGTAATCTCCGCCGTGCCGTCTTCGAGTACTGCATACTCAAAGTTTCCGCTCGTGTGCGTTCCGTCCTGTGCAAATGCCGTAACCCCTGACAGGGGCAGAGCAGTCAGTATCATTGCAAGTGACATTAACAATGATAATATTTTCCTATGAGCTGTTTTTTGCATGGTTTTCCTCCTTTAGTTTGCTGCGCATTGTTACAGGGAGTAACAATGCGCAACGATTTTAATTTTTGAACTTTTGAACTTTTGAACTTTTGTAAATGCTTTATTATTGGTTATTTCTTAATCGGTTTAAGGGTTTGGGCGTCCCTGAGGCCTACAACAATCTGAAGCACCCATTTTGCGTCAACGATTGTAATTTTACCGTCCTTGTTGAGGTCGGCGGCCTTTGCCTGAGCCTCGGTAAAGGTTCTTGATTTTACGGTGTTTTGTAAAATCCACTTGGCGTCGGTAATTGTAATTTTCTTGTTGCCGTCAACATCGCCGATAGCGTTCTGCTTGTCGGGGGTTACAGGCTCTTTTTCACCGCAAACGGTGCAAACGCCGTTCTCGAATTTATGACCTGTAGCCTTTACAACAACATCGGTAATCTCCTCGTTGCCGTTTATGTCCTCGTAATTCCTGTTGCACTCGGGGCAATGGTAATAATCAATATTGCCGTCCTCGGTGCAGGTTGCCGCCTTTGCTTCAACCTTTTTCATATTTGAATGATTGCATATCATATCAAATTTATTGCCGTGTTCTTCTGCATAGCTTTCAGCGGTTGAACCTGCGTAACCGTGAATTGTGGTTTCAGTAGGTATTGTATAATAATCTTCTGATGAAACAATATTACAATCCTTATTTAATATGTAAATATCGGTTAAACTGTAACACTCATAAAATGCTTCATTGCCTATGCTTATAACGCTTTCGGGTATTGTTACGCTTTTCAAGTCGGAACAAAATTCAAATGCACGGTCTGCAATAGCCCTTGTTCCCTCATTGATTTTATAATTTTTAGGAACTTCAAACCAAATTGTACTTATTAAATAATTATCTATATAGAGAACGCCGTTTTCCCAGTTTGAATCGTTGTTATAATATTCCGTGGATGAAAATGCATACTCACCTATGCTTGTAACGCTATTACCTATTGTTATGCTTGCTAAACTGGTGCAAGAGTTAAACGCATACTCACCTATGATTGTAACGCTGTCGGGTATTGTTACGCTTGTTAAGTTTTCGCAACCCAAAAATGTATCGTTTGCAATAAACTTTGTCCCCTCATTTATTGTATAGTTTTCGGGGATTTCATCGTCCTTTACTTCTATTAAACAGTTATCTATATAGAGAACACCGTTTTTCCAGTTCGAATCGCTGTTATAACATCCCGTGTTTGCAAACGCATTATAGCCTATGCTTGTAACGCTATTACCGATTGTTATGTTTGTTAAGCTCTCGCAATTTTCAAATGCCCAACCCCCTATGCTCGTAACGCCGTTGCCTATAGTTATGCTTGTTAAGCTGTCGCAATTACTACACATATACTCGCCTATGCTTGCAACTTTGTCGGGGATTGTTATGCTTGTTAAGCTGTCACAATCTCTAAATGCACCCCAACCTATGCTTGTAACACTGTTTGGAATATCATATTTATCTCTTGCATTTCCTGCCGGATATTGTATAAGTTCTGTTTTATTCTCATCAAATAATACTCCGTCTTGTGAGGAATAGTTTTTATTGTTTGTGTTAACATTTATTTCTGTTAAGGAGGTACAATCATAAAATGCACCCTCACCTATGCTTATAACGCTGTTAGGTATTGTTATGCTTGTTAAGTTAGAATCGGAAAATGCATACTCACCTATGCTTGTAACGCTTTCGGGTATTGCTATGCTTGTGAAGTAGTAGCAATCAGAAAATGCGCTATCACCTATGCTTGTAACGCTTTCGGGTATTGTTATACTTGTTAAATCGCAATAATCAAATGCATACCCACCTATATTTGTAACGCCTTTGGGAATATCATATGATGTTCTTGTATTTCCTATAGGATATTGTATAAGTTCTGTTATATCTTTATCAAATAAAACGCCTTCCTGTGAAGTAAAGTTTTTATTGCTTGCGTCAACCTTTATTTCTGTTAAGCTGTCGCATCTTAAAAATGCACCCTCACCTATGCTTATAACGCTGTTTGGTATTGTTACGCTTGTTAAGTCGCAGCAATTATAAAATGTTCTTTTGCCTATACTCTTAACGCTTTCGGGTATTTTTATGCTTGTTAAATTGGTGCACCAGTGAAATGCGCTATCACCTATGCTTGTAACGCTGTCAGGTATTGTTACGCTTGTTAAGCCGTCGCAATCGGCAAATGCATCATTGCCTATACTTATAACAGTATATGTGTCAAGCTTTGAGGGAATATCAAGTACCTCCGAATTACCCACATAACCTGTAATCTCCGCTGTGCCGTCTTCGAGTACCACATACTCAAAATCTCCGCTCGTGTGCGTTCCGTCCTCCGCAAACGCAGTAACCCCTGACAAGGGCAGAGCAGTCAGTATCATTGCAAGTGACATTAACAATGATAAAAATTTTTTTGCTTTCATATTGTTTTCCTTTCTAATAATTAAGAATTACCCAAAATAATACATTTCAGGTTAAATTCATTGTAACCTAAAACAGGTTAAAAGTCAAGTATGAAATTCCCCTTAATCTATAATGGTTTCGAGGTGAAAAAGAATGTATAAGAGGATTCGTGATTTAAGAGAGGACAGGGATATGAATCAGACACAGGTTGCAAAAATCCTCGGAATGTCTCAGACAGGTTATTCCAAATACGAAACAGGGGAAAATGATTTACCGACGGCCATTTTAATTAAGCTTGCAAGGTTTTATAACACCAGCATTGATTATTTGCTCGGCGAGACGGACGAAATTAAACGCTACCCGTAAACGGGGCTTGCCGCCGCTAAAAGTATTGAAAAAATGTTATAAATATGATAAAATGATTGATTATACAGTATAATGTACGCTCAGGCAGTACAGTTTAACGGAGATAATTATGAAAGATTATGATTACCTGATAGTCGGGGCAGGGCTGTTTTCCGCCGTATTTGCTAACGAAGCCAAAAAGCACGGCAAAAAGTGCCTTGTTATCGAAAAGCGAAGCCATATAGGCGGAAACCTATATTGCGAGAATATAGAGGGCATTACCGTCCACCGCTACGGCGCACATATTTTTCATACAAACAACCGCAGGGTTTGGGACTATGTAAACGGGCTGTGCGAGTTTAACAATTTTATAAATTCCCCCGTTTGCAATTATGACGGCGTTATTTATAATCTGCCGTTTAATATGAATACCTTTTCCAAGATGTTCGGCATAAGCTCCCCCGAGCAGGCACGGGAAATTATCGAAAGCCAAAGGCGTGAGGTTGCCGGCGAGCCGCAAAACCTTGAACAGCAGGCAATAAGCCTTGTCGGCAGGGAGGTTTACGAAAAGCTCGTAAAGGGCTACACCGAAAAGCAATGGGGACGGGATTGCTCCGATTTGCCGGCATTTATAATTAAGCGCCTGCCCGTCCGTTACACCTACGATAACAATTATTTTAACGACAGGTACCAGGGCATACCCGTAAACGGCTACAACGAATTGATTGAAAAGCTGTTCTTCGGCGTTGAGATTTTAACGGATACCGACTTTTTCTCGGACAGGGAAAAATTTTCTTCCCTTGCAAAAAAGTGCCTGTTCACGGGTATGATAGACGAGTTCTTCGGCTATTGCCTGGGCGAACTCGATTACAGGAGCCTCAGGTTTGAAACCGAGACGCTTGATACGGATAATTTCCAGGGCGTTGCGGTTATGAATTTTTCCGAAAGGGACATACCCTATACAAGGATAATCGAGCATAAGCATTTTAACTTCGGCAGGCAGGAAAAAACGGTTATCACAAGGGAATATCCGGAGGTTTTCCAAAGGGGAAAAGAGCCGTATTACCCCGTAAACGACGAAAAAAACAACGGCCTTTACGAAAAGTACCGCAGGCTTGCACAACAGCGTGAAGATGTGATTTTCGGAGGGCGGCTCGGGCTCTATAAGTATTATGACATGGACAAGTGCATAGAAGCGGCGCTTGAAATTTGCGAAAAAGAGTTTTCAAAATGAACGATATTAAAATTTCGGTTATTATGCCGGTCTACAATGTTGAAAATTATATAAGAAACTGCCTTGACAGCCTTATCGCCCAAAGCTTCAGCCAATGGGAGCTCATAGCGGTTGACGACGGCTCTCCCGACAGGAGCGGAAAAATCTGCGACGAATATGCGGCAAAGGATTCGAGAATTACCGTAATTCACAAGGAGAACGGCGGCGCACCGTCCGCAAGGAATACGGCGATAGAGCGGGCACGGGGCGAGTATCTGTATTTTATGGACTCCGACGACTGGGCGGAGCCTGAAATGCTAAAGGATATGTACGATAAGGCGAAGCAGACGGACGCACAGCTTGTGGTTGCCGGATATTATATCGATACCTATTATTCCGATACCGATTTTTACTCCCAGAGCCAGAGCCTGCCGTCAAGGGATTTTAAATCCCGGCGCGAGTTCCGTGAGTACGCCTATAAAATGTTCGATGAAAACCTTTTATATACCCCGTGGAACAAGCTCTTTCAAAGAAAATATATAATGGATAACAACATTCGCTTCAAGAATACCTTTTGGGACGATTTTCCCTTTAACCTCGATGTGATAAGGGATATTGAACGGGTCGCCTTAATTCAAAAGCGGTATTATCATTTTATGAGGGCAAGAAGCGACAGCGAAACCGCAAAATACAGAAGCGATATGTATGAAAAGAGGGAACAGGAGCACGGCTGGATGCTTTCGCTTTACAGGCATTGGGGCATTGACGACGAAGAAAGCCGTGAAATGATTTTCCGCAGATATATCGAGAGGGTAATCGGCTGTATAGAAAATGTTACAAATTCCGCCTGCACATTGAGCGAAAGGGAAAAAAGCGAGCAGATCGGCAAGATGATAAACTCGTCCTCCACCCGTGAGGCGCTTAAATACGCCAAGCCGAAATCGGCATTGATGAAGCTTATGCTTGTGCCCGTCAGAATGAAAAGCGTTTTTCTGACAAAGCTGGAGGGTAAATTCATTTCAAGGGTAAAATCGGGGAATGTAAAGCTCTTTGCCAAGCTTAAAGCGAACAGATAGAACTGTTTGTATGTGTTAAAATGATATGAACCAATAAAAAAGAGAAGCAACTTCAAAATATGGTATAATGTAATTACCAAAC
>CANRHD010000021.1 GCA_947630285.1 uncultured Clostridia bacterium | reverse complement strand
GAGGAGAAGCGTAAAAGCGCCGAAAAGAGCCTGCGTGAAGCGGCGTGCGCTCGACTCCCCTCGCCTTAAGTACAGGTTTTTCGCAGTCTGCGGACTGCGACGGGGGCGTTGCCCCTCGACCCTTACCCTTTTGTCTGCTTCGCAGACATTTCCCCTGGCAGGGGAATCTTCTTTTTGAAAAAAGACGGACAAAAACTTTTTAATATTTTGCTATTGCAAAACAGTTTATCGGCAAACTAAATCACCGGCCTGAGTTTACAAGCCGGTGATTATTTTTATCGCTTATTAAAAATTAAAATCAAGAGTTTTTGTCTCGCCTGCTTTCAGCGTTACCGTTTGGGCTTCGGAACCGGCGCACAAAACCTTTAAGGTCTGGTCGATGTCCGAGGTTATCTCGGCGGTTGCCTTGCCGTTCTCCCACTTAACGGAAACAACGGCGTTTGTCCTCGCCCTGATGCCGTTAATCTCGCCCTTTACCCAATCGTCGGGAAGCGCCGGCAACAGCTCAATCTCGCCCCTTTCGGAATATACAAGGCTTTCGTTTACTATGCCTATCATACCCAATTCCGTATCGGTGCAGTAGGTGTCCGAGCCCCTGTTCGTGTTGTGGTCCGTCATAAGCGAGGTATAGCAGATATTGCTCTTCAAAAGGCTGTGTACCAAGCCGTTTACCCTCTCGCCCTGTTTAAGCCTTGCAAGCACCAAAGCCTGATGAACAAAGCCGTGCGAAGCGCTGTTTTCCTTTTCTCTGTTTTCTATTGCGCGGAGAACTGCGTCTGCAAGCTTTTCATCGTGCTGTGTTTCGTTGAGCGGCCAAGCGCAGTAAAGGTGGCTGATATGGCGGTGCTTGTTGTTGTCCTCATACTGATTGGCGCACCATTCCTTAACGGCTCCGCTTTCGTCAAGCTGATAATCGGGCAAGTTGTTTAAAAGCTCCGTCCAATGCTCGACTCTCTGCTCATAGCCGTCAGATTTAACGGCGTTTTCTGCGTTTATTGTCATTTCAAGTCCGCTCTTTGCCGCACCTATATCCATAGCGGCGTTTGCGGCGACGGTGGAATTGTATTTTTCACCGCCCGTTGTGTTTTCTGGTGAGTACGAGGGAACAAGCAAATACTTTTCCCCGTCCTTTAAATCGGTCTTGCCCTTTTCGTAGCAGGCGTTGCCGTCCTTATCGGTATAGTATTCGGGGGTAACAAGCTGATCCCAGAAATTTGACTGCAATGTAAGAAGCGGCAAAAGCACATCTTCAAGCAATTTCATTTTTTCGCCGTTATCGCCCGTAATGCTCACATTACCGAAGCACTCGTACATCTCGTAAATCGGCTGAATCATCCAGCTTGCGCCGGCATTCCAGTATTGGAACGGATAGCCCTGATAATACTCTGCGTTGAGCGCACCGTCGCCGTCGCTGTGAACGGGGCAGAGAATTGCGTCCTTCATACCGTAAATTTTTTCGGCGTTGATTTTCCAATCGTCTATCTGACGAAGAATAAACTTTATATAGCCCTCGCCGAACTCGACAAGGTTTGAGGTGTTCATACCGCTTGACTGAAGATTGGCGTTTGCGTCCATGGTATAGTCGCTGCGCCAGCCGGGGTTGAACTCGCCCGTCCACATTCCCGAAAGCCTTGTCATCGAATAGCCGCTTGAACAAATCATAGCGTATCTCGCCTGTTTATAAAATCTTTCGATAAGCGCCTCGTTTACTTTTCCGGAGAACTTCTGCTTAAACAGCAAATCCTCGTTGGGGAGATCCCTCTGCCCGTTTTCATCGCCGCCGAGAGTAAAGCTCACACGGTTAAACATTTCCGCCTGAATATCTGCGCTCGGCTTTAACGCCATGGAATAGTCGAACTTGCCGTCCTTGGTGTATTTATCCGCAACGGCCTTGCAGTCCTTCATTAATTCGTCCGTGAGAGCGTACTGCGTTTTATTTTCAAACTCCTCAAAGGGACACAGATTGAAGCTTCTGTCGTTTTTGGTTATAAGGTAAACTGCGTCTGCGTCGGTAATTTTAACGGCGGGGTTTGCGTCGCCCTTTATTATACTTTCGCTCTGTTTTTGATTTTTGTCGGCGTCAAGCTGTACCTTTTCCTTTGAGCCGCCCTCAACAACAATATATGTAACGCCGGCATATCCGCCGTCTGCAAGCGAAGAGAGCTCATAGTCGGGATAATGTGCGACAAAGCTTATATACTCGCCCTTATCATCGACAAGCTTTTTGTACTGCATATTTTTCTCGTCGCCGTTGCCGAACTTATAAATTCCGCTTGCGTCGTCAAGAGATAAAGTGAGGTTTATTTTACTGCCCTGCGACGACTGCGTAATTTTTGTAACCGTCACATCGTCCGTTCGGGAGGTAAAGGTTGTTCTCTCCCATGTGCCGTTCTTATCACGGTACGAAACGCCTACCTCGCCTGTTTCGTAGTCCGTCCAGCGGATATAATCCTTAAAGAATAATGATTTCTCCTGAGTAAGCCTCAACTGCTGACCCGGGTGGAACGAATAACCGTAATTCCAGCTTTTACTGTCTGCAACATTCCAGCTCATATCAAGATTAACTACGGCCTGCCTTGTCTTTTCAAGGTCGCCCGTTAAATCAGGCAAATAGTTCCTGTCACGGTCTGTCGGCATAATATAATCGACATCCTGATATATAATGGTATCGCTGTACGGAGCGCCGGAGGTAACAAAGCCGAGCTTTCCGTTACCGCCTATCATTCCGTCACGCCAATATCTTCCCTGAGTTTTTGTCTTAGGATATGTGACAACATTGTAAAATTCAGTTGAAAACGCCTTTTGAGTTTCGCCTTTGAGCAGGGAGGCGTCGCCCTGTGTTGATTTCTGGTAAGCCTTAAGTCCGAGTACCGTTACAGATAGCAGGATACAAACGGTAAGCACTATGCACAGTAAGGTCTTAACGGTTTTTTTTACGACTTTTTTAAATTTATCGCTGAAATGAATTTTTTTCAAATGTATCATCCCTTTCCGAGTTATATAATACCATTTACTTTTAAAAAAATAAATACCTTTTTAACAAATATAACTTTATGCTCATATTTCGTTGCAATATTGCCGTTTACATTGTATAATATTAATCATATTTAAGGGGTGGTGAAATGTATAACGAAAAAATCACGCAGGTTGTTGCCGCACTTATCCGGGAGGGTAACAAATTTATGATTTGCCAAAGGCCGAAGCACAAGACAAGAGGGCTGTTGTGGGAATTTGTCGGCGGCAAGGTAGAGCCGGGCGAAAGCAAGGAGGAAGCCCTTAAAAGGGAATGCCGTGAAGAGCTTGGCGTAGAAATTAAGGTAAACGGCGTTTTTACCGAGGTTACCCACAAATATCCCGACCTGCTCATTCATCTGACCCTTTTTAACGCCGAGATTACCGAGGGCGAGCCGAAGCTGCTCGAACACAACGATATAAAACTGATAACGCCCGAAGAAATACCAAAATACGATTTCTGCCCTGCCGACAGGGATATTTTAAAGCTGATTAAAGAAACCTACGGGAGATAAGTATGAAAAAGACATTAAACGGCACCTGGACCTTTAAAGAATACAAAACGGAAAAAGAGCTGTGCGCCCAAGTCCCCGGCTGTAATTATCTTGACCTTATGGCAAACGGGATTATACCCGACCCGTTTGTGGGAACAAACGAAAAGGATTTGGGCTTTGTCGCCGAAAAGGACTGGGAATACAAAAAAGTTTTCGGCATTGACAGGGAAGAGTTGAATTCAGATAAAATTTATCTAAACTGTGATATGCTCGACACCGTCTGCGAGCTGTATATCAACGGTAAAAAGCTTGCTCAATGCTGTAACTGTTTTATAGGGTACAGCTTTTCAGTTAAAAATTATCTAAAGCTTGGGAACAACGAGCTATCAATCATTTTCCGCTCCCCCAAAAAATATGTTGAACGCATATACAAAAAGGAGTCCGCTCCCCCCAACAGCAACGGGCAGAACGGCATAGTACATATAAGGAAGCCGCAAAGCCATTTCGGCTGGGACTGGGGTCCCGTGCTTACGCCCAGCGGCATTACGGGCAATGTTGAGCTTGAATTTGTAAAGCATGCGAGGCTCAATTTCCTAAAGCTCGGTCAGGAACACAGGGACGGAAAGGTCAGCATTAAGGCGCAGGCGGATATTGAATACTGTTCGGACGGCAACACGGACTGCGTAATATCCGTAATTTGCCCCGACGGCGAGGTTTTGAGCGAAAATTCTGCCGAAGCGGTTTTTGAAATTGAAAACCCCGAGCTCTGGTGGACTTATGAGCTTTCGGGCAAGTTCATTCAGCCCTTATATACCGTAAGGGCGGAGCTTTTTTGCGGCGGCGAAAAGCTTTGCCAAACGGAGAAAAAGATAGGTCTTCGCACAATAGAGCTAAACCGTGAAAAAGACAAATGGGGCAAAAATTTTCAGTTCGTCCTCAACGGCGTACCCGTTTTTGCAAAGGGTGCAAACTACATTCCGCCCGATCAGTTCATAACGAGATTTGATATAAAGGCTCTTAAAAAGCTGCTCGGCGCCGTGAGGTTTTCAAATATGAATTTCCTCAGAATTTGGGGCGGCGGATATTACGGAAGCGATGAATTTTACGACGCCTGCGATGAAATGGGAATTTTGCTCTGGCAGGATTTTCAGTTCGCCTGTCAGGCATATCCGTTTTTCAAAGAGGATTTTCTTGAAAATGTTAAAAGGGAAATCGAATACAATGTAAAACGCCTTTCGCATCACGCCTCTCTTGCGCTTTGGTGCGGCAACAACGAGATCGAGGAGATGCACTCGGGCTGGCTTGCGTACAGGAATTATATTGAATGGACGGAAAAATTCTTCTGGCACATACTTGAGGACGAGATAAGAAAATACGATACCTCTACGCCCTTTACACCGGGTTCGCCCGTGGGAATTTCCCACAACAAGGGCGTTGACTGCGACAATGTGGGCGACACCCACCTGTGGGCGGTATGGCACGGGCTTAAACCCATGAGCTTTTACAGAAAGAGAATGACCCGTTTCTGTTCGGAGTTCGGCTTTGAAAGCCTGCCCGATATAAAAACGGTTAAAAAATTTGCCGAAGAAAAGGATTTCGACCTTGCAAGCGAGGTTTTCCTCTCCCACCAAAAATGTCAAAACGGCAACGACAAGATGATTTACTACATTGCCTCCCGTTTCGATCTCCCCGAAAAATTTGAGGACTGCATTTACCTTTCGCAGATAACCCAGGCGGAGTGTATCGAGGACGCAACGGCCCATTGGCGCAGGAATAAGGGCAGGTGCAACGGCGCCCTGTATTGGCAGTTTAACGACTGCTGGCCGGTATGCTCCTGGTCAAGCTACGATTACTACGGCAATTACAAGGCTTTGCAGTATTCGGCAAGGAATTTCAATGCGCCGCTGGGCGTCTCGGTGGAAAACGACGAAAATAAAATAGATATTTATGTTATAAACGATTTAAACAGTGAGCAAAAAGTAACTCTTGAGGCCGCAGTCTTTGAAATAAACGGCGGTGAGAAATACAGAAAATCAACGGCCGTTACGCTTGACCGCCTTGAAAATAAGCTCGTTTACAGCTTCGATGCAAGGGAGCTTGACAAGAGCGGCGACGCTGTGTTAATAAGGCTTATCAAAGACGGCAAAGCCCTGCTTCAAAAGACCGTTTTGCTTGACAGGGAAAAGAACCTGAAGCTTCCGAAGGCTAAAATATCCGTAAATTTTGAAAGGGACGGACAGCTTCTTAAAATTTACCTTAAATCCGATAAATTCGCACGCCTTGTAAGGCTTGAAAGCAAAACGGCGGAGGAGCCTTTTTCGGACAATTACTTTGACCTTATGCCCGGCGAAATAAAACAGGTAACCGTTAAAATCCCCGACGGTACGGCCCTTGAGGATTTTCAAAACGGTATCGGCATAATGAGCCTGTGCGATGTGAAAAAGGACAGGAGCAAATTAAAGGTTCTGAAAAATAAAGTAAAAATATTCACCTCGCCCATAAATCTGGGCAACGCCGCATTCCACGGCAAAATTCCGGCAGATATAAAAATTGAAGAGTGATAAAATATGAAGCTTGATTTTAAAAACGCCAAAAAACTGCAAACCCTTAAAGGCTTCGGCACTTCTTCCTGCTGGTGGAGCCAATACTGCACGGGCGAGGCGGCAGAGGTAATTTCCGAAATGCTCTACGGCGACAGCGGTCTCGGGCTTAACATTTACCGCTATAATGTCGGCGCAGGCTACGACAGGGGCAACTGCCGTGTTACAAACCCCTGGAGGCTTACCGAAAGCCTTTACGAGTTCGACCGTGAAGCACAGCAGGGCCATTATAATTTTGAAAACGACAAAACCGCCCGCGATTTTATGAAATTGTGCTTAAAAAAGGGAAATATCGACACGGTAATTCTCTTTGCCAATTCTCCGCATTGGTCGCAGACCTCAACGGGTCAAAGCACGGGAAGCCTGCTTTACCACACCTGCAATATACCCAAGATGAATTACAAAAAATTTGTAAATTATATGCTTGATATTGCCGAATTTTTCTTAAATGACGGTGTGCCCGTAAAATATATAAGCCCCATAAACGAGCCTCAATGGAAATGGGGCGGCTCATATGTATGGCAGGAGGGCTGTCACTATGAAACGCAGGAGCTAATCGAAATTTACCGACTCTTTGCGCAGGAAATTATCGACAGGAAACTTCCCGTTAAGCTTTACGGGCCGGAGTCCGGCGAGATGACGGGACTTACGCCCGAGTATTTGCAGGCGCTCAAAAACGACGGGCTTATTATGAGCGTTATGCCGATATTCGCCTATCATTCATATCACGGCGACGATGATTACGAAACGAGAATTAAATTTAAAAACGATTTGGTTTTGAAAAATCCCGAGCTTCGTTTTGATATGTCCGAGTGGTGCGAGCTTCCCAACAAAAGCCCCACGGATTCGTTCAAGGCGGCGCTTATCACGGCGAGGATTATAGGCCAGGACCTCATACTTGCCGGCGCTCAAAGCTGGACCTCCTGGGTGGCGGTAAATCAGATTTCCGTAAAAGAGGACGGCAGGGATTACGGCGACGGTATGCTCACCGCAACAAATGACTTTTCACGCTTTTACACAGCCAAAAGGTATTACGCCACGGCGCATTTTTCAAAGTTTATCCCCATAGGCTCCGTCTGCCTTGACACGGGCAATTTACCCGAAAACGGCAACAGCCTGAACGCCTTTTCTTTCCTCACCCCCGAGGGGAAAACCGTCACCGTTATTGTCAACGAGGGCGAGAGGGCAAGCATACTTTTTGACGGCAATTTCAGCAGAATGAAAATTATTTCCTCCTGTCAAAACGAAGCGTTAAAGACAGAATATGACGGGGAATTTAAAGAAAAAGTGACGATAGACAAAAATCATCTGTTGACCGTAATCTGCGAATAATAAAAGCCCGTTGATGGACATTGCACCAACGGACTTTTATTTTGCGAAGAATTTATGAAAAAAACAGGCATATTTTGCCTATATTATGCGAGGATAATGTAAAATTTGTATGCGTGCCGCACCGCCGTGAAAGGCAAAACTTAAGCCGGAGAAAGTCCAAACGCCCCGCTTTTTACGGAATTTTTACCGAGCCGAAAGAGGTTTTCTTTTAAGCTACCCCTTATCATTGCCGTTGGTATCTTTATGCGATACCTGAGTGGCAAAAAAAATATTTACTATCTCATCGGCGCTCAAATAATATATATTTTTGATTTTGTCTATTTCACTCTGTCTAAAGTCTGATTTTCCATTCATTTTCAAGGATAGAGAAGCAGTGGAGGTGCCTATTTTCGACGAAAGGGTTGCAACGGTATCTCCGAACAAAGCCATTTTAGACCTTAATAACTGTTTGTTCACTTTTATCCCTCCTTTTACAATCAATCATCTTTTTAAGATACTTGAATATTAACATATTCTGCCTAACTTGTCAACATAAAAATTAACTTATTAAGATATTTCAAATTAAAAATTATTGATTTTAGACACTTTACAATATATACTTATATCTGAAAGGTTGTGAAACAGCAGTGACACTTGCAGAACGGCTAAAGCAATTAAGAAAAGAAAAAGGCTTGACTCAGGAACAGCTCGGCAAAGTTATCGGGGTGCAAAAGCAGGCAATTTGGAAATACGAAAACGGAAATGTAACCAATATGAAAAGCTCCACAATAAAGACGCTTGCGGAATATTTCAATGTTTCCCCGTCGTATTTAATGGGATATACAAATGTCAGAAATCCCGAAACGCAGGAGAATTTGAGCGAATTTGAGCTTAAAGCTATCGAATTACTGCGAATGATACCCGAGGACAAAAGAGACGGCTTCCTTGAATATCTGAAATCCGCAATTCAAATTATTTTATAAGCCTGTTGCCCTTCAAACGCCTTAAAATAATATAGCACGACTTCTGCGGACTAATAGCTTTTGATAATTCAGTGACAGCATCAAAAAATTCTTACTCTTTCAACGATAAGGCGAGGGGAGCCGAACCCACACCGGTTTTCAACGGCGGATTTACGCCCATGCTGTGTCATCGCCCTTGACAATACGGCAGTATTTCCTTCGGACGCTTCCTTGCCTGAACGCAAATCCGCTCGGTGAAAACTGCTTTGCACTTAACGCAGAGCTATTTTTCGTGTGATTTTGCGTGCGGACGAGGAAGCCTTGCTGACGCAAGGCAACGAGGAGAAGCGTAAAAGCGCCGAAAAGAGCCTGCGTGAAGCGGTGTGTGTTCGACTCCCCTCGCCTTAAGCACCTCCGCAAAATCCGTTTAAGCCAAATTCCCCTACCCGTCTGACGGCAAAATTTTTATCTGCGCTTCATGGCGCATTATTGACATATTATATTAAAATTTTAAAATGCAGTTACTATAATAAAATATTTTTAGGATATTTTACTTTCATTTTCACACATTATTTGCACGCATAATTTGCACACACCTAAAAATCATATTTGAGTAAAAGCACAATCAGGGACTGTTTTAACCGCAAAACAGTCCCTGATTTTTTTAATTTTCCGCAAAAAGCAATATAGCTTGAGCAAAAAAGTATATTTGTGACAATTAATGAAAAAGTTAATATTATTTTGTAATTTTGTTGATTTTTATAGATGATTATGGTTTAATAATAAGCGTGCCAAAATATTACAGTTAGTTAAAACCTTGCCGTTTTGAAAATTTAACTTGTATATTTTGCGTGTTTTCGGTCGAAAAATATTGCCCGACGAAAATAATAGACTGATTTTTTTGCATTATTTTATCTGATTTTATCTTTTTACAATTTTCTCTTTAATTTTACCGATTATACAGAATTTTACAGATGTATCAGGGTAAACGACCGAGAAATCAGGGTAAAAAACTGAAAAATTTCCCTATAATATGGTATAATATACAGGATATTGGAAATTTGACAGAGGTATAAGAATGATTAATATTGTAATTTGTGATGATGAAATTGCATTTCATGAAATTATTTCATACAAAATTGAAAGTTGTATGAAACAGGTTTTCAAAATGGATTTTAAAATCACCTGCTTCAATGATTTGGACAAATTGAAAAAGCACATTGAGGGCGAGAGAGTCGATATTGTTTTTCTTGACATTATGGTAAACGATCAAAACGCCATGGACTGGACAATCAAAAATATTGACGACAGCTATGTGCAATTTATTTTTATGACCGCCTATCCGCAATGCGCTTACAACATTTCCGAGACGAACTGCTGTTATTTTATGGTTAAGTCGAGAATGAACGACGAAACATTGGAAAGGGCAATCAGACGGGCAATAAAGCATATTTCCAACAAAAGCGACGCCCCGTATTTTTTGAGCATCGGCAGTAAGAGGAGAAAGGTAAATGTTCAGGACATCATGTATATAGAGTCGCTCGATAACAATGTAATATTTCATATTTGGGATAATGAGCAGATACGGGCATACTCTTCGCTGAAAAGATACGAAAAGCTTCTGCCCCCGAACTTTTTAAGGGTACATAAAAGCTTTATGGTAAATTTGAATTACATTGTCTCCTACGAACCTTATAAATTCGTTCTTGACGACGGCTTTGTCGTTCCCGTTCCGGCAAAGAAATATACCGAAGCGGTTAATAAATACAACCGCTATAAACTCAGCTTATAAAAAGGTGATTGATTTGGAAACAATAGATTTATCGCAGTTTTTCCCATGGACATGGATTTTGCACCTTGTAAGGGCGCTTATCTCTTTCAATATAATTCACTCGGTATTAAAGGACAAATATAATTCCCTCGTAACATTCTTTTCGGTTACCGTTACCTGCATGCTGTATTCTTTCTTTTCGCTCAATTTATTGAGCCGGTATTCCGTACCCCCGTGGCTTGAGGTTGCGGCCGCATTTTTTTATTACGCCGTACAGCTTGTCGTTATTTTAATTGTTTGCGAGGGAAAACTGTTTTCAAAAATTTTCTCTGTCGTATTCGGTTTTCTCACATACACATGCAGTACGATAATTTTTGAATTTTTCAGAAACCTGCTGACCTCTTCCGACTATATTGCGATAAGCCAGACTACATTAACCGTTGTTGATTTTGCATCGTGCTGTTCAACCTCATTTGCGTTTTCATTTTTGTTTGCGGCGCTGATAAGGCGTTTAAAGCCTAAGGAAAATCAATTACTGCAATATAAGCCGAAGTTTACATTTTTCCTGCTGTTCCCGTTTACGCACGCCTTCAGCTCGCTTATATCCGCAATGGTATTAAGGGCCAACCCCATGGTTATAAAGGACAATTACATAAGCAAATTTGTTATTGTCTCATTGCTTGTCTGCATGCTTTTGGACTTTCTTATAATTTTTGTGGTAGACCATATCGAAAAGCTGGAGACGGAAAATATCGAAAAGGAAAGACAGCTTATTAAAAACGCCTTTGACTTTCAGCAGACAATGATGCTGAAAAAGGAAAAGCAGGAGTTTCGCAAAATAAAGCACGATCTCTCAAACATAATTAACACCGCAAGGGGCTTTATAGAGATAGGCAAGCCCGAAAAAGCGCTTGCCATACTTAAAAGCACAAACGACGACCTTGAGGGGCTGGCAGGCTTTTCCGTATGCTCGGACGAAACGGTAAACACCATACTGTTTATTAAGCTGCAGCAGGCGGAAAGTCTGGGGATAAAGCTTATTGCGGAAATTGACGAAAACTGCCCGATACAAATTGATGATTACGACCTTTGCCGACTGCTCAACAACATAATCGACAATGAAATTAACGCTGTGAACGCATTAAGCAAAAACAGAACCTGCCGGGTATCTGTAAGCATAGACGAGGAAAACATAGTTATAAAAAGCGAAAACGGATACAACAGCAAAAATCAGAATAAAAGCAAAAAATCCGACGGGCACGGAAACGGCATAGAAATAATTTGCGAAATAGCGAACAAATATGACGGAGAATACTCCTCCACACAAACAGATAGTCAGTATTTTACTAAAACAGTACTTAAAAACACTATTAAAAACAGTTCTACCCCCCCCCCGCAAAATTTTTGAAAATGAAGAAATCCCTATTGCATAAGCCCCTGTAATTTGCTTTGAAAATCCAAAAGCTAAGCGGCCGTACCTTGGTTTTCCCAGGTACGGCCGCCGTTTATTTTTTATATTTTCATTTTGCAAAATCATTTTAGATAATTATTTTCTAAAAGCCAGTCGAGCAAGACTTTTGCCCTGCTCTCAAGCTCGGGAACGGAGTTTTTGTCAAAATATTCAAGCCTTGTGCTTTCGCCGTCCGTAATTTTAAGCTTTCCCTCAACGCCTTTTGCAAGGTAAAGCGCTATGACGCTGTAAAGCTCGTCGCCGTTCGGGTATTTAAAATAGAAGTCATTACCCGAAAAAACATTTAAGAGGGTAAATTCTTCGGCGGTCAAATTCGTTTCCTCTTTCAGCTCCCTTGCCGCCGTCTGCTCCAAATTTTCGCCAAGCTCCATCGCCCCTCCCGGCATTCCCCATGTGCCTGTATCAGAGCGCAGGTTTAACAGAATTTTGTTATCCTTAATTACAACTGCCGTAGCCCCTGCCGAAATCATCGGCTTATGGCCTATATATCTTCGCATATCTTTTATATAGCTCATAAAACCCTCCGTAAAAAAGGCAAAAATCAAATTCCGAATTTTTTAAGCTCCCTCGAAAGCCTTGCAAGCGGCAGTCCCACCACATTGAGATAATCGCCGTTTATCCTTTTTACAAGCAACGCCCCCAGTCCCTGAATCCCGTAAGCGCCTGCCTTGTCCATAGGCTCTTTTGTAAGGATATAATCATATATTTCCTTTTCGGACAGGCTGTAGAACTCAACCAGCGTTTGCTCGTAAAATTTTACTTTCTTATCCGCATTTTGTATGCAGACCCCCGTAAAAACGCTGTGGGTCTTTCCCGAAAGCGCCGACAGCATATCAAAGGCGTCGCTCATGTTTCCGGGCTTTCCGAGAATTCTCCCGTCAAGCGCAACCACCGTATCGGCGGAAACAACGGTCAGGTCCGTTTTTTTGGAAACGGCGTCGCCCTTCAGCTGAGCCAAACAAAGCACCGCTTCTTCGGGCCTTATTCCCTGCGGCAGGGTTTCGTCCAAATCTGCGGTAAGTATTTCAAAATCATAACCTGCGCCTTTAAGTATGTCCCGTCTTCTCGGAGAACCCGATGCAAGAACAAATTTCATATTTTCTCACCGTATATTTTATAGTATGTCTTTACAATCCCTACCTGGGTCTTGCTGTCCCTTATCTCATTTTTCATAACCATTTCAAAGGCCGTTTTCAAGGGGATTTTCCTGACCTCAAGGAACTCGTCGTCGTCAAGCTTCTGTTCCCCGAACGAAAGCCCCTTGGCAAGGTACATATGTATTATTTCACCGCAGTAGCCGGGAGTGGGGTACAGCTTGCCCAAATCCTCATAGCTTTGCGCTGTCACTCCGGTTTCCTCTTTCAACTCCCGTTTGCCTGCCTCAAAGGGATCCTCGCCGTATTCAAGCTTCCCTGCCGGAAGCTCAAGCAGATTTTCAAAATAAGGGTATCTGAACTGCTCTACAAAAAGGAGCTCGTTATCGTCCGTCAGAGCCGCAACGCATACTCCGCCCGGGTGCTCGATAACCTCCCTGACAGCCGTGTTGCCGTCGGGCAGTAAGGCGTCGTCAACCCTTAAATTTACAATCCTGCCCCTGAAAATATATTTCTGATTTATCGGCTTTTCGGTCATATTCATAATATTTTCACTTCTTTCGGAATATTATTTATTGTTTAAAATGTTTATCTCGGAAGGACAAGAAACTATGATTACAGAAATCGAAAATTTTAATTATGAAAATCTCTTTGCCTGCGCCGAAAATATAGGCGAAAAATTCCCTTTTGCCGATTTTTCCGTTCTCGGAGAAACGCCGTGCAAAAGAAAGATATTTTCGCTTTCCCTCGGAAAAGGCGAAAAATCCATTTTATTTTTGGGCGGTATGAGGGGAACCGACCGCATAACACCCGCCCTGCTTTTAAGATTTTTTGAAAGGCTGTGCATCTCAAGCAAAAACGACTTAAAAATTTCCGCAGTCAAGACTTCAAACATATTAAGGGAGCAAAAAATCACGGTTATCCCTCTTGTGAACCCGGACGGACTGCAAATATCGCTGTTCGGAACGGGCGAGGCAAAAAATTATAGGGGAATTGCGGACAAAGCCCTTTCGGGGAAAAATCATTCCGAATGGGCGGCAAACGCCAGAGGTGTTGAGCCGTATCTGAATTTTGATTATCTATTCCCCGTTTCCCAAACGCATAATTATCCGCTTTGGGCAGAAAACTGCGGTCCGTCCGCACACAGCGAGGCGGAGACGCAAGCGGTTGCCGACTACATAGAGCTTAAAAATATCAAATATGCCGTACTTCTTTGTGCAAACGGCGAAAAAATAATTTACTCCCCCAATATCGCAAACAGCGAAAACGCCCTTATGGCGCAGATTTTCAAAAGCATAAGCGGCTTTGAAGCCGAAAAGAGAAGCGAACAGGCGTGCAGGGGCAATTTCTGCGAATGGTTCTGCAATAAGTACCAAAGGCCGTCGTTTGAATTTTCGTTTAAAAATGAAAAAGAGTTTAACGGGGAGAGTTTTTCAAAGGCTTATCAAAATGCGGAAGAGCTTTTAATGCTTTCCGCCATAATGTAGTGCCTATTTGTACTTTTCGATAAGCTGTTTGTAATGCCTGCCCTTTTCCTCAAAATTTTTATAAACATTATAGCTTGAAGCGGCAGGAGATAATAGACAAATTTTATCTATCGCCGTAAGCTCATAGGCTTTAATGACAGCCTGTTCAAGATTTTCAGCCTTTACTATATTCTTTTTACAGCCTTTTTCCGTTAATCTGTCCGCTATGCTGTGACCCGTTTCGGGCGTTCCTATTATATTTCTGACAGAGCATTTGTCAAGGAACTGCGTAAATTCCCCGTAATCAATTCCCCTGTCCTTGCCGCCTATAATAAGCGTGTCAACGCTCTTGAGCGCCTCAACCGCACATTCGACGGCGTGGGGTATGGTGGCTATGCAGTCGTTGTAAAAGGTGATCCCCTTAAAGGTTCCCACCTTTTCCATTCTGTGCTCAATGCCGGAAAAATTTTCTACGCCCTTTTTGCAGGCGTCGCCGTCGGCGCCGAATGTTGCGGCGGCATTATACGCAAAAAGCACATCTTGGCGGTTGTGTTCGCCCAAAAGATGCTCGTTTTTAATTTCAAAGGGTAAAAAATCATCTGCTCTTACGCCGATTTTCTTTGAAGCAACCGAGTCAAGAGAAATGTATTGCTCCACTCCCTGCGAGGCGTTATAAATAAAGCAGTCGCTTTCCCGTTGAAATCTCATAATATTGAGCTTTGCGTTCAGGTAGCCGTCGAAGCCGCCCCTGTAATGATCCAAATGCTCCTCGTAAACATTGGTAAGCACAGCTATTTCGGGGGAGGTACGGGTAAACTCAAGCTGATGCGACGACATCTCTATTACCGCCACGGTGTCGGGGCTGAGCGTTTCAAGCGTTTCAAAAACGGGTACGCCGATATTGCCTATGAGCCTTGCGTCAAAACCTGCCGCCTTGAGCATCTCGTAAATCAGGGTGGAGGTGGTCGTTTTCCCCTTTGAACCCGTTATGCCTATCTTGCGGCAGGGCGCAAAGCGCAGGAAAAGATCCACCTGACAGCTTATCTCGGTGTTTTCGCCCACCTCGACGCTCTTAAAGGAAATTCCGGGGCTTTTCATGACAAGGTCGAAATCGTTAATGCAGTCAAGGTAGTTTTCACCGCTTATTACCTGCGTGTTTTCATCGCAAAGTGCCACGCTGTTCCTGTCGGCGATAACGAGCTTTTTTTCGGGCAAAAAGTCCCTTATATACTTGACGGTGGACTGCCCCTCCCTGCCGTAGCCGAGGACAAGCACAGATTTGTCTTTTAAATAATCAATAATTTTCGGCAACATTTTTATACATCTCCGTTACAGCTTCAAGAAAATTATCCGGCACGCTATTCATCGGATTATATTCGTTTAGTAAATTTTTATCTATTGATTGTTCGTCATAGTTTTTAACAAAGTATTCCACAAGCCTGGGAAGCGTTTTACCCTGCGCCCCGAGCTTTTCGGCAAGCCTTGCAAGCGCAAAATTGAACTCCGACTTTGTGCCGACGCACTCAAAGGGTTTAAGCTTTGTAAAGCCGGCGAGGCCGTCAAAATCCGCCTTCATATCCCCGTCGTCAAGCATATCGTTACCGAATATTTTTACAAGACCCTCATAATCGGTAAACGGGGAAAGTATGGTAAAAACGAACAGGCACTTGGCGCATTTGCCGCACCATTTATTTTCCTTGCTCCCCCTGTTACAGCTTCTGAAGCTGTTGTGATATTCGGGCAGGGAAGCAAACATTTTGGCAATTTGCAGCTCGGAGAACGGGCGCAGTAAGCTGAAATATGAAATTGCGCCGAATATGTTTCTCCCGATATATTTTTCAAAGTCACACTCAAACTCATACGACTTTGAATACTGATGGTTTATTTCGGCGCCGTCAATGTTGGATTCGTTGGCGCTCGACTCGTTTGAAAGCACTATATAGTCTGCGCCGATAAGATATGCACAGTAAAGCGAGAGAAATGCCACTATGGCGGAAAACGGCGTGTGGCCGTTTAAAAATCCTTCGGAATTAAGCCTTAGTAAATTTTTATCTATCGTCCTGTAGGTTCTGACTATATCCTTTTCGCCGTAACCGGAATTTAAAACCGTATCGGTTCTTGCCTGCTGGTCGTTTACGGTGAAAAACCTGTTTTTCTCCGCCGACTTTTTCAAAAGCGCCGCCGTTACGCAGCTGTCCTTTCCGCCGCCTACGGGAATGAGGTTCAGCCCTGCCGAAATATACCTTTCGCCCTCCTTGCGGCAGCCGCCGTGGCTGTGTTCATGCTCTGCGCCGCCGTCCGACTGCTCAAGAGAGCTGATTTCCATAAAGCTTTCCTCATCTGTTTCAATGCGATTAATATAAAAAAATTCAGACAGCCCTCTGAAATAGAGCTTTTTCCACCAGAGTATATCTTCCTGCGAAAGGCGGCCGCATTTTATCTCAACGCTTTGCGGACAGGCGCATTTCCAGTAGCTTATAAGCTCCACCATTCCGAGATTAAAAATAATCTTCTTCCCCGTTTCGCCGTCAAACTTATTTAATATATTCAAATTTTCTGTTTTAATGCTTGTTTTGGGATGAAATTCGCATAGACCGTCTATCGAAAAATCAAACTCAATATTTATACGGTCGGCTTCCTTTGAAAGACGCCAGCCCTCATAGCAAAAGGTTTTGTATTTATTTCTAAGCTCCGTAAACCTTTCATTTGCCAAAAAAATCACCTCGGATTTTAAAATCTGATTAAAATTCCACCTAAGCTATTATACTTATTATATTAGTAAAAATCAAGGCAAAGTATTCCGCAGTTTAAAAACTGTATATTTACATAACAAACATATTATGTTAATATTATAAAAGATGAAAAGGAGGCTGAAAAATTGAAAGCGAAACGAGTTTTGAGCATAGTATTGGCTCTTGTTATGATTTGCTCGGTATTTTCGACGGCGGCTTACGCTTCGGACGGCGAAAAGACCTTATCGTTTGAAATAGAGGGCGTATCCAAGGATATGCTCGTTAAAAAATATGCGGCAGGGGGCTATGAAAGCGCCGCAAAATACGCTTTGGGAACGGGCTACAAGCTGTACGACTCCATTCCCAACGACGCAAAGGCGATATACAGACAGCTTGAAAGCGACAATGCAGGGCTTACGAGCTCGCCCCGGGGTACAATAAAAATCAATATGTCGTCATACGGCAAAAATTTAAGCGAAAGCGCCATTGCTACCGCCGTGTGCTACGCCTGTGCCGCACTTTCGGACGACAAGCCGGAATACCAATGGCTTCTGAACGCTCCGTTTAAGGTTGAATACTACGGCGCCGGCGGCCGATTGGAGCTTAAAACGGATATGTCACAGCTCCCATATAAGAATTGGAAAGAAATCGAGAAAGAATACAATAATCTTCTCAACGCCGTAAATTCCTTTAAAATTTCGGGCAACAACCGCTACGAGAGGGTTAAGAGTATTCACGATAAGCTTGCTCAGCGTGCAAGCTACAGCAAAAATTTAAACAGCACAGTTTCCGCCGTGAACTCAAAAATCTTTTATCCCTCAAGCGCCCTGCTCTCGCCGTACGAGACGGTTTGCGACGGGTATGCAAAGGCCTTTAAAATGATTTGCGACAGGTACGGTATTCCCTGCATAGTTGTCACCGGCTACGGATATTCCCCCGATATTTTCGGGCTGTTAATTATAAAGGAGGGCCACACCTGGAACTATGTGAAAATGGAGGACGGAAAATGGTATGCTGTTGACCTTACATGGGACGATATTCCGGGCTCCCTGCCGAGTTACGATTATTTCCTTGCAGGTTCGCAGACCAGGGACAGCGACGGCTACGCTTTCTCAAGAACGCACGACCCGGTCGGCGACCGCTTTAAAAATACCTATCTTAAATATCCGCAGATGAGTTCTTCAAAATATGTTTACGACCCCTCCGTATATCTTAATATGCCCGGCGATGTCAACGGAGACGGCGAGGTTACCATAGTAGACGCCAAATGGGTATTGCAGAGCATCGTAAAGATTAGAACCTTTAACAGCGACCAGGCTTCAAAGGCCGATGTCAACGGCGATCTTGAGATTACAATTTCAGACGCAAAGGGCATATTGGCGCTGGTTGTCGGTATTAATTCCCGATAAATCCTTGCTTAATACGCCAAATCTTAATTCCCCCTGCGCGGCCGGGGGAATTTTTTATTTTTATTTCTCATAAATTTTTAAATAGCTGTTGATATTTTTGGTTAATTATGCTACAATTTCTTTGTGTCGCACATAATTTTTGTTAAAAATTATTATATACTTTGGAGGAATTTTTATGAAAGCTTATTCTGCAAACGATATTCGTAATATCGCCATATTGGGCCACGGCGGAAAAGGCAAAACAACGCTGTGCGAGGCTATGCTCTACACAGCCGGCGCCACCGACCGCCTCGGCAAGGTTGCCGACGGAAATACAGTACTTGACTTTGACGCCGAGGAAAAGCGCCGCAAGACTTCCGTCTCTTCGGCCATGGCCACATTTGAATGGAACGGCAGAAAGATGAATATTATTGACGCCCCGGGCTTTTTTGACTTTGAGGGCGGCGTTGCGGAGGCGGTAAGAGCCGGCGGCAGCGCAGTTATCGTAACAAGCGCAGGCAGCGGTGTTGATGTCGGCGCAGAAAAGGCGTTTAAGGCGGCTACGAACAGGGGCATTGCAAAATTCTTTGTAGTAACGGGCGTTGACGCAGAGGATAAGAGCTTTTATTCCACATTTGACGCTCTCAAGGCCGAATACGGCACTCCGCTTTGCCCAATTCTTATTCCTCTTATGAACGGCAATAAGGTTGAATGTTTTGTAAACTTTATCAAAAACAAGGCTTTCAAATACAGCGACGGCAAGGCTACCGAGGTTCCCATGCCCGAGGACTCTTTAATTGAAGAAATGCACTCTGCTTTTCTCGAGGCGGTTGCCATGGGCGAAGATGAGCTTATGGAAAAATTCTTTGCCGGTGAAACCTTTACTCACGATGAAATAGTCAAGGGTCTTAAAGCCGGTATAGCTTCGGGCGATGTATATCCCATACTCGCTTGCAGCGGACTTACCCTACAGGCTGTAGAGCAGGTAATGGATGTGCTTTCAAAGCTCACCCCTGCCGCAGGCGATGTTGCAGGCGAATGGGGCGTTGACGAAAGCAACAACGAAATTGAAGTAAAATGCGATGAAAACGGCTCTCTTGCGGCTATATGCTTTAAGACCGTTGCCGACCCGTTTGTCGGAAAAATGTCGTTTATAAAGGTTATAAGCGGAAAGATTACCCCCGAAACCCAGGCATATATAAGCCGCACGGGCGAAACGGAGAAGATGGGCAAAATCATCTCCGTAAACGGAGCGAAGCAAACGGATATTCCGTACATCGGCGCAGGCGATATAGGGGTTGTTACAAAGCTTTCGGGCGTAAGGACGGGCGACACGCTCTCCAATCCCAAAAAGCCGGTTACCCTTATGGGCGTTAATTTCCCGAGACCCTGTCTTTCAATGGCCGTCAGCGTCCGCAAAAAGGGCGAGGAGGAAAAGGTTGCCCAGGGTCTTAACAGGCTTATCGAGGAGGACCCCACGCTCACATTCTATATTAATAAAGAAACAAGGGAGCAGATACTTTCGGGGCTCGGCGAACAGCATCTTGATGTTGTCGTTACAAAGCTAAAGACAAAATTCGGCGTCGAGGTCGATTTAACCGTTCCGAGGGTTGCCTACAGAGAGACAATACGCAAAAAGGTTGAGGTTCAGGGCAGGCATAAAAAGCAGTCGGGCGGTCACGGTCAGTTTGGCGATGTTTGGATCCGTTTTGAGCCCTGCGACAGCGAAGAGCTTATATTTGAAGAGGAAGTTTTCGGCGGTTCGGTTCCCAAAAACTTCTTCCCGGCGGTTGAAAAGGGTCTTCGTGAGTCCGTGGCAAAGGGCGCTATCGCCGGCTATCCCATGGTAAATATTAAGGCTACGCTCTACGACGGAAGCTATCACCCCGTTGACTCCTCCGAAATGGCGTTTAAAACGGCGGCTTCCATAGCGTTTAAGAACGCCGTTCCGCTGGCAGACCCGGCAATTCTTGAACCGGTCGGCACGCTTAAAGCGTATATGCCCGATGAAAATTTGGGCGATATTATGGGCGATGTCACCAAGCGCCGCGGCAGGGTTATAGGTATGGGTGCGGCAGACGAGCCTAAGATGCAGGAGCTTGTTGCCGAGGTTCCCATGGCGGAAATGGGCAACTTCTCAACTATACTGCGCTCCGTAACAGCAGGCAAGGGCTATTTCACATTTGAATTTACAAGATATGAGGAAGCTCCCAAGGCCGTTGCGGACAAGGTTATAGCCGATTACAAGGCAAGCTTACAAGAAGATTAACATAAATATGGGGATTACATAAAGCGTAATTCCCATATTTTTTATATTTACTTGCAAAAATCTAAAATTATGCTAAAATATACATACTATATTTTTTGGGGTGTGTGTTCCAATGAATTTTAAACGAAGAATATCTTTTTTACTTGCTTTAACACTATTGATTACAAGCTGTATGCTTACTTCTTGCAAAAAGGAAGAAATAATCCCGGCAACTACAACGACTACCACAGAGCCTACTACCGTACCCGAACCGGTTGACATCAATCCTCTTACGGGCGAGGAGGGGCTTGACGAAAGCGCCATAGGCAAGCGTCCGGTTGCGGTTGTTGTTGAAAACACGCCGGCCGCACGCCCTCAATGGGGTCTTTGCTCCCCCGATATGGTAATAGAGGGTCTTGTAGAGGGCGGCATAACCCGTATGCTTTGGTTCTATTCCGATATTTCCCGTCTCGAAAAGGCAGGCCCTACACGAAGCGCAAGGAATAATTATGTTGAAATGGCGCAGGCCTTTGACGCCATATATGTCCATCTCGGCGGAAGCAAGCACGCTTACAAGCTGATGAATAACGACTCCACAATAGACCATATCGACGGCCTTAATTCCGACGGATATTTTAAACGGGACAGGTCGAGGGGCGTTGCAATCGAGCATACCGCATATACCACGGGAGAGTGGATATTAAAGGCCATTTCGGACAAAAATATTCGCTACGATATAAAGCCCGAATACGAAAATCCCTTTAAATTTGCCAAGGAAAAACGCACCCTGCCGCAGAGCTGTAACAGCGTAACCGCCGTTTTCTCCTCAAGCTACAAGCACACATTTGAGTACAACGCCGAGGACGGCCTCTATTACAACAAAATGAACCAAAAGCCCATGCTTGACGACAACGGCAAGCAGATGAGCGTTTCAAATGTAATAATCATCTACTGCAATGTCACATATTACGATACAAAATATGCCGAGTGGAATTTGACCAAGGGTTCGGGAGTTTATATTTCAAACGGCGGAGCGCAGAACATCACCTGGGAAAAGGGCGATACGCACGATATGCTCAAGCTCTATGACGAGAACGGAAACGAGCTTGAACTCAATACGGGCAAGACCTGGATGGGCTTTGTTCCCAAGAGCAATCCTGTTGAAATTAAGTAATTTTCGGGTAAAACATATTTATAAAACACAGCCGAGGAAAAATTACCTCGGCTGTTAATTTTTTCTTTGGCATTTCTCACAACAGATAGAGTGAATTATAATTCACTAATTGTAAGTGCTTTTAACGCAGAACTAAGGTTTGTAAAATATAAATAAAATTTTTATGAAAATACTGGCAAAATTATATAGTAATATTAAACAAAAAATTTTTAAAAAAATTGTGAAAAAAGTCTTGACAAATTTAACATATAGTGATATTATATTGCCACAGCAAACGGAAAGGAGATTGATTCGTATGTTGAAGAACGAACTCAAGCTCATTGACGAGCTTGCTTGCGAAAAGATTTCTTGGAAGTCTTTCGTAAAAGCTATTGAACTTTATGTACTCACCATTAAATAAGGTTCAAAGCTTAATCCGTCCAAATCTCGCTTCGGCGAGTTTATATATACCCACAAGTTTTTTCATATAAATTCCTAACCCCCTTTTTTTGTTGAAGACCGCTCTTGTGCGGCGGTCTTCGTCCAAAAGAAAGAAGCCAGCTTTAGTCAAGTACGAGCCGGCTTTTTTCTTTTTTATTTTTAATTATTATTTATTGTCTTAAAACATCTTGCCCATAAAAACCGCCGCTAAGTTAAAGAACAAAGCGGCGGTTTTTTTCAGTCTATTGCGGTAACCGTAAAGCCTATGTCGGCTATTGCGGTCTTTATTGCGTCGTCGGCAACAGCGCCGTCGCAGTCAATTTTAGCAATACCTTTTTTAAGGTTTACCTTAACCTTGTCAACCCCGTTAAGCGCCGACAATGCAGAATCGACCCTTGCAACGCAATGCTCACAGTGCATACCGTCAATTTTGATTTCCTTTTTCATAATCATATGCTCCTTTATTATTTTTTATAAAGCCTTAAGGCGTTTGTGACAACAAAAAGCGAGGACAGGCTCATAGCCGCCGAGCCTATCATCGGCGAAAGCGAAATTCCGAAGCCGGGATAAAACACACCTGCCGCAAGCGGAATACAAATGACATTGTAGAAAAATGCCCAGAACAGATTTTCTTTTATATTAAGCATGGTTTTCTTGGAAAACGAAACCGCCTGCGCCGCAGAGCTTAAATCTCCGCCGGTCAGCACAATATCGGCGCAGTCAATGGCGATGTCCGTGCCGTTGCCTATTGCAATGCCCACATCGGCAAGACTCAGGGCCGGCGAATCGTTAATTCCGTCCCCTATCATTGCCACCTTTTTGCCGCTTGACCTGAGCCTTTCTATTTCGGAATATTTTTCCTCCGGCTTCAGGCCCGCTACAAAATGCTCAATTCCGGCCTTGTCCGCAACTGTTTTGGCCGCTCCCTCATTATCGCCCGTCAGCATTATTACATCGAGCTTCATATCCCTCATGGCCTTTACAGCCTCTATGCTTGTGGGCTTGATTTCATCGTTTGCCGCCAGCACGGCTATCACCTTTTCGCTGTCGGCAAATACCATAACGGTTTTACCGTCATTGATAAGCAGATCTATATCCCTGCCCTGTCCGCCGTCGGGAACTCCGAGGGAGGCGATATATTCCCGTGTGCCGGCAAAATATCTTTTACCGTTAATTACGGCGCTTATTCCCTTGCCCGAAGCCGAATCAAACTCGCTTGCAGGATAGGCGTCCGTTGCGCCGCAATAGCGAAGTACGGCGTCCGAAAGTGGATGCTCGCTGCTTTTTTCGAGGGAATAGGCTATCTTTTTAAATTCGTTTTCATCTATGCCGTAGAACTTTGTATCGGTTATAACCGGCTTGCCGACGGTGAGCGTGCCTGTTTTATCAAGCACAACGGTATCTATTGAATTCAAGCTTTCGATAGCCTGGGCGGATTTTATCAAAATGCCCTTTGACGCACACCTTCCCACCGCCACGGTAATGGCGACGGGCGTTGCAAGCCCCAGAGCGCATGGGCAGGAAATGACAAGCACGGAAACGGCGCATGTTACGGCAAACGACGGCGTATAGCCCAAGGCGAGCCAAGCTATCAGCGTAACGGCCGAAATGCACATAACGACAGGCACAAAAACGCCGGCGATTTTATCGGCAAGCTTTGAAACGGGAGCTTTTGTTGCGCTTGCATTTTCAACAAGCTCAATAATCTGCGACAGCGTTGTTTCAAAGCCGACCTTTTCCGCCTCCATGGTAAAACTGCCGTTTAAGTTTACGCAGGCGCCCACAACGGAGTCGCCGACATTTTTTTCTACGGGTATGCTCTCGCCCGTAATTGCGGACTCGTCTACCGACGAAGAACCCGAAACCACCTTTCCGTCAACGGGAATGGCGCTTCCCGGCTTAATTTTTATAATATCGCCCTTGACAATGCTCCGGGTAGGTATTTCAACCTCTTCTCCGTTGCGTATCACAACGGCGGTTTTTGGCGACAAATCCATAAGCTTTGCAATGGCTGAGCCCGTTTTCTTTTTTGAGCCGTCCTCAAGATATTTGCCTACGGTTACGAGGGTGAGTATGGTGGCGGCGGACTCAAAGTACAGGTTTTGGGCGTGTTTCATTGCAAGCTCGGCATTTCCCCTGACGCTTGCATAAATAATAATTGCAGTAGAGACAATTCCGTACAAAAGCGAAGCGCATGAGCCTATTGCCACAAGCGTATCCATATTCGGGGAGCGTTTAAACAGCGCACGGAAGCCCGAATAGTAAAATTTTCTGTTAAGATATATGACCGGCAGGGTCAAAGCAAGCTGTACCAGCGAGAAAATCAGGGGATTGGCGTGCGCAGTCAGAAAATGCGGCACGGGCAAACCTATCATATGCCCCATTGAAATATACATAAGCGCCGCTAAAAGTATGCAGGATAAAATCAGCCTTGTTTTAATGGGTGTGTATTTTTCCTTTTCCTGCGGCACAGAGTCGCCGAACACAAAAACGCTTGCGCCGTAGCCTGCGTCCTCTACGGTCTTTATTATTTCCTCATCATTTATAATTTTTTCATCGTACCGGCAAATCATAGTGTTTGCAAGCAAATTCACCTGAACCGAGGCCACGCCCTCTTTTTTGGAAACCACCCTTTCTATTGTGGCGGAGCATGCCGAGCAGGACATACCGGTTATTCTGTATTTTTGAAGCATATTAACACCTCTATTGCCTTTAAACGCTGATTTTTTCAATAAGCGCCCTTATCTGATTTAAGCTGTCAATTTCATAATCGGGAATAATATCGGTTTTGTTTTCAACATTATTTTTATTAAACCAAACTGTTTTTATTCCGCAGTTTTTACCGCCCAAAATATCCGATGTAAGGCTGTCGCCTATTATTATTGACTCCGCCTTTGAAAAATCGGGAATTTTATCAAAACAGCTTTCAAAAAATCTTTTGTCGGGCTTGTTGTAACCGACAGTCTCGGAAACGAAAATGCCGTCGAAAAGCCCTTTTATACCGGCGCTCTCTATCCTGCCGTCCTGAACCCTCTGCGAGCCGTTGGTTACCAAGAACAGGCGGTAACTGCCGAAAAGAGAGTTTAACATTTCCTGTGCGCCGTCGATAAAATAATGGCCTATTTTGAGCCTGCCCTCATAATAACGGGTAACGGCGCTTGCGTCCGCACTCAGCCCAAGCTCCGAAAAAAGCTGTTCATATCTTCCCACCTTGACCTGCTCACGGGTCAGTTCGCCCTTTTCAAGCCTTTTCCAATGTTCGATATTTATATCGTGGTACCTTTCCAAAACGGAGTCGCCGCTCGGTGCGCCGAAATGCTCAAGAGTGTTTTTCAGGGCGATGCGTTCCGCCTTGGTGAAATCAAGTATAGTTTCGTCCAAATCCAAGAAAATATTTTTAATCATAGTAATTTCCTCTGAATTAAATCTGAACATATTGTACTACAATATTTATAAATAGTCCATAGCAATTTAAAAATATTTTAAAATCTTAACTACTTGCCGCAACAGTGTGTAGAAAAAGTATATGTCACTTGGCAATAAGCACAAAAGGAATAAGGTTATGGGGAACCCCATGCGTGGGTTCACCATCGCAAAACAGTTTATTGACAGACTAATGCGGCGCCTATGACGGCGCCGCAAGTAAATGCTCTGTTTTCAGTTTCAGAAATTGAAAACCTTTCTCGCATTTTCGGAGAGAATTTTCCTGTTTTCCTCTTTGGTAAGCCCCAACGCCATAAACTTTTCTATCTCTGTCTGCGGCGACCACATGGGGTAATCCGTGCCGAAAAGCACTCTGTCCGCACCGTAGCGGCGGATAATCTCCACCGTTTTTTCGGCGTCGAGCCAATACATACTTGACGAGCAGTCAACATAAAGGTTCGGGATATGCGCCAACTGCTTTGACGCCTCCTCCCAAATTGACCAGCCGCCGAAATGTGCGCCCACGACGGTCAGATTTGTGTAAATCTCCAAAATAGGTATAAGCCTGTTCGGGTTTGAGTTGTCATAGCGTTTGTCGCCCGTGTGCATAAGAATGGGAAGCCCTGCCTTTTCGCACAGCTCATAAATTTTAAGACAGCGGTAATCGTCAACCTTAAAATTCTGTATATCGGGGTGGAGCTTTACTCCGTGAAGCCCGAGGTCGATTATATTCTGCACATCTTCTGCCATAGTTTCGCTGTCGGGGTGGAGCGTTCCAAGGCCGACAAGCTTACCGTTGCTTTCTTCAACGGACTGTGCAATAAATTTGTTTATGCTTGCAACCTGCTTGGGCGTTGTTGCAACGGACTGAACGACAAACTTATCTATTCCTGCCTTGCCGCCCTCCTCAAGAAGCATACCTATGGTGCCGTCCGCAAAGGAAGTGACATTATAAAATTTATCAGTTGCGCCCGCCGCCTTTAAAGCTATTTTATCGGGATAAACATGGCAATGGGCGTCTATTGCGTAATACTCTGAATTAATCATGCCGTTTCCACACTGTCAGCCTTTTGAAGTCCGAGTTTTTCAACTGCGTCTTTACGCATCTGATATTTAAGTATCTTACCTGCGGCGTTCATCGGGAACGAATCGACAAAGTCAACATATTTCGGCACCTTATGGCGTGCCATGGAGGCGGCGACAAACTGTTTCATTTCGTCCTCGGTCATAGTTTCGCCCTCCTTGAGGATTACGCAGGCCATAATTTCCTCGCCGTACTGCTCGTCGGGTACGCCTATTACCTGAACATCGCTTACCTTGGGGTTGGTGTAAATAAACTCCTCGATTTCCTTGGGGTAAATATTCTCGCCTCCGCGGATAATCATATCTTTAAGACGGCCCGTAATTTTATAGTTACCCTCCTCTGTACGGCAGGCAAGGTCGCCCGTGTGAAGCCAGCCGTCCTTGTCTATTGCGGCGGCGGTAGCTTCGGGCATTTTGTAGTAGCCTTTCATAATGTTGTAGCCCCTCGCCACAAATTCGCCGGTCACATTGTCCGGACAATCCTCGCCCGTTTCGGGGTCAACTATTTTACATTCAATTTCGGGAAGAGGTCTGCCGACCGTTGAAACACGAACCTCTATGGAATCGTCCGTAGAGCTCATGGTACAGCCCGGCGAAGCCTCCGTCTGGCCGTAAACAATGGTAATCTCTTTCATGTTCATCTTGTTTACAACATCCTGCATTGCGGAAATGGGGCAGGGACTGCCTGCCATAATGCCCGTTCTCATGTACGAGAAATCCGTTTTCGGGAAATCGGGGTGTTCAAGCATTGCAATAAACATGGTGGGTACGCCGTGGAAAGCCGTGATATGCTCGTTGTTGATGCAGGCAAGCGACGGCTTCGGCGAAAAGTACGGAATAGGCAGTATAGTGCCGCCGTGGGTCATGGTGGCGGTCATGGCGAGAACCATTCCGAAGCAATGGAACATCGGCACCTGAATCATCATACGGTCGGCGGTCGAAAGATCCATTCTGTCGCCGATACATTTACCGTTATTGACTATATTGTAATGGGTGAGCATAACTCCCTTGGGGAAGCCGGTTGTACCCGAGGTGTACTGCATATTGCACACATCGTCATGGTTGACATTTGCCGCCCTCCTGTAAACCTCGTCAAGCGGAACCTGCGAAGCCCTTTCAAGAGCCTCGCTCCACTCAAGACAGCCCTTCTGACGGAAGCCGACGGTAATAACATTCCTGAGGAACGGAAGCCTTCTGCTGTGCAGGGGCGAACCCGGTTTTGTATTTTGAAGCTCGGGGCAAAGCTCGGCAACTATTTCGCCGTAATTCGTATCCTTTGCGCCCTCGGTCATAACAAGGGTATGGGTGTCCGACTGCTTCAAAAGGTACTCGGCCTCGTGAATTTTATATGCGGTGTTTACCGTTACGAGTACCGCTCCGATTTTAACCGAAGCCCAAAACGTGATGTACCACTGCGGCACATTGGACGCCCAAATAGCCACATGCGAGCCGGGCTTAACACCCATTGATATAAGCACCCTTGCAAATTCGTCAACATCGTCACGGAACTGCGAATATGTACGGGTATAGTCAAGGGTCGTGTATTTAAAGGCGTATTGGTCGGGAAATTCCTCAACCATTCTGTCAAGCACCTGTGAAAAGGTTTCGTCTATAAGGGTTTCCTTTTTCCAAACAAATTTGCCGGTGTGGGCGTTGTTTGAGAAAAGGGTCTTTTCCTTTCTCGAAATAGCCGTAAACTGCTTCATATAGTTTACGAACTGGGAAAAGATGATTTCCATATCGTCAAGCTCTTCGCACCATGCAGGGTCCCAAACAAGCGAAATAAAGCCGTCGTAATTTACCGAGCGAAGCGCAAGCATCATATCAAGAAGCGGAAGCTCGCCCTCGCCTATAAGACGGTATTCAAGCTTTCCGTCCGCAATGGCGGCGTCGCTGATATGGACATGGCGCACATATGCGCCGAGGTTTTTGATGATTTCCTCAGGCTTTTCGCCGGCGGTAAAATACGCCGCAGACGCATTCCAGAGCGCCGCAAGATTGTCGCAGGCAAATCTCTCAAGCATATCACGGAGGTTTGCGGTGTTTGAGAACATACCCGAAGTTTCAAGCAAAAGCGTAACCTTGTTTTCCTCCGCCGCAGATATAACCTTTTCAAGCAATGCGCAAACGGTTTCGGCATTCTCCTCGTTATATTCCGCACCTGCACGGAGCCTTATGTAAGGTATATGGAGATTTTTTGCGATTTCAATGCACTTTTCGATTTCCTCAAGAGTGCTTTTCTCGTTAGCGCTGTCGGAAATATCGCAAATTGTATCAATGCAGGTAAGCTCCAGCTTTCTCTCGTAAAGATTGCGAAGCGTGGCCGCCGCCGTGTAATCGTGGAAAGCCCCGTCTTTTTCGGTAAACAAACGGTTGTGAATGTTATGAAGCTCTATCCCCTGAAATTTTAAGTCCTGAGCAATGTCGCAAAATTCCTCAAACGAATTGTTGTGCCAGCCCTTGGTTGAAAATGATAATTTCACGGCTTATGCCTCCTCGTAAACAATTTTATTTAATGCGCTGATATATGCCCTGATGCTTGCGCCGATAATATCGGTTGAAATTCCGTTGCCGGAGTACAGCTTGCCGCCTGCACGGAGCTTTACAAGAGCGGAGCCCATGGCCTCCTTGCCCTCGGTAACCGCCTGAATTTGAAAATCGTCAAGCTCATAATGATGGCCGGTAATTTTATCTATAGCTATGAACGAGGCGTCGATGGGGCCGTCGCCCAATTCAATGCCCTCCATAGTCTTGCCGTCCCTTTCAAGTGTGATGTGAGCGGAGGCGGTCATTATATTGCCGTTGTTGATTACATAGCTTATGAGCTTATATGTAGAGGGAACCTGTAATGCAACGGAAGCGACTATTGCGTCCAATTCCTTTGCGCCGACAACCGCCTTTTTCCTTGCGACCCTCTGAAATTCCTCATAAACCTTTACAAAGTCTTCGTCCGACAGGTCGTAGCCTATTTTTATAACTGCCGCTCTTACGGCGGTTTCATCGTCGTTTTTGTCTAAAAGCACCTTTTCGTTTACGCTGCTTACGGTGACGCTTGTTTTTTCGTTCTTGGCGTTTTCCGTTACCCAATTAATCTGCTTTGCTATTCTGTTAAGCTCGGTAAAGCGTACAGACGAGCAGAAGCCGTAATTGTCGCCGCAGTTTTTTATCATTGCGGCAAAGGTTTCAAGCGAAGATGTTTCGCCGCCGACCGCCGTTTTTACTGCGTCTGCGCCCCTGCGCACGGCAAGTATGCTCTGCGCCTCGGCAAAGCCGTTCTTGTTACTGCACTTAACGCCGAGCGGCACGCTTATCTGCTCCAAAATCTCCGAAACAAAATCGGCAAAGTCGTCGGGGAGCATTGACGCTGCGCTGTCGCAAACGGAAACGCAATCTGCGCCGGCCTCAACCGCCGTTTTGACAGCCTTTATTAAAAATTCCTTTTCGGCCCTTGTAGCGTCCGCCGCACAGAACTCAACGCTTTGAACCTTTTGCTTTGCGCTCTCCACCGCTGTTTTAATCCAGGCGAGCATTTTTTCGTCTTTCTTGTGACAGGTGTATTCCATTCCCACCGGAGAAACCGGCAGTTCTATTCTTATCCTTGCGTGTGCGGCGCCCTGAAGAGCCTCCGCCGCATCGTCTATGCTCTGCGCCGTAACGCCTGCCGCAACGGACAAAAGGCTGTCCTTTACAAACGATGAAATTGTACGCACAAGCAAAACATCGGTTTTCGCATTTTTAATCTCGGGCAATTCAATGATGTCAACATTCAGCCTTTCCAACTGGCGTGCGATTTCAATTTTCTCCTTAAAAGCGAATGTACTGTCCTCACGACAAAGGGTTGTGTCTGCAATGCTGATTTTTTTCATTACTTTCTCTCCTTTTAATTCAAGTTAAAAAAATCCCCGAAATCCTAAGATTTCAGGGACGAAAATTTCCGTGGTACCACCCTAATTGGCTTGATTGCTCAAACCCACTCTGCGAGATTCCAACAAATCTCCTGCCATGGTAACGGGGCAAGCCGTAGCCGCTTACTGATTTCCGCGGCTCTGCTCGAGAATGAGGCTCGTTTTCCGTTCATACCGCCTTTCACCGAACGGCGGCTCTCTGAAATGAAGTGAGGAGAACGATTAGTTCCTTCATTGCATTTTTAATATGTGCGGTAATTTTAGCACAAAGAAGCGTCTGTGTCAAGCATATTTTATAATTTTTTTAAACGGTTAAACTTTTTCCAAAATTATTATTTTGCTCATCAGCGGACGGTCAAGGCACAGGGCATATTCCTTGTTCATAAAATACGCTCCCGATTTTATAACGGCCGTGTCGCCGTCGGTAAGCCTGTATTTTTCATCGGGGCTAAGTCCCTTCAGGCGAATGCTCTTAAACCGGGCGTTGAAAAAGGAGTTTGCGTTTGAATTTATAAACAACACGCTCTTTTTCTTATCCTTTGAGACATACTGCGTAGAGTAAAAGCCGTCCTCGGCATAGTTTTTAAGCCTGTAAAAATCGCCGAACTGAATAACGCTTCTGAATGATTTGTAAAGCTCGATATACCGCCCGCTTTTTTCAATATCCTCTTTGCTGTAATTGAGTAAATTTGAACCTATGGAAAGCGAGCCCTGCATCGAAACGCCGAACCTGAAATCAAGGCTCACGGGTCTGCGTGTATTATTGGCGTCGGTTACCCACGCCCTCATACACTTAATGGGGTAGATAAGCGAATAGCCGTGCTGAATATCCAGCCTGTCAACGGGGTCGGTGTTGTCGGAGGTCCATACCATATCGAAATGCTCCATTGCGCCGTATTCCGCCCTGCCGCCGCCGCTTGAACACGCCTCAAGCTGTAAATAGGGGTATTTTTCCTTCAGCCTGTCCGCAATTTCATATACCGCCATGGTGTGACGAAGCCACAGCTCCTTTCCGTTTTCAAGGTTTTCCGTACCTATCTCCGAAAACGGTCTGTTCATATCCCATTTGATATAGCGTATATTGTGCTTTTCAAGCATCTTGTCCATACAGTCAAACACATATTCGCAGACCTCTTTTTTGGTAAGGTTCAGCACAAGCTGATGCCGAAGCTTCATAGCCTCCCTGTTATCGTAATGATATGTCCAGTCGGGGTGGGCTTTGTAAAGGTCGGAGTCCTCCTGTACCATTTCCGGCTCAAACCACAGGCCGAAATCCATACCGAGCTCATTTACGCCGTCAATTAACTCATCTATGCCGTTGGGGAATTTTTCGCTGTTTACGCTCCAGTCGCCCAGACCGCCCCAATCGTTATAGCGCCTGCCGAACCAGCCGTCGTCCATTACAAACAGCTCACAGCCTATTTCCTTTGCGATTTTTGCAAGCTCTAACTGCTGTCGGGCGTTTACATTAAATTCCGTCGCCTCCCATGAATTATACAAAACGGGAAGCGGCTTTTGGGCAAAGCTTTTGGGTAAGATGTTTTTGTACGCAAATTCGTTCATCATATTGCTCATTTGCGCAAAGCCGTCGGTAAAGCCCATATATACCTTGGGCGAAGTAAGGCTCTCGCCGCCTTTAAGCGTATAGGAAAAATCAAAATCCGAAATTCCCAGCACAGCCCTTGTGACGCCTGCAAAGTCACGCTGAATTTCCACCTTAAAGCTTCCGCCGTAGCCGAGCGCCGCAAAGTAAACCGCCCCGTGGTCCTCGTCCGCATTGGGCGCAGACATAACGGCGTACGGCGAATTGGTGTGACCGGCCGTGCCTTTTCTCGACTCAAACGCTATGGTGCCGTTTTCCAAAATTGTGGTCTTGGTAAGAAATTCGCTTCCCCATGCGCCGTTCGGATTTTTAACGGCATACGGCCGAGTGCCGGGAAGCGTAAGCTCCGCCGACATAAATTTTTCTATTTTAAGCGTTTTATTTGAATTGTTTTTGACTGTGACAAACCTTGTGATTATATCGCTCTCGTCCGAATAGAGATATGTAAGCTCCAGCTCGACGCCGTAGCTCTTGTCGCAAAGGGTAACGGCAAGCCTGCCGTCGCTCTGCTCCGATTTAAGGTAAGTAAAAACGCTGTCACGGCATTTGTCGTAATATTCGCATTTAAAGGCGCAGTTTCGGTACATTGTACCGCCGAAAGCCGTGTATTCCATATCCGTGTAGTCAAGACCGGAATGATTGGAGTTTTGCTCCCAATTATCCCTAACCTCATAGTCCTCGGGATCGGCCTTTTTTCCCCAATGGATATGGTTCAACCTCCCGTTTTTATCCACGCCCAAAACATAGTGCGTGTTCAGGGTTTCAATTACAAAAATATCAGGATACATAATCTCTTTCTCCGTTTTAAGTTTAATCTAACGCACGCAGGTTCGTAAGTTGATTATAATTTTTATCCCGTAATATGTCAACCGTATTGACAAAACAAGCCGTAAAAATTAAAAAAGCGGCGCCGAAAAAACTCTCCGACGCCGTCAGCCTGTCGATAAACTGTTTTGTGATAGCAAAATGTCCAAAAGTTTTTGTCCGTCTTTTTTCCTTGGATTATAATATGAAGTGCAACAAATAGAAAAAAGGAAAAAAAGATAGCAACTCATTGAAAAAACCTTTATAA
>CANRHD010000020.1 GCA_947630285.1 uncultured Clostridia bacterium | reverse complement strand
CTTTTTTCTTATCAAATTATAATATCATATTTAATTATTTTTGTAAATGTTTAAACAAAAATTATCAGGCAAAAATTATTAATGAATTTTTATTTAATTTTCAATAAGCTGTGGAAATTTTATGCTGTTTATGTTAAAATTATTTATTGTATTTTAATATTGGCGAAAATTCGGCTTTTAACTCTTGATTTTTGCATTATATTTCAACACGAAAGGTCAGGGAGAAATATGGTTATAAATCCCAAGGTAACTGAACTCGGAGAAAAGCTAAGGCTCGTATGCGTTCCGGCGGAGGACTTTAAAACCTCGCAGATAAGCGTTTCATTGCTTGTCCCCAGAAGCATTAACCTTGCAGAAAATATTATTATTCCGAAATATTTAACTTATTCATCAAAGGATTATCCCAATCCGGCGGCATTGAGCGCACGGCTTGAAAACCTGTACGGCGCATATGTAAACGGCTCGGTCATAAAACGGGGCGAAAGCAGTAAAATCGAGCTTAGCGCCACCTGCATCAACAATAAATTTGCCCTCGACGGCGAGGACATAAGCTATAAGACGCTTGAGCTTCTATTAAAGCTCCTTTTCGAGCCCTGCACGGACGGCGAAAAATTTGAAAAGCAGAAATTCGAACTCGTAAAAAGGCTTAAAATAGAGGATATTGAGAGCGAGGTAAACGACAAGCGCCAATATGCGTTTACAAGAATGATTGAGAATATGTGCAGCGAAGAGGTCTTCGGCATCACGAAGCAGGAGATACTTGAGGATATGCGCAAGGCCGATGAAAGCTCCGCTTACAAAGCGTGGCGCGAGCTTTTGCAAAACGCAACAGTTCAGGTAAACCTGATAGGCGCTTTCAATGAGGAAAAATCGAAGCGGCTTGTTGAAGAATATTTTTCCGCCGTTGAGCGCAGACCCCTGAAAAACGAAACCGTATTTGTTGAGTGCGCCGAGGGCGTAACCGAAGTGACCGAGGAAATGGATATTAACCAGTCCAAGCTTGTAATAGGCTACAGAAGCGGCATGAAGTCCAAGGACGACAATTTTTACGCCTATCAGATGATGGTTGATATTTTCGGAGGCGGCCCGTATTCAAGGCTTTTTATGAATGTCAGGGAAAAGCTGAGCCTGTGCTATTACTGCTCGGCACGCCTTTACAGGGAAAAGGGAATTATAGTAATTCAGTCGGGTATCGAGAGCGAAAACAGGCAAAAGGCTCTTGACGAAATAGCCAAACAGCTTGAAATAATGAAAAAGGGCGAATTTGAGGAAAAGGACTTCGAGGCGTCCAAAACCGCAATATGCGATTCGCTGAGAGGCGTTTGCGACACGCCCGACGGAATTGACGCATTTCTGAATACCAAGCTTGACGAGCCGATTATACCTTTGGAGGAGATAATAGAAAACTACGAAAAGGTTACAAGGGAGGATATAACGGCGGCGGCCAATGCGATAACGCTTGATACGATTTATATGCTCAAAGGAAAGGAGGGCGGCCGCAATGAATAATGTAAAAGAGATAATCAGCGAAAAGCTAAAGGAAAAATACTATGAAATATCCCATCAGTCGGGCCTTAAAATGCTGATTTACCCCAAGGAAAACTATTCTTCGACCTATGTTATTTTCGGCACTAAATACGGCTCTATCGACACACAGTTTAAGCTTGAAGGCGAGAACGGGTACACCTGCGTTCCGGAGGGAATAGCGCATTTCCTTGAACACAAGTTATTTGAAAGCGAAGAGCTTGATGCCTTTGAAAGATACGCCAAAACGGGCGCAAGCGCAAACGCCTACACCTCGTTTGACAGAACCTGCTATCTTTTCAGCTGTTCAAAAAATTTGGAAGAAAACCTTGAAATTTTGCTTGATTTTGTAACGCACCCGTATTTTACCCAAGCTACCGTCGAAAAGGAGCAAGGCATTATAGGGCAGGAGATTAAGATGACTCAGGACGAGCCGTCGTGGGAACTGCTTTTTTCTCTGCTCAGGGCAATGTATAAGACGCACCCCGTAAGGATAGACATTGCCGGAACGGTGGAGTCCATTTCGCACATAACCGCAGATTTGCTTTATAAATGCTATAACACATTCTACAATTTAAGCAATATGGCGTTCTGCGTTGTGGGAAATGTTGACCCGGACGCCGTTGTAAGGGTTGCCGACAAGGTGCTGAAAAAGCAGGAACCCGTCAGGATTGAAAGAAAATTTTTTGAAGAGCCGAAAGAGGTGAACGAGGAATATACTCAGCTCAAGCTTTCCGTAGCTTCTCCGCTTTTTGCCCTCGGATTTAAGGAAAACATCAAAACGCCGGAGAGAACCAACAGGGAAATAACGCTCAGCAATATTATTTTAGACGCGGTGTGCGGCAAAACCTCGCCGCTTTATAACGAGATGCTTGAGTCGGGGCTTATAAACACCTCGTTTGATTTTGAATATTTCTGCGGTTACGGATATTCGGCTTCTATATTTACCGGCGAAAGCGACAAGGCTTTGCAGGTAAAGGAGAAGATAGTACAAAGAATAAAATACCTGAAAGAAAACGGGATAGAGCGTGAGGATTTTGAAAGAGTAAGGCGCAAGCTCTACGGCAGAGCCATTATGGCATATAACGACATTGACGAAATAGCAAACAATATGATAGCCTCCGAGTTCGCAGGGGAGTGCGTTTTCGACGACATCAAAACGCTCGAAAGCCTCACTCTTGACGAATTAAACAAAAGGCTTAACGAGTCGATCGATACCGATTGCTGTTCGCTTTGCGTAATTAACCCCGAAGGAGAATAATTATGAGATTTCTGACTGATTATTCGGAAGTGTATTTCACTTTCCTTGACAAGCCCATAAGCGTTTACTCTACCTTTGTTGAATTTACAATTCCTTATTTTAACATTGATGTGAGCATTAAGTTTTACGGGCTTATAATTGCGTTCGGCTTCCTGCTTGCCGTGCTTTTCGGCGGCAGGCTTGCTTACAAATGGAAAATAGATCTTAACAAAATGCTTGATGTGCTTTTGTTCGGCACGATAGGCGGAATAATCGGCGCACGGCTCTACTATGTCATATTTGAATGGGATTACTATTCACAGCACCTTTCCGAAATACCGCAGATTTGGAACGGCGGACTTGCAATTTACGGCGGACTCATAGGCGCCGTGCTTGTGGGTTACTTCGTTTGCAAAAAGGTTGATATTAATTTCCTAAAACTGCTTGATATGTGTTCCATGAGCTTCCTCATAGGCCAGGGTATAGGCAGATGGGGCAATTTTGCCAACCAGGAGGCGTTCGGCACAAATACCGATATGCCCTGGGGTATGTTCAGCAATAAAATTTCTTCGTATATGATTGAAAATTATGCCTTTTTTGAGGAAAAGGGCATAAGCGTTGACCCCTCGATGCCGGTTCACCCGACATTCCTGTATGAATCCTTATGGTGCATTATAGGCTTTTTTATAATCTATTACATATGCAGAAGGCATTATAAATTCGCCGGCCAGCTTATTCTTTGGTACGGGGTAATTTACGGCTGTGAGAGGGCGATAGTGGAGGGCTTCAGAACGGACAGCCTTTATATACCGAACACAAGCATAAGAATTTCGCAGATACTCTCGGCGGTTATAGCGGTGCTTTGCGCGGCAATACTTATTTCAAAATATTTTGAATTGAAGAAAAATCCCGTCAGCTTCAGTCCGGTTGAAGTTCTGCCGCCCGAAAAGGATTACGACGCAGGGCAGAGCGACGAGGAAAAGACCGAAGAAATCAACAGGCGCAGGCTCGTAAAAAAGACGCAGAAAGAAAAAATCAAGGCTAAAGAAAGCGATAAAAAGGGTGATAACGATGGCTAAGATAATTGACGGTAAGGTTGTTTCGCAGTTTGTAAAGGACGGCGTTAAAAAAGAGGTGGAAGCCCTTAGGGAAAAAGGTGTTTCGGTGGGGCTTGCGGTAATTATCGTGGGCGACGACCCGGCGTCAAGAACATATGTAAACAACAAAAAAAAGGCCTGCGAGGCCGTGGGAATTATCTCGGAGGAGTACGCCCTGCCCGAGCAGACGACCATGGAGGAGCTTCTGTCCCTGATAGACCGGCTCAATCACAAAAAGAGCATTAACGGAATACTGTGCCAGTTACCCTTGCCGAAGCATCTTGACGAAAAGCTTGTTATAGAGAACATAGCTCCCGAAAAAGATGTTGACGCTTTTCACGCAATAAACACGGGGCATATTATGATAGGCGATTATTCGTTTTTGCCCTGCACCCCGGCAGGCATAATGGAAATGCTCAAATATTACGATATTGAAACCTGCGGCAAAAACGCCGTCGTGATAGGCAGAAGCAATATCGTGGGCAAGCCCATGGCGATGCTGCTTTTGCAGAAGGACGCAACCGTGACCGTTTGCCACTCCAAAACGGCAAATTTAAAGGAGATAACCGAGCGTGCCGATATTCTTGTTGCGGCGGTGGGAAAAGAAAAATTTGTAACCGCCGATATGGTAAAGGAGGGTGCTGTTGTCATTGATGTGGGAATGAACAGAAACAGTGAGGGCAAGCTTTGCGGAGATGTGGATTTTTCGCAGGTAGAGAAAAAGGCCTCGTACATAACTCCCGTACCGGGCGGCGTAGGCCCTATGACAATAGCCACCTTGATGAAGAATACCTTAACTGCGGCAAAGCAGCAAAACGCAAAGAGAATATTTTAAGTTGACGGTTTGTCGGCAGATTAAAAATTCACGGCAGGGAAAATTCTCTGCCGTGTCTGTTTTTATATAAACTGATTTTAAAAGTTTTTGTCCGTCTTTTTTAAAAAGACGGTGGGGTCGAGGGGCAAAGCCCCCGGCGCAGTCCGCAGACTGCTAAACCTTCTACGGGGGTTTTCCTTGGTTTTACGCTTTCTTTCAATAATAAAAACTTTAAATTATTTTATGCCGTGTTTTTTACCACAGCTTGCTCTTATATTCGTTCAGCTTTTCGAGCAGCTCGTTTTCTTCAAAATAATTTGTAAGACAGCCGACGCCCGTTACGCATTTTCCGCCGGTCAGGTTGCCCAAAAGTATGCAGTCCTTAAAGCTGTAGCCGTAAAACAGCCCGTACATAAGACCTGCAAGGAATGCGTCGCCTGCGCCTGTGGAGTCAACCCTTTTATATTCGTCTATAACGGGTACTGTGAAAATTTCGCCGTTTTCCATACCCATACAGCCGTCCTTGTCAAGCTTTACTATCGGCTTTTCAAAGTATTGGGACAGGAATTTTACTGCCTCCTCGGGCTTTTCCTTTCCCGTAATTTTCAGCGCCTCTTTCTGGTTGGGCGTGTAGTAATCGGCAAGCTCTATATATTCCCTATACATATCAAAGCTCATATCCTCGGTATAGCCCGTATCAAGCACAAGCAGAGTACCCTCCGACTTTAGCTTTCTGTAAACCTCGATACAGCCGCCCTGTATTTCCGCTATTTTTGCGCCGGCGCTTGCCGAATAAATTTCTTCAAGCTCCGTATCGCTGTAGCGAGGCTCCGGCCCGTAGGTTACAAATGTGCGGTCCTCCGGGGTTATCATGGCGGAGGTTATGTTCAGCGGCAGTTCGCCTTTGCCCTTATACAGGTTGATTATTTCACAGCCTGCCTTTTTGTACTCTTCAAGGCAAAAGCGTGAGAACATATCGTCACCGAGCCATGTTGAAATTTTAACGGGAACGGACAGCCTTGAAATATTAACCATGGTACCCGGCACTCCTCCGCCGAGCTTCAGAGAAAAGCCCTGCGAATAAAGCTCCTCGCCGATTTCCGGCAGACGGGGAAGTCCTGCGTATAAAATATCGGTATTTGTTTTGCCGTTTCCTGAAATAAAAGACATATTTTTCTCCTTAATTGTTATTTAACATCTTTTTTGTAAATCTCTTTTCTGCGGCTGTTCGGGGCAGGAACACAGTTTATGTTTTCAAGCCTGACGCCGCGGGCATGTCTTATGAAAAGCTTATAGACGGGCAGATTGCGGAACCTGTTGCTTTCGGGATAATCCCTTGCGTATTCGGGGATAAACAGCCTGCGGTCCGTAATCTCCGGCACATTCCTGTATCTCATATCTATGTTTTTAAGACTTATGTTCTTAACCCGTTTTGTTCTGCCTCTGTCACGGTAACCCGATATGATGACGGGCTGTTCGGTACTGTTTGCGCTTATGTTCTCAATTTCAATGTTGTAAAGCTCGCTTTTAAAATCAAATTCCTTTTTCGGCGTAAGCTTCGGCTCCAGGCCCTCGTTTACCCTGAGCTCTGTCGCCCTTGCGGTGTTTTCGTCAACCTTTGCCGCCCTGTTCCTGTTGCCGAGGCGTATAAAAACAGGGCAGGAAATCCTGTCCATGCTGATATTCTTGATTTTTATATCGTACACCCTCGAGCCGTCAACCGCCTCCAGCGATATTCCGCAAACGCCCTGGGGATAGATGTCGTTGAGATAAAATTTACAGTTTTCCACCTCTACGCCGTGTATATCGTAGGTGGTTTCGGTGCCGATTTTAAAGCTGTTCGTGCAGGAAATGACCTCGCAGTCCGAAATTTTAATGTTTTTCATTTCGCCCTTACTGCCCGTGTAAACGGCATTTTTAAGGCAAATTCCGTCGTCCGCCGTGGATATAAAGCAATGCTCGGCGGAGAGGTTTGAGGTCGAGTTTATATCAAGGCCGTCGGTGTTTGCAACATGGCGGTTATTGTTAATCATAATATCCTTGATTTTAACATTGTTGCAGTTTTGAATGTGGACAGTCCACGAAGCGGAATTTTCAAAAATTATGTTGTGTATATTTATGTTTTCGCAGTTGTTGAGGTTTGCGATAGAGCCGTACTTGCTCATATGCGCAAAGCGTATTCTTTTGCGGTACTCCTGCCTTATGCGTATCATATCGATATACGGCAGGTCGTCAAACAGCGGCTTTTCTATGGGCTTTAGACCGAAAAAATTGCCCTCTCCGCAGATTTTACCCGAGCCTGTAATTTCAATATTTGAGGCGCCGTCGGCAAAAATCATTGCCTCCCTTTCGTATTTTTCGCTTTCGTGAGAGGCTACAAGGGCAGAGCCGCCCTCTATAAACAGCGTTACGCCGCTTTTTAAAATTACGGTGTTTACGGTATAGCTTCCGCCCTTTACCAGCACCGTTCCGCCGCCGTTTTCACTGCAATAATCTATTGCGTTGTTCAGTTTTTCGCAGTTGTCCGTACCGTCAAAATCCCTGAAATCGTAAACGGGAAGCCTGTCGGGCGTCTGGGCTTTTATGTATTCTTCTTTCGGAAAATAAGAGGAAAAATCGCCATGGTAAACTTGGGGAAAAGGCTCGCCCTCGGTCACCCGAATATCCTTGGCGAAAAGAAAGGTTTTTAATTTGTCCTTCAAGGTTCTTTTAAGCTTCATTTTTACAAAAAAGCTCTGTCATAAGCGCTTGGGCGTCCGTAACAGAAAATCCTCCCGGCGTGTTTTCAAAGTTTTTGATATTGTGCCAGCCGTTGCAGTAGGCTGAAATCTGCTCTTTTGTCATGCTGATATTTTCTGTGTTTACCAAAGAGAAAATAATGTGCTCAAATTCGGGCAGGCTTGCGCCTATGTCCGATAAAAATTTTACGGCAAGCTCGTTTTTAAATTCCATCGCTCTCTTTACAAACGCAGGCAGGAATACGGCGCAGGCAAAGCCGTGGGGAAACGAATAATCCTCGGTGAGCGTGTAGCCCATGGTGTGCGGAAAACAAGTTCCCGTAAGGTTCAGCGCCATACCTGCGTAAAGCGAGGAGTAGTAGAGCGTGTCACGCATTTTGTCGGTGGGAACGGCCCTGTTCGTGTAAAAGAAACGGATACATTCCCACAGGGGCTTTATCGCCTTATTTGCATAGCTTTTTGAGTTAAACTCCGCCCTGTTTGAAAACAGGCTTTCAACCGCATGCGAAAAAGCGTCGATAGCTGTCGAAACGGTAACATCGTATGGCACGCAGTAGGTGTAAAGTGGGTCTGCAAGCACAAGCTTCGCATAGTAATTTTCTCCGCTCACGCTCTTCTTTTTACCGTTTTCCCGTGTCAGGACGCTGACGCCCGTGACCTCGCTGCCCGTTCCTGCCGTTGTGCCGACAAGAACAACGGGCAGGGCGGAAGAAACCGTATGCGAGTATATGCCCTCGGCGGATAAATTTTCGTTTGCCGCATAAACCGCCGCCGCCTTTGCGGCGTCAAGCGCACTTCCGCCGCCGATGCCGACAATAAAATCGGCTCCGCAGCTTCTTGCATAACGGCCGGCCTCATAACACTCCTGCGCCTTGGGGTTTACGGAAATTTTATCGTATGTTTCAAACTCTGTCCCGTTTTCTTTGAGCGCCGAACAAACATCGCCGAGAGCGCCGCAGAGCTTTGCCGAAGCGCCCGTAAAAATAATAAGGCATTTTCCGCCGTATCTCTTAAACTCTTCTCCGTGTTTTGAAATAACGCCCTTGCCGCCCATAATTTTGACGGGCATGTAAAAACTGAAGCTCATTTCCGTACCCTTCTTTTTGAAAATATAAAATTTAAACTTCCGTTTATTGTTAATTTTATCACAAAATCAGGCGGTTTTGCAACAAAATATTGTTAATTTATAAACAATTCTTGAAGATGTTACTTAAATATAGTATAATAAATTGAATACTGTAGGAAAGCAGGTCATTTTGTATTGAAAACGGGAAAAATTACAGCGGCATTGGCCGCAGGATTTGTTGCTCTTTGCGTAATATTATGCTCCTGTTCTTCCGGCAAGACCGAAAATGCGGACAGCGCCCCCGTCGTTATGGGGAGCATTGTAAGCGTCGATGTTTACGGCTCCGACAAAAGGGAAACGGCGAAGCTCAGGGATAACGCCGTTGAGGAAGTAAAACGGGTTGACCTTGTCATATCAAAGAACAACGAGCAGTCCGAGCTCTATAAAATAAATCAAAATTCGGGAAAAGAAAATAAAATAAGCGGCGAGCTTTTGGATTATATACTTGAGACGAGCGAAATATATTCTCTCTCAAACGGCAGGCTTTCCGCAACCTCAGGGGCTTTGACCGAAATTTGGGGCATTGACACGGAGCAGTTCAGACTGCCCGAAAAGGACGAGATAAAAACTGCCGCTTCGCTGTGCGACGATTCGGAAATCACCGTTACCGAGGAGGATATGTCAAGCACGGTTTTTGTCCCCGAGGGACAGCTTTTTAACCTGGGCTCTGTGGGCAAGGGAATTGCCTGTGACAGGGCGGCGCAGGTAATTTCCCAAAGCGAGAGCTGTGAGGGAGCGGTTATCTCGGTCGGCGGAAGCGTTGCCGTTTTCGGCAAACACGACGGCAACAGCGTGTGGAAGGTCGGCATACGGGACCCATACGGCAAAAGCAACGAAATTTTTGCAAGCCTGTCTGTTGAAAACAGCTTTATATCCACTTCGGGCAACTACGAAAAGAAGTTTGAAATTGACGGAAAAACCTATCACCATATACTTGACCTTTCAACGGGCTATCCCGTTGAGAACGGGCTGTGCGCCGTTACGGTAATTGCAAAATCCGGCTTTGAAAGCGACGCATTGTCTACAATGTGCTATGTGCTCGGCGAGAAGGAGTCCGCCAAAATACTTAAAATGTATGACGCCCAGGCGGTTTTCATATACTCTGATAAGAAGGTTAGCGTTACGGACGCTCTCAAGGGCAAAATAGAGATAAGCAATCCCGATTATACGCTTAAATAACTATGGAAAGAAAGCTGATTACAAAAAAAGACGCAGTTATTATCGCCGTAATATTATTTGCTTCGGCGGCGTTGGTTTTGTCGGGACGGGCGTTCAGGGCGCAGGGCGAAACGGCGGTAATCTCGGTTGACGGAAAGGTATATAGGGAAATAAGGCTTTCCGACTTTTCAAAAAAAACGCAGTTTTCCTTAGACAACGGCGTTGTTATCACCGCCGAAAACGGGAAAATCTGTTTTTCCGAAAGCGACTGTAAGGATAAAATCTGCATAAAAACGGGCGAGATCTCAAAATCGGGCGAAGTCTCGGTTTGCGTACCGAATAAAACGGTAATTGAAATCAGGGGCGCAGACGGGGCGGACAATATAATTACCTACTAAATTTAATATGAAAAAATCAACTTATAAAATCACATTATTTGCCATGCTGTCGGCTGTTGCACTGACGCTTTCGTTCCTCGAAAGCCTTATTCCGACTGCGGCGTTTATGCCTCCGGGCGCAAAGGCCGGCTTTTCAAACACGGCAACCATGTTTGCGGCGTCCTCCCTGGGCTTTGTCCCGGCCTCGGCCGTCACGCTTATTAAGGCTCTTTTTGCCGGTATAACCAGAGGACCCACGGCATTTGCCATGAGCTTTGCCGGAGGAATGTTAAGCACGGCGGCAATGTATTTAATGTTCAGGTTTTCAAAAAACACGGGATATATGCTTATAGGGATTGTTTCGGCGCTGTGCCACAATTTCGGACAGCTTGCCGTTGCCTGCTTTATGGTGGGAAGCTCGGCGGCATTGGGCTATGCTCCCGTTTTAATAATTGCCGGCGTTGTTACCGGCGCCGTTACAGGCTCGGTTTTAAAGGCGGCGGTACCGGCACTTCTTAAATTGGAAAAGACTCTTGTTGGCAAAGGAGAAAGATAAATGCGCTCATCTGAAATAATTAAACCCGTTAAAAAGGTCAGAGGCGGAGTTAAGGTTTCTCACAGCAAAAACACTAAGGATATGCCTGTAAAAAGGCTTTCCGCACCGGAAATTGTAACCCTGCCGATGAGCCAGCACATAGGCGCTCCCTGTATTCCCACCGTAAAGGTCGGGGATACGGTTAAGGTCGGCCAGGTTATAGGCGACAGCGACAAATATGTATCTGCGCCCATTCACGCCTCCGTTTCGGGTAAGGTATCCGCTATTAAGGAGATAAGAACGGCTACGGGAAATGTCTCGCAGGCGGTAATAATCGAAAACGACGGCGAAATGACCGAGCTTGAGGGACTTGAATCGCCAAAGGTTGAAACGAGGGAGGAGCTTATAAGCGCCGTAAGGCAGTCCGGGCTTGTCGGGCTGGGCGGAGCGGGCTTCCCGACGCATGTTAAGCTTAATTTTAAACCCGATTCGGGCGTAGACACGCTTATAATAAATGCGGCGGAATGTGAGCCCTATATAACGGTTGACTACCGTGAATGTATCGAAAACAGCGAGAATATTTTTGACGGCGTTCACTGGATCAAACAACTGCTCGGCTTTAAAAAATGCGTGCTTGCGGTTGAGGACAATAAGCCCGAGGCCATAAAGCTTTTTGAACACATAGCTTCGACCAATGACGAAAACGATGAAATAAAAGTTATGCCGCTTAAATCAAAATATCCGCAGGGGGCGGAGAAAATGATGGTGCTTTCCGCAACGGGCAGAAAGGTTCCGCCCGGAAAGCTTCCGGCAGATGTGGGCTGTGTGGTTATGAATGTTGCGTCGGCGGCGTTTATAGCAAGGTATTTGAAAACGGGAAAACCGCTTGTAAGCCGCTCAATGACCGTTGACGGCAAGGCGGTTATGACTCCGCAGAATGTCCGTGTACCCGTGGGTACGGAAATCGAATACATAATTCAGGCGTGCGGAGGGTACAGGGAGGACCCCGTAAAGATTATCACGGGCGGCCCGATGATGGGCGCTTCGATAGTCGATACCCACCACCCGATATTGAAGAGCAACAACGCCATACTTGTACTCGGGCAAAAGGATATAAGCATTAAAAAGGAGACAGATTGTATCCGTTGCGGCAGATGCGCCGCAGTTTGTCCCATGTCGCTGGTTCCCACGCTCATTGAGCGTCACGCCCGGGCAAAGGATATAACGCATTTAAAGCTTGCCGGCACAATGGTTTGTATGGAGTGCGGCTCCTGCGCATATTCCTGCCCGGCAGGCAGACCGCTTGTACAGTATATGAGAAATGCGAAAGCAGTATTAAGGGAGGCACAAAAATGAGTCAGGAAAATAAGCTTCTAACCGTCAGCGCCTCTCCTCACAGACGCACCGAGGACACAACGGGCGGAATAATGATTGATGTTGTTATTGCGCTTATGCCTGCGCTTGTGCTTTCGGTAGTCCTTTTCGGCCTGCGTTCACTGCTCGTTACGGCGGTGAGCGTTATAGCCTGCGTTGTGCTTGAATATATATGCCGAAAGGTTATGAAAAGAAATAACACGCTCGGGGATTTCTCGGCGGTAGTGACGGGAATACTTCTGGCGTTTAACCTGCCGTCCACCATGCCGCTGTGGATGGTTGTAATAGGCGACGCAGTTGCGATAGTTGTTGTAAAACAGTTCTTTGGCGGAATAGGTCAGAATTTTGTAAACCCGGCTCTTGTCGGCAGAATAGTTTTGATGACCTCTTTCCCGACATATATAAATAACTTTGCCGAACCCTTTGCCTGGAGACAGCCGGAGGTGGACGCAATTACAAGCGCAACTCCGCTTGCACAGTTTGCCGGCAATTATTCACAGCAGGGTGTAATTACGGCGATGAACAGCTCGCAAATGCCCACCCTTACAGAGATGTTTTTCGGAATATACGGGGGCTGTTTGGGCGAAACCTGCGCCGCGGCGCTTATACTCGGCGGCGTTTATCTGTGCATAAGGAAGGTTATTTCCCCGAGAATACCGCTTTATTATCTCGGAACCGTTGCGCTGATAATGCTAATAGCAGGCAGGGGAAATTTACAGTTCGTTTTGTATCAGCTTCTTTCGGGCGGACTTATGCTCGGCGCAATATTTATGGCTACCGACTATACCACCTCGCCCATTAAGACAAAGGGAAAGATCATATTTGCCGTAGGCTGCGGCATAATAACCTCGCTTATCAGAATTTACGGCTCGCTTCCGGAGGGCGTTTCGTTCTCGATAATTCTTATGAACATACTTGTTCCCCATATCGAAACCATTACAACGCCCAGGCCTTTCGGCGCCGTTCGTGAGAAAAAGGTAAAAGAGGAGGCGGCAAAATGAAAAAATTTGATTTTAAGGAAGTAATTGTTCCGGCTGTTTCGCTCTTTTTAATCTGCCTTGTGGCAACGGCGTTGCTTGCGGTGACAAACCGTGTTACCGCACCGAAGATCGAACAGCTTGCCGCCGAAACCGAAAATGAAACCAAAAAAGAGGTTTTAAAGCAGGCAAATTCGTTTTCTCAGGCGAAAACGGTTACGCTTGACTCGAAGGTTTATACATACTATGAGGGGCTTGACAGCTCGGGCAAGCTTATCGGCTATGTATTCTCAACCTCGGCAAAGGGATACGGCGGCGATATTTCCGTTATGACGGGCATTGACGGCGAAGGCGTTATAAAGGGCGTTTCGATACTGTCTATAAGCGAAACGGCAGGACTCGGAATGAATGCGAAAAACGAAGATTTTTTAAACCAATATAACGAAAAATCCGGTGCGCTCAGCGTAATAAAAAACGGTGCGGCAAAGGATAATGAAATTCAGGCGCTTACGGGCGCTACGATAACTTCAAACGCAATGACAACCGCTGTAAATCTGGCGCAGAGTCTTTATCAAAAGGTGGGAGGTGAGAACAATGGCTAAACAGAAAAGTCTTAAAGAAGAGTTTACAAAGGGAATAGTCAAGGAAAACCCCGTTTTAAGGCTCGTTCTCGGAACCTGCCCCACGCTTGCAACCACCACCTCTATGGAGAGCGCAATAGGTATGGGTATTTCGGCGGCTATTGTTCTTGTTTGCTCGAATATAGTTATATCGGCTTTAAGAAAGGTTATTCCGCAAAAAGTAAGAATACCCTGCTACATAGTCGTTATAGCTTCGTTTGTTACGATAGTGCAGCTGCTCGTTAAGGCGTTTGTGCCGTCGCTTGACCAACAGCTCGGCGTTTATCTTCCGCTTATAGTCGTAAACTGTATCATTTTGGGAAGAGCGGAGGCGTTCGCAGGCAAAAACGGAATTGTGGCCTCTGCGGTTGACGGCCTTGGTATGGGCATAGGCTTCACCTGTGCGCTGATAGTTATAAGCGCCATAAGAGAATTGCTCGGCGCAGGCTCGCTTTTGGGACACGGGATTTTACCGTTCCCTGCGATGACAATATTTATACTTGCGCCCGGCGGATTTTTCGTTTTCGGCCTTGTGATGGCGTGCGCCAATAAGCTTGCGGAAGCAGGCGGCGGAAAAAAAGCCGAGCTCGGCGGCTGTAAAGCCTGCCCGATGGCATCAAGCTGTGAAAAGCTTGCAAAAGGCGAGGACTGTGAAAAAGAAAAGGAGGCTGTAAAATGAAAATCTTTTTTTCAATACTTTTGACGGCTATCCTTACAAACAACTATATACTTTCAAAGTTCCTGGGCATTTGTCCGTTCCTCGGCGTTTCCAAAAAGCTCAATACGGCGGTAGGTATGTCGGCGGCCGTTATATTTGTTATGCTGCTTTCCTCTGCCGTCACATATCCGCTTAACACTTTCCTTGACAAACACGATCTGGGATATTTGCAAACCATAGTTTTTATACTGGTAATAGCCGCTCTTGTCCAGCTTGTTGAAATAGTGCTTAAAAAATATATCCCTGCGCTCTACGCTTCGCTGGGCATATATCTTCCGCTTATTACAACAAACTGTGCGGTGCTCGGCGTTACAATACTCAATATAGACAACGGTTATTCGTTTTCACACGCTATGATAAACTCCCTGGGAGCCGGCCTCGGCTTTATGGTGGCAATGGTAATGTTCGCAGGAGTCCGCTCAAGGCTTGAATCCTGTCAGGTTCCGAAGTTTTTGCAGGGACTTCCGATAACCCTTGTTGCCGCAAGCCTTACTTCGCTGTCGTTCCTCGGCTTTACGGGGCTTGTTGAGAATATGTTTGCATAAGGAGGGCGCATAGATGAATCCAATTTTATTAGCGGTTATCCTTGTTGCCGCAATAGGTCTTATAGCAGGCATAGGTCTTTCGATAGCTTCGGTTGTTATGGCGGTGCCAAAAGATGAAACTGCGGAAAAAATCAGGGAGCATTTGCCGGGCGCAAACTGCGGAGCCTGCGGATTTTCGGGCTGTGACGGTTATGCGGCGGCTCTTTCCTCGGGGAAAACCTCGCTTACTAACCTCTGCGCTCCCGGCGGAAACGATGTTTCAAACGAAATTGCTGCGGTATTGGGCGTTGACGCAGGCGTTATAGAGCCTATGGCTGCCGTGGTACACTGCAACGGTACAAAAACGAACTCGAAAAGGAAGCTCGATTACAAGGGCGTTATGAGCTGTCAAATGGCGGCACAGCTTTTCGGAGGGCCGAAGGAATGCGTCTACGGCTGTATCGGCTACGGCGACTGCCTGAATGTGTGCGACTTTGGCGCAATAAGCATTTGCGAAAGCGTTGCGAGAATAGACCCTATGAAATGCGCCGCCTGCAAAAGATGTATAAGCGCTTGCCCGAAACAGCTTATTGAGCTTGTACCTCTTCACAAGACCAAGGCTGTGGTAACCTGTAAGAACCACAACAAGGGCGCTTTCACAAGGAAAGAATGTTCGGCAGGCTGTATAGGCTGTATGAAATGCACAAAGCTTTGCGAATTTGACGCAATAAAGGTTGAGAACAACACCGCCCATGTTGATTATGAAAAATGCACGGGCTGCGGCAAATGCTCGGAGGGCTGTCCGGTTAAGGCCATACATATAGTTAATTTGGGATAAAAATAAAATTATTGTCCGATAGGGCTGTGCCGTGCGAGCGGTGCGGCCCTGTTTCAGTTTATATCAATGCCTTTAAGGGCCGGCCCGTTTATAAGGCGACCCTCGGCGTCAAACCGTGAACCGTGGCAGGGACAGTCCCAAGTCCCCTCGGCGTCGTTCCATGATAGGGCGCAGCCGAGGTGCGAACACCTTTTAAGCGTGGGCTTAATAAAATTGATAATCGTTGAACCGGCATTTAAAAACAGCTGTGAATTGAGCATACTCCTGTTCGGCGCAACTGCCTCGGCGTAGCCGTTATTTTTGCCGAGCATCATATCGCAGAGAATATCCGACGCTATCATTGATGTTGTCATACCCCAGAGATTAAAGCCGGTAGCCACATAAACATTGGGCAGATTGGGGCTGTACCTGCCTATATACGCCCTGCCGTCAAGGCTTACGCAGTCCTGATTTGCCCAGGCGTAAACCTCTTGTGCGGAGGGGTAGTATTTTCTTATAAAGCTGCGTACCGTTTCAAAGCCTCCGCTTTTGCCCGTGCGGTGGCCGTCTCCGCCGATAATGAGTAAATCCTTATAATTCCTGAAGTACAGTCCGCCCTGTTTGCAGTCCTCAATGGTACAGCCCAAATCCTTTGCGCCCTTTATTGCAATTACATAGGAGCGGTTTTGATAAAGCTTCATAAAGTACAGCCCGTGACTGTCCTTGAACGGGAAGTGGGTGGCGATAATAACCCTTTTTGCGGAGATTTTTCCCTTGTCCGTGTAGGCCGTGGTGCCTTCGAGCGAGCGTACAAAGGTGTTTTCGTATATATTAAGACCCTCGGCCGCACCGTAGAGGAATTTAAGCGGATGGAACTGCGCCATCGAGGGGAATTTTACCGCTCCGGCAACGGGAAAGTCTAAGGGCGTTTCCTTTATAAATTCTGCGTTGAAGCCGAGAGAATTAAGACATTCCGCCTCGTCACGCATAAGCTGTTCGTCGTCTAAGGAATATTGAACGGACGGTCTTTCCTCAAAGTCACAGTCAATTTTCTTTGAAAGCTCCCTGAATTCGTTTACCGCATTGAGGTTGGCGTCAAGATAGAGCTTGGCGATTTTGTCCCCGTCCTTTTTTACGAAGTCGGAGTACAGGGTGTCAATCTGCGCCGACAGCACGGCGGTTGTGCCCCTGGTTATGCCCATACCTATTTTGTCGGCATCGACGAGGACATATTCCGTCCCGACCTCTTTAAGCTTGTACGCCGTCAGTATGCCTGCCATTCCGCCTCCGATAATGAGGACATCGGTTTTAATATCTTTTTCAAGGCTTGGGAACTCCTTTTTTGTTACCTCTTGGGTCCATAAATATTTCATTTTTTCTCTCCGAATTAAACTTTCTCTGAATATTGTGTCCCCGTTGAGTAATTTTATTAAATAAAAAGAAAGCTCACAGATTTTACTCTGTGGGCCGGGCGTTTAGAAAAAGTATGTGTCACTCGGCAATATGCACAAAAGGAATAAGATTATGGGGAACCCCCGGCGAGGGTTCCCCATCGCAAAACAGTTCACTGAACTGTTTTGCGCCCCTCCTGCGCTCTTTGAAGCACAGGTGTTTCGCAGTCTGCGGACTGCGCCGAGGGCTTTGCCCCTCGACCCCACCGCCTTTTGAAAAAGGCGGCCGAAAACTTTTGGACATTTTGCTATCGCAAAACAGTTTATCGGCAGGCTGAGCTCACAGATTTTACTCTGTGAGCCGGGCGTTCGGCAATTAGCAGCAAGTATTGATTGTACGCTCGCAACCGCAGCCGTTGTTGTTACAACCGCAGCCATTTCCGTTATCACCGAACAAAAGTATGATGATAACAAGGACGATAAGAAGATTGTTATTTGAGAAAAGGTTCATCATCGGGCCTCCCTTCTTGTGTTTTCAATACCATACTATGAAATTAAATTAATTTTGTTAAAGCTGAATTAAATTATTTTTTTATGAGTAAACTAATATTAAGGCTAAACACGCTATAAGGTAAACGAAAGGAAGGCTAAAAATGATTAATCCCAACGAATATGACAACGGCGAGGAATATCCCATAGAGATAAATGAGGACCCCTTTAAGGAAAAAACCGTTTACGATGTGGAAAAAATAACATTTAAAAATAAAAGAAAAAAAGAGAAAATTAAAGAAATTAACCTGTTTGATGATGAAAACAAATGGTTTTAGCTGAATTTGACCTTTTTTGACCTTTGACGAAAAGATCAAAACGGCTATAATTATAATTGTCAAAGGTCAAAGATAGTCAAAGTCAAAAAAGAGGCGATAAGAAAAATGAGCTTAAGTAAAGAGATAGCCGAAATGATAATTAAGATGCTTGACGACGGCGACAGCACCGCTGAAATCCGCAGGAACGATTTGGCGCAGAGAATAGGCTGTGTCCCAAGTCAGATCAATTATGTTATAGCGTCCCGTTTTACTCCCGAACACGGCTACATAGTTGAGAGCCACAGGGGCGGCGGAGGCTATATCAGAATTACAAGAGCAAATTACGACCTTTCAACTCTTAAAATGCACCTTATTAACTCAATCGGCTCGCAGGTGGACGAAAAGACATGCCGCGCAAATATTATAAACCTGTTTGACAGGGGGCTTTTAACCGATGAGCAGGCAAGGCTTATTTTAACTGCAACGGCGGAAAAAAATTACAGAGATTTGCCGGAAGAATTGCGTAACTCATTCAGAGCGGTACTGCTAAAGCAAATGCTTCTTGCAACAATGAATTAAAAAGGGGAGAGATTATTATGTTATGTCAAAACTGTCAGAAAAACGAAGCGACTACTCATATCAAAAGAATAATTAACGGGGAGGCCACGCAAACCCATCTTTGCTCGGAATGTGCAAAAAGCCTGGGATACGATTCGGTATTTTCAGATTTCGGCTTTAATTTTTCCGATATGCTAAGCTCGTTCTTTAACGATGCGGCGTCAACCATGCTGTCGGGCCACACGCTCAGATGCGAAAAATGCGGAAGCACCTTTAACGACATAGTCAGGAGCGGAAAAATAGGCTGTGCCGACTGCTACAGAACCTTTTACGACAAGCTTGCGCCGTCGCTTGAGAGAATACACGGCAGAACGGTTCACGAGGGGAAAATCCCCAACGGCAATGCCGGGCTTAAAACCGAAAACAAAATCGCAACCCTTCGCCAAGAGCTTAACGAAGCGGTTGCACAGCAAAATTATGAAAAAGCGGCCAAGCTCAGAGATGAGATTAAAGCATTGGAAAGCGAGGGAAAGTAAATGAGTAAATGGTATTTAGGCGAGGGAGATCACAACGATATAGTTATTTCCACAAGAATAAGGTTTGCAAGGAACATTGCCGAATATCCTTTCCCCGTAAGGCTCGACAATAAGTCCAAAATAGCCTTGAACGAAAAAATCAGGGACGCCGTGGCAGACAGGGAAAAGTTAAAATACATCGAGCTTAAAACGCTCACAAGGGCGGAGGTCGTATCGCTTGCCGAGCGCCATATAATAAGCCCCGAATTTGCCTCAAATTCCGACGGCAGAGCCCTGCTAATCTCGGAAAACGAGGACATCAGCATAATGCTTTGCGAGGAGGACCATATAAGGCTTCAGGTTATGAAGCCGGGGCTTGCTCTAAACGAGGCGTATGAGCTTGCCGACAGAATAGACAGCGAGATAAACGAAAAGCTTGAGTATGCTTTTGATGAAAAGCTGGGCTTTCTCACGCAGTGCCCGACAAATATCGGCACGGGTATGAGAGCTTCCGTAATGCTCCATTTGCCTGCGCTTACAGGCAGGGGTCAGATGGGAACGCTGGCAACGACCGTATCAAAGCTCGGCCTTACTCTGAGGGGAGCTTACGGCGAGGGAAGCCTTGCAATGGGCGACCTGTATCAGCTAAGCAATCAGGTATCGCTCGGAATTTCGGAAAAGGCCGCCATTGACAACCTTAAGACCATAACCTTACAGCTTGCCTCCCAGGAGAGAAGCGCAAGGGAGGAAATGGCAAAGGATATAGCGACCGAGGACTCCGTTTTCAGGGCATACGGCATACTTAAATCGGCAAGAATATTAAATACGAATGAGTTTATGAACCTTATTTCAAAGGTGCGTTTCGGCGCAGTTACGGGAATGATTAAAACCGATCTCAAAACGATAAACGAGCTTATGGTTTCCATGCAGCCCGCCACGATAAACGCCTTTGTCGGCCGTGTTTTAAGTGCGGACGAGAGAGATGTTGAAAGGGCGAAAATCGTAAGGGAAAGAATTTAAGCCGCAGCGGCACGGGTCACCGGGCTTGTGCCGTGCGCTTGGGAAAAACAGGAAAGGAATGATTGCTATGTATAAGTTTACCGGATTTACCGACAAGGCCAATAAGGCTCTTAACAAGGCTATCGAAGCGGCCGAAAATTTGGGACACACTTATATCGGCAGCGAGCATTTGCTGTTGGGGCTTCTGCACGACACCTCAACCGTTGCCGGAACGGTGCTGACCTCAAAAAAGCTCAGCTTTTCGGGCGTTGAAGAATATATCAAGCAGACCATAGGCGTAGGCTTGCCCACACAGCTTTCCGCCGAGGATTTTACTCCGAGAAGCAAGAGAATACTTGAAACCTCTCTTTCGCTTTCGCAGGGTACAAACTTTGCCCTGGCAGGTACGGAGCATATTTTGCTTGCCATATTGAGGGACAGCTCCTGCTATGCCGTACAAATTCTCACGGCTTCGGGAATTTCAACCGAAAATCTCATAAGCGAAATTTCCAAAAAGCTTATTAATTCGCCATCGTCAAACTCCGGCTACGCCTCTGCAAACGGACAGGGGCAGGATAACTCCCTTTCCCAATTCGGCAGGGATTTGACGGAGCTTGCAAGGCAGGGGAAAATCGACCCCGTAATAGGACGCCGTGAGGAAATCGACAGGGTAATTCAGATATTGAGCAGGAGAACAAAGAACAACCCCTGCCTTATAGGCGAGCCGGGCGTAGGCAAAACCGCCGTTGCGGAGGGGCTGGCGCTTAAAATCGTTTCAGGCGAAATTCCCGAAACTCTTAAAGGGAAAAGGATTTTTTCCCTTGATTTAACAAGTATGGTTGCAGGTACAAAGTACAGGGGCGACTTTGAGGAGAGGATAAAAAAGGTCATTGACGATGTAAGAAACTCTCCGGATATTATACTCTTTATAGACGAAGTGCATACCCTGATAGGAACGGGCAGCGCAGAGGGTGCGGTAGACGCCGCAAACATTCTCAAGCCCTCGCTTGCAAGGGGCGAATTGCAGGTTATCGGCGCAACCACCATTGACGAGTACCGTAAGCACATTGAAAAGGACGCCGCTCTCGAAAGAAGGTTTCAGCCCGTAACCGTAGGCGAACCCTCAAAGGAGGAGGCGGTAGAAATCCTGAAGGGAATAAGGGATAAGTACGAGGCTCACCATAAAGTAAAAATCACGGACGAAGCCGTTACTTCGGCGGTAGAGCTTTCCGCACGGTATATAGGCGACAGATTTTTGCCCGATAAGGCGATAGACCTTATAGACGAGGCGGCCTCACGGGTCAGATTAAAGACCTTTACCGTTCCGCCCGAAATAAAAGAGCTTGAAAGCAGGAAAAAAGAGCTTGAAGCCGGGAAATTAAGCGCAGTAAATTCCCAGGACTTTGAGGAGGCCGCAAAGCTCAGGGACGAGGAGAGCGAGGTTGACAGGCAGTTAAGCGAGGCAAAGGAAAAATGGCAGGCCAAGGCCGACAACTCACACGGCGAGGTGACCGAAAAGGATATTGCGGAGATTATCTCTTCATGGACGGGCGTACCCGTTAAACAGCTTACCGAGGACGAGAGCGAGAGACTGCTTAATATGGAACAGACCCTCCATTCAAGGCTTGTGGGTCAAGACGAGGCGGTCAGGGCGGTATGCAGGGCGATAAGACGGAGCAGAACGGGGCTCAAAGACCCGAAAAAGCCCATAGGCTCGTTCATCTTTTCAGGCCCCACCGGCGTAGGCAAGACCGAGCTTTGCAAGGCGTTGGCGCAGGCGCTTTTCGGCGATGAAAATGCAATGATAAGGCTTGATATGTCGGAGTATATGGAGAAGTATTCGGTATCCAGGCTTGTCGGTTCTCCTCCCGGATATGTAGGCTATGAGGAGGGCGGACAGCTTACCGGCAAAATCAGGACAAAGCCGTATTCGGTAGTTTTGTTCGACGAGATAGAAAAGGCTCACCCCGATGTTTTCAATATGCTTTTGCAGATACTTGACGACGGAGTGCTTACCGACTCGCAGGGCAGGAAGGTCGATTTTAAAAACAGCGTAATAATTATGACCTCCAATGTGGGCGCAAAGCTTATCACGCAAAAGCAGACTTCATTCGGCTTTGCCGACGGCGGCGATGAGCAAAGCAAAAACGCCGAAATGATAAAGCAGGCGGTGACAAACGAGCTTAAAAACACTTTCCGTCCCGAGTTCCTTAACAGGGTGGACGACATTATAGTTTTTGACAGGCTCTCTAAGGACGAGATAAGGCAAATTGCCGGCAATCTTCTCAAAAGCCTTGCACAGCGCACCGAAAAGCTCGGCATAGGCGTGGAGTTTTCCGACGAGGCGATAGATAAGGTGGCAGACGCAGGCTTTGACGAGGTCTACGGCGCAAGGCCGCTCAAAAGAGCCATACAGAGCAAAATCGAGGATTTGCTCTCGGAGGAAATGCTCAAGGGCAATGTGAAAAAAGGCTCCGATTATGTCCTCAGGGTAAAAGACGGCGAGTTTGTCTTTGAAAAAAAGTAAAGCGAAAAATTTGCAACGGCTTCTCGGTTTCGGGGAGCCGTTTTTGCGTGCATAAAAGTGCGTGAGCCTTGAAAAAGGCAGGCGAAAACTTTAAATATTGCAGAAAACCGTTCTTTGTGTTATCATTATTAAAAAATAAGCAGAGGGAATTATGCCGTACAGAGTTTATTTAAAGAAAAAAGAGGAAAAGAGAATACTTGACGGCCACCCGTGGGTGTACGCCAACGAGGCGGAGCGCATCGAGGGCGAGGGGAAAAACGGCGACCTTGCCTCGGTTTACGACCATTCGGGCAGATTTATAGGCAAGGGCTTTATAAACCATGTTTCAAAAATCCTTGTCAGAATTTTTATCCGAAACGAGGACGAAGAACCGTGCAAACAGTTGTTTAAACAGAGAATAAAAAATGCGGTCGATTACCGTGAAAAATTGGGCTACAAAAACTGCTACCGTGCCGTTTTTGCGGAGTCCGACGACCTGCCTGCGGTTATAATCGACAGGTACGCCGATGTCTTTTCCGTACAGATACTTTCTCTGGGTATGGAGCTTCATAAGCAGGAGATAATTGATTCGCTCGTTGAACTCTATAACCCCGTCGGCATATATGAGCGAAGCGATGCCGAGGTGCGCAAAAAAGAGGGTCTGCCGCTTGTGAAATCAAAGCTCTACGGCGATTTTGACACAAGGGTTCTCATTGAGGAAAACGGACTTAAAATGATTGCCGATATTGAGAACGGCCAAAAGACGGGATATTTTTTAGACCAAAAGGAAAACAGGCTTGCCGTGCGCAGATACGCAAAGGGCGCAAGCGTGCTTGACTGCTTTTGCAATGTAGGCGGCTTTTCGCTCAATGCGGCTGCCGCAGGCGCAAAGAGCGTAACCGCCCTTGACATTTCCGAAAGGGCGCTTAACGAGGTAAACGAAAACGCAAGGCTTAACGGATTTGAAAATATAATAAAAACACAGCGCTGTGATGTGTTTGAGAAGCTTCGCTCACTAAAGGCGGAGGGCGAGAGGTTTGACCTCGTTATACTTGACCCTCCGGCATTTTGCAAGACAGCGGCAGATGTCAAAAACGCCTACAGGGGATATAAGGATATTAATATACTTGCCATGAAGCTTGTAAAACCCGGCGGCTTTCTTGCCACGGCCTCCTGTTCACACTATATGACTGCTCCGCTTTTTGAAAAAATGCTCAGGGAAGCGGCGCACGAGAGCGGCGTTAAAATACGCACGGCGGAAATAAAAACCCAGGCCCCCGACCACCCGTCGCTTTTGTCGGCGGAGGAGAGCGCTTATCTCAAATTTTATGTGCTCAATAAAATGTAATTTGACAATGAATTGTATATTATGCTATAATAATATGCAATTAAGATTTATTTTTGGGTTTTAGTTGCCGCGGACTTTTCTGTCTGCGGTTATTTCTTTTGTTAAAGGATGATACTATGTTTTACGATGTTGCCATTGTAGGAGCAGGCCCGGGGGGAATTTTCTCGGCATATGAGCTTATTAACTCAAATCCTGATTTAAAAATCACCGTAATTGAGGCAGGAAATCCTCTTAACAAGCGAAAATGCCCCATTGACGGCAAAAAAATTAAAAGCTGTATCGGCTGTAAGCCCTGTTCGATTATGAACGGCTTTGGCGGAGCAGGCGCATTCTCGGACGGCAAATACAATATAACCAATCAGTTCGGCGGCACGCTCTACGAGTACATAGGCAAGCACGAGGCGCTGGAGCTTATGCACTATGTGGATTCAATTAATTTAAAATACGGCGCAGAGGGTACAAAGCTGTATTCCACCGCAAATACCGAAATTAAAAAGCAGTGCCTGCAGCACGGGCTTATGCTTTTGGACGCTTCGGTGCGCCATCTCGGTACGGATATTAATTACATCGTACTTGAAAATATGTATAACGACCTCAGGGATAAAATTGATTTCAGGTTCCTCACCTGTGCACAGCACATTAAAAAGACCGAAAAGGGCTTTTGCGTCGAAACCGACGGCGATGAAAAAATCGAGGCGCAATACTGCATTATTTCTGTCGGCAGGAGCGGAAGCAAATGGATGGAAACGGTTTGCGCCGAGCTTGAGATCCCCACAAAGAGCAACAGGGTGGATATAGGCGTCAGGGTCGAGCTTCCCTACGAGATTTTTTCGCATCTTACCGACGAGCTTTACGAGAGTAAAATAGTTTACCGAACCGAAAAGTATGAGGATTTGGTCAGAACCTTCTGTATGAACCCCAGGGGCGCAGTCGTAAACGAAAATACAAACGGCATAGTCACGGTAAACGGCCACAGCTACGAGGACCCTGCCAAGCAGACTAACAACACGAATTTTGCGCTTCTTGTCGCAAAGCATTTTTCCGAACCCTTTAAGGACAGCAACGGCTACGGCGAGAGCATCGCAAGGCTTTCAAATATGCTCGGCGGCGGAGTAATAGTTCAGCGCTTCGGCGACCTTATCAACGGCAAAAGAAGCACGCCCGAAAGAATTAACGAGGCGTTTGTCACCCCCACGCTCAATGCCACGCCCGGCGATTTAAGCCTTGTAATACCGAAGCGGATACTTGACGGCGTAATCGAGATGATATACGCTCTCGACAAGATTGCGCCCGGTACGGCGAACACCGACACGCTGATATACGGCGTTGAGGTTAAGTTTTATAATATGGAGGTTTCCATTGACAAAAATCTGCAAACAATGCACAAGGGGCTTTATGTCATAGGCGATTGCAGCGGAATTACACATTCGCTTTCGCACGCTTCCGCAAGCGGTATACATGTTGCAAGACACATTAATTCGGTGAAAAGCGGAAGCGAAGAGTGAAAATCAAAACGGCGTATATAAAAAAGGAAGCATGTTTTCACGCTTCCTTTCAGCTTGTCGATGAATTGTTTTGCGATAGCAAAATGTCCAAAAGTTTTCGGCCGCCTTTTTCAAAAGGTGGTGGGGTCGAGGGGCAAAGCCCTCGGCGCAGTCCGCAGACTGCGAAACACCTGTGCTTCAAGGAGCGCAGGAGGGGCGAAAAACAGTCCGGTGGACTGTTTTTCGGTGGGGAACCCACGCATTGGGGTTCCCCATAATCTTACTCCTTTTGTGCATATTGCCAAGTGACACATACTTTTTCTACATACTAAAAGGAAGCATGTTTTCACGCTTCCTTTTTTGTTCAGCTTATTTTCTTACGGCTTGATATTTTTTTGATTTTTCCCAATGTTATCAATACCGCCTCAAGTATCAAGCTCATACAACACGGAGTAAAGAAAATTTGCAACCGTTTCAAATTTATGAAATATGAAATAATTACAGCAAAAGATATTACCGCCAAAATCAGCAACGATATTTTGCGGAAGTACCTAAACTCCTGTTCCGACAGCGGCTTTTCCGGGGTATCGAGCGGACAAAGAACGGCTATGCACAGTGCTGATACCGCACTCATAACAAGCAAAAAAGCTTGAAAATCATATGTCTTTGACAACCTGATAACAACAATGCAAGCTAATATTGAAAGAGATGTCAGAACCTCGCATTCAGTTCCTGTCGGAGCATGATAACCCCCGGCGTATTGCCTTATTGAAAAAAACGCAATGTAAAAAACTATGCTTGATAAAAAAGTATTTAATACCGCACCTAATATTATTGTCAGCAAAAAGAATATAATGTTTGAGAACAGAACAAAAAATCCGTATTGATATACTTCGATTTTATCGTAATTAGTATTTGGATTTTTTAAAAATCTTTCGGCCGCTTTAGATGCTAATTTATCAATCATTTATTGCTGAATTTACTTAACGCCGACAATTCTTTCGGAACCTTCGGCTGAAAAGCGGCAATACTTGTAGTGCTGTTGATGTTCAGCTTTAATGTCCCACCTACAATTTTGTCGATAACCTTTGTTAATGACTTTTTCATAATAATTCTCCTTTATATTTATTTTTGATATTTTAAAAATAACAAAAAGGAGGCTGAAAATCAACAGCTTCAGATAAATGCCTGCATTTTAAATGTTAATCGCAGAAATTTAAAATATGACAAAATATTTTCTTTTTCAACCCATAAATTACAATTATTTTAAAACTATTTCGCTATAAGTTTGTTTGATTTGTAAAATAATGATGATAACATTGTTTTATGGGAGAGAACAGACTATGGAACATAATTTAAAGCAAATAGGAAATAGAATTTTTATGCGCCGCAGAGAATTGGGAATAAGTCAAAAAGATTTTGCCAATAGGCTGAATATTTCCAACAATCATCTTTCAAATATTGAGCGAGGCAGAGCGGCTCCGAGCTTTTTACTGTTCCTTGACATTTGCTCCGAATTGAAAATAAATACGGATTACATAGCTTCCGGAACACTGTATGCGGATATTAATGATGAAATTATACAAAAACTTAAAAAGTGTTCTGATGAGTATAAAATTATAATATCCGATATAATTGACGCTTTTATAAAATAAATAAACTTGCAATAATTTTTTTACTGTCGTATAATCAATTTGTGATTATACGATTTTTGTCATTTTTGAGGGTATTTTATGCAAATCGCAATATGTGACGACATAACGGAGTGCAGATTGTCTGTGAAGTGTTATGCCGAGGAATATTTTAAATTACGCCATATCGAATGCAGTATTGATGAATATAAAACAGGGGAGGATTTAATTAAATCCGATAAAACCTATGATATACTGTTCCTTGATATAGAGCTTGGCAACTTAAACGGCATTTCGGTTGCGAAAGAAATACAGAAAATAAACAGAAATACGGTTATTCTTGTCGTTACTGCGTATAATCAATATCTGGACGACGCTATGGATATTCAGGTAACAAGATATATTGACAAACCCATAAAGCAGAACCGTATTTTTTCTGCGCTTGACAAAGCCCTCAGCGTTATAAACGAAAGCGTTATAGTTCTGCACGCAAAAGACAGTCGGGTTATAAGACTCAAAGCCTCCGATATTATTTACGCCGAGGCAAAGCTCAGAGGCGTTTTTGTTTTTACAGCGGAGAACTCATTTGTAATAAAAGAGACTATGAAACAGCTTCGCCCTATGCTTACGGCGTCTTATTTCGCCGTTCCGCATAACAGTTATATAGTTAATATGAACTATATAAGGAGTTTCCAAAGAAGTGAAATCTTCTTGGCCCGGCCCTGTCAAAATATAAGAATTTCCGTTGCTACAAGAAAACAGCCGGAATTTAAAAAGCGGTTTTTAAAATTTATAGGTGAGGATATAAGCCATGATTAAAATTATAACGGACATATTTATATACTTTTTTGAGTTCCTGTTGTTTTTGTATTATTCCGATTCTCTTTTCAGCGCCAAAAAGAGCGCTCGGATAAGGGTTCCTTTAATCTTTTTAAGCATAGCCTTTTTGGGTGTGATATACCAGTTAAATATTACATACCTGAATACAATTCTTATGTTTATTATATATACTCTGCTCCTTTTTTGCTTTTACAAGGTTTCTTTAAAGACAGCGGTATTTCACACATTTATATTTTTATTTGTAATGTTTGTTTCCGAAATATTGGTAATGGCGTTAAGCTCCGTATTCTACAAGGGCTTTAATGCTTTTGAAACCAACCAACTTGATTATTTATTAATAGTAACGACAAGTAAATTAATATATTCCGGGTTAATGTTAATTATCCTTAAGCTGTTTGCCCAAAAAGAAGGTAAAGAGCATTACAACAAATATTTTTGGCCGCTGTTTGTAATGCCGCTCACAAGCGTAATCGTGCTAATCTGTTTCAGATATATTTCATATCAAATGCAGCTTACAAAGACTATGAGCGTTCTGTGGATAATTTCATGCGTAGGCTTATTGTTTGCCAACATATTGGTTTTCATTATTTATGAATTTTCTTTAAAAAACACAAAAGAGCTGTATGAATTAAAATCCATTCAGGACCGTGAAGAACAGGATAGACGGTATTTTGAAATTATTGAGCAGTCAAATAAAGAAATGCGTGTGTTTTCACACGATATTAAAAATCATTTAATACAGATAAGCAACCTTGAAAATATGGAAGAGGTGCAAAGATATATTGACGGAATATATCCGACCGTTGAAAGATTTAACCGCACGGGAATAAGCAAAAATAAAGTATTGGATTTGATAATCAGCAAATATGCCATGCTTTGCGAAAAGAAAAATATTAAGTTTTCCGTTGATGTTAAAACTGCAAACTTGTCGTATATAGACGATACCGATTTATCTTCGCTGATGAACAATTTGCTTGATAATGCAGTCGAAGCGGCCGAAAAAACCGATAACGGCTTCGTTCGGTTAGATATTTTTTCAAGAAACGGTATGTGCGACGGACTTTCTGTAAAAAATAACTGTTCCGTTGCCCCGATAACAGACGGCGGCAAGCTTAAAACGACTAAGAAAAATAAAAAACTCCACGGCATAGGCACGCAAAGCATTAAAAAGATACTTGAAAAATACGAAGCCGTTTATGACTGGGAGTATGATGATAATTTAAAAACATTTGAAACGAATATTGTATTTACGAGGAAAAATGATTTTAAAACATAAAAACTGAGATGACATAAGGGCTGACATTCTACCTGTCAGCCCTGTTTTTATGCGTTTGTCAACAAACATTTTCGTGTATATTTGATAAATTTCGACACGGATTGTTGCGAAAGCAAAGAATAGAGTGTAAAATAAATTTTATAAAAATTGTAATAAAAACGGCTTTTAAAGTGTTTTATTAAGTGAGGGACATTAAAAAGATGCTGATGTTCTACATGTCGCTCATCGACAACGATGATGACAGAGCAAAATTTGAATTGCTATATAAAAATTACAGAAAAAGAATGGTATCCGTTGCTTTCTCTGTTTTAAAGAACAGAGAAGACGCAGAGGACGCCGTCCACGACGCCTTTATAAAAATTGCACGAAACATGCAGTCGATAGGAAATCCGAACTCCGACGAAACACTTTCATATGTATTAAAGGCCGCAAAAAACAATGCAATCAACCTTTCTCAAAAGAACGCAACAAGGAATAAGCATATTCAGCTTGAAGATGTTGAAAATATGACTGATGAACAATTTTTTGATAAACTGAATATACAGGAAAACTACGAAGAAGTGGTAAAAGCCATACAAAGCATTAGCAATACATACAAAGATGTTTTGTTTTATCATTTTGTCGTAGGAATGAAAATTAAGGAAATTGCAGATTTGTTGGGACGGAAAAATTCTACTGTGCATCAGCAAATAATTAGAGGTAAGAAGAAACTGCTTGAAATATTGGAAAACGATTTGAGGGATTAACTTGGAAAATGCAAAAGAATTATTTGTAAAAGCGTTTATGGAAGCCGAGAGACTTGACAACGCCGAAATTCCGAGCGAGGACGAAATCCAATGGGAGTTTTCGGAAAAATTCGTCAGGTCAATGGATAGGCTTGTTAAAAAGAACAACCGCATTAAGTTTTCAACACGAAGAACGCTTACCAAAAGCCTGATTGCCGCAATCATTGCGATTATGGTTTTGTTTACGGGCTTAATGAGCGTGGCGGCAACAAGGGAACCGATTATTGAATTTGTGAAAAGAGTGCTTTCACAGTTTAATGAAATAACCCTGAGCGAAAATTCAATTCCACCTGTTGAAACGATACAAACGGAATATACATTAACAAATTTACCGGAGGGATATGAGATAAGCGAATACAAAAAAAGTGATATCAATGTATTTGTTGTTTGGTTGAATGAAAGCGGAGAAGAAATTGTATTTAGTCAAAATATCCTTGATTCAAATGTTTTGATTGATAATGAGCACGAATATCGCGAACTTGAAATTAACGGTTTAAAAGCATATTTAACAGAAGATAAATACGGTAGAACACTTAGATGGAGTGATGGCTATTATTGTTTTACAATAAAAGTTCCAAACAGTATTAAAAACGATATTACAACTCTTCAAGAAAATATTTCAGAAAAAATTGAATAATTTGTAGCTACACCCTCTTTTTCAACTGTTATATATAGTGAAGGGAAAAATAACAGTTGAAAGGAGGGGATTTTTTATGAAAAAACTTATTGCAGCAGTTTTGTGTTTTGTTACGCTGTTCACAGTAACTTTTCCTGTATATGCAAGCAGCATTACTCCGTGCGCAAATAATATTTATACTGCAGAAACATCGTTTTACATATCAAGCACCGGAAAAGCTACAGTATCTAATAGTTATATAGGGAAATCAGGGCTTGTAACAAAAGGAACAATTGAGACAAAGATTCAGAAAAAGTTTGGCTTGATTTGGATAACTGTTGATAACGGCAAGTGGACCGATACATCAACTGCGAATAGCTTTTCACAAAGCCATTCGTTACAGTTATCAAAAACCGGAACATACAGATCGCATGTTGAGTTCACTATTTCCGGTACAGGCGGAAGTGATGACAAAATCACAAAAAATATTGAAAAAACTTATGGGTAAAATCCCGCAACCGTAAGCTAAAATGAATAGGCAGGACTTTTATCTTAGATAAAATATATCTATAGGAAATATCGTAAAAGATAGATAACAAGAAAATAATTAATCGAAGCTTTAAAATGTAATAGTAAATGAGTGTGCAAAAGGAATTTATAATTAGTTAAACATAGCAGAATTAAGACCTGCCGCATTTCCCGACAACAAGCGACAGCAGAGCTGAGTCCCAGGCCGACTGTACCGATAATTCAGAAAATCACACCGAGCCAATCACCTTGCAGTACATATGAAAACATATATGTATAATATCAAAGTGCGTTTCTGACGGCCGTACATAAGCCTACTCGCTCTCCTGCCTGCTTGCTTATATATAACAGGGCGAAAAAGAGAAAAAATATTAGGTTGTAAGATATATAACATAAAAAACTCGGACAATAAAATTACAAGGAAGTAAATCCGATGTTTTATATTTATAGTTCATACAACTGTTGAAAAACTTTAACTATATTTATATTGCAAAAGTTTGAAGGGGGAATTTTTATGACAAAAGCAATTAAAACAGCAACAAAAATAATGTCAATATTTTTATCTGTATTGCTCATTATTGAATCCGGGCAGATGTCGCTTGTGGCATTTGCAGAAGAAAAAGCCTCAAAAATACCGCCGGACACTCCGTATATTTCAGACCCTATCCAGGACAAGGACGAAACTCCGGCTGAAATTCTTTATGAAATAGAAGAAAAACGAGACGAATACACCAAAGTTTATAAGAAGAATGATGGCACAAATACTGCTTTGATATCTGCTTATCCGTTACATTATAAAGAAAATGGCAAGTGGATTGATATAGATAATACACTTAAAAGGACTAATAAAAACGGACAGGCAGTATATACAAATACAGATAACCCCGTAGACATTGAATTTCCCGAAATACTCGGAAGAGGCAATGGTATTACTGTTTACAACGGCTCCCACTCTCTTTCTTTCGGTATTGACGGAGCTCAGGAAAGTAAGATTGATATTTCTGAAACTGCGGAAACTTCGGAGAATAACAATGCTGAACTTAATACAAAGAGCGAAACTGCAATATATAAAGAAATTTTGCCTGATACAAATGTCGAGTACAGCATAATTTCAAAAAACATAAAAGAAAACATAATCATTCTTGATGAGAAAGCTGTCAGGCAGTCATATGTTTTTAATATAGATGCAAATGGTCTGTCTGCTTTTCTTAATAAAAACGGTTCGGTATCTTTTTTTAATGAAAGAAACGAGGAAATATTTATTATCCCGGCTCCTTTTATGAGTGACTCTGCTAATGCTGTTTCAACTGAAATAACAGTTACGCTTGAAAAGGGAGAAAATACGGAATACATATTAACTTATTTGCCATCACAGGATTGGCTCAAATCAACACAACGGCAATATCCCGTAACGATTGACCCACTTATTGCATTAAACAGTAACGATTTCCTTTCCACAGTTTCTATAACAGATAAATATCCTGATTTGAATTTCATAGATGATTCATTTCGTATTGTATCAAACGGCAAATTATATGATGACGACAATGAAATTGGCTTGGAAGATATAAGCGCCGATGTACTTGTCAATATAAATTTTGAAAAAATACCGCTTATTTCAGAAAATATTACACCTATAGACGCTCATTTGCTTTTTGAAGGGATAGCTTCAAATGTTGCTGCGTTTGAAGCTATAGGCGAATGGGACGCAGAAACGGTTACTTATAATACAAAACCTAATTGCGGAGAAACTCTTATAGACTACTATAAGGGTAAGTTGGATTATGAAAATATAGAGTGTATCAATTTTAATATTACAAAATTGCTTTGGCAATGGCTTAATGGGGAAAAAGTAAATAATGGAATATACATTAAAGAATATAATTCGGCTGAGCCTGCAATCGCTATACTTATGAATGGCGCAGTTCTCTATTTGGATTATATAGAGAACGGAGGATATGACAGTAGATATGACTATCATTCTCAGGATGTAGAAAGAGCCGGAATGTCATATGTAAATGATTTTACCAGGACGCTGTTTTTACAAAGAGATGATATAGGTATAAGCGGTAATATTATGCCGGTAAAACTATCATTCTTCTACAATTCCGCTCTCCTTTCAAGAATGAAAGATCTTCTTGCAACTCAAGCTGTATTATATGAAGACGGTAATGTAAAAAATATACCGGAAATATACGGTAACAACTGGCTTTCCAACTATAACAGATGTCTGTTTGTTGATTTAAATAATTTCAGAGAAGAAATATCATACGCTACGGATACCGGTTCAATTATAAACTTCCATAAAGAAGAACATGAGGACGGGACATTTACTTTTAATGAAGAAAATGCAGAATTTATCGGTGAAAGCGGATATGATCTGCTTTATGATGATAGCATCGCCGAAAACAGCAATATATCTCCCTATATAATTATCCGTCCGGACGGTTTAAGAGAAAAATTCGACAAAGCCGGACGCATTATAAAGGTATATAAAGAAAAATATCCTGAACAGTCCATTGACATAACCTATGTCAGCGACCTGAAAAATGATTATAATTTCTTTGCAATAAGCGAAATTACCGATGGTGCAGGGCGAAAATACCGTTTTATGTATGACGAAACAACAGGGCTTTTAACAAAAGTGCAGGCGTGTACCTCCGACGGCAAAGAAATATTAGCAGGAAGCAGTACAAGCACTAAACTGAAAATGCAATATGCTTATGATGATAGTAATAATTTAACGAAAGTGTCATTTCCCGATAACGCAGGGGTATATTACACATATAGCGGTAACCGTTTAACTGCGGCCAGCAGTAGGAATGTATATAAACTTGAATATACATACGATGAAATGGGAAGAGTGTGTGAAATACTTGAAAAAGCACAGGACATAAGCACTCTTTCCGGATACTTAACAGGTAATCATATTACCATTGCTTCCGACGGACCCAGAAAAGTTACATTCTCTGATGATACCGGCGCAGTTGAAAACAAACAATTTGACGCACACGGTATGACAAGCCTTATCACAGATGAAAAAGGTAATTATATTTCTTCTGATTACGGAGTTTGGCAGACCGAGGGCGAAAACCTCCTTACAAATCATAGCTTTGAAGACGGCTTTACCGGTTGGGAAAAATATAATGTAAACTCCTTTGATATCGTAAAAAAAGAATCTTACGCAGGTCAAAAAGCTTTAAGGTTAAAATATGATAATGAAAGTGCATATGTAACTCAGAGTGTTCCCGTAACACAGGGCGGAACATATATTTTATCTGCGTATATAAAATCTGAAGAAGCTGTACAGACAAATCAGGTAATGATGCTTAAAATTGCCGCATTAAATGCGGACGGTGAATGTATCGCAGAAAATTCCAGATTTGTTGCCGCATTAAAAAACGATTACAACCGTTACAGCCTTACAATTTCCGTGCCGGAAAATACTGTACAAATTGACATTGGAATATACGGCGCTGAGACAGAAAGCACATTTTATATTGACTGTGTACAGTTAGAACGCGGAGGCGGCGAAGGTGCATACAACATACTTGAAAACGGCAGCTTCCAAAGCGTTACAAACGGTAATATTGACGGATTTACCTCATCTTTGCCGTATTCAATACAGGAAGAAACAGTAAATACTCTAAAAAGAAATATTTTGACATTTGCCGAGTCAAAAACAAATGATTATTCGCTTTCAAAAACACTTTCGGTTACAGGCGGTGCAGGAGATGTTCTTGTTTTGGGCGGATGGATTAAAGCTGATATAGTATCAAATTCGCCTGAAAACACTCGACTTGATGAACTGTTAGAAATTCCCCTCGGTTTAACCAATGACCGTTATTGCGGATTGACGGTTTCATATGATTACACGGTAGTTGAAGATGGCGTTAAAACAGAAAAGACAGAAACAGTCAGAAAACCGATAAATGATTTTATAGGCGATTGGCAGTATGTTGCAAATTGCGTTACATTAAAAGGTGAATGCAGTGAGGTAACCGTTTCCTTTGAGAATACAGGATATCCGTCATCAGCTTCCTTGGCAGGATTGTGTGTGTTAAAATGATATGAACCAATAAAAAAGAGAAGCAACTTCAAAATATGGTATAATGTAATTACCAAACA
>CANRHD010000019.1 GCA_947630285.1 uncultured Clostridia bacterium | reverse complement strand
GTTCTTTTGAACATCTTGTTTCCTTTTTCTTCTCTTTTTTCCCCCTTCCGCTTTTACTTTGTTCAGTTTTTAGGGTGCAATATGCACCTTTAGCTCAGCTGGTAGAGCACCTGACTCTTAATCAGGGTGTCCAGGGTTCGAGTCCCTGAAGGTGTACCACTTGTATACAAGGCCCGTTGGTCAAGTGGCCTAAGACTCCGGCCTCTCACGCCGGCAACAGCGGTTCGAATCCGCTACGGGTCACCAATTTGATATAACGGTATCTTTATATATAATTTAATAATTTAGCGTCGGATTTATCCGAGGTTAATAGTCGGTGTTTATTACAACGAGGGTCCACCCGTTCCCATCCCGAACACGGTAGTTAAGCTCGTTAGTGTCGAAAATACTTGGTTGGAAGCGACCCGGGAAAATAGATCGGCGCCGACATTTTTAAAAGCTCTGTACTCAGTACGGAGCTTTTTCATTTTTTCTGTATTGAGTCGGGGTCAGGCGGTATTCGCTTTTGAATACATCGTTAAACCGCCTTATGCTTGTAAAGCCGGAGGAGTAGGCTATATCTGTAACGGGTCTGTCCGTGTTTTTAAGCTGATATGCGCTGTCATCTATTCGCAGTTTGTTTACATATTCCGAAAAACCGCATAAAAAATGCGGCTTAAAGTAGGCGGACAGGTAATTGTAGCTGTAGCCGAGCTCTTTTGCCATCGTGTGAAGCGAAATGTTATTTCTGAAATTCTCCTGGGTGTAAATAACTATTTTTGTGAATAAGCTGTCGTTTGAATTTTCAGCCTTTTTAAAGCCGTTATCCGCAAGAGAAACGCAGTATTTGTAAAGCAGGGACTTTATCTGATACCTGTTTTTGCTTTTTTGCAAAAGCCTTAAATCGTCGGCGTCAAAAGAAAAAATCGGATTTTTAAGCGCTTTGTTCTTTGTTTCCGCATAAAAGTCGGTTATATAGTCCCTTGAAAAAATCAAAATTTCAACCTTGCTGTCACCTAAGGTCTTGTATGAATGGACTTGCAACGGCGTTATCATAATTCCGCTGTTTTCCGATACCGTATAGCTTACCGAGTCAACGACAGCCCTGATTTTGCCGCCGGTTACAAACAAAAGCTCGTAGCTTGTGTGGCAGTGCGGAACGCATACGATATTTTCTATTTTAATTGTGCGGTAATGGTTTGCACCGCTGTTTTTCAGTTCAAACAACATTTTATCACCTTAACTTTCAGCTAATATATTACAATATATTGCTTGATTATTCAAGTATATATATTAAAATTATGCTAAGAGGTGAGCAATATGGACATTCCGAACGACAGAGAATTTCCGCAATTTATAGCTGATGACAGCAAATGCAATGAAACCGATGCAATAAATAAATACAGCGCAGTAATAAACAGACCGGGCAAAATTATATCGGTTGAAAAAACCGATTTAGGGATAATTATTACCTTTTCCCCGTCTGCCCGGAGGTCGGTTCTTTCATATACCCACGAAACGCAGATTAATCTGCTAAAGCCATGCCCGGCGCAAACGCAGGAGCTTTATCTGCATCTGGAGCTTTGGAGCAACAATATATTTAAGCTTTTGTTCTCAAATGAGAAGTACCCGAAAAATCGCTTTGACGGTATTCCGAAAGAGGCAAGAATGTTGATTGCCGACCCACAAAGGGTTAATTTTGAGGTCAGCGAAAGCAATGATTTTATTACAATTAAAACAGCGCAAATTAAAATCCTGATTGAAAAAAGCACGGCTAAGGTTTCCGCATATAACAGCAGGGGCGAGGAATACTTTTCACAGCGCAAAAATAATTTCAGAACACCGGACACCTGCGATTTGGCGATTGGCACGCTCGCAGACAAATACTGCGCCATGGAAGCGTTGGAGCTTGAGAGCACAGAAATTATTTACGGCCTGGGCGAGAGGTTTGACAGCCTTGTAAGAAACGGCAGAACCGTTGATTTCCGTAATAAGGACGCCGTCGGCACTACAAGCAGGAGGGCGTATGTAAATATCCCGTTTTACATTTCGACCAAGGGCTACGGCCTGTTTTTAAACAGCGGCGCAAAAACGAATTGGGATATTGCAACGGAGGATTGCTCGTCGCTTCAGTTCTCGGTGGAGGATAATCAGCTTGAGTACTTTGTTATTCAGGGCGACACGCCTAAGGATATAATTAAATCCTATTGTACGCTGACGGGCTTTTCACCCCTGCCTCCGCTTTGGAGCTTTGGGCTTTGGATGAGCAGAAACAGCTACACTTCCTGGGATACGGTTTTCGATATTGCAGAAAAACTGCGAAAAAACGATATACCCTGCGATGTAATTCATCTTGACACGGCGTGGTTCAAAACGGATTGGGACTGCGATTTGAAATTCTCGCAGGAGCGTTTTCCCGAACCCGAAAAAAATATGAAAAAACTATATAACGACGGCTTTAGGGTTTCCCTCTGGCAGTACAATTTTATACCCCCGAACGAAGGCAACACCCATTATTCGGAGGCCGTGCAAAACGGGTATCTCGCCAAGAACGGCAAGGGCGACCCGTACAGCCTGCCCGAAGAGTGTAAGGGCAGTTGGACAAAAGATGTAATTATTGATTTTTCAAATCCCGACGCAAGAAAATGGTACGGAGATAAAATCTACAGCCTGATAAAAATGGGCGCCGCGGCGATAAAAACCGATTTCGGCGAGGGAATACCGGAAGAGGCGGTTTATCATTCGATAGACGGCAGATTTTTTCACAATCTGTACTCGCTTGTGTATAATTATACCGTGTTTAACGCTTCAAAAAGGGCGAGCGGCGAAAACCTTGTTTGGGCAAGGAGCGGAACGGCAGGCAGTCAGCGCTATCCTATTCATTGGGGCGGCGACAGCCAGTGCAGTTTTGAAGCGCTTGCCGCAACGCTCAGGGGCGCATTGTCGATGGGAATCAGCGGAATACCGTTCTTTTCCCATGATATAGGCGGATTTTTGGGTATGCCGAGCGATGAGCTTTATGTGCGCTGGGCGCAAATCGGTATGCTTTCCTCCCACGCCAGGTGCCACGGCGCAGGCGATACAACCCACCGTGAACCGTGGGCGTTTTCAAAAGAGGCGTGCGATATTTTCAGGTATTACGACAAGCTGAGGTATTCGCTTATTCCGTATATTTACGAGCAGGCGGAAAAGTGCACAAAAACGGGGCTTCCTATGATGAGGGCGTTATATCTTGAATATCCGCAGGACAGGAATGTACGCTGTATTGACGATGAATATATGTTCGGGGACAGTATTCTTGCCGCTCCGGTATTAACGCCTTTGGAAAAGAGCAGGGTGAGGAAATTATACCTGCCAAAGGGCGTTTGGGTTGACTTTTTCACAAGGGAAGAAATTAATTCGACAGGCGAATGGATTGAAAAGCCCGTTGAGCTTAAAACGATGCCCTTATATGTTAAAAAGGGATCAAAAATCAAATACTGCGATGTAAGCCCGTCACTGATGAACGGCTGTAAGAATATCAGAGAAGCAGAATTTTAAAACGAACGAAAATGCCGAAAGAGAGCCGCTCTCTTTTGGCAGTCGTTTAAATATGCGGTTTTTACGAAAATATAAAAAAATCAAAAAAATATCTTGACATAAGCCATGTAATTTGTTATTATATTTAGGCATTCAAGAAACACATTCCTCAATAGCTCAGTCGGTAGAGCATGCGGCTGTTAACCGCAGGGTCGTTGGTTCGAGTCCAACTTGGGGAGCCAAAAAAGGTCCGTAGAGATACGGACTTTTTTACTTTGCCGGCGTGTTAACAGCCGCATCGCTGTTAACTGATTCGTTTGCGACCGCCCACAGTGTGGGATAAAGGGAGCAATAAGAATTTGCAGCGGTCAAAATTTTTGAGCGCCTTTAGGTGCGATTGAAAATTTTGGGCACCGCAATCCGATAGGGTCGTTGGTTCGAGTCCAACTTGGGGAGCCAAAAAAGGTCCGTAGAGATACGGACTTTTTTACTTTGCCGGCGTGTTAACAGCCGCATCGCTGTTAACTGATTCGTTTGCGACCGCCCACAGTGTGGGATAAAGGGAGCAATAAGAATTTGCAGCGGTCAAAATTTTTGAGCGCCTTTAGGTGCGATTGAAAATTTTGGGCACCGCAATCCGATAGGGTCGTTGGTTCGAGTCCAACTTGGGGAGCCAAAAATCGGCAAGGTTCGTCAGAGCCTTGCCGTTTTTACTTTTTGAAGATTGTTTAATAAAAGTGGACACATAAAACAATTAATGATAAAATAAAGTTAAGGAAACGGGCGTTAAGATTGGTAAAAAATCTTTGAGAATATATAGGAGCTGAAAATGGAAGATAAGAAAACGAACGATTTTAATGCTGTAATCCGTCACTATGACGCTCTTGTTGACGAGGGCAACGACCCGGTTTTTGACCCTCCGATGCTTCGTGAATATATGGACAAATGGGACGGGCAGGCTTTCATTGAAGCAATGGAATTAAATCAAGAAAAATCTGTGCTGGAAATCGGCGTGGGCACAGGGCGGTTGGCAATACAGACAGCGCCGTTGTGCGGTAGCTTTTGTGGTGTTGATCTGTCCCCAAAAACCGTGGAACGGACACAGAAAAATCTTGCCGGATATGCGAATGTAACGCTCCTGTGCGGAGATTTTCTTACCTATCCGTTTTGTGAAACATTTAGCGTCATTTACTCCTCGCTGACATTTATGCACATAGAGGACAAGCAAGCGGCGCTGAACAAGGTTGCGAAGCTGATGAAGCCCGGCGGTCGGTTTGTGCTGTCCATTGACAAAAATCAAAGCAATACCATTGATGTGGGCAGCCGCAGGTTGAAAATATACCCTGACAAACGGGAAGATATAGAAAACGGTATTTATAAAGCCGGAATGAAGCTGATAAAGCGGCAGGAAACGGAGCTTGCCCACATTTTTGTTGCGGTAACGGTGTAGGTATAGGCATAGGTAACGGTATAGGTATAGGTATAGGTTACAGCTAACCTCACTTTAAATTTTCATATTTTGCGGTTAAAGGGCGGAAATCGGGCGTGACGGGGATTTTATCCACAAAGGCTAAAAAGCCCAAAATACAGCTTAAATTTTGATTTTTTCGTTTAAGATTCGGTTTCTTCTCTCCTTAATAATACTTACTTATAAAGCAAAGCGAGGCATTTTAAACAATGCCTCGCCTTTTGGGTAAGAGGAGAAAGAAATATGAGTAAAATGGTACTTACTTTGAAGCGTCGGTGAGTGTGCCGCCTGCAACGGTTGCAGTGCCCTTATCGCTTATGTACGCAGGAACTGCCGCATATTCTCTTTTTCCGTTGTTATCATAAAAGGTCAGACCGAACATATCCTTGTAATACAAAACGGGTTCGCCTTTGTCGTTTAAATAAATACTGCCGTCCGCAGTCGTTACATATTTAGCCGGGCTGTCATAGAGAAAATATGACAGGCCAAATATAATTGCCACCGCCAAAACAACCGAAATAATGATAATAGCCTTTTTTGACATAATTAATACCCTCCGTTATTTCATAGAAAGCAGACAAGATTGAACTGTGCCATAGTATGACCAAATTTGAACATATATATAAGGTCCATTGCCAAGATCTGCAAGTCTATGTCTTGTATAAAATAATAATGATTCATTTACAAATAGTGCTCGTTCCCAAGCAACATTATCTGGGGAATAGTATATATAGTATGAAAAGCCTCTTTTTGCATTTGAAGGATTCAATTTAGAACATTTTAAATAAATATACGAACCGCTTACTATATGAAACACACCGGTCTTAACTATAGTGGTAGAAAAGTTAAGAGTTTTTGAATAAGGAAGTGTTTCAAACCCGTTTGTAGCTGTCGGTGCGATCTGAGAATAAGATTTTAGTTGTTCGATTATATTTTCGTCAGTTACCTTTTCCTTTAAAACAGGAATAGCGATATATATTTTTTCACCATTTTCTATTACATAATTGTTGCCGTCAATATCTTTATAATAGTTAACTTGTTTGCCGTCAAATCCTATATAAGAATACATTTCATTTGTTTTATTTTCATAGGCATATGACGGTAAAAAATTAATTGTTAACATAAGTAGAGAAATTATAATTGCAATAAATTTTTTCATATATTTTTTCATAAACAATTTTCCTTATCCTATAGCTAATATTATAGCTACTTATTTTTATGGTGTACTTTTTTGTGCGTTTGTTTAAATTTTTTATCGCCTCCTCACCTTATATATTATTGTCTCTAAATTCTTATATTTTCCGCCCCCCATTGTTATGTTATTTTTAAAATCGTTGTGCTGCTATCGTAATTTAAGTATTAAATTTAAAATTTACTAAAATTTACTTTTTATACTTATTTTATACCATATTAAAATCCGTGTGTCAATATGTTTACGGGTAATTTACAAAACAGGTATAAAAACTTTCGCTTTCGGTAAAAGGGCGGCCGAAAATACGGCAAAAAACGGTTTGCCGCCGAAACGAAGATTATTTATAGAAAATTATCTGTTTGAAAATGTCTTTGCGATTGCCAAAATATTTTTTAAATCTTCAAGACTGCACAAACAGAGATTTTCGGTTATTTCGTCTATAAGGCTCTGCGCATCTGTGCCGGACTTTTCCGAGCCCAGCAGAAAATAATCAGGCGTTTTCCCCAACAGCTTTGCAAGCTCGGTAAAGGTTTCAAGCCCCGTACCCGATGTTCCCGTTTCAAGCCGTGAAATCTGCTTGCCGCTTAGCTTTAAGCTGTCGGGCATGGAGCGTGCAAGCTCGGACTGCGTCATACCCAATATTAAACGCCTCATTTTAATTTTTTCTCCCACATTGACAAGGAACGACATTTTATTACCACCTTTTTAAACTTTATTAAGAAAATCAAACGCCTGCCTTACTTATATTATATATAATATTTTTATACTTTTCTATTATTTTTAGAAAAATTCTGCATTTTTGTCGATTTTTTGTGCTTTTTTCATTTGATATTGTAGATAAAGGTTATATTTAGTAAAATCAAAAAGGAAAAAGTTTTTGCTTTTTATATAAATTAAGCATTGGAAGTGATGTAAAATGAATATCGCAATTTGCGACGACGAGGCCGCTTTTGCCAACAAGGTTAAAAAGATGCTCGATTATTATGCGGAAGAAAGCAATATAGAAATGGAAATTGACACCTTCGATTCGGGCTACGCATTGCTCGGCACAAAAAAGGATTTCGACATTGCGGTTTTAGATGTTGAAATGCCGGATATTGACGGCATCGAAGTCGGAAAAAAGCTCAGGCAGAGAAACAAAAATACAGTTCTCATTTACATTACGGCTTACGGAAAATATCTTGACGACAGCCTCGACCTCAATGCTTTCAGATTTTTTGAAAAGCCCATTGACGAGCAGAGGTTTTACCGGGGTATAGACAGGGCGGTAAAGAGGGTGTATGAGCTAAGCGCCAATGTGGTTCTGAAAGAAAATTCGGAAATTTTCAAGATCCCCACCCGTGATATTATTTTCATCGAAATTGAGGGCGATACGCACAGGAAAACCCATATAGTTACCGAAGAAAGAACATATATTTCCGCAAAAAAGATGGAATACTGGGAGAAGCAGTTGGCGGACAGCAATTTTGTGAAGCCTCATAAAAGCTATCTTATAAACCTGGACTATGTGACAAAGTACAACGAGACAAAAATCCAGCTTGCAAACAATTATTCCATTCCCGTTTCAAGGGGTTGCAGTACAAATTTCAGAAAACGCTTTTTTAAGTTCATTATGTCGGGAGTGTAATTACTTTTTGCGCCCGAAAATGATAAAGCGCCGACATCGTTTTTGCCGGCGCTTTTTCTTTATGCCCTGTGAGAGGCTTTAGCTTATTTTATTCTTTTTCTTCGCTATTGCACGCTGTACGGCCTTAATAATTTCAACTACGGGTATTACCGTAAATGCAAGCGCCATGGCGACTGCGTATTCAAGGGGACTTATAGCCGTAAAGTGGAAAGCGTTTTTAAGGAACGGGATATAGATAACGGCCGTTGTCAGCACGAGGGAAGCGAGGGTGGCAAGATAGATGAATTTGTTGTGACTGCCCTTGCACATCATTTTGATTACCGACTGGCGCTGAGAACGCATATTAAACGAGTGGAAAATTTCGCACATTGACATTGTGAGAAACGCCATTGTAATGCCGTCGGGGCTTGAAACCGCATGGGCGTTCCAGTTGCCCACTTCAAGGAAATGGCCTATATAATATGCGGCTATCGTGAGTACCGTTACAAGCACGCCCTGGTACGCAATATCTATACCTACGCCGCCTGCAAAGATACCGTCCGTTGCCTTTCTCGGCTGACGCCGCATAATATCCGCCTCGGGTCTTTCCATACCGAGGGCAAGCGCCGGGAACGAGTCCGTAATGAGGTTTATCCAAAGCAGGTGGGTCGGCTCAAGAATAGTGAAGCCTATAAGGTTTGCTACGAAAATCGACATAACCTCCGAGAGGTTGGAGGCGAGCAGGAACTGAATTGCTTTTCTGATGTTGTCGTAAATCCTTCTGCCCTCCGCAACCGCAGAGACGATTGTGGCAAAGTTGTCGTCGGCAAGCACCATATCGGCAACATTCTTTGTGACATCTGTGCCGGTAATGCCCATGCCCACGCCTATATCGGCGCTCTTTATTGACGGGGCGTCATTTACGCCGTCGCCCGTCATAGCCGTTATGAAGCCCTTTTTACGCCAGGCGTTGACAATCCTGACCTTGTGTTCGGGCTGAACCCTCGCATATACCGAATAGTTGCCGACCTTTTCAAGAAATTCATCGTCCGACATATCGTTGAGCTCGGCGCCCGTTATCGCCTGCGACGGGTCGGTAATAACGCCCAACTCCATCGCTATCGCAACGGCGGTATCCCTGTGGTCGCCGGTTATCATAATCGGGCGTATGCCTGCCGTGGCACATTCCTCTATTGCCGCCTTTACCTCGGGACGGACGGGGTCAATCATACCCGTAAGTCCGCAGAACACAAGCTCGTTTTCGATTTTTTCGGGTTCGCAGTCGGCAGGTACTTCGTCAATAAGCTTAAAGCTTGAAGCAAGTACACGCAGGGCCCTGTCCGCAAACGCCTTGTTTGTTTTAAGTATTTGCGCCTTATCCTCTTCGGTAATCGGCACGACCTTGCCGTCTTTGAGAATTTGCGTACATCTTTTAAGGATTTCATCGGGAGCGCCCTTTGTATATTGAACCACGCCGGCAGATGTTTTGTGTATGGTGGTCATCATCTTACGCATGGAGTCGAACGGGGCCTCCGCAACTCTCGGAGCGTCCTTCAGCAAATCGTTTTTATTGAGATTGAGGCTGAGCGCAAAGTTTACAAGCGCACATTCCGTGGGCTCGCCTATTATATTGCCCTCCTCGTCGATGTTTACATCGGTGCAAAGCGCCATACTTTTGGCGAGAAGCTCTTTGTTGTCCGTGTAGCAGTCTACAACCGTCATCTTGTTCTGCGTTAAGGTGCCTGTTTTGTCCGAACAGATAATCTGAGCGCAGCCCAGAGTCTCAACTGCGGTAAGCTTTCTTATTATGGCGTTCTTTTTGGACATATTGGTAACGCCTATTGAAAGAACTATCGTTACGACCGCCGCAAGTCCCTCGGGTATTGCGGCAACGGCAAGCGAAACGGCTATCATAAACGAGTGGAGATAGAACTCGAAATTCGGGGTCAGACCGTCGATAAACTGCCTTGCTATTCCGAAGCCGAACATGAATATACATATGCCTATTACGATGTAGCTTAAGATTTTACTAAGCTGTGCAAGCTTTAACTGAAGCGGAGTTTGGCCGTCCTCCGCCTGTGCGAGAGAATCGGCGATTTTACCCATTTCGGTATCCATACCCGTTGCGGTGACAACGGCCCTGCCCCGTCCGTAAACTACGGTGGAGCCCATATACATCATATTTTTTCTGTCGCCCAAGGGGACATCTTTTTCGCCGTCAAGCGACAGTACGCCGTCAATTTTGTTTGCCGGCACGCTTTCGCCCGTTAGCGCCGCCTCTTCGATTTTAAGGCTTGCGGCTTCGATTATCCTTGCGTCCGCCGGAACGGCGTCGCCGGCCTCAACGAGTATAATATCGCCTACTACCAGATCCTCGCTGTGAATTTGCACTACCTTACCGTCACGCAAAACCTTGGAGGTTGCCGCCGCCATTTCCTGCAAAGCTTCGATTGCCGCCTCCGCCTTGCTTTCCTGGTAAACGCCGAGAACGGCGTTGATTATAACGACCGACAAGATGATTATAACATCGGCGTAGCCCTCTTTTTCGCCGCCGAACGAAGCTGTAATGGCGGAGATAACCGCCGCCACAATAAGAATAATTATCATCGGGTCCATAAACTGCTCAAAGAACCGTTTGATAATAGACTTTTTCTTGCCCTCTTTCAGTTTGTTTTTCCCGTTTTCGGCAAGTCTTTTTTCCGCCTCTGCGGCGCTAAGACCGTCTGCCGAAGCCTTGACAGAGCCGAAAACTTCTTCGCTTGTCATAAGATAATGCTTCATTTTTACACCTCTTAATTCAATTTTATTAAGATTTATAAAAAAGGCCCTCGGCATTCAGCCGAAGGTCTTGCTACCTTTTTTAAGGCCCGGCAACCAGTCTTAAAAAGACGGGAATTGTTGACTGCCGGATAAAAGCTACTCCCCTTCAGGAGGTATCTGTTATATATTGATATTATCACAATGCCTTGCTTTTGTCAAGAAACAGCAGGGGCATTGGCGCACATATTTTATTTTGCCTGCTTGATTATTATATAATTATAAATCCCGAGATTTTCAAGAGCCGAAACATAAATTTCATCGTCTATTATGGGGATTATTTCCTTATCGGGATAGGCGTTCGAGCCCTTATCCGTCAGGGCAGGGACGGCGGCCTGTATCAGCGAGTTTTCGCTGAAATTATCCTTTGTGTAAACTGTGCCGTTAAATTCAAAATCCGCAGTCACGCAGGCAGAGGTAAAGTCAATGGCGTTGTAGTCTGCGGCGCTGTTTATTATTGTGCCGCCGTACAGCGCCTTACTGCCGTTTAGAGCTTTGTCCGAGGGCATATGCACCGCCAGGGGTATATCTCCGCAGGCGTTTGCCGCCCTCTTTATGAAGTCAAGCAATACCTCGTTACCGGGCTTGGCGTTTTCGTCCGCAGTAAAGACTGCGCTTGAGATTTTCGGGCCGGAGGGGAAGCATACGGAGTTTAGCAAAATCATATCCGCACCGCAGTCGATGCTCTCTTTTATTATATCCAAAATATAGTTTACCGCCGCAGGCGAATACGGATTGAGCCAGGGGTTGCCGTCGTTTTGGGCGCTGTTGTCAAGCCATACGGTGCCCGAATCCTTTTCACGAACCCCTGCGCCGCTTATGAGTGCGGCGGCCCGTCTGTCCTCAAAGCAGTAAATCCTTGCGATTATTTTGTAATTATGCTTTTTTAAATCGTTGATAATTTCCACAGAACGGGAGGGCATATCGTCAACGGCGCCGATTTTTACGGCGTTTTCGTTTTTACAGGGGAAATTCAGATTGCCCTGCGCCGTTTTAAAATCTATGGCGACGGCGTTGGCGTTCGAGCCTGCAAGCTCTGTTTTAAAAAGGTCGTAGGCAATTCCGCCCTCAAGGGCGTCCTCGGAAATCTGCACCGCATTATACGCCCCGTCAAAAGCGGCGGCGTTAATTTCGGCGTTGCCGCTTACGGGCCTTTTTGACAGCTTTATTGCAACGGAGAAAATTATGAAAGAGGCTATGAATATCAATATAAGCGAAACATAAAAAATTATATTGTTGCGCTCGTCTCTTTCCCTTCTCGTTCTGCTTTCGCCGATGTCATAGGAGTTGCCCCGTTTTCCCGGGTAATTTTTAGAAAACGGATAATAGCTTCTTTTTCTCGGCTTGTGGGGTTTTGAATTAAAAAACATAACAGTTGATCCTTTATTATACACTCTGAAAATCCGTGCGGCAAAGTATTTTAAAGGGTTAAGGCGTGTTTAGGCTCCTCGCCTTAAAGCGTCAGACCTCTGCCCGAAATGCCCGTAAACGCAAGCGAGAGTACCGCAACATAGATAAAGATAGCCGGCGTACCCTTGAACGCCTCGGGAATATCGGGGCATTTGTCGAGCCTGCGAAGCCCCAGGTTTATAAGCGATACGGCAAGCGCAAACGCAAGACCCGAACCCAAGCCCGAGCCTATTGCCTCGACAGGGGAAAATGCGGCTCTGTAATTTATAAACGGAACTGCGAGCACAAGCGTGTTAAATGCGGCTATGCCGACACGCCTTACGGTTCTTTTCTTTGCGTGCAGTACGCTGACTACGAAAAACAAAACAAAGAGGTAAAAAACCGACAGCACCGCAATAAAAATCAGCGAATGGCCAACGGTGCCCAGCGAGTGAACATAGTTAATACGCTCCAAAAGCGTGCAGATAAGCGATACGACCGTTGAAAAAACGGTAATAAGTATGGTCATGGGGTAAAGCTGTTTTGGCTTTGCGGACATTCGCACGGCCTCCGAGGCGCCGTATCCGCCTGTAAAAATAAAATTTTGGAACAGCATAGCGTAAAGGGCGGCAGTTATCAGATCCGTGATTATGCTCATTCTACGTCACCGTCCTTTTCCTTTTTCTTTTTGTGAACCTCAAGCTCGGACAGCAGGTCGTCAAATTCGGATTCGTATTTTTTGCTGTCGGAAATTATATTTTCGCCCGTTTCGGACGGCAAATCCCGTCTTTCCTCCGCAGGTGCGGAAAAATTCTCCCCGTTTTCAATTATAATCTCATACTTGCTTTCTTTTTGCTCCGCCCGTTTGCTTTTGCCGTGCTTTAAATTAGGCAGAGCTTTTTTGCTTTTCTTCCGCTTTTCGGGGACGGGAGCTATATCGGCAAAGGGATTTAAGGTTTCCGTTTCGGCCTCCGCTTCCTCGTCAAAGGGGTTAAAGTCCTCGTTGAACAGATTTTTAATGTTGTCAAAATGCGACTGTGAAATCTCCGAAAGATTAAACGCTTCCTCGGGCTTTTCGCCGGGATACAGCCTTTTTATTATGCGCTTAAAAACCGCCGAAATATAACCCAGCGCAAGAAAGCCGCCGAACGGAAGCAACAGCCCCGAAAATTTAAGCTTAAAGCCCAGGTCTATTCCGTATATTGTGCCGGAGCCGAAAATTTCTCTTACGGTGCCGGTAAGCAATACTATAAGCCCGTAGCCCATACCGGAGGCAAGGGAGTCTACAAAGGTTTCCTTTATGCTGTGACGCACCGCAAACCTTTCGCAGTGCAGGGCGATAAGGGAATTTACCGCTATAATCGGCAGAAAGATACTGACATTTGCCGCCTCGTTCGGGGTGAAATAGGAAAATACCGAAAACAACGGTATATTTATAAGCACGCCCAGAACCGCATAAACCAAAACACGGAAACGGCTTTTCAGCATTTTCAGAAATTTGCACGCAAAAAGCTCTATAACGGTCATCTGTATAAGCGTAATTGCGGTCAGCATTATAGCGGTTTTAAGGCTCGTAGCCATGGCGACAACGGGCGCTATGCCTATGGCCTCAAACAAAACGGGGTTTTTTATTACCGCACTTTTTGCAACAGCGCCGATTTTTTTATCACTCATCGCAGGCACCTCCGTCCCTGTCGGGTTCGTCCAAAGAACCGAGCTCGTATTTGTCGGCAAGCTCCCCTATGTACTGCAAGGTGGGAATATCGTCCGAGTCGTCCGGGTCGGTATCGGGGTTTACCGGGACGGCATCGCCGTATCCGCTTTCGGGGGCTTCTTCCGTCGTGTCCTCGGCCGCCTCCGGAATATCCTTAGTTTCAAGCTGAGTTTTTCTGTTTATATTTTTTGAAATCCTGCGGACAAATTTCGAACGCTCGGGCTGAAGGGCGGCGTTTATTTGCGCCATTTCCTCCTGCTCTTTCTTGGCTTTTTCTATATCCTCAAGCTCCTTTTTGAGCTTGAGCTGTTCTTCCTTTGCCAGTTCTATTTTATCAAGCATATGCTTTTTTTCAAGCCCGAATACGGGGATTTTTGAATCGAAAACGGGCGATATGCCGTTTGCAAGCAGCACCGCAAAAACGCTGCTCTCCTCCAAAGGGCTGTAAAGTCTTAAAAGCATGGCTATAAGACCTGCCGCAACACCGTAACAAACTCTTGAAATAAATCTTTTGGGGGCTACCGTTTCGTCGGAAATAAATATAAGCGCCGATATCAGGGTAAGGCCGCCGCAAAGCTCCATTATTACGGAGACGAGCCTGCCGCCGCCGATCCTCGGAAAAACTGCCGCAAAGGCGGCGCAGGTGAGCAGGTAGGAAAGGCTTATGACCGCTCCCTTAGGGCGTCTGAAAATCAAATAAACAAGGCCGCCGAGCATGGCTATGGCACAGGTTGCGCCCATAGGACCGGGAACATTGCCCACAAGAATATCTATGTAATTTATGATGTTTACGCCTATGGAGTTGCCCTGTGACAGCATATAGGATATGGACTCGCCCTTAATAAATCCGACGCTTGAAAGCAGGGGAAGATTTTCGGGCGCAGAGGGGATAACGGGATAGGCGAAAACTTTATCGGGAAAGCATATTGTTATAAACGCAAGACCTGCCGCCGCAGGTGAAAACAAAAGATTTTCCGGTCCGCCGAAAGGAATTACCGCAACGGTTACTGCGAATATTACGGCAAGGCAGGGAAGCCACCAGTCCGCATACGCAGGCATACATAGAGCTATGCTTGCCGCTATAAACACCGCCGATAAATCCGAGATGTACGACCTTGCCTTTACTATTGCGGAAACCGTGATTTGCGTGAGTATCGCCGTTATTACGCAGACGCATATAAGCTTTAGCGCACGGGAGCCGTAATAGTACCACGCCATTACCGCAGGCGCACATAAAAGCAACAGCATATCGAGCATATATTTTCTTGTTTTTCTAATTGCGTCTGTAGGCTTAACTGCGTTTTCAGGCATACCCGAAAATCACCTCTTTCCATTATTTGTGCGTTGCGGACGGGCCTTATTTGCAATATGATTATTAATATAATCCGACGGGGGAAAAGATATGAAGATACATAAAAATACCGACGAACAATTTTTGGCGGAGCTTTCAAAGCAGGATATTAAGAGCTACAGCCTCGACCTTGACAAAATAGATTTAAGCGACGAAAACACAAAGGAAATGCTTTCCGACCTCATCTGTTCTTCAAGGCTCAATATCGGCGCTTCCGAGCCAAAGCCCAAACTGAATATTAATATAATCGAACACAGGGACGGCTCGGCGCTTGTCCTGATTACGCTTATAAAGAAGAAAATTTACAAATTAAAGGGCAGGGCGGACGGCGAAACTGCGCCTATAGTCATTTTTAGCGAAACAACTGCGCTGTTAAGGCTCTGCGAAATTATCTCAAAATTAAGCCGCAGAACGGTTTTGAGGCTTATGTCGGACGGCAAAAAATTTGCGCTCCAAATAGAAAATTGCGGTTTAGATAAAAATAATCTAAAGGCGCTTTGCCTTGAATACGGCGACGGCGTAGAAACCGACGAAGCCCTGTGCGCCCAGATAAGGGAACATTATTCGCTTGTTTGCGAAAATGTTACCCCAAAGCTTTTGCCCTGAACTGTTCAATGGTCTTTTTGGGGTCGGCGCTTGAAAAAACGGCGTTGCCGGAGACAAAAACATTTGCGCCGGCCTCGGAGGCTTTGGCTATAGTATCGCAGTTTATACCTCCGTCAACCTCAATGTCAATATCAAGTCCGCGCCTTTCGGCCTCCGCACGCAGAGTGCGTACCTTTGGCATCATATCCTCCATAAACGACTGTCCGCCGAAGCCGGGTTCAACGGTCATTACAAGCACCATGGAAAGCCTGTCAAGATAGGGGAAAACCTCCTCAATCGCCGTACCGGGCTTTACGGAGATACCGGCCTTAATATTGTATGAGCGGATAAGCTCAACGGTTTTTTGAGCGTCACAGTCCGCTTCCAGATGGAATGTGATTATATCTGCGCCGGCCTCGGCAAAATCGGGTATATATTTGCACGGGTCGGAAATCATAAGATGCACATCAAACGGAAGCCGACAGGCTTTTCTTATACATTTTACTACGGGTGCGCCGAGAGTTATGTTGGGTACAAAATGCCCGTCCATAACATCAATATGAATCATATCCGCACCGCAGTCTTCCATTCTTTTCAGTTCTTTTTCGAGATTTCCGTAGTCGCTTGAAAGTATGGACGGCGATATTTTAATCATATGTTTTCATACCTTTCCGACTACAAAAAATTATAAATCACGGCTTTCCCTGCTGTAGCCGGACAAGGCGTGATATGGGGTAAAAGCTTTGTAAGCTCTGCCTATGAAATGCTCGTTTGCGCCTGCGTTACGCTCTGCGTGGTGGAAGCGCCGCTCTTATCGGAGCTTTGCGAAGCGGTTGCCTTTTCGCTTGCCGCAGGAGCGCTTGCCGTTACGGTCTGCTGGGCTATTTCCGTTACGGGTTGGGTAACTGCCGTTTCGGGAGCGGAGGTAGACTGTATGGCGTTTATATAGTAGCCCGTGTCGCCCTCACGCAGGGTTACTTTTATATATTTGTCGGGCGCAGGGGCGACCATTTTACCGTCCTGAGATTGCGCCCAGCCGCTCGCCGCAAGGCAGGCGACCGTCAATATTACTGTGTTGCTCTTTTTCTGCACATCGATTACATCGGGAGTGTAAATAGGCGCAACGCCCGTAAGCGGAATGGTATAACACTTGCTTGCTGCGTCGTATGCGAACTCGTAGCCGAAGCCCGTAACGGTTGAATGTGCAGGGGCGATATTTTTGCCGAAGAGCTTTTCAAACTGCTTTGCAACATCTTCCTCGGGTATCACCATACCGCTGTCGTTGTAGGCGTAGGCGTCGGGGGCGAGATCGCTTTTTAATATCGCCCATATAGAAATGTCGATTAATTGGCTCATATCCGCCTTTGAAAGGTCGTCAAAGGTGTCGGGGTCGTTCATAACCACGGGAATGAGCATTTTGTTGTATTCGTCGATGTTTTTTATCTTTATCAAAGCCTTTTTTGCAGTGCCTATTCCGGCAATCAATATAGAAACAACGCCGACTGCGGAAAGTACTGCGATTAAAAGCCCGAGCGGAAACGCCCACGGGTGCGCCCTCTTTTTTCTTTTCCTCTTTCCCTTATGAGCGACTGCCGAAGAAGCCGAAGCGGATTTTCTGTCCCGTCTTTCAGCCTGTTTTCCGTCCTGTTCAAAAATTTCAAGGATATCGTCGGTTTTTATGTCGTTGGCCATATCGTTACTCCCTGTTATCTTATCTGTCCGTTGCCTTTGATTACATATTTAAAAGAGGTCAGCTGGGGAAGCCCCAAAGGGCCTCTTGCGTGCAGTTTTTGGGTGGATATTCCGATTTCGGCGCCGAAGCCGAATTCTCCGCCGTCGGTAAAGCGTGTGCTCACATTGTGATAAACGGCGGCAGAGTCAACTCTCTTTAAAAATTCCCGTGCCGCTTCCCCGTTTTCGGTTACGATACATTCGCTGTGTCCCGTTGAATATTTCGAGATATGCTCTATCGCCTCGTCAAGTGAGGAAACGCTTTTAACGGACATAATGTAGTCAAGGTACTCTGCGCCCCAGTCCTCCTCGGACGCCTTTGATATGCCCGAACAAATGCCGCAGGAAAAATCGTCGCCCCTGAGCTCAACGCCCTTTTTGTCAAGCTCCGCCTTTATCAAAGGCAGGGCTTCTTTTATAATATCCCTGTGTATGACAAGGCTTTCGGCGGCGTTGCACACGGAGGGACGGGAGGTTTTCGCATTGTAAACAATCTTCACGGCCTTTTCGAGGTCGGCGTCACGGTCAACATAAATATGACAGTTGCCCGTACCCGTTTCTATTACGGGGACGGTGGAGTTTTCAACGCAGGATTTAATAAGCCCCGAGCCGCCTCTTGGGATAAGCACATCGACAAATTCATTCATTTTCATAAGCTCTGCCGCACTTTCCCTTGATGTGTCCGTAACGAGCTGTATGCAGTTTTCGTCAAATCCCGATTTTTTAAGAGCCTGTCTTAAAGCACGGGTTATCGCAAAAGAGGAATTTACGGCTTCCTTTCCGCCCCTTAATATTACGGCGTTGCCGGATTTAAGGCACAGGGCGGCGGCGTCGGAAGTGACATTCGGCCTTGCCTCGTAAATGACCGCAATAACCCCGAGCGGCACAGTTATTTTTTCAACAACCATACCGTTGGGCCTCCGAATTTTTGAAAGAACGGTTCCCACGGGGTCGGGGAGGGCTATAATATCCTCAATGCCCTTTGCCATGCTCTCAATGCGCTCCTCTGTCAAAAGGAGCCTGTCGAGCATTATTTTTTTCATTCCGTTTTTTTCTGCCTGCGCCATATCGGCGGCGTTGGCGGAAAGTATTTCGGAGCAATTTTCACGAAGACTTTTCGCCATAAGCGCAAGAGCCCCGTTTTTATTCCCTGTATCGGCAAGCGCAAGACTTTTTTCCGCCTGCTTTGCCTTTAATCCGAGCTGTTCGGTTTGAGTCATATAATCAGTCCTTACTTTCTGTTTCCCGTAAAAAATGTGCCTATTTGCTTCCCGTCAAGAGCCTTGTATATGTCCTCGGGATAGGCGCCGTTCATAACTATGGTATCTATTCCGGCGTCGGTGGCTATCTGCGCCGCATGGAGCTTTGTAACCATACCGCCCGTCGAAAATTTTGAGCCGCAGCCGCCTGCCGCAGAATACAGCTCGTCGGTAATTTCGTTTATAACGGGAATTAGCTTTGCGTCCTCGTCGCTTCCGGGGTCGGCGTCATAAAAGCCGTCGGTATCCGTAAGTATGATAAGGGCGTCCGCACGGATAAGCTTTGCCACAATAGCCGAAAGGCTGTCGTTGTCGCCGTAAACAATCTCGTCAACCGCCACAGAGTCGTTTTCGTTTATAACGGGTATTGCTCCGTAGGCAAAGAGCTTGTCAAAGGCGTTTATGAGGTTTTCCCTGCGCTCGTCGTTTTCAACATCGCTTTTGGTAATCAAAAGCTGACCTACGGTATGGCCGTATTCGGAAAACAGCTTGTCATACATAAACATAAGCTCGCATTGGCCTACCGTAGCGGCGGCCTGTCTGCCGGGCGTGTCCTCCGGCCTTTCCTTAAGCCCCAATTTGCTTACCCCTACGCCTATTGCGCCCGAGGTGACAAGCGCCGTTTCAATACCGGAGTTTGCTATGTCCGAAAGAACCGAAACCAGCTTGTGCATACGCCTTATGTTTGTCTTTCCCGTATCGTATGTAAGGGTGGAGGTACCCACCTTGACAACTATTCTCTTTACATTTTTAAGTATCGGCAAAATTCTCAACTCCGATTAAATATATTTAATCAATACATTCTACCATAAAATAATACAAATAACAAGCAAAAATGCTCGAAACGGGGCAGGAAAAGCCTGCTATCCCAAAAGCTGTTTAAGAATTTTCTGAACCTCTTTTACGGGGGCTTTTGAATTTAACGCCTTCATGGCCTGCCCCGTAATGTAGCCGAACGCCGAACTCTTGCCCGATTTATAATCGGATACGCTTTTTTCGTTCTCGCTTATAACCTTTGTAAGGACAAGGCGGATTTTCTCGGTATCGGTAAAAAGCTTCAGGTTGTTTTTCTCAACATATTCTCTCGGTTTTGCTTTGTTTATAAAGCTTTCCTCAAATGCGGCCTTTGCCACGGTGCGGTTTATTTCGCCTGCTTTAAGCATATTTATTATTTCAACGAGGCTTTCGGGGGAAACGGGGATATTTTCGTCGGGAACCGAATTAAGCTTCATAAGCCTCATAAGCTCGCCCGTTATCCAGTTTGCCGCCTCCTTGTATTCGCCGCAGCCGTTTATGACCTTTTCGTAAAAATCGGAAATGTGTACGCTCTCCGACAGCAGACGGGCGTCGTATTCGGACAGCCCAAGCTCATTTACATAGCGCTCGGTTCTGCTGTCAGGCAGTTCCGGAATTTGCGAGCGTATGCCGTCTATGTATTCTTTTGAAACAAAAACAGGGGGAAGGTCGGGTTCGGGGAAATATTTATAATCGGCGGCGTCCTCCTTGTCCCGCATGGGTATGCTTTGACCTTTGCCGTCGTCCCAGCGCAGAGTACGGCGGATCACCTTTTTTCCGCTTTCAATAAGCTCCGCCTGCCGGTTCGCCTCATAATTTATCGCACGGCGTATTTCACGCAGGGAGTTTAAGTTTTTCATTTCCGTCCTTGTGCCGAGTTCTTTTTGACCCTCGGGTCTTACGGAAAGGTTTATGTCCGCCCTAAGCGAGCCCTCCTGCATTTTGCAGTCGCACACATCTATGTATTTGAGTATCCTGCACAGCTTTTCTATATATGCCGTCACCTCGTCGGCGCTTGTAAAATCGGGCTGTGATACTATTTCCAAAAGCGCAACGCCGCAGCGGTTAAAGTCAATATAAGTGAGGTTTTCCTCTTCGCTGTGTATAAGCTTGCCGGCGTCCTCCTCCATGTGAATTTCCGATATGCCTATTCGCTTTTTGCCGTTTTCCGTTTCAATCTCAACAGAGCCGTTTCGGCAAATCGGCAAAAACAGCTGGGAAATTTGATATGACTTCGGCAGGTCGGGATAAAAGTAGTTTTTTCTGTCAAAGGAGGTCAGCTGCGTTATCTCACAGCCGAGAGCAAGCCCCGTTTTTACGGCGTATTCCAAAACCTTTCGGTTCAATACGGGCAGAGCGCCCGGAAGCCCCAGACACACGGGGCAAACCTGAGTGTTGGCAGGTGCGCCGAAGTCCGTCTTACACGAGCAGAAAATTTTTGTTTTTGCGGAAAGCTGTGCATGTATTTCAAGACCTATAACCGTTTCGTATTTCATTGTGAGCCGCCTCCCGATAAATTAGTAACGGGCGGATTTTTATAAAAATGAGCCGCCTCCTCAAAGGCCTTTGCCGCACCGATTATTTCTTCCTCGGCAAACGGTTTGCCGATTAACTGAAAGCCTATGGGCAAATTGTTCGGGTCAAATCCGCAGGGGCAGGAGCACGCCGGCAGAGAGGCGAGATTAACGGCCGCCGTGTAAGCGTCCGCCAGGTACATCTCAAGCGGTCTTTTCAGGGAAGCGCCCAATTTCGGGGCGGTACTCGGCGCAACGGGAGTAATAATGAGGTCAAAATTTTCAAATATCCGTAAAAACTCGTTTTTTATATATTCCCTTGCCTTGAGAGCCTTTTTGTAGTAGGTTTCATAGTACCCTGCCGACAGCAGAAAGTTGCCGAGCATTATGCGCCTTTTCGCCTCGATGCCGAAGCCCTCGCTGCGGCTTTTTATGTATAATTCGTCTGCGCTTTTGCAATTTTCCGCACGGAAACCGAATTTTACGGCGTCATATCTTGCAAGGTTGGAGCTTGCTTGAGCGCACGCCAAAATGTAGTACGCAGGCACGCAGTATTCAAGGCAGGGCATACTTATCTCCTCAACCTCTGCGCCAAGCTCCTCAAAGATTTCGGCGCTTTTTAAAACGGCGGATTTTACACCTGCGTCAATTTTTCCGCCTGAAAAATCCGTTAAAACGCCTATTTTTTTGCCCCTGACATCGGGCGTTACGGCTCTGCCGTAATCAAAATTTACATATGACGAGGTGCTGTCGGAAAAATCTTTTCCGCATATTACGGAATAAAGAGCGGCGCAATCGTCAATATTCTTAGCAATGGGGCCTATCTGGTCAAAGGACGAAGCATAAGCAATAAGTCCAAAACGGGAAACGGCCGAGTATGTAGGCTTTAAGCCTGAAACGCCGCAAAAAGAGCAGGGCTGGCGTATCGAGCCGCCCGTATCCGTTCCCAGCGCCAGGGGCGCAAGGCCTGCGCTCACACAGGCGGCGCTTCCGCCGGAGCTTCCTCCGGGAACCCGTGACAGATCCCACGGGTTAAGCGTCGGGCCGAAGTAAGAGGTCTCCGTGGTAGAGCCCATGGCAAACTCGTCCGTATTTGTTTTGCCCAACACTATAACTCCCTCGTCCTCCAGCCTGTTTATCACCGTCGCATTATAAGGAGCCGTAAAGTTTTTTAAAATCTTTGAGCCGCAGGAGGCCGGCATATCCTTTACGCAGATGTTGTCCTTTACCGCAACGACCGCCCCTGCAAGCCTGCCGGAATATCTGCCGCTTTTAACGCCCTTTTGAACCTCCGCCGCCCTTTTCAAAACCGTTTCCCTGTCAATATAAGTAAAGCAGTTGAGAACGCCGTCATATTTTTCGGCTCTGTCAAGAAAAACTGCGGCGCACTCTTCTGCGCCGAGCTCTCCGCACTTGATTTTTTCTGAAATTTCGACTGCCGTCATCTCGTGAATTTCTTTCATAAAAACCTCACCCGAGCGTTTTTAAAACGGTAAAGTAACCGTCCTTTTGCGCCGGCGCATTTTTTAAAATTTCCCGTGAACCCATACCGCCTTTGGCGTCGTCACTGCGAAGCTCCTGCGGCAAAGCAAAACGGGCGCTCGGCTCAACGCCGTCGGTATCAAGCTGTGAGAGCTTGCCTATATAGCCGAGAATTTGCCTTAAATCGTCCGTGACAAATTCTCTCTCCTCCCGAGTGAGTTCGATTTTACTTAAACTCTCCAAATGCTCTATAAGTTTTGCGTCTGTTTGCATTTTGCACCTCCGTATAAAGCTCATCTCGACTTAACGGTATTATAATAACACAAATATCTTAGTTTGTATAATTAATATTAAATATTTTAAATATGTTGAATTTGATTTTACTATGTGTTAAAATATAAAATGTATTATAATATTATTCAGCGCAAAGGGTTATCGGAGGTTTGGATATGAATAATAACAAAAAGCTTGTGATTTTTGCTATATTGGTGCTTTCGCTTGTAATATTGCTTGTACCTGCCTGCAAAAAAAATAAACTGGGGCAGGGCACGCCCGTAGTTGTTACGGACGAATCGGGTGAACCCGTTACGGACAAAAACGGCGAATATGTTACCGAAATGATATATAAAGAGGTCGTTGTGGTTACGGACAAAAACGGCGTCCCCGTGACAGATGAGTCGGGGGAGGCGATAACGGTTGTGCTCTCTACGGAAATAGTACCCATAACCAACGCAAACGGCGATAAGATATACGATGAAAACGGCGAGGTAAAAACATCTATAGTTTACCATTCGCAGGAGGTTGAAATACCCGTAACAAGGGTCGGGGGAGAGCTTCTTACGGACAGCAAAGGACATGTTGTAAGCACTAAAATAGTTGTTCCTCCGAAAAACGAGGCGATAGTTACCGCAGTTCCCGTTACGGACTACTTCGGAAATACCGCAGTTGACGAAAAGGGCTCGGTCGTTACCTTCTTATCGACATTTACGACAAATTCCGTTGTACCCGGCGGCACTAACAATTCCGATTGGGGCACGACCTTCGGCGGTTCGGGCAACGATTTGTTTAACGATACGGCCGCAACTCCGGACGGCGGCTGTGTAGCCCTGCTCCAGACAAACTCAAAGGACGGCACTCTGCTCGGCCTCACCAAGGACGCAAGCGTTCCGTATATGATGCTGATGAAATTCAACAAAAACGGAAAGCTTCAGTGGCAGAAGGCGCTTTCGGGCAACGGCTCGCTGTCTTTAAATTCCCTTGCCGTGGATAAGAGCGGTAATATTTATGCCGCAGGCTACACAAACGCCAAAAACCTCGGCTTTAATCTGTACGGAGATTATGATGCGGTTATTTATAAATTCAGTTCGACAGGCGATACTAATTGGGTTAAAAACTTCGGAGGAAGCATGACCGACAGCTTCAGCGGAATAAGCATTTGCCCCGACGGCGGAGTGGCGGCGGTAGGTCTGTCCGCTTCATCGGACGGCAACGCCTCTGTCCTTAAATTAAAGAAGGGTACATCTGCCGCAGTTTTGGTTAAATTCAAGCAAAACGGCGAGGTTGCCTTTGCAAATACCACCGGCGCTACGGGCGACTCTTTTAACGCTGTCGATGTAGCGCCCGACGGAACAATTTACGCTGTGGGCAATTTTTCTTCAAAGCTCGACGGCAAGGCGTTTTCGCCTTACGGAATGGCGGACGCCGCCATTGCAAAATTTGACTCCTCGGGCAAAAGAAAATGGGTAAAGCAGTTCGGCGGAAGCAAGATAGAAAACTTCCGTGATATTGCCGCCACCTCCGACGGCTGTGTTATCTGCGGACGCACACGCTCTACGGATAAATCGCTTGGAGAGCTCGGCAACCAGGGCGGATATGACGCTGTTGCGGTCAAGTACAAGGCGGACGGCGGCATAGCCTGGACTACGGCGTTCAGGGGCACAAACGACGATTCGTTTGCGGCGATTAAACAGCTTTCAAACGGCTCGTTTGTATTGTGCGGTTACTCTTATTCGGGTACAAGGGACCTTAAAACCATAGGTAATAAGGGCTTGAGCGACGGCTTTGTCATAACTCTGGACAAGAGCGGCAAGGTAAACACGATACAGGGCTACGGCGGCACAAACGAGGATCAGTTTACAGGCGTCTGCGTGCTTTCAAGCGGCGAATACATCGCCTGCGGTTCAACGCTTTCGACAAACGGCGACCTTGTGGGCGGTTCTGCCGAAAGCAACGGAAAGAATACTGTCGGTATGATAGCGAAATTCAGATAAGGAATTTTTATATGGAAGAGAGATTTAAGCCGGGATACATTCCGAAAACTCATAAAATATTATGGCTTTTTCTGAGGGCCGGGTTACTGCTGTGGGGCATTTACGGCTTGTTCCACGGCTCTACGGTAGAATTCCTTGAAGCCGTATTTGCCGTAATTTTCACCCATTTGTGGGACTTCTTTCAGATTTTCGGCGGTTTTTCTTTCATAACAAGGGTTGATTATTTAACTCAAACTATGCTTAATTTGTTCATTTTTGTGGGTGTGGTGATAGGGTCAACGCTAAACAACAGAACCGATTTCCGAAGCTTTGACCTTGTAACTCACTTTTTATCGGGTTTCATTTCAGCGTGGTTTGCCTATGATTTTGCGGTTATAATTCAGGGCAGAAAAAGACGGCTTTCGCCGGCGCTGGCATCATTGTTTTCGCTTTTCTCCGCCTGCTTTATTGCGGTGGGCTGGGAAATATACGAGTTTACCATGGACAGGGTTTACGGGTTACAGCTTCAAAACTCCGTGCCCATGTCCGATTATGGCTTAACCGACACAATGGTTGATTTTATCATGGCGTCAATAGGCGCCGTTGCAGGTATGTTCCTTGTGGCTTTTTACCGTAACGGAATTATCGGCCCGAATAAGAGGATTTACAAAGAGAGGGCGAGAATTGCCGAAGAAAACGAATTACTCAAGGAAAGGCTTTTAAAGGAATATATTGATGCGAGTAAGAATAACAACTGACAGCCCTGCGGATTTGCCGAGGGAAATTTGCGAAACCTACGGTTTTAAAACCGTTCCGCTTCATGTTATTTTGGGCGACGACTGCTTTGAAGACGGAATAAATGTTACAACGGACGATATTTACAATTTCTACGCCCAAAACAAGCTTTTGCCCAAAACCTCCGCCGTTTCCATTGAGGAGTACAATGAATTTTTCCGTAAAATGACGCAGGGCGGAGAGCCTTTGGTGCATTTCAGCCTGTCAAGCGGAATATCCTCCTCGTGCCAAAACGCCAAAATTGCGTCGGAGAATTTTGACAATGTATATATTGTCGATACCAAAAGTCTTTCAACGGGCATAGCCCTCGCTATGCTGAAGGCCTATAAAATGTCCGCTATGGGTATGAGCGCAGAGGAAATTGCCGCCAAAAGCGAAGAAACGGTTAAAAATATCAGCACCACATTTATAATAAGCAACCTTGAATTCCTCCACAAGGGAGGCAGATGCTCGGGCGTTGCGTCTTTCGGCGCAAATATACTCGGCATCAAGCCGTCGATATCCGCAAATGAGGAAGGCAGGCTTGTTGTAGATAAAAAATACAGGGGAAAATTTGAAGATTGCATTTCCCGTTATATTGACGATTTAATAGAGGCGAATAAAAACGGTATCGACACGGATATTGCCGTGATAGTAAGCACCGACGGCGTAAGTCCGGAACAGATCAACGCCTCCAAAAGGCAGATTTTAAAGCAAATACCGTTTAAGGAAGTTGTAACGGCAAAGGCGGGCTGTACCATCACCTCGCACTGCGGAAAGGGTACATTTTCCTTTATGTTTTTAAAAAACGGATAAGGGTGAGCTTTTATGAAAAGGAAAATAACGGCGTTAATTCTCATTCTTGCGGCGCTTTTGTCCTTTTGCTCCTGCGGCAAATATGCCGATGTTACGGTCAACGGAGTAAAAATCGGCAAAGGCGTTTATACTTATTTCCTTGACCGTGCAAAAAGCGAAAACCCGAAGCTTGGCGAGGACGAGCTTAAAACGGCGGCGGACGGTATGCTTTTGCGGTATGTTGCGGTCAATTCACGGTTTAAAAACGACGGGCTGACTCTTTCGGTTGACGAAAAGACCGAGCTTTCCGACGATGTAAATGTCTGCTGGCAGTATTTCGGCAAATATTACGAGGATATAGGCGTTAGCAAGCAGGACTATTACCTGATAAAAACAAGCGAGTTTTACCGTGAAAAATTAATGGAGAATTATTATTCCGACAACGGGGAGGAGCCTGTTTCCGAGCAGAGTCTCAAGGATTATTTTAATAAAAATTTTGTTGCGTTCAGGGCGGTTACGGGCTTCCTTACCACCGTGGACGAAAACAACAATACCGTTTCCCTGCCTGCCGCCGAGAGGGAAAAAATTACAAAGCAGTTCGGTAAAATGGCCTCCGATATTAACGAGGGCAAGGCAAGCATTGAAACTGCGGCCTCGTATGCGGAAAATACGATAATAACAAACGAAACCGTGGTAATAAGCAGAAACAGCACGGATTATCCCGAGGGCTTTTTTGAAAACGCAATTAAACTCGGCAACGACAAGGCGGGCAGTTTTGCAATCGGCGATTACATATTTACCGTTGAGCGCAACGATATAAATTCCGACGAGCTTAACCTCTTTAACGAGTACAGGGACGACTGCCTTAAAGCCCTGAAGGGCGGAGAGTTTGATTTGTTGGTAGATGCGTGGAGCGAAAATTACAAGGTCGAAAAGCAAAATACGCTTTCATTAAAGAAATAAAGGGCGAATAAAACAGGCGAAAATAAAAACGCACCCCGAATTAGGACGAAGCCTTGGTTCGGGGTGCGTTAATTTTGTTTTCGGTATATCAGTTATTAAAAAATGCTCTGTGTACTGCCAAAACGGCACGGTCGGCGTCGTTAATATCTATGAGAACCGAGATTTTAATTTCGCTTGTTGAAATCATATCAATGTTTATATCGTTTTCAAACAGGGCCTCAAACATCTTGGAAGCGGTGCCGGGATGCGACTCCATACCTGCGCCTACAACGGAAATCTTTGCAACGCTTGTGTCGCAGATGATGTCCTTTTCTTCGATGTCGAATGTGTTTTTGATAGCCTCTATTGCGGTCTGCGCATTGTCCTTGGAAACGGTAAAGGTAATATCCTTTGTGTCGTCCCTGCCGACCGACTGAAGAATAATGTCAACATTGATTTTTTTCTGTGCAAGCTTTGAGAAAAGCTTAAAAGCGATACCGGGTATGTTGGGAATGTTTGTTACCGATATACGGGCAACATCTGTGTCCTTTGTTACGCCCCTTACAAGCATTTTTTCCATTTTAGCGACCTCCTTGACTACTGTGCCGGGAACCCTCTTCAGCGATGAGAGAACCTCTATTTCAACATTATATTTTTTAGCCATTTCAACCGAGCGGTTGTTTAAAACCTGAGCGCCGAGCGTTGCGAGCTCAAGCATCTCGTCATAGGTTATTTCGTGAAGCTTTATGGCGTCCTTGACCTTTCTCGGGTCGGCGGTAAACACGCCCTCGACATCGGTGAATATCTGGCATCTGTCCGCATGAAGCGCCGCGGCTATGGCTACTGCGCTTGTATCGCTTCCGCCCCTTCCGAGAGTGGTAAGGTCATCGTACTTGTTTATGCCCTGGAAGCCTGCGACAATTACTATATTGTGGTGGTCAAGCTCTGCCTTGAGCCTGTCTGATTTAATGGATTTAATTCTTGCCTGGCCGTATGCCGAGCTTGTGTTGAAGCCTGCCTGCCAGCCCAAAAGGGAAACCACGGGACAGCCCAATTTTTCAATGGCCATTGCCAAAAGCGCTATGGAAATCTGTTCGCCGGAAGTCAGGAGCATATCCATTTCTCTCTTGGAGGGCTTATCGTTAATTTCATATGCCTTTTCGATTAAGTCGTCGGTTGTGTCGCCCTGTGCGGAAACAACCACAACAACATCATTGCCTTGACGGTAGGTATCCGTTATGATGCCTGCGACATTCATAACTCTTTCGGCGTCTGCGACAGAGCTTCCGCCGAACTTCTGAACAATTAATGACATATTTTACCTCCGAATTTATTAATAATCAGTTACCCTGATAACGGATTGGACGCTGATATTTTCTATGCCGCCGAGTTTTTCGTTGAGCGCCGCCTCCGTTTCAACATCTGTTACAAAAGCAAATTCGTTTTTAACAGAGCTGTCGGGAAGAATAATTTTTGCATTGGGGAAAACGCTTTCAACCTGCCCGATTGCGGCGTCCCTGTCGCCTGCCTCGGCACGGACATAGAGCGAGGTTTCAAGCTGCTTATAGTCTATTACATAGTTGGGCTCGCTTTCGCCCCAGCCGAAAAGCTTTTTGCGTTTGGCGTGCTTGGCACAGTCGATTACATCTGCCACAACTGCGCTTGCGGTCGGGAGCTTGCCTGCGCCCCTGCCGTAAAATACGACATCGCCTATGGCGTCGCCCCTTACCAGTATGGCGTTAAAAACATCGCTTACATTTGCAAGCTGGCTGTGCGCCATAACGACGCAGGGGCTTACAATGGCGGCAATTTTTCTGCCGGGAACCCGTTTGGCCCTGCCTATCAGCTTAATAACTCCGCCGAGCCTGTTTACATATTCGACATCGGAGAGGGTGATTTTTGAAATGCCCTCGGTATGGACGCTGTCGGGGTAAACATGCTTTCCGAAGCAGAGGGAAGCGAGAATACAAATTTTGCGGCAGGCGTCATAGCCCTCAATATCGGCGGTAGGGTCTTTTTCCGCATAGCCGTTTTCCTGTGCGAGCTTCAAAGCGTCCTCAAAACTCATATTCTTCTCTATCATCATAGTCAGTATAAAGTTTGTTGTTCCGTTGAGGATACCGGCAATTTCGTCAATCTCGTTTGCCGCAAGGCACTGGGTTATGGGACGGATTATGGGAATGCCGCCGCCTACGGAGGCCTCAAACAGGAAGTTTACATTGTTTTCCTCCGCCAAGGTCAAAAGCTCATAGCCCTTTGCGGCGACAAGCTCCTTGTTTGAGCTTACAACGCTCTTGCCGGCCTTTAAAAGCGCCGAGACAAATTCAAACGCAGGGTGCAGACCGCCCATTGTTTCGACTACAATTTTAACATCGTCGTCGTTGAGGATTATATTAAAGTCTTTGATAAAAATATCTTTGTTGGGGTCGTCGGGAAAATCCCTTAAATCAAGTATATATTTCAGCTCAAGCTCGGACTGCGAACTGCGTTTTACTATGCTCTCGTGGTTTTTAAGGAAAACCTCGACAACGCCCGAGCCTACGGTACCGTAGCCCATAACTGCAATATACATAATCTCACATCCTGTTAATTAGAATAATTCACATAGCATTTTATCACAAAAAAGCACAATAATAAAGTAAAAAAAATAAAAATGTAAAATTTCTATGAAAGTTAATATTATTCATTGTAAGTTTGAAAAAAATAGTATAAAATGTATAATAGCATATATATAAAAGCGGAGGACTTTTAAAATGAATACGACGGAAAAAAGGCGCAGGTTTATAATTGATGTTGTATATTTCTTCATCATAATAGGCTTGTTTTACATTTTCTTTAAATATGCGCTCGGAATATTTGTGCCGTTTTTAACTGCGGTTCTGGTCGCAATGCTTTTGCAGAGGCCGGTTGAATTTTTCACCAAAAAACTGCACGGCGGCAGGGGAATAATATCCGCCGTATTGGTTCTCTTTTGCTTTCTTATCGTCGGTTCGATACTTGTGCTTGCGCTGATGAAGGTCTTTTCCGAGATAAAAGACTTTTTCAACTACCTTATGGTAAAGATAAACGACGCCCCCGTGTTTATCGAGCAGATAAAAGCCTTTATAGAAAATAAGATAACAATTTTACCCGAAAATATCAGGGAAACGCTCTCAACCTATGTCGAGCAAATTTTGTCAAAGGTACTCGGTACTGCGCCTGCGGCAAGCGCTAAACAGCCCTCCTTCGACCTGTCCTGGCTGGCATCGCCTATAGGAATGGTTTGGGGCACCGCAAAGCAGATACCCATGATAGCCGTAGGCATAATCGTCTCCATAGTTTCGTGCTGTTTCCTTACCGCCGATTACTCCACGCTTCGCAACATCGTACTTACGCTTGCAGGCGAGCATAACTCCGTTAAAATAGTAAAGACAAAGAGAATAATAATTTCCACCTTCGGTAAAATCGTAAAGGCATACTGCATACTCATATTGGTAACATTTACAGAAATGCTGTTGGGTCTTAGCTTCCTTAAAATAATCGGACTATATGAGGGCGATTATATATTTGTAATTTCACTTATCACCGCAATAGTCGATATATTGCCGGTACTCGGAACAGGCACCGTGCTTATTCCCTGGGGCGTCTGGTCGCTTGTCACGGGAAAAATCGGCTTCGGAATAGGAATATTGATAGTATATGCAATAATAACTATTATCAGGCAGATAATTGAACCAAAGCTTGTCGCCGAACAGCTCGGCTTGCCTGCGTTTATTACAATTACCGCAATGTATGTGGGCACTCAGCTTTTCGGCTTCTTAGGCCTGTTCCTGCTGCCGATGAGCATTATGCTCTTAAAGGTGCTTAACGACGAGGGCATAATAAATATATTCAGACGCCGGCTTGTTACCTCGGAGGAAATAGAAGCTGACATAAGGGCTGAACAAGAAACGGGGAGTACAGAATGATTGATCTTCATTGCCATATACTGCCTGAGATGGACGACGGCGCAACAAGCTATGACGAAGCTGTTGAAATGGCAAAAAGCGCAAAAAAAAATAAAATAGGCGCAGTAATCGCAACGCCGCATTTTGTCGATTATGACGAGATTGACGAGTTTATTATGGAGAGGAACGAAAAAATAGTCCTTTTAAATAAAATCTTAGGCAGTCTCGGCGTCGGCATCTCAATAGGCTGCGGTGCGGAGGTGTACCTTAAAAGCGATGTCTTTACCGCAGGAGATCTTAACGGGCTCACCGTCAACGGGAGCAGATATATGCTTTGCGAGTACTCGTTAAAGCCCTTTGATATTGAAAAGGCCGTCATTTATGCGGAGGAAATATGCAACAGGGGATATGTGCCGATAATCGCCCACCCGGAGAGGTACATAAGCTTTTGGAAGAACCCCGAGGTTGTAAACGAACTGTGGGATTTGGGCTGTCGCTTTCAGGTCAATGTCGCCTGCCTTGCCGGCAGGGGCGGCGAACAGATGCAGGAGTTTGCAAGCAACCTTATTTTAAGGGGCTTTGTCGATTTTCTCGGAACGGACGCCCACTCCGTCAGGGGCAGGGACAACAGGGTGCTGTCCAAAATAGATGATTTTCCCAAGGAAATAGACGAAAGAAGAATAGAATATCTCACTCAAATCGCTCCGGAAAAGGTCGCCAGGAACGAGGAGCTTGAAAAAAGAGATGTAGGTTACTTTTAAAATACAAAAAATAACCGCTGTGCGAGCCGTAACTGAGCTTTGCACAGCGGTTTTTAAATATTGCTTTTATTTTTTGCCGTTTTTCTTTCCGCCTTTAACATAGAAAATAACAAACCAATAATAGAGCGGAATAGCCAAAAACAGTATTGCCGCAGGGCCCCATACGCCAAAAACCATACCCAAAAACAGATAGACGGTTACAACAACTACCGGCACGGGCATCAGGAAGAAAAAGCCCTTTTTCGTTGTGGCCCTGCACGCTGCGGCTATCATATAGTATATGGGTATTGTGAGAAACAGCAGAGAAAATATGCCCCACGGGGCGAAAACTCCTTTTAATAAAAAGCAGACGACAAGGTACACTATAACCACCAAAAGCGGATAGGGGAACTTGAACATCTTTTTCGCCGTTTCGGGATAGAGTGCGCTGTTTAAATACTCCCTGCCCTTTTCCTTGATTTTGTTCAGCGTGCCGCCGTTTTCCCCGTCGGCGTCCTTTCCGTTACCGTCGAGTATGTATTTATCGTTTGTCGTGTCAAGTAATTGGTCGAGCGTCATATTGTATATTCCGGCAAGCGCAATAAGGTTGTCGGTATCGGGAGAGGCCTCGGCCCTTTCCCATTTTGAAACCGCCTGGCGGCTCACTCCGAGCAGTGCGGCAAGCGATTCCTGCGAAAGCCCGTTTGCTTTTCTAAGCTGAACAAGTCTGTCCGCCGTTGCTATATCCATATAATACCTCCGTTTTTATGTAAATCCATGTAACGATTATATATTATTAAGAGCCTCTGTGCAATAAATTCCTGTTTGCATGGGGGCAACTTTTGGTTGCGAAATATTATAATTCGCCGTTTTTCCACTTTTCGACATTCTTTAAATGCTCGTTATAATCCGCCGCAAATGCGAAATGGTGCGGTTCTTCGGTATCGATTACAAAATAGAGATAATCCGTTTCGTCGGGCCAAAGGGCGGCGTTGATGCTTGCAAGGCCGGGGTTGCAGATAGGCCCTGCAATAAGCCCCTTGCAACGGTAGCCGTTATAAAAGTTTTTATAGTAGTCTATTTTATCGGGATACTGCTTTTCAATTACTCCCGTGCAGTATTTTGTCGTTACATCATATTCAATTTTCATATTTTTCTTGAGCCTGTTGTGTATGGTAGAGGAAACGAGCGTGCGCTGTTCGTCGGTATAGGTTTCCTTTTCTATAATGGAGGCGATGGTAAGGACTTCGTGTACGGAATACCCCAGCTCCTTGGCTCTGTCAAGCATTGAACTGTCAAACCTTGACTGCGTTGCGCTTATCATTTTATCAAGCACTTCCACAGGCTGTGTATTCTTTTCAAATTCATATGTTGCCGGAAAAAGGTAGCCCTCCAGCAGGAAGCACAGATTTTCCCTGCCTTCAAGAGACGAAAGCACCGAATATTTTGAAATATCGTAATTTTGTGCGGCCTCTATAAATTCGTCGGCGCCGCAAACGCCCTTTTCCTCGAGCGCCCAGGCGATTTTCACCAGCGTATAGCCCTCGGGAACCGAGAGCTTAACCGTGTTTTCGTCCGTTGTATTTTTGGCCGATCGGGTCGTTGTCGGGGAGTCCGGGTCGTAGACCTCGGTGGGTTCTTCCTTTGAGCAGGAGGCCATGGTAAAAATTGCGGCAAAGCACAGTAATAATGATATAAGCTTTTTCATAATTACACCTCTGCAAAAAATATGGATACATTTTAGCACCATTCGAGTAATTTTGCAATGCCGTCAATAAAATCCGCCTTAAAAAGGGCGGATTGGGTCGTCAATAAAATTTTTACATTAAAAGTTAAAAGTTTTTGTCCGTCTTTTACAAAAGGAGATATTATAGGGAACCCTCGCCGGGGGTTCCCAAAAAATCTTACATTTTTGCGCAAGTCTGATAAAGACCGCTTTTATATCTTATTCATTTAAAATCGTTTTCGTTCATACCCATAGCGATAATCGGGTTCACGGTCATTCCGTCTATTGTTGTCTCAAAATGCAGATGTATCCCGTCGGCGTTTTCTATGGGTACTTCGCTCAAATTGCCGATTTTTTGATTGATTTTAACCTTTTCGCCCGCCTTTACGGTACTGCCCTTTCCCAGTCCGCAGTACTTGGCGATGAGCCCGTCGCCATGGTCGATAATAACTACCGTGCCCCACAGCGAGTCTGAATAGACCTCCGTGACAATGCCGTTATTTACCGCCGCTACGGGATCGCCCATATTTCCCGAAAAATCAATGCCGTTGTGACTGCGCCAGTCGTCCGTGGTCTTTGAATAGACTATCTGCGAGTCGGAATAATTTTTTAAAACCTGCGTGTCAATGGGCAGTACAAAGCTTTCGGCACGCAGTATAAAATCCTTGTCGGTAGTGGTCTCCGGCGGTGCGGCGGTCGTCGTTTCGGAAACGGCCCGAGTGCGGTCGTCCGCTATTCCTCCGACATTGTCGTTTACCCTGCTGTCGGCGGCGGTTTGCAGGTTTTCGCTGACGGGTACGGAAGCGGTGATTTTAACGCTGTCATTCCTTGCCGTAATGCTCCTTTTTGCGCTGAGATAGGAAGCGGAGCCTGCCACCAAAAGGCAGACCGCTATTATTGTGTAAAGCGAAATTTTCCTCTTTAATTCTTGGTTTTGAGTTTGTTTTTCGGACATAATTATTACCTCCGAAAAGAGTATTCCCAAAAATTACCGAGATTATACACAAAAAAGGAAAAATGACCGACAGTACATCAGCCATCTTTCCTGAATTTAGGGTTGTTTGAGGAGGGGGATAAATACAGCTAAATAGGTTGCGGTACCTATTCAACTGTTTATCAAAATATAAACCTTAATTATTAATAAAAAATGAACACAATTTAAAAATTTTTTGTCAATTTTTTTGTCCGCATAGAGGTATAAATAAAAAAATTATAAAAAAATTGAACAAATGTTTGCATTTTCAGAACATTTGTGCTATCATTATAAAAGAATAATAAATCGGAGGTGTTTTATGGCTGAAATCAATAAAACTCAAAGGCAGATATATGAATATCTTATGGAGCGTTCGCAGGTAAGCAAGGTTCCGCCCTCGGTGCGTGAAATCGGTGCGGCGGTAGGGCTTAAATCAACCTCATCGGTGCAGGCGAACCTTGACGCACTTGAAAAGGCCGGCTATATCGAGAGGGATCCTATGCTAAAGCGCTCTATCAGGGTCTGCTCCGAGGGGCAGGAGGATTATATGAGAGTTCCGCTCATAGGTACCGTAACGGCAGGCGTGCCTATACTTGCCGTCGAGCAGATAGAGGGCTACATTCCCTATGCCGCAAGCTCGGCACGGGACAAGCCGCTTTTTGCCCTTAAGGTCAGGGGCGAGAGTATGCTCAACGCCGGTATTTTAAGTGGGGACATAGTTATTGTTGAAAAAACGCCCGTCGCCCAAAACGGCGAAATTGTCGTTGCCCTTGTCGGGGACGAGGCAACGGTAAAAACCTTTTATAAGGAAAAGGGTCTGTTCAGATTACAGCCCGAAAACGAGGCTTATGAGCCCATTTTTGCCAAGGAGGTAGTAATTCTCGGCAAGGTGATCGGGCTTATGAGAAGTTATTGATTTGCGTTTAACAGCCCGTGCAGGGCGTTTTAAAATTCGATAATTCTAATAAAAAGCTCCTCTTATCGCAAGGGGAGCTTTTAATCGTTTAAAACGCTTTCTTTGGCACAAAAAGCATATGGAAATTCAATGACCTCGCAGGTCGTGAATTAATTGCTCGATGTGTGCGATTTGACCTTTGGTAAGCCCGTCGGCACGCAGTAAGGGCGAGTCGTCCCTGCCGAGCAAATAGTCGGTGCTTACGGAAAAATAATCGGCAATTTTAACAAGCATATCGACGGACGGCTGGATATTGTTATTCTCCCAGTTGGAAACGGTTTGCTTTGTAACGGACATATCATTTGCAAAGGCGATCTGATTTAACCCGTGCGAAAGCCGTAGCTCTCTAATCCTTTTACTCAACATATCAATCTTCCCGAAGTCAAATTTTACAATACCATTGTATCAATTTTAATTACAAATACTAAATACTATGGTATCGTAATATTTTACCAAATACCGCTAAATTAATCAAACGAAAGGAGAAAAAATTACGCTTATTGGGGATAAAAAATAGAAAACGGCGCAAAATTTAAGTTTTATACCCTGATTTCTCAGTCATTTACCCTGATTGTATTGAAATGGAAAAATTAAAGTTGTAAAATCAAAAATGCAATAAATATTTTGTGAAATCGGCGGCGCAAAACAGACGGCAAAAATCAACAAAAATCCGCCGAAAAATCAAAATAAATTTTTAATGGCAGAAAGGAAAAAATATGAGAGCAAAAAAATTTTTATCATTGTTAATGTCACTTGCAATGATACTGACCGCTCTGCCCTTGGCAGGGTTCACGGCTTTTGCGGAGGACGGAACGCACACGAGCGGAGACTTTGAGTATGTGGTACTCAAAGACGGCACGGCGGAGATTACAAAATATAACGGTAATGCGGAGATACTTGATATTCCCTCAAAGCTTAACGGATATACTGTTACAAGTATAGGCAAACAAGCGTTTGCAAATTGTGACTTTACAAGCATAACAATACCCGACAGCGTTACAAGCATAGGTGAACTTTCATTTTTTGATTGCGAGAGCTTAACAGGCATAACAATAGGTAATAGCGTTACAAGCATAGGTGTGCGTGCATTTGAAAATTGCAATAGCTTAACAAGCGTAACAATACCGGACAGCGTTACAAGTATAGGCGAGAGTGCATTTCAATATTGCGACAGCTTAACAAGCATAACAATAGGTAATGGTGTTACAAGTATAGGTGATCTTGCATTTGAAAATTGCCACAGCATAACAAGTATAACGATACCCGACAGCGTTACAAGCATAGGTGATGACACATTTGAATTCTGCGAAAGCTTAACAAGCGTAGCAATCGGCAATGGCGTTATAAGCATAGGCGATTGGGCATTTTATGGTTGCGAAGGCTTAACAAGCATAGCAATACCCGATAGCGTTACGAACATAGGCGTTTGGGCATTTGGAGAGTGCAGCAATTTAACAGAAATAAGAGTTAACGCTAACAACAAAAACTATACTTCACAGGACGGAGTATTGTTTAACAAGGATAAAACAGAGCTTATACAATATCCTATAGGAAATGAAAGAAAAACATATGATATTCCCAACAGCGTTACAAGCATAGGTGGGGGTGCATTTCAAGATTGCGAAAACTTAACAGATATTTATATATTAAACAGAGAATGTTTAATATATAATGGTTATTATACCATTCCCGATAAAACCACAATCCACGGTTATGCAGGTTCAGCCGCAGAGGAATATGCGAAAGAATACGACAAAAAATTTGTTGCCATAGACGGAGAGCCTGTAACACCCGACCCTGACAAGCAGAACGCAATAGGCGATATAGACGGCAACGCTAATATTACAATCACCGACGCTAAGTGGATATTACAAAATACCGTAAAATCAAGAAACCTCACCGAGGCGCAGGCAAAGGCCGCCGACCTCAACAAGGACGGTAAGGTAACAATCGTTGACGCAAAATGGGTGCTTCAGATAGTCGTAGGCCTCAGAGACGCCCAAACTCTCAAACCCATTAAGAAATAAATTTTAAAGCAAAAAGTTCTTAAAAAGCATAAACAAAGCAATAACAAAAAAACAAAACAATAAAAAGCGGTTATACCGAGGTGGAACTTGGTACAACCGCTTTTTTGTCTTTGATTGATTTTAAAGGTAAGAGAATTTCGCAGCCTGCGTACTGCGACGGGGCGTTACCCTTTGTAAAAGCCGGGGAAAACTTTGAATTTTTCCACCGAAAATTTGGGCTGAACCCGACCGTCGCTCGCCTTAAGCGAAGCTTTGGTTATTTATTTCAACAGCGTTTATTTTTAAATATTTATTCTTCGCCGTTTGCCGCTTTTTTTGCACATTCGCTACAGCTTCCGCCGCAGGCAAATTCCGCCTTGCCCTCCGGCGTGTCCCTGTAATACTGCGTGTGCGTATCCCTGTGCTTGGTGGAATTCCATATCCTTTCCGCCTCCGGCGCCCAGGCGGCCGCAAATTCCATACACTTGTCGCACAGCTCGTCAACGCTCTCCTCGTGAATAAGATCCGAGGAATGGGCTCCGCATTGCTTAATCATTTTACGCAGATATTCGGGGTTTTCAAGCATGGGGCAGGGTCTTAAATGGTTGTCGTTAAACGGCTGGTTTTTATAATACTGCGTAAACAGCGGCGATTTAAGAGCCTGCATAAGCGTGTGCGTTCTGATATTTGTATCGGAATAATGGATAAATACGCACGGCTCAATATCACCGGCAGAATTAATGTGAAAATAGTTCCTGCCGCCTGCAATACAGCCGCCGACATATTCGCCGTCGTTCTGGAAATCCATAACAAAAATCGGCTTGCCCGTTTTTGAGTTGCGGACCTTTTTAAGCCAATTATACATATACTCCCTCTGCGCCGGTGTGGGTATAAGCTCCTTGTCGGCGCCGTGGCCTACGGGCATATAGTTGAACATAAGCGAATACTTTGCGCCCTTTTGGATTATCATATCCATAAACTCGTCGGAGGTTACAAATTCTATATTCTTCCTCGTATAGCAAACGGAAACACCGAACAGGCATTTATTCTTTTTGAGCAGTTCCATGGCCTCAAGCGTGCGCTTGTATGAGCCCTCGCCCCTGCGCCAGTCGTTGGACTCCTCCGTCCCCTCAAGGCTAAGAGCCAGGCCGATATTGCCCACCCTGTTCATATCCTCGCAGAATTTTTGGTCGATAAGCGTTGAATTGGTATAGATTACAAAGCCTGCATCCCTGTTGTTTGCGGCAAGCTCTATTATATCGTTTTTCCTTATAAGCGGTTCGCCGCCCGTGAGCATATAGAAATGCGTTCCCATTTCCTTGCCCTGGGTTACTATTGACTGCATCTCCTCGTTTGAAAGGCTCTGCTTGTACCCGTACTCCGCCGCCCAACAGCCCTTGCATTTAAGGTTGCAGGCACTTGTGGGGTCAAAAAGTATTATAAACGGAATGTTACAGTGATATTTTTCCCTGTTTGCCCGTACCGCCTTTGTACCGTAAAGTCCGGCGTCGATGCCAAGCGACATAAGCATCTGTTCGGCAACGCCCCTGTCAACATCGTTTATAAGCGAAAGGGCAAAGTTGCGCCATACATTGTCCCTGTCGGCAACCGCAAGCTTCAGCTTTTTGAAGTTTTCGGGTGGAAAAAGTCCGCTGAAAAGGGTAGAGATATTGTTTGCAAGCTTTTCAAGATTTCTGTCCGGGTTTTTATCAATGTACTTGAGTGTCTCATGCAAAACAAGCCTGATAGCCTGCTTCTGCAGCTTATGTGACTGTGCCATCCGTATTTCTCCTTTTTTCTTATCAAATTATAATATCATATTTAATTATTTTTGTAAATGTTTAAACAAAAATTATCAGGCAAAAATT
>CANRHD010000018.1 GCA_947630285.1 uncultured Clostridia bacterium | reverse complement strand
TTTTCTAATATGGATTTTTCAGCCGCAAGCCATCAGAAAATACTCTGATAACCTGTAAACCACCGGGCAGCAGGAATAATGCCGCCTTTGGGGGCTGTTATCAAATTGTTATCAAAAGGCACTTTGGGAAGCCAAAAACCCGCATGGTTACTGGCTTTTTGGGGCTTTCGCAATCATTCCCACTCAACTGTTCCGGGGGGTTTGGAGGTTATGTCGTAGACTACTCTGCTGACATGCTCCACCTCGTTTGTTATGCGGTTGGAAACACGGGCGAGGAGGTCATAAGGTATCTGCGCCCAGTCGGCGGTCATAAAATTGTCGGTTGTGACGGCACGCAGGGCAATAAGGTGCTCGTATGTTCTGTGATCGCCCATAACGCCGACGGTTTTTACATTCGGGAGAACCGCAAAAAACTGGCTCAATTCGCTTTCGTAGCCCGATTTTGCCATTTCGTCACGGAAAACTGCGTCCGCCTCCTGCAAAATTTTAACCTTTTCAGCAGTAATTTCGCCTATAATACGCACGCCGAGTCCCGGCCCTGGGAACGGCTGGCGCCAGACAAGCTCCTTTGGTATACCCAGCTTTTCGCCGACGGCACGGACCTCGTCCTTAAACAGGTCGCACAGCGGCTCTATAAGTCCCTCAAACTCCACATCATCGGGCATTTTAACCTTGTTGTGGTGGGTCTTTATAACATCGGCGTCGCCCTTGCCGGATTCGATGCAATCGGGGTAAATTGTGCCCTGAGCAAAAAATCCTCTGTCGTTTTCCTTGCGAATTTCGTTCCAAAAGACATTGAAAAATTCGGTGCCGATTATTTTTCTCTTTTCCTCGGGGTCGGTAACGCCCTTGAGCTTTGAAAGAAAATGCTCCTGACAATTCACCCTTACAAAATTCATATCAAAAAGCGAAGTGAAGGTCTTTTCCACAAAATCGCCCTCGTCCTTACGCATAAGCCCCTGGTCAACAAAAACGCAGGTTAGCTGTTTGCCGACGGCACGGGAAATGAGAGCGGCGGCAACGGACGAGTCAACTCCGCCGGAAAGGCCGAGAATTACTTTTTTGTCTCCGATTTTTTTACGCAAATCGGCTACGGTTCTGTCGATAAAGTCGTCCATTATCCAGTCGCCGGAGCAACGGCAGACAAGATACAGGAAATTGCGCAGTATCTCTTTGCCGAACCGGGAATGTGTAACCTCGGGGTGGAACTGTACCGCATATATTTTTTCTTCGGGATTTTCCATAGCGGCGCAGGGACAGTTATCCGTTGTGCCGGTGATTTTAAAGCCCTGCGGCGGCTGAGAAATATAATCGGTATGGCTCATCCAAACCGTGCTTTTTTCGGGTATATCCTTGAAAAGCAGACTGTTGCAATTAAGCGTAACCTCGATTTTTCCGTACTCCGAAACGGGGGCGGTGGCAACCTTTCCCTCACGCATCCAGGCGATAAGCTGACAGCCGTAGCAAATTCCGAGTACCGGAATACCGAGATTTAATATTTCCCTGCTGTAGTGCGGCGAAGCCTCGTCATAAACGCTGTTAGGCCCGCCGGTAAAAATTATACCCTTGTAATTATTTTCCCTGATTTTTTCAATAGGCGTTGTGTATGGCAGAATTTCGGCATAGACATTGTTATCGCGCACTCTTCGGGCGATAAGCTGATTGTATTGGCCGCCGAAATCCAAAACGAGAATTTTTTCCATTAAAAAGCGTCCTCCTAAAGCAAAAGAGCTTGCATTTTGAATATTATAATTATATATAATTTTCGGAGTTATTGCAAGGGAGTAGGAAAAAGTTATACGGACGATAAATTATATTTGCCGATACTAATTATTTTCGCAGGACAAAAGATATAAAAAGCTCCCCTTGCTTTCAAGGGGAGAACAGTGTGTAGAAAAAGTATGTGCCACTCGGCAACATGCACAATAGGAGTAAGATTATGGGGAACCCCCGGCGAGGGTTCCCCTACCGCAAAACAGTTCACTGAACTGTTTTGCCCCCCTCCTGCGCTCTTTGAAGCGCAAGAATTTCGCAGTCTGCGGACTGCGACGGGGGCTTTGCCCCTCGACCCCACCGTCTTTTTGATAAAAGACGGACAAAAACTTTTGGACATTTTGCTATCGCAAAATAGTTTATCGACAAACTGAGCTCCCCTTGCTTTCAAGGGGAGAAAAATTTTATTCGGCTTTACATCAAAATCAATCTCTGTAAATTATGGCTTCTCTCTGCGGACCGTTCGATACCATATTTATTTTACGGCCAAGCTGTTTTTCGATGAATTCCACATAGGCCTTTGCCTCTTTCGGCAAATCGTCGTAATTTTTTATTTCTTTGATGTCGCATTTCCAGCCCTTGAGGGTTTCGTAAACGGGCTTGCACTTTTTCAAAACGGGAGTGGGCGGAAAATCCTTTATGATCCTGCCGTCAACCTCATATGCGGTGCAAATCTTTATTTCATCGAGGTACGAAAGACAGTCGAGGGCTGTCATTACAACCTTTGTAGTGCCCTGACAGTCTATGCCGTAACGGCTCGCAACGCAGTCGAACCAGCCGACCCTTCTCGGTCTGCCCGTTGTTGCGCCGAATTCGCCCCTGTCGCCGCCGTGTATTCTAAGCTCCTGAGCTTCCTCTTCGTCAAGTATTTCGGAAACGAACTCGCCTGCGCCTACGCCGGAGGAGTAAGCCTTTGTAACAACGACAATCTCCTTTATTTCATGCGGAGGGATACCTGCGCCGACAGCGCCGTAGCCTGCGAGGGTGGGAGATGATGTGACCATGGGGTAAATTCCGAAATCGGGGTCTTTAAGTGTGCCGAGCTGGCCCTCAAGCAGTATGTTTTTGCCCTCTTTTACAGCGTCAAACAAGAGCTTATGGGTGTCGCAAACATACGGGGCGATTTTTTCCTTATACTGCATACAGGTTTCATAAAGCTCCTCTTCGGAGAGCAGGGGCTTGTTATACACATATTTGAGCGTAAGATTTTTAAGGGTGCATATGTTCTTTAATTTCGCCCTGAGCGTTTCCTCGTCAAAAAGCTCGTTTACCTGAATACCGATTTTTGCATATTTATCCGAGAAAAACGGAGCGATACCGCTTTTTGTAGAGCCGAAAGCGTTTTTGCCGAGACGCTCCTCCTCGTATTCGTCAAGAAGAATATGGTAGGGCATAAGAAGCTGAACCCTGTCCGAAACACAGAGGTTGGGATTGAGTCCGGCTTTTTTTAGGCCGTCGAGTTCGTTAAAAAATTTGTTGATGTCAAGCGCAACGCCGTTGCCTATAACGCATTTTACATTTTCGTAACAGACTCCGCTGGGCATAAGGTGAAGGACAAATCTTCCGCGTTCGTTTATTATAGTGTGACCTGCGTTAGCGCCGCCCTGGAAACGGACGACAATATCGGCTTCGCCGGCAAGCATATCGGTTATCTTGCCTTTACCCTCGTCGCCCCAGTTAGCTCCGACAATAGCTTTAACCATTTTGAAACAGTCCTCCTTGAATAATAAGTAAAAAACTTAAAATTGTGTTAATCATTAATCCGACAGATAACTATTATATAATAGCAACAGCCGATGTGTCAACGAAAAACAGGTTAATTTTATTGCAGGGGGGAGTTTTATTAAATAAAATGCTGTGGGATAGGGTGGGAATTTTTAAATTCCAAGCTATATTATATTATACTATTTATATATAGCAGAGAAAACGGCGTGGGTTGCAAATGTTAAATCGGTATGTTAAACTTATTGTTAAGTGAGGTGTTTAGAATGATTAAGCCTAAGCTTTCGCCGGAACAGCTTGTTGAGAAAATGAAAAATGATAAGGGAATTTCTTTTCAATATATGAGAGAAGATGAAGCCGTTAATTTTTTAAAAACAAAAAACAATTATTATAGATTGGCGGCATACAGAAAAAACTATGATAAAAAATTAAACGGAGAAAACAAGGGGAAATATATAGACCTTGATTTTGCTTATCTTGTTGATTTATCTGTCATTGACATGCATTTACGCAATTTGATTTTCAGAATGTGCTTGGATATTGAACACGATTTAAAAGTGCGTCTGCTCAACGATATAACTCTTGATTCAGATGAAGACGGCTATGAAATAGTTAGCTCGTTTATTGCTTTAAACGAATACTTAAAAGAAGAAATATACAATAAAAGAAATTCTACTTATGTTGGTAATTTAATAAATAAATTCTTTAGCTTTGAAACTCATAGAAATGTTAAAAATAAAGTTATAATTGATGATGTTGACATAAGATGTCCGATATGGGCGTTTTTAGAAATAATTTCTTTCGGCACTTTTATTAAGCTATATGACTACTATTATGATTTGGACACACCTATAAGTATGCAGTTGTTAAATCCCATAAAGAGTTTGAGAAATGCCTGTGCGCACAACAACTGTATTATTAATAATTTGAGAAGGTCATCGACAAAACCTACGGAAAAGGTTACGCAGTTTGTCGCCAATAATATACCGGAAATAGGAAAAAGCGCAAGAAAAAAGTGTCTGTCTGTTCAGCCCATATTTGAATTTTGTTCATTGCTAATTGTATATGACAGCGCTGTTTCGGAAAATGTAAAAAATCATAGATATGATGAACTGAATGATTTGATTAATACAAGAATGGTAAAAAACAAAACATATTACTCAAATCAACAGATATTAATTTCTGCATATTCGTTTATAAAAAAATTGGCAGACTTTACTGTAAAACATAATAAAGCTTAAATTTAATAGAAAATTATTGACTTTTTTATAAAAATGAATATAATAATAGTGAAATCAAAAAACAATATGTTTTTGTAAGGGGAGCGTCATCGATGTTCCTCTATTTTTTGTTTAAAAGTATCTTCTGTATTTGCAGGGGATATTTATTTATGTAAAATCAGGTAAAAAACGCACTGTAATTCGTTGATATAACATAAAAGGCACAAAATGTTGTGGTTCGATTGAGCGCAAAAACTATTATTAAAAAAATTCGTCTTTTTCAACGAACTTTTTTTAAAAAAGTTGTTGCATTTGCCAAAATTGTATGGTAGAATATTCAAGCATATTGTGGGAGTAGGGGAACTGCGCCCTTTCCGCAATATCAAGATGTGCGTCGATGCGATAGGTGGCTATGCTTTGACATAGGGAATTATTGCGGAGTATGTCCGATTGTAAACCGGGCGAAATTCAGGCGTTCCAAGGGTTTGGCGTACCCCAACTGCGCCGAAGAGGCGGAGCGTCATGTGCTGTTTGTGCGTCCGAAAAAGCCGTATCTTTTCGGATTTTTATAATGCGGGGTGTAGAAACGCCCGGCACGGTTGGCACAAAAGCATTGCCCTGAAATTAAGGAGGCAAACAAAAATGGCAGCAGCAAAAGGCAAAAAAATCAGAATCAGACTCAAAGGCTACGATCATGACCTTGTTGACAAGGCGGCAGAGAAAATCGTAGAGACGGCTAAGCGCACAGGCGCCCAGGTTTCGGGTCCCGTTCCGCTTCCCACCGAGAAGGAGATAGTTACTATCCTTCGTGCGGTTCACAAGTATAAGTACAGCCGTGAACAGTTTGAGCAGAGAACACACAAAAGGCTTATCGACATTTTAAGGCCCTCAAACAAAACAGTTGAGGCTCTTACAGGTCTTGAGCTTCCCGCAGGCGTTGAAGTTGAAATTAAATAATTTGCTTTTTCGCTTACAGGTCAAGTTGGCTTATGCCAACCAATAACCAAAGGAGGATATAGAAATGAAAAAAGGTCTTATTGGCAAAAAGATCGGTATGACCCAGCTCTTCGACGAAAACGGAAAAGTAATTCCGGTAACCGTTGTTGAAGCAGGCCCCTGCACCGTAGTGCAGAAGAAAACCGTTGAAACAGACGGTTATGAGGCTATCCAGGTAGGCTACGGCGATGTTAAAATCCAGAGAGTCAACAAACCCGACGCAGGTCACTTCAAGAAAGCAAATGTTGCGCCGAAAAAGGTTTTAAAGGAATTCAGACTTGAGGATTTGAGCGAGTACAAAGTAGGCGACACCATTAAGGCAGATGTTTTTGCCGCAGGCGACAAGGTAGATGTTGTCGGCACAAGCAAGGGTAAGGGAACTGCCGGAGCCATCAAGAGATGGAACTTCAGCAGGCTTAAGGAATCCCACGGTACAGGCCCTGTTGCAAGGCACGCAGGTTCATTGGGCGCCTGCTCCGACCCGTCAAGAGTATTTAAGGGCAAAAAGCTCGCAGGCCACCTCGGCAGCGAAAGGGTTACTATCCAGAACCTTGATGTTGTAAAGGTTGACGCCGAAAACAATTTAATCGCAATTAAAGGCGCTGTTCCGGGCCCCAAGGGCGGAATTGTTGTCCTTGCAGACACAGTTAAGAAAAATAAGTAAGAGAGGAGTGTTGAGGAATGGCTAAAATAGCAGTATTGGATAAACAAGGCAAAAAAGTTTCGGATATTGAGCTTAACGACGGTATCTTCGCAATTACCCCTAATATGTCGGCTATGCACCTTATGGTAGTAAGCTACCTTGCGGCACAGCGTCAGGGCACTCAGTCAACACTTACTCGTTCCGAGGTTTCCGGCGGCGGCAAAAAGCCCTGGAGACAGAAGGGAACAGGCCGTGCAAGACAGGGTTCCACAAGAGCTCCGCAGTGGACACACGGCGGTATCGCTCACGGCCCCAAGCCCCGTGAATACGGTATTGATGTAAATAAGAAGGTAAGAAGACTTGCCATGAAGTCTGCACTTTCTTCAAAGGTTGCGGAAAACGAGATGATCGTTGTTGAGTCCCTCAATATGGACGCAATCAAAACAAAGGAAATGGCAGAGGTTCTTTCGGCTGTTAAGGCGGACAGGAAAACTCTTATCGTTCTCCCCGAGAAAGACGATGTTATCTACAAGAGCGCACGCAATATTGACGGCGTAAAGGTAGCTTTAGTCAACACGCTTAATGTTTACGACATTCTCAACTGCAATACAATGGTGGTTGCTAAGGATGCGGTTTCTAAGATTGAGGAGGTTTATGCGTAATGAAGTTTGCACAGGATATTATCCTCCGTCCGATCATCACAGAGGAGAGCATGCTGGGCACGGCGGATAAGAAATATACCTTTGAAGTTGCCAAGGATGCTACAAAACCGGAAATTAAGACAGCGGTTGAAAAGCTTTTCGGCGTTAAGGTCGAAAAGGTAAACACAATCAACTGCAAGGGCCATTTAAGAAGATACGGCCGCTTTGAGGGCTATACAAAAGCTTGGAAAAAGGCTGTAGTTACACTTACAGAGGAATCAAAGACTATTGAATTCTTTGACGGAATGATGTAATCCCAAACGGTAATGTATGGAGTGAGGACAGCTCCGCTAAGCCGCATTAAGGAGAGTGAAATAAATGTCTATTAAGGTCTATAAACCGACTATCAACTCAAGAAGAAATATGTCGGTTACGGATTATTCCGAGCTTTCAAAGGTCGCTCCCGAAAGAAGTCTTCTTGCACCGCTGGGCAAGAACGCAGGCCGTAACAGCTACGGAAGAATTACAGTCCGCCACCGCGGAGGCGGAAACCGCAGAAAATACAGAATTATTGATTTCAAGAGAGATAAGGTAGGAACGGCTACCGTACTCACACTTGAATATGACCCGAACCGTTCGTCGCATATAGCTCTTGTTGAGTATGAGGACGGCGAAAAGAGATATATCATCGCTCCCGTAGGTCTTTCGGTAGGCGATAAGATTGAATCGGGTTCAGGCGCAGATATCAAGGTCGGCAACGCATTACAGCTCAAGGATATACCCACAGGTACGGTTATCCACAATGTTGAGCTCTATCCCGGAAGAGGCGGCCAGCTTGCAAGGGCGGCAGGCAATTCCGCTCAGCTTATGGCTAAGGAAAACGGACTTGCGCTTCTCCGTCTCCCCTCGGGAGAGCTTCGCAATGTTTCCGCCGACTGTATGGCTACAATAGGCCAGGTAGGAAACACCGACCACGAAAATGTTAAACTCGGTAAGGCAGGCCGCACAAGGCACCTCGGCATCAGACCGACGGTAAGAGGTTCCGTAATGAACCCGAACGACCACCCGCATGGCGGCGGCGAAGGAAAGTCGCCCATCGGCCGTCCCGGTCCCTGCACACCTTGGGGCAAACCTGCTCTTGGCTATAAGACAAGAAATAAGAAAAAGGCTTCTAACAAGATGATTGTTAAACGCCGTAACGGTAAATAATAGAAGGGAGTGTAGATTATGAGCAGAAGTACTAAAAAAGGCCCTTTCGTTGCACCGAAGCTTCTTGCAAGGGTAAGGGAAATGAATAAGAACGGCGAAAAGATAGTTCTTAAAACATGGAGCCGCAGCTCTACTATATTCCCGGACTTTGTCGGACATACATTTGCTGTCCACGACGGCAGAAAGCATGTTCCGGTATATGTTACCGAAGATATGGTTGGCCACAAGCTCGGCGAGTTTGCACCGACAAGAACCTTTAGGGGCCATGCCGGTTCAAAAACATCAAACAACGGTAAATAATCAGCGAAAGGAGTGTATTAACTAATGGAAGCAACGGCAAAAGCAACACATGTACGCATTGCGCCCCGTAAGGTAAAAATCGTACTTGATTTAATAAGAAATAAGCCCTGCGATGAAGCATTAGCAATTCTCAAGTACACACCCAAGGCTGCGTGTGAACCGCTTGAAAAGCTTTTGAAATCAGCAATGGCAAATGCAGAGAACAAGGACATGGACACTTCAAGACTTTATATTTCGGAGTGCCGTGTAGACCAGGGCCCCACGCTCAAGAGAATAAGACCGAGAGCTCAGGGCCGAGCATTCAGAATAAATAAAAAGACTTCGCACATCTCTCTTGTGCTTAAAGAAGCAGAATAAGTGAGGAGGAGGTAATACAATGGGTCAGAAAATTAATCCTACCGGTCTTCGTATCGGAATAATTAAGGATTGGGAATCGCGTTGGTACTGCGAAAAGAAAGATTTTGGCAATACTCTTGTATCGGACGCACAGCTGAGAAACTATCTCCTCAAGACGCTTGCCCCGGCAGGCGTTCCTAAGGTAGAGATTGAAAGAGACGCCAAAAGAGTTCGCATAAATATTCATTGTGCCAAGCCCGGTATGGTTATCGGCAAGGGCGGCGCAGAAATCGAAAAGCTCAAGGCAACCTGCCAAAAAATGCTTGGCTCAAACAAAGAGGTTTTCGTTAATATTATTGAGATAAAACAGCCTGATTTGAATGCTCAGCTTGTAGCAGAAAGCATTGCGTCACAGCTTGAGAGAAGAATTTCTTTCAGACGCGCTCTTAAACAGGCAATCGGCAGAGCTATGAAGCTCGGCGCTAAGGGTATCAAAACACAGGTTAGCGGTCGTGTAGGCGGCGCTGAAATTGCCCGTTCGGAAAGCTATCATGAGGGTACAATTCCGCTTCAGACAATCCGTGCCGACATCGACTACGGCTTTGCGGAGGCCAAGACAACCTACGGACGCATAGGCGTTAAGGTTTGGCTTTACAAGGGCGAAGTTCTTCACGAAAACCGCAAGCCTCGCAGAGAAGGAGGCGCAAAATAATGCTTTTACCTAAGAGAGTTAAATACCGCAGAGTTCAGAGAGGCCGCTTGACAGGTACCGCTTCAAGGGGCAATAAGGTCACTTACGGCGACTACGGCCTTGTCAGCACAGAGCCTGCGTGGATTACAGCCAATCAGATAGAGGCGGCCCGTATTGCCATGACAAGATATATCAAGCGTGGCGGTCAGGTCTGGATAAAGATTTTCCCGGATAAGCCGATTACAGAAAAGCCGGCTGAAACCCGAATGGGTTCAGGTAAAGGTTCTCCCGAATATTGGGTAGCTGTTGTAAAGCCCGGCAGAGTTATGTTTGAAATCGCCGGCGTTCCGGAGGAGACAGCCCGTGAGGCTATGCGTCTTGCGGCGAACAAGCTTCCGGTTAAGTGCAAGTTTGTAAGTAAGGAAGAACAGGATGGTGAGCAGAAATGAAAGCAAATGAAATAAGAAAACTCTCTGCTTCAGAGTTGGATGCTAAACTCCTGGAGTTGAAAGACGAGCTTTTTAAATTACGCTTCCAGCAGGCCATCAACCAGCTCGATAACCCAATGCGCATAAGCGCTGTGAAAAAGGATATCGCAAGAGTTAAAACAGTTATTCGCGATATTGAGCTTCACGGCACTGAAGACTGAGGAAGAGGAGGACAATAGCAATGAGTGAAAGAAATCTCAGAAAAACTCAGGTTGGCATCGTAACAAGCGATAAGATGAACAAAACCGTCGTTGTTTCAATCAAAGACAGAGTTCAGCATCCGCTTTACAAAAAGATAGTCAACCGTACAGTTAAAATCAAGGCACATGACGAGAACAACGAGTGCGGTATGGGCGACAAGGTTCTTGTTATGGAAACCCGTCCTCTTTCAAGAGATAAGAGATGGCGTGTTGTAGAAATCATCGAGAAAGCGAAATAATTTTCTAAGGAGGAAATTACTGTGGTACAACAACAGACTTACCTCAAAGTTGCCGATAACACCGGTGCGAAAGAAATTATGTGCATTCGTGTACTCGGTGGTTCGGGCAGAAGGTATGCTAATATCGGCGATGTTATAGTTGCGTCTGTCAAAAAAGCAGCGCCCGGCGGCGTTGTCAAAAAAGGCGATGTAGTTAAAGCAGTCGTTGTAAGAAGCTGCAAGGGCGTTCGCAGGGACGACGGTACTTATATCCGTTTCGATGAAAACGCAGCAGTTATTATAAAAGATGATAAGACCCCCAGAGGTACCCGTATCTTTGGACCGGTTGCAAGAGAGCTTCGTGATAAGGATTATATGAAGATTCTTTCGCTTGCTCCCGAAGTACTTTAAGGAGGTGCCTGTAGTGAATAATAAGGTTCATGTTAAAACAGGTGATACCGTAGTTGTCATTAACGGTAAGAACCGTGGTAAACAGGGCAAGGTTATGCAGGTAAGCCCCAAAGAAGGCAAGGTAATCGTTGAAGGCGTAAACATGGTTACAAAGCATGTTAAACCCAAGCAGATGGGTGAGCCCGGCGGACTTATCAAAGCAGAGAGCGCTCTCTATGCCGACAAGGTTCAGTTAGTTTGTCCCAAGTGCGGCAAGGCTACAAGAGTAGGCCATGAGGGCAAAGGCAAGGATAAAAAACGCGTTTGCAAAAAGTGCGGCGCACAGTTTGAATAAGGGAGGGACATAACACATGGCAGCAAGACTTAAAGAAATGTATAAAAGTGAAGTCGCTCCGGCGCTTCAAAAAAAGTTCGGCTACAAGAGCGTTATGCAGATCCCGAAGCTTGACAAGATAATCATTAATGTAGGATGCGGAGAGGCAAAGGACAATTCCAAGGTTGTAAACGCAATTATGAACGACCTTTCAATCATCACGGGCCAGAAGCCTGTTGAATGTAAGGCAAAGAAATCGGTTGCCAACTTTAAAATCCGTGAAGGTATGACTATCGGCGTTAAGGTAACGCTCCGCGGCGACAGAATGTACGAATTTTTGGACAGATTTTTCAATCTTGCTCTTCCGAGAGTTCGTGACTTCAGAGGAATTAACCCCAACTCCTTTGACGGCAGAGGCAATTACTCAATGGGCGTTAAAGAGCAGTTGATTTTCCCCGAAATCGAATATGATAAGATTGACGCAGTACGCGGCATGGACATTTGCTTCGTAACCACTGCCGAAACAGATGAAGAAGCTCGTGAGCTTTTGACGCTTATGGGCGCTCCGTTTGAGAGATAAGGAGGGATAACAAGTGGCTAAAACATCAATGAAGGTTAAACAGGCAAGACCTGCTAAATATTCAACAAGACAGCACAACAGATGTAAAATCTGCGGCAGGCCGCACGCTTATCTCCGCAAGTACGGCGTTTGCCGTATCTGTTTCAGAAAGTTGGCACACGCAGGACAGATTCCCGGCGTTAAGAAAGCAAGCTGGTAATAGAGCAATTGCAAAGGAGGCAAAAGTATGCAAATATCCGATACAATCGGCGATATGCTTACAAGAATTCGTAATGCAAATTCCGCAAAGCATGATACCGTAAAGGTTCCTGCATCAAACATGAAGAAAGCAATTGCTCAGATTCTTGTTGATGAAGGTTATATCAAAGGATTTAAGGTTGAGGACGACGGCAAGCAGGGTATGATTGAGATTGAACTCAAATACGGCCCCAACAAATCGTCGGTAATCACCGGTTTACGCAGAGTTTCCAAGCCCGGCCTGCGTATTTACACGGATTGCGAAAATATGCCTAAGGTCATGAAGGGCCTCGGTATTGCAATCCTTTCCACATCGAAGGGCGTTATGACAGACAAGGACGCACGCAAGGCAAATGTCGGCGGCGAAGTCCTTGCATTCGTTTGGTAAGGAGGTTAACAGTATGTCAAGAATCGGCAGACAGCCCATAGCTGTTCCGGCAGGCGTCGAGGTAAAAATCGACGGAAGTACTGTTAGCGTAAAAGGCCCCAAGGGCACTCTTACCAGAACAGTACACAACAATATGAAGGTTGAGCTCAACGGTGCCGAGATCACTGTTACTCGTCCCGATGACAGCAACTTAAATAAATCACTTCACGGTTTGACCCGTACCCTTATAGCCAATATGGTTGAGGGCGTTACAAAGGGTTATTCCAAGGAGCTTGAAATCAACGGTGTAGGTTACCGTGCCGCAAAGCAGGGCAAAGATCTTGTTTTGAACATCGGTTTCTCACATCAGGTTACGGTTCCCGAAACGGACGGAATTACTATTGAGGTTCCGTCACCCAATAAAGTCGTTATTTCCGGTCCTGACAAGCAAAAGGTCGGCCAGTTTGCAGCGGAAGTTCGTGAAAAGCGTCCCCCCGAACCCTATAAGGGCAAAGGCATCAAGTATGTTGACGAGCATATCCGCCGCAAGGAAGGCAAAGCCGGTAAAGGCGGAAAATAATAAAAGGAGTGTATTTATATGGTTAATAAACCTGACAGCAATAAGGCCAGACTTAAACGCCACACAAGAGTTCGCTCCAAGGTTAAAGGCACACCTGAATGCCCTCGCCTTGACGTTTTCCGCTCACTCCAGAATATCTACGCTCAGTTGATTGACGACACAACAGGCACAACGCTTGCCAGCGCATCATCAACGGAGAAAGATTTCACACAGTATGGCGGAAATAAAGCGGCAGCTCGTGAAGTTGGCAAAAAATTAGCTCAGAGAGCCCTTGAAAAGAACATTAAAGATGTTGTTTTTGACAGAGGCGGTTATGTATATCACGGCAGAGTACAGGAGCTCGCCGAGGGCGCTCGTGAGGGCGGACTTAACTTCTAAGAGAGGAGAACAAAAACAATGGCAAATTTAATTGACGCTTCAAAGTTAAATCTTGAAGAAAGAGTTGTTTCCATCAACCGTGTTTCCAAAACTGTTAAAGGCGGCCGTATAATGAAGTTCTCCGCTTTGGTAGTTGTAGGCGACGGAAACGGAATAGTCGGCTTCGGTATGGGTAAGTCAAGCGAAGTTCCCGACGCTATCCGCAAGGGTATTGAAGACGCAAAGAAGAACCTTATAAAGGTTTCTCTTAAAGGTACAACAATTCCTCACGAGATTATAGGCAAATTCGGCGCAGGCGTAGTTTTAATGAAGCCGGCCGCTCCCGGTACCGGCGTTATCGCCGGCGGCCCTGTCCGTGCGGTTGTTGAAATGGTAGGAATTAAGGATATCCGTTCAAAGGCTCTGCGTTCAAACAATCCGAACAATGTTGTAAGAGCTACTATCGACGGCCTTTCAAAGCTTCGCAACATCGAAGAGGTTGCGGCTGTCAGAGGCAAGTCGGTTGCGGAAATCGCAGAATAAGGAGTGTGTGTAATGGCTAATTTAGAAGTTACTCTTAAAAAGAGTCTTATTGGTTCAAAGAAAGACCAGATTGCCACAGCCCATGCACTCGGTCTTAGAAAAATCGGGGATAAATCGGTTCAGCCCGACAATCCTCAGACACAGGGAAAAATCAAGAAGATTTCACATCTCCTTGATGTTAAAGAAGGCTAAGGAGGTGCGAATATGAAATTGCACGAACTTTCACCGGCAGAGGGCTCAAAAAAAAGCGTAAAGCGTATCGGCAGAGGTCCTGCTTCGGGTCAGGGCAAAACCGCCGGTAAGGGACATAAGGGCCAAAAGGCTCGTGCCGGCAGAGGCATGCGCCCCGGTTTTGAAGGCGGCCAGATGCCTTTACAGAGAAGACTTCCCAAGCGCGGTTTCAACAATATCTTTGCAAAGGAAATTGCAACGGTTAATGTTTCGGCTCTTGACAAGGCTTTCGATGACGGCGCAACTGTTACTGTTGAAGCGCTTATTCAGGCAGGTCTTGTTAAAAAGGCGCTTGACGGTGTAAAAATACTCGGAAATGGTGAGATCAGCAAAAAGCTTACTGTTCAGGTTAACGGCTTTTCCGACTCGGCAAAGCAGAAAATCGAGGCAGCCGGCGGAAAGGCTGAGGTGATATAAGTGTTTAAAACTATTATAAATGCTTGGAAGGTTGCGGATCTTCGCAAGAAGATGATTTATACGGCTTTCATAATCCTTATCTTCAGAATAGGCGCCGCTCTCCCCGTACCTTTCGTTAATATCAGCGAAGGCATAGTTTCGGACCCCAACGCCAACAACTTTATGACATATTTGAGCATGATGACAGGCGATGCTTTTAACTACGGTACGCTGTTTGCAATGTCAATCACACCGTACATCAACGCATCAATTATCATTCAGCTTCTTGCAGTCGCAATCCCCTACCTTGAAAAGCTTTCAAAAGAGGGCGAAGAGGGACGCAAAAAGCTCTCAAAGATTACCCGTTATACCTCTGTTGTTCTTGCTCTTATGCAGAGTACCGCATATTATTTCTATATCCGTGCCCAGGGTTATCTTGCAACGGCAGCAAGCGGCGCTAAATACACAGGCTTTGCCGCTGTTTTCCAGGCTGTTTCGATAATCCTATGTTATACGGCAGGTTCGACATTTATTATGTGGCTCGGCGAGCAGGTAAACGAAAAGGGTATAGGAAACGGTATTTCGATTATCCTTTTTGCAGGTATCGTATCCCGTATGCCTACAACAATCAGCAGCCTCTATTCATATCTCGAAAGACGAGGCGCTTACTTTGCACTTGTTCCGATAGCCGCTGTTTCGCTTATCCTTATGGTTGCTTTTATCGTTTGGATGGACAATGCGGAAAGAAGGATACCGGTCCAATACGCCAAAAGAGTTGTAGGACGCAAGATGTACGGCGGTCAGAACACTCATATGCCCATTAAGGTAAATATGTGCGGCGTTCTCCCCATAATCTTCGCTTCTTCAATCCTTTCAATTCCCCCGACCATCAATATGTTTGTCGATGTATCAAACAGCAAGTTCTGGACGGGCTTTTTCGGAATTTTTGAATCTACGCATTGGGCTTATGCAATAATGTACTTTATACTGATTATTTTCTTTGCATATTTCTATGCCGCAATTCAGTACAATCCCATTGAAATGGCTAACAATATCCGTAAAAACAGCGGTGCGGTTCCCGGTATTCGTCCCGGCAAACCCACTTCCGACTATATTACAAAGGTTTTGAACAGACTTACGCTTGTAGGAGCTTTGCTCCTCTCGGTTGTAGCGCTTTTCCCGATACTGTTCTCACAGATAACGGCGGCGTTCCACCACCAGGTAAGTATAGTAATAGGCGGTACATCAATCATCATTTTGGTAGGCGTTGCGCTTGAAACCGTAAAACAGCTTGAGAGCCAGATGATGATGCGTCATTACAAGGGATTCCTCGATTAATAAAGGAGATTGTTTATGAACCTTATTCTTTTAGGCGCTCCCGGCGCAGGAAAAGGAACACAGGCTGAAAAAATTTGTGAAAAGCTTTCAATTCCCGCAATTTCCACAGGAAATATTTTGCGTGAAGCTATGGCAAACGGAACTGAAATGGGCCTTAAAGCAAAATCCTTTATTGAGGCCGGTGCGCTCGTTCCGGACGAAGTCGTAATCGGCATTATAAACGACAGATTAAAAGAGGATGACTGCAAAAACGGTTTTATCCTTGACGGCTTTCCGAGAACCATTCCGCAGGCGGAGGCTTTGGACTCAATGGGCATCAGAATTGACAGGGTAATTGACATTGAGGTGCCCGACGATAAAATTGCGTCAAGACTTTCAGGCAGACGCGTATGCTTAAAGTGCGGCGCAACTTATCATACTCAGTTTAAGAAGCCCAAGGCGGACGGAATTTGCGACGCCTGCGGCGACAAGCTGGTTCAGCGTAAAGACGATATGCCCGAAACGGTGCTCGACAGGCTCAAGACTTATCATGAGCAGACAGAGCCGTTAAAAGGCTTCTACGAGAAGAAAGGAATTCTTCGAGTAGTTGAAGGTCAGGAAAATGTAGCGGATACTACCGTCCTTACCTTTAAAGCATTGGAGGATTAAGCATGATAGTGCTGAAAACCGCAAGAGAGATTGAGCTTATAAGAAAAGCTTGCATAATCTCTGCGGAGGCATTACAAGTGGCAGGCGAGGCTGTTAAACCGGGTGTTACCACTTGGGAAATAGACAAAATCGCATATGATTACATTAAAAAGCAGGGCGCAGAACCTAATTTCCTGCATCTTTACGATTTCCCTGCCACGGCATGCATTTCCATAAATGATGAGGTCATTCACGGAATACCAAGCAAAAAAAGAGTCATTAAGGAGGGCGACATAGTCAGCATTGACTTAGGCGCCAAGGTTGACGGCTATAACGGCGATAATGCTGCCACATTTGCCGCCGGTGATATTACCGAGTCGGCAAAGCGGCTGTGCAGTGTGACTGAAAAAAGCCTTTACTTAGGCATTGAACAGGCCATTGCGGGCAACAGAATCGGAGATATAGCTTCCGCTATCCAGACTTATTGCGAAGAAAACGGCTTCGGCGTTGTGCGTGAGTACACGGGACACGGCGTCGGCGCAAAGCTCCATGAAGACCCCAGTGTACCGAATTTCGGCACACCCGGACGAGGCGCTCGTTTACTGCCGGGAATGGTAATTGCAATAGAGCCCATGATAACGCAGGGCGACAAAGCTATTAAGCAGTTACCGGACGGATGGACGGTAAAGACCAAAGACGGCAAGCTTGCGGCGCATTACGAGCATACAATAGCAATTACCAAAAACGGCCCCGTGATTTTAACAAAAATCTGAAAGGCGCATTATGGAATTGAAAAGAGGCTCGGTTGTGCTGACGCTTAAGGGCAGGGATAAAAACCGCCTTATGTGCGTCGTCAAGGCAGAACGCAATGGCGTTTATGTGTGTGACGGAAAAGAAAGAAAGCTTATTAACCCAAAGCTTAAAAATCCAAAACACATTGCACCGATAAATTCGGAGCTGAGCGAAACGCAGATGCGCTCCGACAGGTCGGCAAAGAAAGCGTTAAACTTAATTCGGGAGGCGGATTTATGTCAAAGCAAGATATGATCGAAATTGAAGGTACAGTCGTTGAAGCATTACCTAACGCAGTATTTCAGGTAGAGCTTGAAAACGGACACCAAATTACAGCCCACATTTCCGGAAAGCTCAGAATGAATTACATTCGTATTCTTCCGGGAGACAAGGTAACGGTAGAGATGTCGCCATACGACCTTACCCGTGGGCGTATTACATGGCGCTCGAAATAAAAAGTACAGTGGTTATTTTTAGGAGGTATTTAAAATGAAAGTTAGACCTTCTGTCAAAAAGATATGCGATAAGTGCAAGATTATCAAGCGCAAGGGTAAAGTAATGGTAATTTGCGAAAACCCGAAGCATAAGCAGCGTCAGGGCTGATAGCTACAGCTAAGCTGCGTATCGTTGTTAAAGATCTAAACAACGATATTGCACTTGATCGCAGACGAAGTTTTAAGGGCTTATGCCCACAAATTTAATGGAGGTGCAAACTCTAAATGGCACGAATTTCAGGTGTTGACTTACCCAGAGAGAAGAGAGTCGAAATCGGCCTCACATACATCTACGGGATAGGCAGAAAAACCGCAAGTGACATTATTGCCGCAACAGGCGTAAATCCCGACACCCGTGTTAAGGATTTAACTGAAGAAGATGTAGCTAAGCTGCGTGAATACATTGAGCACAATGTTAAGGTTGAAGGCGACCTTCGCCGTGACACAGCTTTCGACATTAAGAGATTGGTAGAAATCGGCTGTTACCGTGGTATCCGTCATCGTAAGGGTCTCCCCGTAAGAGGACAGACCTCAAAAAACAATGCACGCACACGCAAGGGTCCGAAGAAGACAATCGCAAACAAGAAGAAGTAAGAGGAGGGATTTGTAAATGGCTACTAAAGGCACAGCAAAAAAAGGTGCGGCACGCAAGCGCCGTGACCGTAAAAACATTGAAAAAGGTGCAGCTCATATTCAATCCACCTTCAATAATACAATAGTTACAATTACCGATGTTAAGGGAAATGCGGTTTCGTGGGCTTCGGCAGGCGAAATGGGCTTCAGAGGTTCAAAGAAATCCACTCCCTTCGCAGCCCAGACAGCGGCGGAGACAGCAGCTAAAATCGCTGTTGACCACGGTATGAAAACTATTGAAGTTTATGTTAAAGGTCCAGGCTCAGGGCGTGAAGCGGCAATCCGTGCTTTGCAGACAGCCGGACTTGAGGTAACTATGATTAAAGATGTTACCCCGATTCCGCACAACGGCTGCCGTCCGCCCAAGAGAAGAAGAGTATAACTTTGGAGGTGTAATATATGGCAAGATATACCGGTGCGGTTTGTAAATTATGCCGCCGTGAGGGAAAGAAGCTTTTCCTTAAAGGCGATCGCTGCTATACTAATAAATGCTCTGTTGATCGCCGCAGCTACGCTCCGGGCCAGCATGGTCAGAGCCGTAAAAAGAATTCTGAATACGGTTTGCAGCTTCGTGCAAAGCAAACAGCTAAGCGTTATTACGGTATTCAGGAGGGTCAGTTCCATAAGTATTTCCTTATGGCAGAGCGCCGTCAGGGTATGACGGGCGAAAACCTTTTAAGAATTTGCGAAAGCCGTCTTGACAATGCAGTTTATCTTTTGGGATGGGCTTCATCAAGAGCTGAAGCAAGACAGTTGGTAAATCACGGACATTACTTGGTAAACGGCAAAAAGGTTGATATTCCGTCATATCTCCTTAAAGCGGGCGATGTGATTTCTATTAAAGAAAAGAGCCGTGACAGCGAAAAAATCAAAGCAGTTATCGAAGCTAATGCGTCACGCCCTGTTCCGGAATGGATAGACAAGAACGCAGATGCTTTTGAAGGCAAAATTGTAAAGCTTCCCGACAGAGATCAGATTGAAGTTCCCGTTGAGGACCATCTTATCGTCGAGTTGTACTCAAAATAACAGTCTGCTGCTTGAACCAATTAAAACTATTTTGCGTTCGGTTTACCGAACAGTATTTAGGAGGCTTTTAAATGATAGGAATTGATAAGCCCAGCATTGAAGCACTCGACTTGACCGAAGACGGTACTTACGGCAAATTCGTAATGGAACCGTTGGAAAGAGGCTACGGCACAACAATCGGAAACAGTCTTCGTCGTGTTTTGCTTTCTTCGCTTCCCGGTTACGCAATAACTTCCGTTAAGATAGACGGCGTCCTTCATGAGTTCTCAACCGTTGAGGGCGTTAAAGAAGATGTTACGGAGATAGTTCTTAACCTTAAAGGCGTAATCCTTAAAATTCACGGCGACGGCCCCAAGACCATATACATTGACGCCAAGGGCAAATGCGAAGTAACCGCAGGTGATATTAAAACTGATTCCGATGTCGAAATTCTCAACCCCGAACACCATATCGCTACGCTTTCAGATAATGCAAGCCTTGTTATGGAAATGACTGCCGACAAGGGCAGAGGTTATGTTTCGGCTGAAAGAAATAAGCAGATGCTCCAGCCTGTTATCGGTGTTATTGCAATAGATTCAATTTACACTCCCGTGTTGAAGGTAAACTATACGGTTGAAAACACCCGTGTAGGCCAGATTACCGACTTTGACAAGCTTTCGATAGAAACATGGACCGACGGAACAATCTCCGCAAAAGAGGCTGTTTCTCTCGGCGCAAAGATACTCAACGAGCATCTTAACCTCTTTATCGAGCTTTCGGAGGAGGCAGGCAATACCGAGGTTATGGTTGTTAAGAGCGACGATATTAAGGGTAAGACTCTTGAAATGACTATTGAAGAGCTTGACCTTTCGGTTCGTTCCTTTAACTGCTTAAAGAGAGCAGGCATCAACACGGTTGAAGATTTGATTAATAAGACTGAAGAAGATATGATGAAAGTGAGAAACCTTGGCAGAAAATCTCTTGAAGAGGTTGTTGCAAAGCTCGAATCACTTGGCTTCACTCTTCACAAGGAAGACGAATAAAAGGAGTGATATTACATGCCCGGTACAAGAAAACTCGGCAGACCTACTGACCATCGCAGAGCCATGCTCAGGGGTTTGGTAACATACTTGCTTGAAAAAGGCAGAGTTGAGACAACCGTTACAAGAGCTAAAGAAGTCCGCGCTATGGCTGAAAAGATGATCACCATTGCAAAAGACAACACTTTGCACGCAAGAAGACAGGTTCTTGCATATGTTACCAAGGAAGATGTTGTTAAAAAACTCTTTGACGAGATTGCGCCCGAATACAAGGGTGTTAACGGTGGATATACCCGTATTATAAAGACAGGCACACGCAGGGGCGATGCGGCGGAGATGGCTATAATCGAGCTCGTCGAGCCTAAGGCCGCTGAGGAAAAGCCTGTAAAGAAAACAGCGTCAAGGGCCGCAAAGAAAACCGCTTCAACAAAGAAAGCGGCTCCCGAAAAGAAGGCTGAAAAGGCCGAGGAGCCTGCTAAGGCAGAGGAACCTGTTAAGGCGGAAGAACCTGCTAAGGCAGAGGAAACTGCTGAAGAGGCGACTGAAGCTCCCGAAGCGGCAGAGCCCGTTGCGGAGCAGGCAGAAGAAGCAGTTGCAGAGCAGACTGCGGACGCAACAGAGAACGAATAATATTTCAGGTATTCGGAAATTAATACTGTCAACAAACAAGCGGCGATCACCGAGCGTGATTGCCGCTGTAGTTTTATTGTAAACTGTAAAAAATTCAAAGTTTTCGGCAGTATTTTAAAAACACCTGTTAAAAATCCGAAAAATAACAGCGTGTAGAAAAAGTATGTTTCACTTGGCAATATGCACAAAAGGAGTAAGATTATGGTGAACCCCCGGCGAGGGTTCCCCACCGCAAAACAGTTTATCGACAGGCTGAAATAATTATTTTCCCTGATTTTCCTTGTTTTTTCTTGATTTTTCTTGACTTGTAAATTATAATATTCTTTGTATGCTAACAAATAATCTATAAATCCATCAGCGAGGGTGATTTAAGTTGGAAAAGAAAATCGAACGAAATTACAATTTTGCCAAGGCTGAGCAGGATGTTATTGATTTCTGGAAGGAAAATGACATCTTTAAAAAGGCTGTGGCAAAAAATGATGTTAATACAAAGAACTATGTCTTTTACGACGGGCCTCCCACCGCAAACGGTAAGCCCCATATAGGCCATGTCTTAACAAGGGTCGTTAAAGATGTTATCCCCAGATATAAAACAATGCAGGGCTACCATGTTGAGAGAAAGGCCGGTTGGGACACTCACGGCCTCCCCGTTGAGCTTGAGGTTGAAAAGCAAATACACACTAACGGCAAGGCGGATATTGAAGCATTCGGCGTAGAGCCGTTTATTCAAAAATGCCGTGAAAGCGTTTGGACCTATAAGGACCTTTGGGAGAAAATGTCCGAGAGGGTCGGCTTTTGGTGCGATTTTGAGCACCCCTATATAACCTATACAAACAACTATATCGAGTCGGTTTGGTGGGGACTTAAAGAGCTTGACAAAAAGGGCCTTATCTATAAGGGCTTCAGGGTTTCTCCGTATTGCCCGAGATGCTCTACTGCTCTCAGCTCTCACGAGGTGGCGCAGGGCTACAAAACGGTAAAAACCGAATCTGTATTTGTAAGATTTAAGTGCCCGGACGAGGAAAATACCTACTTTGCGGTTTGGACAACCACTCCGTGGACCCTGATTTCAAATGTGGCGCTCTGCGTAAATGAGAAGTTTGAATATTCAAAGGTCAAGGTTGACGGCGAATTTTACTATATCGCAACGGAGCTTGCCGAGAGCCTTTTCGGTGAAAATTACGAAACGGTTTCCGTCTTAAAGGGCTCGGATTTAATCGGCAGGGAATATGAACCGATTTATTCCTTTGTAAAGGGAACATTCAAGGAAAAAGCGTATTATGTTATCGCCGACGATTATGTATCTCTTGACGCAGGTACGGGCATAGTTCATATAGCTCCGGCTTTCGGCGAGGATGACTCAAGAGTGGGAAAGCAGAACAATTTGCCCTGCGTTAAGCCCGTTGACTTTGCCGGTAAATTTACCGATATTTGCGGCCCATATGCCGGCAAACTTGTATTTGACGCAAACGACGATATTATAAAGGAGCTTATCGGCTCTAAGGTAATATTAAAGGTAAAGAAAATAGAGCACAGCTATCCCCATTGCTGGCGCTGTAACAGCCCCCTTATTTACTATGCAAAGGATTCGTGGTTTATCGCAATGTCAACGCTTCGTGACGAGCTTGTTGCCGATAACAGAAGCGTTAATTGGTTCCCCGAAAACTTCAAAGAGGGCAGAATGGGCAATTTCGTTTCAAATGTTATCGACTGGGCGGTTTCCCGTGACAGGTATTGGGGTACTCCGCTCCCGATTTGGGTCTGCGAGGAATGCGGCCATAAGCATGTTGTAGGCTCTGTTGCCGAGCTGGTTGAGCTTACCGGCGCAGATCCCGACATTGACCTGCATAAGCCGATGGTTGACAGGCTCACAATGACCTGCCCCGAATGCGGAAAAACCATGCGCCGCACGCCGGAGGTATGCGACTGTTGGATAGATTCCGGCTCAATGCCGTATGCACAGCACCATTATCCTTTTGAAAATCAGGAAATATTTAAACAGCAGTTCCCTGCCGATTTCATAAGCGAGGGAAGCGACCAGTCAAGGGGCTGGTTCTACGCTTTGCAGGCGCTTTCAACGGCAATTTTCGGCGTATCGCCTTATAAAAACTGTATTGCCCTCGGGCTTGTAAACGATGAGAACGGCATTAAAATGTCAAAGCACATCGGCAATGTTGTAGATCCGTGGGAGGTTCTTGACGAGTTCGGTTCGGACGCTACAAGGCTCTATTTCTGCATAGCCAACGCACCGTGGATTTCAACCTCCTTTAACAAGCAGACGCTTGCACAGTTCCAAAACAGGTTTATAGGCACAATGTGGGCGTCGGTATATTTCTATTCGCTTTACAGCGAGATTGACGGCTTTGACCCGAGCAAATACAGGCTTGAGGACTGCAAGCTCCGCTCCATTGACAAATGGGTGCTTTCAAGGGTAAATTCGCTTGTAAAGAAAGTTACCAAAGAGTTTGACTCATATCATATCTTTGAGGCGACAAGGGCTATGGAGAGCTTCATTGACGAGCTTTCAAACTGGTATATCAGAAGAAACCGCCGCCGCTTCTTCAATTCAGAACTGACGGAAGATAAAATCACGGCATATATGGTTCTTTACACCGTGCTTGAAACGCTGGCGAGGGTAGTTGCGCCCGTAACGCCCTTTGTTGCGGAGTCGATTTATCAGGGCCTCGTAGCAAGATATTTCCCGGACGCACCCGAGAGCGTACACCTTGCACAGTTCCCACAGTTCAGAGAAGATTGGGACGATCCCGAGCTTGAAAGCCAAATGGAAATTTCCTATAAGGCCGTTGAAATCGGCAGAAAGCTTCGTGAGCTTGTCCGTATCCGCAACCGTCAGCCGTTGAGCCGGTGTATAGTAAAAATCGAAAACGGGGTAAAACTCGGCGAGGAAGAGCTTAACACCATTGCCGAGGAGCTCAATGTTGACAGCGTTATCACGGATTTTGATACCCAAAGCATTATCTGCTATGAGATAAAGCCTCAGCTTAAAACTCTCGGCCCGAAGTACGGCAGACACCTTAAAGCGATAGGCGAGTATTTCAATACGGACAGGAATACGGAAATCATAAACACCATCAAGTCGGACGGCGTTTACAAAACCGTTATTGACGGCGCCGAGATCGAGCTTACCATGGACGATTTGCTTGTGACGGAGAAGGCGAAAGAGGGCTATATTACCGAGACAAACTACGGCATTACGGTAATATTGAACACATCGCTCAACGCTGACCTTATTGAGAGGGGCTCTGTAAGGGAGTTCATTTCAAAGGTTCAAAATCTTCGTAAATCAAGCGGCTTTGAGGTAACCGACCATATAGGCGTGAGAGTTTGCACAGACGAATATATAAAAGGCGTTATAGACAAAAATTCCGAATTTATTAAATCAGAGCTTTTGTGCGACAGCCTTGATTTTGCGGACGACGCTGAAAACGAGTTTGCAATAGACGAGCACAAGGTAAAGGTCAGCGTAAAAAAGGCGTAATTTAAAAGTAAAAATTTGCAAAAATAAAGCGGCTTCAAAAGAGGCCGCTTTGTTTTTGTCGGTAAATCGCTAAAAGTATTCAAAGTTTTCGGCCGCCTTTTACAAAAGGACGGTGGGGTCGAGGGGCAAAGCCCCCGGCGCAGTCCGCAGACTGCGAAAAACTTACGCTTCAAAAAGCGCAGGAGGGGAGCAAAACAGTTCGGTGAACTGTTTTGCGGTGGGGAACCCTCGCCGGGGGTTCCCCAAAAAATTCCAAAAATAAAGCGACTTCAAAAGGCCGCTTTTTCGTTTAATTTTGCTTACTGACAATTTTGTACTCGTCATACGGGTTATAATAAGGACACTCGAAATCCGAACAGCTTAAAAACCTTGCCATTTCGTCCTCGTCAAGGTCTATCTCACAGCTGTAACAGTCGTATTCTTCGTCATACAGGTAATATGCGCAGCATTCGCACCTCGTAAGCCTCTTTTTTTGAGCCATATTCAGCTTCCCTTTTCTTCGTGATATTCTTTTTCGGTGTTGACATTCCAAATATCGGTTTTGTCGGTCCTTCCCGAAAGTATATTGTCTACCGTCTCAAATGCGGTTATCATTGAATGATCCATATTGTTATACCTGTGCTGGCCGTTTCTGCCGACGCAGTAAAGGTTCTCAAAACAGTTCAGGTAATTGATTACCTTAGGCAAATCCCCGTAGCTGTCAAAGTATGCGGGATATGCCTTTTGCACCTTTTCCCTGTGGCTGTCAAGTATTTTCGTCTGCGAGTCGATAACGCCGATTTTTTTGAGCTCGGAGACTGCAAAATCAACGCATTTTTTCTCCTCCATATTCCAAAAATCATCGCCCTCGCTGCAAAAATATTCAAGCCCCAGCCAGACAGTGGAGTTAATGTCCTTTAAAAGATATGGCGACCAGTTGTTGAATATTTGTATTCTGCCGAGCTTTACGCCCTTGTCCTGCACATAAATCCAACAGTCCGGCACAATATCGCAAACCGTTTTAATTTTGGTTTTGTTCTTAAGCGCAAGCCTGTCAACGAGCAGACCTACAGTCACAAAATCCCTGTACGGCAGGCCGTTTGCAATTTCGGTTATATTTCTCGGAACCTCCGCACCCTCTAAGGCGTTTACCAAATCCTTTATCGGCATGGACGAGATAAATATATCGGCAGGGTATTCCGTGCCGCCTGCCGATGCGGATTTTATTTTGCCGTCAAGCATACGGATTTTATCGACCTTTGAATTAAAAACGATTTTTCCGCCGAGCCGTGTAAATTCGTCCGCCGCCGCTTCCCAAAGCTGACCCGGGCCGAATTTCGGGTACTTAAATTCCTCTATCAGAGAAGTCTCGGAGCTTGAATTTTTTGTGGAGAAAACCTTTGAAACGGCGTTTTTAAGCACCTCTTTGACAGAGATGCCCTTTACCCTCTGTGCGCCCCAGTCCGCCGATATTTCAGACGGGTGTCTGCCCCAAAGCTTTTGCGTGTAGCCTTCAAAGAACATGGAGTAAAGCTCTCTTCCGAAGCGGTTTATATAAAAATTTTCAAGAGATGTTTCCTCTTTCTTAAACGCCGCCGCATTGAGATAGCTGAAGCCTGATTTCAGCGTCCGTGCAAGGCCGAGATTGAGTACGGTCTGCATTTTGAGCGAAACCGGATAATCAAAGAACTTGTTAAGATAATAAATTCTTGAAATTCTCTGCCTTAAAAGCATTACTCTGTCGCTGTTTTCGGGGTCGGGACCGTTTGGGGAAAGTTCCCTGCGCCTTGAAAGCATTTTGTCGTCAAAGGAGGGAGCGCCCTGCATCTTTAAAAGGCTTTCCCACCACTCGTTTACTCTTTTATCTTTTGAAAAAAAGCGGTGGCCGCCCAAGTCCATACAGTTGCCGTTGTGCCTTACGGTTGCGGAAATTCCGCCTATTCTGCCGCTTGCCTCAAGTATGGTAACAGAGTATTCGTCTCCTGCCTTTCTTAAAAGCTCAAGCCCGGCGGTAAGCCCTGCCGGCCCTGCGCCGATAATCAGTACATCTTTCAATCTGCTTCCTCCGTTTTTACTTCTTGCTTTTTACTTCTTGCTCCAGAATATGTAATCGGCAACCAAAACCGCCCTTGAAAAAGCGGCCTCGGCGGAGTCTATTTTAACAGGCGGAGCGATTAAAAAATATTCGCCGTTTGTAACGCTTTCAAGATTAAGCCCCTCAAGCACGGCAATGTTTCTGCCGAGCAGAGCCCTGTGCGCCGTTCCGTTTGAGTCGGCCGACTCGATGCTTGTGCCGTCGGTGCCCACAAGCTCATATCCCAAATAAGAAAGCACCTCTGCGGCGGTTTCGTGTAAAAACGCTTTTCCCTTTGACTTTATAAGTATTCTTTTACATTCCCTGGGGAAGCAGTCCTCGACAAGCCTGCCCGTGATAATTCCGGCCGAAACCTCGATAACACGGCACGGGCCTATAAACTTTTCCAAATCGTAGCTCTCTATTGCGCCGCCGTCGGGGATAAAATGAGACGGTGCGTCAACATGAGTGCCGTTGTGCAGGCAGGCGGTTATACCGCTCAGACAGTAAGGGGACTCCGGTGATATTTCCCTTAGCTTAACAAGCTCGGGCACAGGGTCGCCCTCAAACACCTCGGCGGTAAGCAGGTCGTTGGAAATGTCGATTATTTTCATGTTCAGCCCTCCCGTTCTTTCACACAAGTCTATTATAACAAATAGTCAATATAAGTCAATTACGATATGTTAATTATTGTCCAAAACCTCCGATATAATACGGGGCTTCAGCTTATTGTCAAAATACTCGTTCTGTGCGTCAAACAGCAGGTCGGACAGCGCATTGTGCATTTCGAGGGCATCGTACATTGAAAAAACGCTCCTGCCTATATAGTCGTCAATTTGCTCTTCGTTAAGATTTATGCGGAAGCTGACGCTTTCGGGAAGCTTTGATTTTAAAAAGCGCTCCGTATGAATTTCTCCCGACTGAATATAGGGGAGAAAATGATAATCGTTATCGCTTAAAAAAGCAATGCAAAGCGAGGGAACGCACAAATGCTCCGCCTCCCCCGTGAGAGAGCATTTAAAAACGGTCACATCACAGCCCAGCTGTAAAAACGCCTCGCACAGACCCGAAATGAGCATGGTGTTTGCGTGCCGAAGCGTTCCCGTTACGGTGTAGATACGGTTGCAGTCCTCAAAAACCGTCTCGTACAGGCTGTGAACTCCCCATGCGGTTATGCCGGAAATCGAGCGCACGCTCATTTTCCCCACCTTGCCCGACGGGGCAGCGCCGTTCCTGCCGACAAATCTAAGTATATAGTTTAATATTTTCGCCTTGCTTATATATTTTTTGCTGAGGCGTTCGTTTTCTTTTTGCAGAACTGCGGCGGAATTTTTCTCCTTTGCCGCACGGGAAAGCGTTTTGTATTTATTCCTCTCAAGCTTTTCGATCCGCTCTGTGGGGAGCTCGCCGCCGCACAGCTCGTCGATATTGATTGTTTTAGCGCCCTCGGGCGGACAGTCAAGGTATTCGCTGTCGTAAACGATGCAGTTTTTTCTCTTTATATAAACGCACGCCAATTCTTCGTAATTAAAGGGCGATAAAAACTTTTCGCAAGTCATTCCCGAAAGGCCGGCTTCGTTGGCTATTTCATACAGCAGTTTGCTCTTTATCAAAGGACAGCTTCCCTTTAGTGCGAAGGCGTTTATTTTGTTTTCGCAGTTATCGGTAATGCTCTGCACGCTTTCGCAGGTAAAAAAGTATTTCACACTAATCCCTCCCCGAATATTTTATTCTCACAGCGCCCCTGCCGATACAATATATTATGTTTAAAACAGCAAAAATTTACTGTTTTATTTGACATATCGGCGGCGGAGGAGTATAATATCAGCGTTGATTTATAAACAAAAACTCAAGGAGTGAAAAATATGCCATTAGTAACAACAACGGAAATGTTTAAAAAAGCATATGAGGGCGGCTACGCCATCGGCGCTTTTAATGTAAACAATATGGAAATTATACAGGGCATTACAAGGGCGGCAAAAAAGCTTGATGCTCCCGTAATTCTTCAGGTTTCGGCCGGAGCAAGGAAATATGCTTCCCACAGCTACCTTGTAGCTATGGTAAAGGCGGCCGCAGAGGAAACGGGGCTTCCCATAGCGCTTCACCTTGATCACGGCCCGGATTTTGAAACCTGCAAGGCCTGCATAGACGGCGGCTTTACCTCCGTTATGATTGACGGAAGCTCTCTTCCCTACGAGGAAAATGTTGCGCTTACAAAGATGGTTGTCGAGTATGCGCATGCTCACGGCGTAGTTGTTGAGGGCGAGCTCGGAACGCTTGCCGGCGTTGAGGACGAGGTTGTTGTTGAAGAGGGCCACGAGTCCTACACAAACCCCGACCAGGTGTTTGATTTTGTCACAAGGACGGGCGTTGATTCGCTTGCCATAGCTATAGGAACATCGCACGGCGCATATAAGTTTAAGCCGGGTCAAAAGCCCCAGCTCCGTTTTGATATTCTTGAGGAGGTTGAAAGAAGACTTCCCGGCTTCCCGATAGTTCTCCACGGTGCAAGCTCGGTAAATCAGGAACATATCAAGATGATAAATGAATTCGGCGGTATGATGCCCGACGCTATCGGTATCCCCGAGGATATGCTCCGCAAGGCGGCTTCTATGGCGGTTTGCAAGATTAATGTTGACTCCGACATTCGTATTGCAATGACTGCCGCAATCAGAAAGCATTTTGCGGAAAATCCGGCGGACTTTGACCCGAGAAAGTACCTTACCCCTGCAAGGAACGCCATTGAAGAGGTCGTTTCGCATAAAATCGAGACGGTTCTCGGCTGTGAGGGAAAGGCATAATACGCTTGCTTTAATTACTATAAAAAAATCCCCTGTTCGGCACAGGGGATTTATACTTATTTGGTATTTGTTTTTTAATTTAAGGAGAAAAATATGAGATACAATATTCCTTTAAACAAATGGGAGTTTTCGGTCGGGGAGACGGGCTGTAAAAAGAGCGTCACCGTGCCGCACACCTGGAATGTGGACGAAGAAGTTATGAAGCACAGGGGCGAGGCCGAATACGAAACCGCTGTTTTTATTGATGAAAAGCTCAGCGGCAAGAGGGCGTCTGTTTCATTTAACGCAGTATATCATACGGCGAAGGTGTATATTAACGGAAAATTCGCAGGCTGTCACGGCCGTTCGGGTTTTACGCCTTTTGAATTTGATATTACGGATAAGGTGATTTTCGGAGCGGAAAATCAGATAAAGGTTATTGCCGACAATACCCATATCGCCGAAATGCTGCCCCACGGGGACGACTTCGACTGGGCGGACGACGGCGGAATTATCAGAAAGGCGGAGCTTAAATTTACCGAGCCCGACGCCGTAAAATATTTGCGCGCGCAGGAAAACATAGAAAAAATTGAAAACGGCCTGTGTTCGGGAACTCTGAAAATCTTTGTCGGGTTTTCGGACGCAAAGCCCCATGACGGCACGCTGAAGGTTACGGACTTTTCAAGCAACGAAACGGTCATCGAAAAGCGCTTTGAAAGCATAGACGGGGAAATTACAACAGACTTTGACGGGCTGAAACTTTGGAGCTGTTACGCCCCGAACCTATACAGGATTTCTCTCGAAACCGACAGCGACTGTCTTGAAATAAGGACGGGATTTAGGAAAATCGAGGTCAGGGGAGAAAAAATACTGCTAAACGGCAGTGAAATTTATCTTAAAGGCTGTGAATGGATGCCGGGCTCTCATCCCGATTACGGTATGGCGGAACCGCTTGAACACAGCGTTAAATGCTTAAGACAGCTGAAAAATTCGGGCTGTGTGTTTACCCGTTTCCATTGGCAGCAGGACGACGGGATTTTTGACTGGTGCGACGAAAACGGTCTGCTTGTTCAGGAGGAGATACCATATTGGGGCTATCCCAAACAGGCGACGCCGTTACAGCTTGATATAGCAAAACAGCAGGCGGACGAAATGGTTTATTACCATGCCAATCACCCGTCGATAGTGTTTTGGGGCGTCGGCAACGAGCTTGGAGCAGAAACTCAGGAAACAATCAATTATGTAAAGGATATGGTAAGCTACTTTAAATCGCTTGATTTAAGACGGCTTGTAAACTATGTTTCAAACACTTTGAGCAGGGTCGAAAACATTGACAGGGACGACGCAACGCTTTACGGGGACATTGCCATGTGGAACGACTATTTGGGGCTGTGGGAACCCAGCGAGGATATAGAGGGACATATGCTCAGAACCTGTAAAAAGGCGCAGGGAAAACCGCTTGTGGTTTCGGAATTCGGGCTTTGTGAGCCGCATTTTAAGGGCGGAGATGAAAAACGGGCCGAGATCCTCAAAGAACGGCTTAAAATGTATGCCGAAATACCGAATATCAAGGGCTATGTATGGTTTTCTTTAAACGATTACCGCACCCATTGCGGCGAAGAGGGCGAGGACAAAATGCGCCGCCGTGTTCACGGCTCAACCGATTTATACGCCAATGAAAAGCCGTCGTACAGACTGCTTTGTGATTTGCAGAGCGAGGGCGTAAAAAAGGACAAATAAACAGAGCTTAAAGCCGTCAAATTAGGACGATGGCGGCGAAAGACCGGGGAGCATAAGAAGCTTCCCCGTTTCAGTCTGTCGATAAACTGTTTTGCAATAGCAAAATATCCAAAAGTTTTTGTCCGTCTTTTTTCAAAAAGACGGTGGGGTCGAGGGGCAAAGCCCCCGGCGAAGTCCGCAGACTGCGAAATCTTTGTCCATAAAGAGCGCAGGAGGGGCGAAAAACAGTCCGGTGGACTGTTTTTCGGTGGGGAACCCTCGCCGGGGGTTCCCGATAATCTTACTCCTTTTGTGCATATTGTCAAGTGACACATACTTTTTCTACACGCTGATCGGGGGAGCATAGCTTCCCCGTTTTTGCTTTTTGTCTTATATGAGGGCAATATTTGTTTTATATTTTTGACTCCACTCTCCTTAAAAATCGGAGGGCGGAGGAAAAAATCACAATAAAATAAAAAAATTACATAAAAACCCTTTTAATTTGTGTTTGTTAGTGGTATAATATCATCGTTAGTGTGGATTTTTATCTGCGAAAGCATTTCTATAAATTGTGTGAAAAATCAATAGGGGAGTGTATCGTTTTTGGAAAAGTTTGTTATTACCGGCGGCAATCCGCTGACGGGCGAGGTTTCCGTAAGCGGCGCAAAAAACGCTGTTGTTGCAATACTTCCTGCAACTATTCTTGCCGAAGATGTTTGCAGAATTGAAAATATACCGAACATAAGCGATGTTTCTGCCATGATAAAAATACTTGACATCATGGGAGCGCATATTAAATATATAAACAAAAACACCATTGAAATTGATACAAGGCACATTAATTCGTTCGTAGTGGAATACGAGCTTTCAAAACAGCTCAGGGCGTCATATTATCTTATAGGCGCACTTTTGGGCAGGTTCAACAGGGCGCAGGTTGCAATGCCCGGCGGCTGTTATCTCGGGGTACGCCCCATAGACCAGCACATCAAGGGCTTTGAGGCTCTCGGCGCAACCGTAACCATGGAGGAAAACGCCATGGTGAACGCAAGCGCTCAAAGGCTTTTGGGCAGTTCGATTTACCTTGATGTCGTTTCCGTAGGGGCTACTATTAACTGTATGCTTGCCGCCGTTAAGGCAAGGGGGCTTACCATAATAGAAAACGCCGCCAAAGAGCCGCATATTGTTGACCTTGCAAACTTCCTTAACACTATGGGAGCGGATATAAGGGGCGCAGGTACAGATGTTATTAAAATCAGGGGCGTTGAAAGGCTTCACGGCTGTGAGTATTCGATAATTCCCGACCAGATAGAGGCAGGTACCTATATGGTTGCCGCCGCCGCCACACACGGCAATGTGCTTGTCAAGAATGTAATTCCCAAGCATTTGGAGTCGATTACGGCAAAGCTTGTTGAGTGCGGAGTCAATGTTGAGGAATATGATGACGCCGTAAGGGTCAGCCTGTCGGAAAGACCCGGAAGATGCAATATTAAGACCATGCCCCATCCCGGTTTCCCGACGGATATGCAGCCCCAGTTTGCGGTGCTGTTAAGCCTTGCAAAGGGGACAAGCATTATTTCGGAAAGCGTTTGGGACAACCGTTTCCGCTACGCCGAACAGCTTGCAAGAATGGGCGCAATAATCCATGTTGACGGCAAAACCGCTGTCGTTGAGGGCGTTGACTGCCTAAGGGGCGCTCCGATTAAGGCCGACGATTTAAGAGCCGGCGCCGCAATGCTCATTGCAGGTATGGCGGCTTCGGGCGTTTCGGAAATCGAAGAAATACACCATATTGAGCGAGGCTATGAAAATGTCGTTGAAAAGTTCCGCTCTTTGGGCGCTTTAATAGAGAGAAAAGATTTTCCCGACAATAAAATCCAAATGGGAGCCGGATAATCAGTATGGAGCCTTCTTGTTTGAAGACTCCATTTTAAATATTTTTACTTTTACTTGAGGTGTTGGCGTTGACGGATAACGAGAAATTGGCAGAACTGCTGTTTGGAGATACTGATAAAACCGTTGAATATTTTGAGGAAAAATACCCACCGAGGGAGCTTCCCGAGGGCGCACGGGTAACGAGGTTTGCCCCAAGCCCCACGGGCTATTTGCATATAGGCGGGCTTTTCGGTGCGCTCACCGATATACTTACGGCAAAGGCGAGCGGCGGCGTTTCGGTGCTGAGAATTGAAGATACCGACAAAAAGCGTGAGGTAGGCGACGGTCTGGAGGCCATTATAGACGGCTTCAGGGATTTCGGCCTCAGCTTTGACGAGGGCGTTACGGGCATAAAAACCCAAAAGGGAGCTTACGGGCCGTATATTCAGTCGGAAAGGCTTGAGATTTATTGGGCGGTCGCAAAAAAGCTTGTGGCAGAGGGCAAAGCGTACCCCTGCTTCTGTTCCGCCGAGGAGCTTGACGGCATACGCACACAGCAGGAAAAAGAGGGTGCGCCGTTCGGCGGATATTACGGAAAATGGGCTAAGTGCAGAAACCTTACATACGCTCAGATAGAGGAAAAAATCAAAAATGCAGAGCCGTATGTACTGCGTTTCCGCTCCGACGGCGACGGGGAAAAGAGAATAGTTTTCGACGATATTATCAAGGGCAAAATGGAAGTACCCGAAAATGTAATCGACGAGGTTCTGCTAAAGAGCAATAAAATACCGACCTATCATTTTGCACATGTGTGCGACGATCATTTTATGAGAACAACGCATGTGATAAGGGGCGAGGAATGGCTTTCCTCCATCGCAAAGCACATACAAATGTTTAAGGCCTGCGGCTTTAAAACGCCCAAGTACGCCCACACTCCGCAGATTATGAAAATTGACGGGGAAACAGGGGCAAAGCGAAAGTTCTCGAAACGAAAAGACCCCGAAGCGGCGGTCAGCTATTTTGTCAGGGAGGGCTATCCCAAGGAGGCTCTGATAGAATACCTTATGGGACTGCTTAATTCAAACTTTGAGGATTGGCGCAGAGCCAACGCCTCGGCCGATATTTTTTCATTCCCGTTTAACCTGAAAAAGATGAGCGCAAGCGGCTGTCTGTTTGATTTGGTAAAGCTTGCCGACATAAGCAAAAACGCCGTTTCCGTTATGAGTGCGCAAACTGTTTTTGACAGGGTTTACGAGTGGGCAAAAAATTATGACGGGGAGCTTTACAGGCTGTTTTCGCTTGATAAAGAAAAGGCCGTCAGAATTTTGAATATCGACAGGGAAAATCCCAAGCCGAGGAAGGACATTGCCAAATGGTCGCAGGTGAAGGATTGCGTAAGCTATTTTTACAATGAAATTTACAGCGAAAACTACACCCTGCCGCAAAATATAACCGCCGATGACGCCTGCGAAATAATCAGGGCTTACAGGGGCGTTTTCGATGTGAGGGACGATAAGCAGGTTTGGTTTGACAAGATAAGGTCAATCTGCGCTCCGCTCGGATTTACGGCAAATGTCAAGGAGTACAAGAAAACGCCGGACGCTTTCAAGGGCCATGTGGGCGATGTTTCAACCGTTATAAGAATTGCCCTCACAGGAAGAACAAACACTCCCGATTTGCACGCAATTATCGGCATATTGGGCGCAGATGAGACGGACGCAAGACTTGCAAGGGCCGAACTGCTTTTTAAGGAGAAGAATTGATATGGAAGAAGAAATTAAGGTTTCCAATTTTATACACGATTTTATTGACAAGGATTTAGAGGAGGGCGTGTATAACAGGGTGCAGACCCGTTTTCCGCCCGAACCCAACGGCTATTTGCATATAGGCCACGCAAAGGCGGTCTGCATTGACTTCGGAACGGCGGAAAAGTATGGGGGAGTATGTAATTTAAGGCTTGACGACACGAACCCGTCCAAGGAAGATGTGGAATATGTTGACGCAATAAAGCAGGACATTGAATGGCTCGGCTTTAAATGGGACAAGTGCCTGTTTGCTTCAAGCTACTTTGATTTTATTTACGAGTGCGCCGTTAAGCTCATTAATAAGGGCCTTGCCTATGTTGACGATCTTACCGCAGATGAAATCAGGGAATACAGGGGAACGCTTACACAGCCGGGCAAAAACAGCCCTTACCGTGACAGAAGCGTCGGGGAAAACCTTGAGCTTTTTAAGAGAATGACGGACGGTGAATTTGAAAACGGGGAAAAGGTATTAAGGGCAAAAATTGATATGAACTCGCCCAACATTAATATGCGTGACCCCGTTATATACAGAATAGCGCACATTTCCCATCATCAGACGGGCGACAAATGGTGCGTCTATCCGATGTATGACTTTGCCCATCCGCTTTCCGACGCAAAGGAGGGCGTAACACATTCGCTTTGCTCGCTTGAGTTTGAGAACCACCGACCGCTTTATGACTGGGTGCTTCAGGCGTGCGAAATCAAAGAACCGCCCAGACAGATTGAGTTTGCAAGGCTCAACCTTAACTACAGCCTCACAAGCAAAAGAAAATGCCTTTCGCTTGTAAACGACGGCATAGTTGACGGCTGGGACGACCCGAGAATGGTAACCCTCAGCGGAATGAGAAGAAGGGGCTATCCTGCAAAGGCCGTGCGTGATTTTTGCGACAAAATCGGAGTTTCCAAGGCGTACTCCGTTGTTGATATGAATTTGCTTGAGTCCTGTGTACGAGATGTGTTAAACGAAACTGCGCCAAGGGCAATGGCGGTGCTGGAGCCTATTGAGCTTGAAATTACCAATTATCCCGACGGCAAGGTTGAGGAAATAGAGATAGCCAATCACCCCGACCACCCCGAAATGGGCAGTAAAACCGTTAAGTTTTCCAAGCGTCTGTATATAGAAAAAAATGATTTTATGGCAGAGCCCGTCAAAAAGTATTTCAGGCTTTATCCGGGCAATGAGGTCAGGCTTAAGGGCGCATATTTTGTAACCTGTACCGGGTTTGATACAGATGCTGACGGCAACCCGACCAAAATCTACTGCACCTACGACCCGTTGTCAAAGGGCGGCGAATCGCCCGACGGCAGAAAGGTCAGGGGAACTATACATTGGGTAAGCGGCGAGGACTGCTTTAAGGCGGAGGTCAGAATGTACGACAGGCTTTTCAACACGCCGAACCCGTCCGACGACTCCGAGGGCGATTTCAGACAAAATCTTAACCCCGATTCATTAAAGGTTATTGAAAACTGCCTTGTTGAAAACAGCATCATAAACGCCGAACCGGGCGATGTGTTTCAGTTTATGCGTCAGGGTTATTTCTGTGTTGATAAGGACTCGGACGAGAATAAAAAGGTTTTCAATTTGACGGTTGCGCTTAATTCTTCGTGGAAATAAAGGAGATGCGAATATGAGTAAAAAAAGCAAAAAGCTAAGGGCCGACAGGACGGATATAGTTTGCAGAATAATAACCGCATTGCTTGCGGCGGCGGTTCCCGTTGTGGCATACTTTATGAACCTGATTTATTATGTAGTCGAGTCGTCGGTTTTTAAGCTTTTGTCTCAGCTTCAGGGAAACACCGAGGACGACGGCTCTACTTACGGCTATATAAGCCTGCACTATTTCTTTTCCGAAATACTTACAAAGGGCGCTAAGGAAAACAAGGACGCATGGACGGGAATTTGGAACAACGCCCAGGCCATACATGTTCCCCTGATACTCACGGCCGTGTTCTTTGCGCTTATAATAATCACGGCGGTTATAATTTTATTCGTTTCTATATTTTCAAATTCAAAGAAAATTCCGCTGTGCTTCGCCTGCTTCGGCCTCGTATGCACCATAGGTATGTTTATCGCTTTCAGGCAGGTTTCAATTCCGCTTACAGACGGTACAATTTCGCTGGCGTCATTCTTTGAGTCCGAGCTTGCACAGCTTATACTGCCGTATGTTGCGAGTATTTCTGTTCTGCACTTGAGCTCCGCATGGGTTATGATGCTTCTGATTTATACCGCAATCGCTTTGTGGGAGGGCGCTCAGCTTTTGATTACGGCAGGCGAAAAACCCAAGGCTTCCAAACAGTAAAATATTAATTAAAGATAAATCGGCGCAGAGCTTTCTGCGTCGATTTTTCGGCATTAAAAAGGGCGTAGTTCACGGCATATTTACAAAAGAATATGTTTTTGGGAACCCCCGGCGAGGGTTCCCCACCGCAAAACAGCCCACCGGGCTGTTTTGCTCCCCCTCCTGCGCTTTTTAAGTACAGGTGTTTCGCAGTCTGCGGACTGCGACGGGGGCTTTGCCCCTCGACCCCACCGTCTTTTTGAAAAAAGACGGACAAAAACTTTTAATTATAAGGCGCAGAGCTTAAGGCGCAGAAAGCTCTGCGCCTTTTTCATATTTCGGACAGTTCGTCCTTATTAATGCTGAAAAATTTAGTTACTGTTTCAAAAACGGTAAAGACTATTATCCCAACCGTCAGTACCGTCTTTAAAACGGTGAGGCCGTTAATCATTTTCGACATGGACGAAATTACTTTTAAATCTTTAAAAAAATTCAACATAACGCCACCTCAACCTATATTGTCGGGCTTTGTGACAAGCACGCAATGGGCTATCGACGGAATACTTTCGCCCTGCTGTGAGGAGGTGGGCGACATTAGCGCCCCCGTGGCGGTGACAAGAATATTTTTGTATTCGCCCGTTTTAAGCCTGTTGATGAAATAGGAATTGAAAACGCTTGCGCAACAGCCGCAACCCGAACCGCCTGCGTGAACATCTTGGTCTTTTCTGTAGAAAATCATCTTGCCGCAGTCGAGGTGCTTGTCGCTGATGTCAAGATTGTGATCTTTTTTGAGCAGTTCGATAAGCAGTTCGCTTCCGACAAAGCCGAGGTCGCCTGTTACAATGTAATCTATATCGGAAATATCAAGCCCGGTATCGTCAAAAAAGTTTGAAATGGTATCTGAGGCCGCAGGCGCCATGGCCGCACCCATATTGTTTGCGTCCTTTATTCCCAAATCCGTGATTTTTCCGAATGTTACGGCGCTTACGGACGGACAGTCGGATCTGTGCTTTGAAACTATGCTTGCTCCTGCGCCCGTAACGGTGCGCTGTGCCGTGGGAGGACGCTGGCCGCCGTACTCCAGCGGAAGCCTGAACTGCCTTTCGGCGGAGCAGAAATGCGATGATGTTGCCGCAACCGATATATTGCTTGCGCCCGAGTCAACGAAAACGGACGCAAGACCCAGCGACAGCGACATAGTCGAACATGCGCCGAAAACCCCCAAAAACGGAATACCCAACTCACGCAGGCCGAAAGTGGAGGCGATGCACTGGTTGAGCAAGTCTCCGGCAAAGATGTAATCGGTCTCGCTCATTGAGATTTCTGCCTTGTTGAACGCCCTGATTATCGCCTCACGCTCAATGGCGCTCTCGGCCTTTTCAAAGGACGCTTCGCCCATGGTGTCATCGGGGAAAACAAAGTCAAACTCTTTGCTCAAAGGACCTTCGCCCTCGGTTTTGCCGACTACGCCCGCACTTCCGATTATTGACGGCGCAGATTTAAAAACAACAGTATATTTACCAACTCTGTTAGCCATTATATCAACCTTCCTTTTTTATATTTTTAACTTTGATTATTAATTTATACAAAAACAAAAACCGTATTGCAAAGAATACGGTTTCAGACTGTCGATAAACTGTTTTACGATAGCAAAATGTTCAAAAGTTTTTGTCCGTCTTTTTTCAAAAAGGCGGTGGGGTCGAGGGGCAAAGCCCCCGGCGCAGTCCGCAGACTGTGAAAAACTTACGCTTCAAAAAGCGCAGGAGGGGCGAAAAACAGTCCGGTGGACTGTTTTTCGGTGGGGAACCCTCGCCGGGGGTTCACCATAATCTTATTCCTTTTGTGCATATTGCCAAGTGAAACATACTTTTTCTACACGCTGAAATCGTATTGCAAAGAATACGGTTTTAATTATTTAAGTTATTTAAAAGCTTATTTTGAAATAATTGTTTTGGCCGCAAAATATACCAAGACAAGCAGACCCAAGGCGATCCTGTACCAGCCGAAGACCTTGAAATCGTGCTTTTTGATATATGACATAAGGAATTTAATTACGAAAACCGAAACCAAGAACGCCACCGCCATACCGACCAATAGATAGCACACCTCAATAAGGCTGTAATTAAATCCGTACTTTACCACCTTTAAAAGGCTTGCGCCTGCCATAACGGGAACGGCAAGGAAAAATGTGTATTCTGCGGCAACGGTCCTTGAAACGCCTATCAAAAGCGCACCCAAAATAGTTGCTCCCGAACGGGAGGTGCCGGGGAAAACAGCGGCTATAAGCTGAAAAAGACCTATGATAAACGCCGTTTTATAGCTTATCTGAGAGATTGAATTTATTTTCGGGCGCATATCCTTATTTTTGTTTTCAATTATAATAAAGGCGACGCCGAAAACTATGAGCGCAAGCGCAACCACTACATAATTGTAAAGATATTTTTCAAAGAAGTCGTCAAACGGCAGACCTATTATTATCGCAGGAATACACGAAACGATTACATGGAACCACATGTCAAAAATATTCTTTTTGATAACAATTTTGTGTTCGTCATATCCGAAAGGCCAAAGCTTATTCCAGAAAAGCACCACTACCGCCAAAATTGCGCCAAGCTGTATAACAACCAAAAACAGATTTTTAAAATCCTCATTTACGCTCAGACGCAGAAATTCGTCTACAAGTATCATGTGACCGGTGCTGCTTATCGGGAGCCATTCCGTAATGCCCTCGACTATTCCGAGTATAATAACCTTGAAAAATTCAATAATTACCGCCATAAAATCTCCTTGAACGCTTATATTAATATATCTATTATAAATAATATATCAAAAAAAGCAAATAAAATTGTTAACATTTTGGAAACCTTTATTGTAGATTTGTCAATGATGTGAGACCGGAAAATTGAAAGAGTTTGTTGTGTGGAGTGGGGGATGCTGACGGAGGGAGGCCGTAGGCTGACCGAAGTCAGCATCCCGGTGCGGCTTCGAGTTCCTTCCGTTTCTC
>CANRHD010000017.1 GCA_947630285.1 uncultured Clostridia bacterium | reverse complement strand
GCGGGAAAATCATTATACCATATTGTTGCTTTTATTTTTACTCTAAATGGTTCATATCTATTTACAACGCAGACTTAAAGCGAACAGATAGAACTGTTTTAGTTGATTTAATTTACTGTATATGATATAATTATCAGAATTTAAAATTAATTATTTTTTGTCAGCGGTAAGTTTTTATGATTAATACTCAACAAAACGAAAATTTGACGCCTGCTAAAACCCCCTGCGTTTCCGTTTGCTGTCTTACCTATAATCACGAAAAGACGGTGGCGCAGGCGCTTGAGTCGATGCTTTCTCAAAAAACGGACTTTCCCTTTGAGATAATAGTACACGACGACGCCTCAACCGACGGCACACAGGATATTATCAGGGACTATGCACAGCGCTATCCCGAAATTATCAGACCCGTTCTTCAGAGCGAAAACAAGATGAAGAGCGTTAATATAGAAAAGGAATATATCTGTCCGCTTATCAGGGGCAAATTCGTTGCGGTGTGCGAGGGCGACGATTTTTGGAGCGACCCCTCAAAGCTCAGCCTTCAGGTTGGGTATATGGAAAAAAATCCTGACTGCGCCATGACCTTCCACGCCGTAAACCAGTTAAATCCCGACGGCAGCTCTATGCCGTACAGGCCCTTAAAGGAGGATACCGATGTTCCGTGCGGTCTGATTATCAAAAGGGGAGGAATGTTCTGCCCCTCGGCTTCGCTTGTCATAAGGGCGGAAATATTTACCCAATGGCCCGAATTCAGAAGCATGGCAGATGTTTACGATTATCCCCGTCAGATCTTGTCCTCATTCAGGGGCAGGGTGCATTATTTCGACAGGATAATGGCCTGCTACAGGTTCGGCTCGTCAGGCTCATGGACAGACAGCGTAAAAGAGAAAACGGATTTTAATCATGTTCGCAACGAAACCGCATGGCTCAATGAATTTAACCGCTATTCCGACGGAAAATATGAAAATGAGATAAACTATCATTTCGCACACCTTTGGTTTACGGAATACAGAAAAAATCTTGACAAATCTTCGGCGGATATGGCAAGAAAATATATTAAAACTCTTTCCTTTAAACAGGGGGCAGTATTCAGGGTGTTTCTTTTACTGTTTTCCGTTTTCGGAAAGAGGGCAAATAAAATTTGGGACTTAATGAAAAAAACTCTTTTAAAATAGCGAAAAAGAAGGAAATATCATGGACGAAAAAGTAATGGTAACCCGTTCTTCAATGCCGGACTTTGAAGAATACACCCGGGAGATAAAATCCCTGTGGGAGACAAGATGGCTTACAAACTCGGGCGTTAAGCACAGGGAGCTTGAAGAGAATCTTTGCAGATACTTAAAGGTGGAAAACCTTAATCTCTGCGTAAACGGCCACCAGGCTTTGGAGGCGATTATCGAGGTCATGGGCCTAAAGGGCGAGGCTGTAACCACCCCGTTTACTTTTACTTCAACCACAAATTCCATAGTCAGAAAGGGCTTAAAGCCTGTTTTTTGCGACATCAGGGAAGACGATTTTACCATTGACGCAGATAAAATCGAGCCTTTGATTACCGAAAAAACCTCGGCTATTATTCCCGTGCATGTTTACGGAAATATATGTCAGTATGAAAAAATCCAAAAAATTGCTGACAAGTACGGCCTAAAGGTAATTTATGATGCGGCGCACGCTTTCGGCGTTACGGTTGACTCGGTGGGCGCAGGCTCATTGGGCGACGCTTCAATGTTCAGCTTCCACGCAACAAAGGTTTTCCACACTATCGAGGGCGGCTGTGCAATTTTTAAGGACAGAGCATTTTACGATAAGCTCAATGAATATAAAAATTTCGGCCTCGGTGCGGACGGAGAAATAGAATTTGCCGGCAGTAATATCAAGATGAACGAGTTTTCGGCGGCAATGGGCATTTGTAATTTAAGGCATATCGGGCAGTCCGTAAGCTCAAGGAAGCAGGCGGTTTTAAGGTACCGTGAAAACCTTGAAAATGTAAACGGTATCAGGCTCAACGCCGAAAGGGAAAATGTAAAAAGCAATTATGCCTATTTCCCGATAGTAGTCGATCCCGAAAAATTCGGAAAAACAAGGGACGACATATTTACGGCGCTTGCAGAAAATAATATTGTCGCAAGGAAATATTTTTATCCCCTTACAAGTCAGAATAAAGAATTCGGCGGAGCGTACAGCGCAAGCGAAACTCCTGTTGCAAATAAAATTGCGCAAAGGGTTCTCTGCCTGCCCCTTTACGAAGGACTTTCAAACGATACGGTTGACCGCATTTGCGGCGTTATAAAATCTTTATAACAAAGGAGAAAAGAAATGAATATTGCTCTTATTATTGCCGGCGGAGTGGGCGCAAGAATGCACCAAAGTATTCCCAAGCAGTTTTTAACTGTTGACGAAAGACCCGTTATAGTTTATACTCTTGAAGCGTTCCAAAATCACCCCGATATTGACGCCATTGCCGTGGTTTGCATCGAGGGCTGGGAAAATGTTTTAAGCGCATACGCAAGCCAGTTTAATATTACCAAGCTTAAACACATCATACCCGGCGGCAAGAACGGGCAGGACTCTATCAGGAACGGCGTTTATGAGCTTGAAAAGCATTATTCACCGGACGATGTTGTGCTTATTCATGACGCCATACGCCCCATGGTTTCGCCCGAAATTATCTCCGACTGCATAGTTAAGACCAAAAAGCACGGCTGTGCCATAGCCGTTATTCCGTGCGCCGAGGCAATGGTAATTACCGACGACGGAGAAACCTCCGACAAATGCTATCCGAGGGACGAGTTAAAGCGAACTCAGACTCCGCAGGGCTTTAAAATCGGCAAAATATGCGATTTGCACAGGCGTGCGCTTGAGGCAGGAATTACAAACTCCGTAGCTTCGGTATCTCTTATGATAGAGATGGGCGAAAAGGTTTATTTTTCCGTAGGCTCGGAAAAGAATATTAAGCTTACAACCGTAGATGATATTGATATATTCAAGGCATTGCTCAATGTCAGGCGTTCGGATTGGTTTAAATCATAAGGAAGGGTTTTCGTATGAGCGTTTATGACAGCAAAACCTATATAAGCGATATAGAAAAAGCCGTTGGCGCAACCTTGAACAGGGAAAAGCTGTTTAACAAAAGGATTATGATTAGCGGCGCTTCCGGCTTAATAGGTTCGTTTGTCGCAGATATGCTTCTTTATCTGAATAAAAACGAGGACGCCGGTATCGAGATATATGCGGTGGGCAGAAGTCTTTCAAGGCTTAAAAAGAGGTTTGACCCGGCAAACAGCAAAAATCTGCACTATGTTGAATACGATATTTGCAATACGCCGGATTTTGATTTTGATATTGACTATATAATAAACGCCGCAAGCAACGCTTATCCCGCCGTTTTTGCAAACGACCCGGTGGGAACGATTACGGGCAACATCATAGGTACGGACAATCTGTTAAAATACGCTTCACGGCATAATGCACAGCGCTTCCTTTTCGTCTCTTCCGGAGAGGTTTACGGCGAGGGGGAAAAGGGTATGGAGGCTTATTGCGAAAGCTACAGCGGCTATGTTGACCCCGTGCTTTCAAGGTCCTGCTATCCCGTCTCAAAGAGGGCGGCGGAAACCCTGTGCGTATCTTACACGAAACAGTTTAATCTGGATACGGTTATAGTAAGACCCTGCCACACCTACGGGCCGACGGTAACGGGAAGCGACAACAGGGCGAACGCCCAGTTTGTAAACAGTGCGCTTTCGGGCGAAAACATTATCATGAAAAGCAAGGGGCTTCAAATGAGGTCTTATTGCTATGTTGCCGACTGCGCCTCGGCTCTGCTTTCCGTTTTAACAAGCGGCAAAACAGGGGAAGCTTATAATATAGCCAACGAAGCGGCAAGGGTGACGATAGCGCAGTTTGCCCGGGAGGTTGCGGAGCTTACGGGCAGGGAGGTCATTTTTGACCTGCCCGATGAAAACGACCTCGCACAGCAGACAAATATTTCATACGCCGTGCTCGACAGCAAAAAAATACAGGGCCTCGGCTGGAGGGCTCTCTACAGCGTTAAAGACGGTTTAAAAAGTACAATAGATGTATTAACCAATAAATAGGATGTGGGGAAAAAAGTAATGATAGGTAAAGCGGATTTTGAATACGCAAAGCTGTATGATACCGAGACAGGGGAATACTGCACCGACGGCAGCGTCGAAAATCTTGTTATGGGTCCCGAAACTCAAAAGAGATTTGACCTGAATACCGACGACTGCGCCGTGACCGTGTGCTGTATTACATATAAGCATGAGGATTACATCAGAAGTGCGCTTGACGGCTTTTTAATGCAAAAGACGAATTTTAAATTCAAGGTGTTTGTCGGCGAGGACTGCGGACCGGACGGTACTGCGGATATAGTGAGGGAGTACGCCGAAAAATACCCGGATATAATAGTCCCGTTTATCAGGGAAAAGAATATGGGCGCACAGAGGAACCTTATCGACCTGTGCAATCACGCCAACAGCCCGTATATCGCTTTCTGCGAGGGCGACGATTACTGGGTGGACGAATACAAGCTTCAAAAGCAGTTTGATTATATGCAGCAAAACAGGGATATAAGAATTTGCTACAACAGGGCTGAAATAAGCGCACCCGACGATTGGTTCTTAATCGACTGGTTCAAAAAGGACAAAAACGGAAAAATGATTTTCCCCGACTGCGAACCCTCCTACAAAAAAAAGCGTAACCGCAATACGGTAACAAGCTCCGACTGCGTATGGGTGTTCCCGGCGCAGACTGCCACCGTTTTTTACCGCTGGAATTACGATGTCGATATACCCGATTGGTACTACACCGGAATAATCGGCGACCATCCGCTTTTCCTTATGCAGCTCGGCGAGGGCAAGGCGCATATGCTCGACGATGTTATGTCCGTTTACAGGAGGAGCAATGTCGGCGTCTATATGAGCGATAATATGGAGGAGCATTTTCTCAAAACACGAATTGACCATATACGCTGGATGATGGGAATGCTTGACTGGTATGAGGATAATTTGGAAAAATATCCTCGCATACCGTTCCAGAACAGGGTAAAGCATGAGACGGCAAACTATTTCAGAAGCGCATTGGACCTCGGGGATAACGAGCTTATCAAGAATTTTTTTGACGAATATCTGCAGGCGGCAAGTATGTCGCTTAATACTTATCTTTCAAGCTACAGCGACGCTCAGGCTCTTACAAGGACCTGCACCTGGAGCGGCTTTGTGCTTATAGCAAGGCATCGCTTTTACCGCCAGGGATTAAGGCCCTATGTTTGGTTCTTAAAGGCGTTCGATTTCTTAAAGGTAAAGGCCATTGATGCGGCAAAGGCGGTTTACAGGCTGATACAAAATATTATAGACTTTTTCTGCTACTGGCATTACACTATCCCGAAAAAGCAGAAAAATTTATGGGCCTTTACAGGCTTCAGAAACAGCGGCTATATGGATAATACTATGTATTTTTACGAGTATGTAGTTAATAATCACCCCGAGATAAACGCCGTTTGGTTTACAAATGACGAGGAAATTTTTGAACAGCTTAAGCAGGAAAACAAGCCCGTTGAAATGATCGGAACAAAGAGCGCAAAACAGCTTATGTCAAGGGCGGAAATAGCCGTAACCGACCATTTTAAAATGACGGATTATAACCCGAAAAACGGATTTAACGATAAAACCAAAGTCGTTCAGCTCTGGCACGGCGTAGGCTTTAAGGCCATGGGCGACGGCAGTTCACAGGTAAAAAACACCACCGAACGGGGCGTTATATACTCGGACGATATTCTGCCGGGTGAGAACGATTCGGCAATAAAGAAATTCTTTAAAAAGATTAAATATTTCTTTGTTGCTCCCGTTAGAGAAAAATTTGAAAAGTATTTCCTTTTCGTTTGTCCCGGTCAAGAGAGAATTGACATGATAGCGAAAATATGGCACATACCCATGGATAATTGCTTTATGGCCGGCCATCCGAGGAACCTGCCAGTATATAACGCCCAAAGGCAGAAAAATCCCGTTAAAATTATGTATGCGCCGACTTACAGATTTGACTTTGAACACGAAACTGCGATGATTAACGAAATTCTTGACGCCGCAGGGGATATTCAGAGGGCGATGGAGGAAATTGACGGCGAGTTCTATATACGGCTTCATCCGCACACATGGCGGAATTATATGAATAAAATTGTCAACAGAATTAAAAGCTTTGACAGAATTTTACTCGATGACAGCAAAGATGTGTATCGGCAGCTCGGCACTTTTTCCGTTATGATTTCGGATTATTCAAGCATTGCGCTTGATTTTGCACAGCTTGACAGACCTACCGTTTTCCACTGTGCCGATTATGACTGGTTCGTGAAGAACGAGGCAGGCTTTAATCTCGATTTTCCCTCCGTTATTCCCGGCCCCATGACCGCAAACTGGAGCGAAACTATTGAGGAAGTCAAAAAATATGTCAAAAATCCCGAAAAGGATTCCGAGCTTCGCAGGGAGAAAATAAAATATTTCTTTGACGAAGCGGTAAACGGACCGGATAATTCGGAAAGAATAGTTGAAGAAATCAAAAAGCGCATAAATTTAGAATAAAGAGGATTTTTTATGGAACAAATCAATATTATGGTTTTTCCCTGCGGTTCCGAAATAGGGCTTGAACTGCACCGCTCCTTAAAGGACATAAGGTTTATAAACCTGTTCGGCGCTTCAAGCGTCGATGACCACGGCGTATGGGTCTATAAAAATTATATAGGCTCGATGCCTTTTATCACCGCAGACGATTTTATCCGAAAATTCAACGAATGTATTGACGAAAATCATATTGATTATATTTTCCCTGCCCTCGACAATGTTATTGCGTTTTTGAGCAGGCACAGGGACGAGCTTCACGCAGAGCTTTTGACAAGCCCCGACGACGCAGTTCAGGTTTGCAGAAGCAAATCGAAAACATACAGCCGTCTGGACGGTTGCGATTTCCTGCCCGGCATTTACAAGTCTGCGGACGAAGTAAAGGATTACCCCGTAATAATAAAGCCTGCCGAGTCGCAGGGCTCTCAGGGCTTTATGATAGTTAAGGACGAGCAGGCGCTCAGATACGAGCTTTCCTCAAGGCAGGAAGAACAGGTTATCTGCGAATATCTCCCCGGGGAAGAATATACCATTGATTGCTTTACCGATAAGGACGGCAGGGTTCGCTATGTTTCCTCAAGAAACCGCAACAGAATTAAAAACGGTATAAGCGTAAATTCCACGCTCCAAAAACCCGAAAAAAGGATTTTTGAAATTGCCGAGATTATTAACAGCAAAATTAAATTCAGGGGCGTTTGGTTCTTTCAACTGAAAAGAAATGTAAGGGGCGAGTACCGACTGCTTGAATGTGCCACCCGTGTTGCCGGCACAATGTGCGTTGAAAGGGCCGCCGGCGTAAACCTTGCGTTGCTTACCGTGTTTGACGCCCTCGGTTATGAACTGAACATACCAAAGCCTTTAAGCTCGGTGACGGTTGACAGGGCGCTTTGCAATGTGTTTAAGCTCGATTTGGATTACGATGAAGTGTATATGGATTTTGACGATACCTTGGTAGTACACGACCGCGTAAACTTCACGGCGCTTAGATTTATTTATCAATGTATCGAACAGGGGAAAAGGGTCGTGCTTTTGACAAGGCACGAAACGGATATTATATCCGACCTCAGGGCAAAAAGACTTTCCCCCGAAATGTTTGACGAGATTATTTGTATTGCGAGAAGTCAGAGAAAAATCGACAATGTCAGGCCCTCCGCAAAAGCCCTGTTTATCGACGACTCCTTTGCGGAACGCAAGGCTATGAGCGAGGCATACGGCACGGTTTGCCTGGGCGTGGACGCCGTTGAAGCGTTAATTGACGAAAGGCAGTAAGAAAGGAAAAACAATATGCTAACTAAGGCAAAAAAATATCAGTTTCTTTTTGAAGAGCTTGTAAAAAGGGATTTTAAGAAGAAATACAAAAGAACGGTACTCGGTATGCTTTGGAGCTTGTTGGCGCCGCTTTTGAATGTTCTTATTCTTCTTGTTATATTTAAACACTTATTCGGCAGAACGCAGGACCACTTTATAATCTATATTTTCAGCGGTACCGTTATGTTCTCCTTTTACACCGAATGTACGCAGGGCTGTATGCGTGCGCTTATGGCGAATGCGTCTATATTCACCAAAATCAATGTACCGAAATACCTTTTCCTTTTTTCAAAGGCGATACAGGCTTTTATAAATTTCGCTTTAACGCTTATTTTGTATTTTGCGTTTTGCCTGTTCGACGGCATTAAGTTCGGCCCGCATATGCTTTCGCTTGTTTATCCTATGGTTACAAGTCTCGGGCTGTGCGTGGGAATAGGTATGATTTTGTCCGCCCTGTATGTATTTTTCAAGGATATAGAATATCTTTACAGCGTATTCCTCACTTTGTTAAACTATGTGTCGGCGATATTCTATCCCGTAACCATTGTGCCGGAAAAATTCCAAAAGCTGTTTTATCTCAATCCGCTTTATGTCTACATAAAGTTTTTCAGGATCGTTGCGATAGACGGCTTTGTTCCCTCATGGCAGATACACGCCCTGTGTGCGTTTTATGCCGTTTTGTTTTTGGCGATAGGTTGCTTTATTTACTGGAAATACAATAAAGAATTTTTGTATTATGTATAAGAGGTAAAATTATGGCGGTAATAGATTGTAAAAATGTTTCAATTCGTTACAAGGTCGGCGATTTGACCTCGGTCGGGCTTAAAGACTATATTATCCAAAAGATCAAAGGCAATTACAAGGTTACCGAGTTTTGGGCGGATAAAAATGTCAGCTTTACCCTTGAAAAGGGCGATATGCTTGGCATAATCGGTGAGAACGGCGCAGGAAAATCCACGCTTTTAAAGGCGGTAACTGGGATTATGATCCCCACCGAGGGCTCGGTCAGCACAAAGGGCAATATTGCGGCGCTTTTGGAGCTTGCTTCGGGCTTTGACCCCGAGCTTACCGTAAGGGAAAACACCTATCTCAGAGGCGCTCTCTTGGGCTATACAAGGGAGTTTATGGATAGGAAATACGATGAAATAATCAAATTTGCCGAGCTTGAGGACTTTCAGGAATATATGTTTAAACAGCTTTCAAGCGGTATGAAATCAAGACTTGCCTTTTCCATAGCCTGCCTTGTAAATCCCGATATAATAATACTCGACGAGGTCTTGTCCGTAGGCGACGAGGGCTTTAAGGAAAAAAGCGCAAGGAAGATAAAGGGCATTTTGGCTTCGGGCGTAACGGGCATACTCGTTTCCCATTCCGTTCAGCAGGTCAGGGATTTGTGCAACAAATGCCTTTGGCTCGACCACGGCAAACAGATAGCGTTCGGCCCTACATACGAAATCTGCAACGCCTACAGCGCATTTCTTTTTACCCCGAAGGAAAAAAGAAAACTTCCCGGGAGCATGGAGGAAATAAATGAAATTTCCGAAAGGTTCATGGTGGCTTGGAGAATAGGAATTAAAGAGAAGATAAGCCCCGAGGAGTTCGATTATGAAATTCCTCAAAACGAAACCGAAACACAGCGCATACAGAGGCTTATGGGAATTGTCGATAAAATGTCTTTGGAAGAAAGACAGGCATATATACAAGAAGAAAAATTAACAATAGGAGAGGAGTAATACCGTTTATTCGGTGGTGCGAAAATATGAAAGGTATTATATTGGCCGGCGGTTCGGGAACAAGACTTTATCCCTTAACCAAGGTCACATCAAAACAGCTTTTGCCTATCTATGATAAACCTATGATTTATTATCCGCTTTCAACCCTTATGCTTGCAGGTATTCGTGACATTCTTGTTATTTCTACGCCGGAGGACACGCCCCGTTTTAAAAACCTTTTGGGCGACGGGCATCAGTTCGGAGTGGAGCTTTCCTATGCCGTACAGCCGAAGCCCGAGGGGCTTGCACAGGCTTTCCTTATCGGCGAGGACTTTATCGGCGATGAACCGTGCGCCATGGTGCTCGGCGACAATATATTCTACGGCAGTTATTTTTCAAGGCAGCTTGCCGACGCCGTAGTGGACGCTCAGAACGGTAAGGCGACTATTTTCGGATATTATGTCAATGACCCGGAGCGCTTCGGAATAGTGGAGTTTGACCACGATTTAAAGGTTCTTTCCATAGAGGAAAAGCCCAAACAGCCAAAGTCAAATTACTGCGTTACGGGCCTTTATTTCTACGACAAACGGGTTGTTGAAATGGCAAAAAAGGTAACCCCGTCGGCAAGAGGGGAGCTTGAAATAACAAGCCTTAACAACCTCTACCTTGAGGCTCAGAGCTTAAAGGTTCAGATACTCGGCAGGGGATTTGCATGGATGGATACAGGCACAATGGACAGCCTTATGGAGGCCTCCACCTTTGTCCAAACCGTCCAGAACAGACAGGGCGTCGTTATCTCTGCACCGGAGGAAATTGCATACCGTAAGGGTTGGATTAACAAGAACGAATTGCTCGAATCGGCAAAGCTTTACGGAAAATCGCCCTATGGCGAGCATCTTGAGCATGTTGCCTATGATAAATTTGTATAAGGAGAATTTGATATGACAATTATAGTTACCGGCGGAGCCGGATTTATAGGCTCAAACTTTATTTTCCATATGCTTGAAAAATACCCCGATTACCGTATAATTTGCCTTGACAAGCTCACATATGCCGGCAATCTCTCAACGCTTAAATCCGTAATGGATAATAAAAATTTCAGGTTCGTAAAGGCCGACATTTGCGACAGGGAGGCTGTTTACAAGCTTTTTGAGGAGGAAAAGCCGGACATCTTGGTGAACTTTGCGGCGGAAAGCCATGTAGACCGCTCTATAGAAGATCCGGGCGTCTTTCTTCAGACCAATATAATCGGTACGGCCACGCTTATGGACGCTTGCAGAAAATACGGTATAAAGAGGTATCATCAGGTATCTACCGACGAGGTTTACGGCGACCTGCCGCTCGACCGTCCCGACCTTTTCTTTACAGAGGAAACGCCTATTCACACTTCAAGCCCTTATTCAAGTTCAAAGGCTGCGGCGGATTTGCTTGTCCTCGCATATTACAGAACCTACGGTCTGCCGGTAACCGTCAGCCGCTGTTCAAACAATTACGGACCGTATCATTTCCCCGAAAAGCTCATACCGCTTATGATAGCAAATGCGCTTAACGATAAACCGCTTCCCGTTTACGGCGAGGGACTTAATGTTCGGGACTGGCTTTATGTTGAGGATCACTGCAAGGCGATTGACCTTATTATCCACAAAGGCAGGGTCGGCGAGGTTTACAATATCGGCGGACACAACGAAATGAGAAATATCGACATTGTTAAGATTATCTGTAAGGAGCTTAACAAGCCCGAAAGCCTTATAACCTATGTTGCGGACCGTAAGGGACACGATATGCGCTACGCCATAGACCCGACTAAAATCCATAACGAGCTGGGTTGGCTTCCCGAAACAAAATTTGCCGACGGAATTAAGAAAACCATCGAATGGTACCTTAATAACAGGGAATGGTGGGAGACAATCATTTCCGGCGAGTATCAAAATTATTACGAAAAAATGTACGCAAACAGATAACCAAACCAAATGCCCTGATTTTTCAGGGCGTTTTTATTTGTGAAAATTTTTAAAAATACACATAAAACCCCCTTTTTTGCGAACAATATTTTTAATTACTGAAAGAAGGAGTTTTAATATATGAAGGCCACAGGAATTGTGAGAAGAATAGACGATTTGGGCAGAGTGGTTATCCCTAAAGAAATCCGCCGTACATTGAGAATAAGAGAGGGCGACCCGTTGGAAATATTCACCGCCGCCGACGGAGAAGTTATTTTTAAAAAGTATTCTCCGATAGGCGAGTTTACCGAGTTTGCGCATCAGTATTCCGAGGTCCTCTACAGGGCAACAAATATGACGGTATTTATCTCTGACCGTGACCATGTAATTTCCGCTTGCGGCAGTCTTAAGAGGGAATTGCTTGACCACAGAATTTCGGCGGAGCTTGAGGAGCTTATGGACTCAAGGTCAAATTATGTAGCCTCTGCCGACGAACCGAGCCTGAAACCCATATTAAATAACGATTGGGAAGCGGCAATAGCTTCTCCGATTATAGGCAGCGGCGATGTTTCGGGCGCAGTTGTAATAATGATGAACGATACAAACGACCTGCCCAACGAAACCGATGTTAAGCTTGTCCAGGTTGCGGCTTCGTTTTTAGGGAAGCAGACCGAGGCTTGATAATACGGGAAATTTAGTGTCTGTAAAGCATATAAGCTTTACAGAAGAATTTGCCTGCTAAAAACAAAAAATTCAAGAAAAAAGCTCCCCGAAAAGGGGAGCCCATTGTCGTTTTGCTTTATTCGGTTTTAATCGTCGGCAGTCGGCTCAATAACTCCGTAGCCGCCGTTGTTCCTTTTGTAAACAACATTGATAAGATCCGTGTCGGCGTTTCTGAACATATAGAACTCGTGGCCGAGCATATTCATCTGCAAAATTGCCTCGTCAACGCTTTCGGGTTTAACTATAACGGATTTTGTTCTCACAATGTCAAATTCCTGTTCCTCGTCCTCCTCGGGCGCATTGAAAACATCGTCAAACGAGATTTCATAAAGCCTTTTTTGAAGCTTCGTCTTATTTTTTCTGATTTGGCGAATGAGCGAGTCAACGCACTTATCCAGCGCTTCTTCAAGGTCCTGCGAGCGTTCCTGGGCTCTGAATATATAACCACCCTTTGAGAGTGTAATTTCAACAACTTTGGCGTTCTTTTCGACCGTTGCCGTCACCTTGGCGTCGGCATTTGAACCGAAAAACTTTTCAACCTTTTGAAGCTTTGTTTCAGCCCTTTCTTTAAAAGATTCTCTTGGCGTGCATTTTCTTCCTATAATGGTAATGTTCATAAAACATCCCCCTTTTATATATTCAAAAGCATCTCTGCTCTTGTTTTCATATACAGTATAGCATAAGATATTAAAAAAATAAAGATATTTTTTGAACTTTTTACTAAATATCTATAAATTTTTCCTGAATTTATGGTAAAATAGCATAAATTTATATAGTATAAGCGCAAGTAATAAGCCCGTTTTTGCAAAATCTGTTTTTTAAATCCGTTTTTCTGATTTTTCAGCCTTTCCGCATACGGCGGTTACATATTTTTCTTGACAGCATAAATTTTAAAAGCTATAATTATAACGATAAAATGCAATGACGGAGACAAGTAGCTTAGGCATTCGTTTTAAGTGAGCGCAGGACAGTGCGAACTGCGTAACAGAACCTTGGTGAATAACACTCCAGAGCAGTAAACCGAAAGCTTGGCAAGTAGGGGCGCCGTTACCGTGCGTTAAGCGGATTTTAAGCGACCGGCAAGGGCGTCGGTAATTTAGGTGGTACCACGGGTATAATTTTCCCGTCCTATTTAGGGACGGGCTTTTTTATTTTGAAAGGAGTATTTTTTATGAAGCACCGGGATATTAAAGATGTAATAGGCGACCTTTCCCTTGTAAATTCCGACATTACCGTATGCGGTTGGGTAAGGACGGCAAGGGATTCAAAAAATGTAGCCTTTATCGAACTTAACGACGGCACAACCTTAAAGCATATACAGATAGTTATAGATAAAAACTCCGATATTGAGTACGGTAACGCTTTAAGGCTCGGTACTTCCTTAAAGGTTGAGGGCAAGGCGGTTGAATCGAGACAGGGCACAATAGAGATAAACGCCGAAAAAATCACCGTTTTGGGCGAGTGTCCGCTTGAATATCCGCTTCAGAAAAAGCGCCACACGCTTGAATTTTTGCGTACAATGCCGCATCTGCGTACAAGGACAAATACCTTTAACGCCGTTTTCAGGGTTCGTTCGGTAATGGCGGACGCCATACACAGACATTTTCAGAGCAGGAATTTCATATATGTAAATACGCCGCTTATTACCGCAAGCGACTGCGAGGGCGCAGGCGAGATGTTCCAGGTCACTACAATAGGCTACAGCGACAAATATAAAAATCAGGACGAATATTATCAGAATGACTTTTTCGGCTGTAAGACGGGACTGAGCGTTTCCGGCCAGCTTGAAGGCGAGGTTGCGGCGACCGCTTTGGGAAAAATCTATACCTTCGGGCCGAGCTTCAGGGCGGAGAACAGCAATACTCCGAGGCATTTGGCGGAGTTTTGGCATGTTGAACCCGAAATTGCATTCGCCGAGCTTCCCGATGTTCTTGAGGAAGCGGAAGATATGATTAAGTTTGTTATCGGGGAGGTTCTTAGTAAGTGTCCCGAGGAAATGAAATTTTTTGACGCACACTTTGAGAACGGCCTTATAGAAAAGCTTGAAACCCTCATTTCAAACGAATTCGGCAGAGTGAGCTATACCGAAGCCATAGAGCTTTTGAAAAAATCGGGAATGGAGTTCCGGTATCCCGTCGAGTGGGGCTGTGATTTGCAGACGGAGCACGAAAGATATATTGCCGAAACCGTATTTAATAAGGCGGTCTTCGTCACCGATTATCCCAAGGCGATTAAATCGTTTTATATGAAGCAGAATGACGACGGCAAAACCGTCGCCGCCGCAGATTTGCTTGTTCCCGGGGTCGGTGAGATAATAGGCGGCAGTGAGCGTGAGGCGGATTATGACAAGCTTGTTGCCGAAATGAAAGCAAGGGGTATGAATTTGGAGCTTTACAAGGATTATCTTGACCTGCGTAAATTCGGCTCCGTACCGCACGGCGGCTTCGGCCTCGGCTTTGAAAGACTGTTGATGTATTGTACGGGCGTTTCAAATATCAGAGATGTAACGCTTTACCCGAGAACGGTGGGCAGTATAAGGTAATTAAGGAGGATTTGTTATGGCTCGTTCACTGATTATACCGGAGGGCTATGTCCCTGCCTTGTCGCTTAGAGAAACCCAGCACGCAATCAAGTACATAAAGGATATTTTTCAGCAGGCTCTGTCCTTTGCCTTAACGCTTGACAGGGTTACTGCGCCGCTGATAGTTACAAAAAACTCCGGCATTAACGACGACCTCAACGGCGTTGAGAGAAAGGTTGATTTTACCATTAAGGAAATCGACGAGCACGCCGAGGTTGTGCAGTCGCTTGCAAAATGGAAAAGAATGGCGCTCTACCGTTACGGATATGAACCGGGCGAGGGGATTTACACGGATATGAACGCCATAAGGCGGGACGACGATGTGGACAATATGCACTCGATATTTGTTGACCAATGGGATTGGGAAAAGGTAATCAAAAGGGAAGACAGAAATATCGACTACCTTAAAAGCACCGTAAAATCTATTGTAAAGGCTATTGTCTTTACAAACAGAAAGGTTCGTATGCGCTATCCGCAGCTCGGTGTGCATTTGAACGAAAATGTCTTTTTCATAGATTCGCAGGAGCTGGAGGATATGTATCCGCAGCTTACCCCCAAGCAGAGGGAGCATAAGGTGTGCGAAAAGTACGGCACGGTGTTTGTAATGAAAATAGGTTCGGCGCTCAGGAGCGGTGAAAAGCACGACGGCAGAGCGCCCGATTATGACGACTGGAGCCTTAACGGGGATTTGCTTTTCTGGCACGATACGCTGAAATCTGCGCTCGAAGTATCTTCGATGGGTATAAGGGTAGACGGGGCTTCGCTTAAAAGCCAGCTTGAAATCTGCGGCTCGGAGGAGAGGCTTAAATACAAATACCACTCCATGATTGCCGACGGCACTCTGCCCTTAACAATAGGCGGCGGAATAGGCCAGTCAAGGATTTGTATGCTCATGCTCGGCAAGGCGCATATAGGCGAGGTGCAGGTTTCCGTTTGGCCCGAGGATATGGCGGAAAAATGCAGGGAAAACAATATTATACTTTTATAATTTATCAGTTAAAAAACATAATAGGCTAAAAACAAACCGCAGACCCGAAAAGGTTTGCGGTTTTGCTCTGTTTATGAAAGATAGGCGTTGTTGCGTTTTGATAAGGCTCTGCCGTCACGCAGATAAAAGCGCTCAGGCTTCTTCGTCCGGCGCCTGTCCGTTATGGGCAAGCCATTTACACTCGGTAATTTCAGGATTCTTAAATGTTGCCTTAAACGAGGAGTCCTCCGGACTGCAGGCGTATATGCCGAACGAAACTGCGCCGTCGGCGTTAAACATATGACATATACGCATTTGGTTATATTCCTTGCCGTCCGTTGAATTTTCAACGCAAAAATCGTTCTCTCTTCGGCTCAGCCTGAACCACATAGTCTTGATTGAAGCGTCAATATCCGTTGAGGACCAGTCGGAATAACCGTTATTGGTAACAACTGCGCCCAAACGCTGTATTTTTTCGTTTTCATACTCGACGGAGGCTTTAAGCCAGTTTTCGCTGTCCAGATAAACCGCAACGCCGCACTGATCGAAGCGGTGTTTGCTTTCAAATTCCGTTTTAACGGTGAAAGAAAAATATTTTTCCTCCGTCTCGATTTGAAGCACAGGCGCATTGTCGTTGCGAAAACGGTAATAGGTTCTTTGCCATAGGTCTGTGTGCGGTTCTGTTATAATTTCAATTTTACCGTCTTCCGTTTTGTAATCCTTCGGTTCTCTCGTCCACTTTAAAAGCTTTGCTTTCCACTCCATATAAAACGCTCCTTTTAATTTCAAATAAATAAACCGATTAATCGGCGAAACACAGCGCCCGTTTGGCGATTTTAATTTCACTTTTTTAATACACTTAAATATTAAAACAGAAAAAGCCCTGAAAATCAAGGCTTTTTCCGAATGGCACCCCCTGCGAGAATCGAACTCACAACTAACCCTTAGGAGGGGTTTATTATATCCATTTAACTAAGGAGGCGTGTGCAAATTAAATTTTAACAGCCGAAATATCGAGAACAGCCGAAATTAATGCGCCCAAAGGCAATTTTAAATTACGCAAATTCCCGAAGCGGTCTGAATACTAAAAAAGTATAGCAGATATTTTCCTTTTTAGCAAGCCTAAAATTAAACACTTTTAAAATTTTTGCAAAAAAGTCAGCTGGTTTTGCAAAAACTATGGTTTGTGCAAAACGGAAATATGTGCTATACTGATTACAAGATTAATCTTGAAAAAAGGATTGCCTATGATTTCAAACGGAATTGACATTGTTGAAATTGAAAGAATAGAAAGGTCTTTGAAAAAAGACGGGTTTAAAAGCTTCGTTTACTCGGCAGAGGAATTAAGGGAGCTTGAAAGCAAAAAGCCGGAAAGCTATGCCGCCGCATTTTGCGCCAAGGAGGCCTTTTCCAAGGCTTTGGGAAGCGGAATTGACGGCTTTAAGCTAAACGAGGTTCAGGTGCTTCACAACAGCTCGGGCGCACCGTATTTTATGCTGTCGGGCAACGCAGAAAAAATCGCAAGGGAAAAGGGCTTAAAATTTTCCCTGAGCATATCGCATTGTGAAAAATACGCAGTAGCTGCGGTTACCGCATACACGGAGGAATAAATCATGATTAAGATACTTTCCTGTTCACAGGTAAGGCAGATAGAGGAAACTGCCTCGGAAAGCGGAATAAGCTATTTAAGGCTTATGGAAAACGCAGGTTCGGCCTGCGCCAAGGTGATAAGAAACCGCTTTGACAAAACCGCTCTGCGCCGAGTTACCGTTATTTGCGGTAAGGGCAAAAACGGCGGCGACGGCTTTGTAATCGCAAGGAAGCTCAATGACAACGGCTACAGCGTCAATGTTATACTCGCCATGGGCAAGCCCTCCGCCGATACCGCCTGCGAGATGTTGGCAAGGCTCGGCGACACAAGCGTCGATATAGAGCTTTTTGATAAAAACAACAGTAACCAGTTAAGCAGAATTTCCGACTGCGATATACTCGTCGATTGCATTTTCGGAACGGGCTTTAAGGGCGTGCCCGATGAAAAGACGGCGGAAATTTTTGAGCTTATAAATCAGAGCAGGGCGTATGTTGTAAGCGTGGATATTCCAAGCGGCCTATGCGCCGACTCAAGCGAAATAGAAGGCCAGGCGGTGAGGGCGGATCTGACCGTCGCTTCGATTGCATACAAATATGCGCTTGCGTATTATCCGTCCGCCGAATATGCCGGTGAGGTAAAGGTAGTTTCAATAGGCATACCCGAAAGCATCATAAATGATTATACGGGTTGCTTTACCCTGACGCAGTCCGAAATTAAAACGCTCCTGCCCAAAAGGGAAGAGAATACCTGCAAGGGCGATTACGGCTCTCTGCTTGTCATAGCCGGCAGTTACGAGATGCCCGGGGCGGCGCTGATGTCCTGCGCCTCGGCGGTCGAGTGCGGAGTGGGGCTTGTAAAATCCGCTTTTCCCGACAAGGCATACCCCGTGATGATGAGCAGTTGTCCCGAAAAGGTGTTAATACCGCTTGAAACAAATAAAAACGGCAGGATTTCTTCGCTGTCGCTCAGCAGGATAAACACGGAGCTTGAAAAGTGCAGCGCCGTGCTTATAGGCTGCGGCTTGGGCTGTGACAACGACACGCTCAATGTTGTTAAATTTGTGCTTGAAAATTCAAAAGTACCCGTAATTCTTGACGCAGACGGCATAAACCTTATGAAAGACAGCATAGATATAATTAAGCGGTCAGGCGCAAGGGTAATTATAACCCCTCACCCGGGAGAGGCGGCGAGGCTTCTTAAAACTTCGGCGTCCGCCGTTCAAAAGGACAGAATTGCAGCGGCTGAGGCGCTGTACGATTTGACCGGCGCAGTAGTGGTGCTCAAGGGCTCAAGAACCGTTGTTACCGACAACGGCGTAAATTTCTATATTAATATGACCGGAAGCAGCGCTATGGCGACCGGCGGAAGCGGAGATGTGCTTGCCGGTATGACTGCTTCGTTTGCGGCTCAGGGAATATCGCCCAAAAAGGCGGCAATACTCGGCGTTTATTTACACGGACTTGCAGGGGACAGCGTCTCGTCAAATTATTCCAAGGCCGGAACAACGCCTCAAAAAATCATAAACGAGCTTGCAAAAACAATTTCAAGCTTTGAAAAATAAACGGGAGCGTAGTATATGAAAAAAATCCTGTGCGCAGTTTTGGCAATACTGCTGATATTCACAGGATGTTCAATGAAAGAAAGTAAAATACAGCCTCTGCCATCGGAATTTTCGGAAAATGTAACAATAAGGCATAAAAACACAGACTATAACGCAAAGCTCGAACACAGCGGCTCGCAGACAAAAATCATTTATTCACAGCCAAAGGCGCTCGGTGGGCTTACGCTTATTAAAAACGGCGATAACTGCACGGCACTGCTTTCGGGGCTTAATGTGGATATAAAAGAGAATATTTTGACCCGAAACAGCGCAATATTTCTTATAGACGCCGTCCTTGCGGCGCTTTTTTCCGAAAATGCGAAGCTTGAAACAAAGCGGCAGGACGATGTGCTTGTAATAAGCGGAAGCGTCGGGGACAAAAAATTTGAGGCTGTGAGATACAGGGATTTGCCTAAGCTTAAATCAATTAACATACCTGCCGGTGAGCTTACCGTGAGCTTTGAGCAGGAAACACAGCAGAACAAAACGCCCTGATTTATTCAGGGCATTTATCTTGCAAAAAAAGTATGCGAAAAGGGCGAAGCTACCGGGAATGCCTGCCGCAGCTTCCCGTAATGTTTAAGCTATATCTTAATAAATTTAACTATGTCGCCGTCGCCGTCCTTGATTCCCTTTTCAAAGCTGACACGCACGGCGCCGTCAATAATTTCGGTGAATTTAGTCAGCACGAATTCATCTGTTTCCGCAATTTCTTCAACAGACAAAAGCACCGACTGGTAAAAAACAGATTTCATCGCAGTACTCCTTTCAAAATGAAATTTGCACGAACAAATGTTCGATTAAATCATAGCACATATTTTCGTTTTGTCAATAGATTTAAAAATAAAATGTCCTAATAATCGTACATTCATATATTTCCGTTCCAATATTTGTACCTTGAAAAATTCCCGATATGCAAATAAAATTTTTATGAGGCGATTTGTATGAAAGAATTTTTACAATGTATAAAAAACATAAATAAAATATCGAGAATTTACATAAAAATAGGTAATGTAATTGTCTTTACGCTTTTTATACTTGCGGTTTTTTGCAGTCTGTCGATGGGAAGGTTCGGGAATTACGACTATTTTTTGTGCCTTAAGGGCGACCTGCTTTTTTGCTTTAAGGAAATGCTCGGCGCAGTTTATGTTCCCGCTCTTTTTTTGGAAATACTGTGTATAGCAAAAAAATGCAGAGTATAAATTGACTTTTCGGACCTATAATGTTAAAATTAAGCTTTGAACGGAGTGGTTTATGTGATTTGCCCGAAATGCAGAAAAATTTATCCCGACGGAATAGACGCCTGCCCCGAATGCGGTTCCCAGCTGATCGCCCTTATGGGGGAGGCCGATGCGCCTATTGACAGAAACAACGATAACATTTCAAGCATTGATAAGGTTTTTAAAAAAAGCACAGCAGACGCACAGGAAAGCAAAACCGCATATGACGCTCAGATACACCTTGACGCTGACGAACAGTCCCGGGATTTTGACGAAAACACCCTTGACAGCGAGGACGGGGAAGCCTTTGAAGATGATGGGGCTTTCGTTTCCGAGGACGGCTTTTCGCTGAGCTATCCCGATGACGGCGAGGAGCTTGATTATCGGGACGAATATGACGGCATAAAGCTTTTTACCCCGTCGTCAGACAACGGGGAGGATTTTTACCCTGACGGCGAGCAGGAACAGGAGCTTTATGACGAGGAGTACGGGGCGGATTTTGACGGAGACGGCACAGCGCCCGACGGGGAATACTACGAAGAGGATTATCCCGAGGACTCCGAGGATTATGAGGACGGCGCAGAGTATTACGGCGAACGGGAAAACGCCGAGCCCGACAATGCAGGCGCAATGAAAGCCAGGCTTTATAAGCCTTTTCAAGATGAAGAGGCAGCGCAAAAGGAGCTTAAGGACAAAAAGAATATGAATATGCTTACCGCTCTTATATTTACTGCGGCGGTAGTGCTGATAATAGCGAGCGTGGTCTGCTTTGTCCTGGGCAACACAACCGAGCTTACCGAAATGAATATCGGGAATATTTTTCTCGGATTTTCGGGTCCGGTAAAATAAAAACCGCTTACGGAAAACCGCAAGCGGAGCAGAGGTTTTGCAAACGCTGTTTTTATATAATCTCTGCTGAAAGTATTGTTTGCAAATTGTTCGGAATTATTATATTGTTTATTTTACATTTTTTTCAAAAAAAGACTTGCATTTTTAATGCTTGTATGTTAGAATACTTGGGCGTTGTAAAAATGCAATCCTGAAAGGGAGGAACTAAGTAATGTCAGCTGTTGAAATCATTTTCGGAATTTTAATAATCATATCGTCGATTGTAATTATTGCAGTAGTTCTTATGCAGGAGAGCCGTGAGGGCGGACTTTCCGGCGCTATCACAGGCAGTGCCGACACATTCTTCGGCAAGAATAAGGGCAGAACCAAGGAAGCTAAGCTTGAAAGATTTACAAAGTACTTCGGTTCTTTCTTTTTCATTCTTGTGCTTGTCGCAACGATAGTACTGCTTTTCGTAAAATAAAGGCAAAAAAATAAAGCGATTATTCGCTTTATATACGATCCACTAGCTCAGTTGGCAGAGCACTTGACTTTTAATCAAGGTGTCCGGAGTTCGAATCTCCGGTGGATCACCAAAAGCGGTAAGGCTCTTGTGAGCCTTACCGTTTTTTTGTAAATCAAGCCAACGGAGATTCGAACTCCTCGTCCATCTTTTGCTCGCAGAGCAAAAGGGACATAAAATAGGATAAAATTTGCGAAGCAAAACGGCGGAGTGAAACGGAGCCGAGTCTCCGGTGGATCACCAAAAACGGTAAGGCTCTTGTGAGCCTTACCGTCGGTGTGCCGATAAACTGTTTTGCGATAGCAAAATTTTCAAAAGTTTTTGTCCGTCTTTTTTCAAAAAGGCGGTGGGGTCGAGGGGCAAAGCCCCCGGCGCAGTCCGCAGACTGCGAAAAACTTACACTTCAAAAAGCGCAGGAGGGGCGCAAAACAGTCCGGTGGACTGTTTTGCGGTGGGGAACCCTCGCCGGGGGTTCACCATAAACTTACCCTTTTCGCATATTGCCAAGTGAAACATACTTTTTCTATACGCTGTCGGCAAGTCAGACAAACTCGTCAAGGCTCGTAAAAGTCCTGCCGAGTTTCACTTTCTCACTCTTTACCTTTTCGCTTTTCATCAAAAAGCCGATGCGCCGTTTTATTACACAAATTTATTTATTCAAAAATAAACAGGTCGTTTGGCGTACAGCCGAGTATTCCGCACAGCTTTTCAATCGTATCAAGCTGTAAGCCCGTCAAGCTGTTGTCGCAAATTTTATTAACCGTTTTGTAGGTTGTCTGCATTTGCTTCACCAGCCAATACCTCGTCTTGTGCCGCTCGTCGAGTAAGTTCTGCACATTCATTTTTATCAAAACAATCACCCAAAAAAATTTTACCATTCATCTACCTGCAATATAATTAATCAATTAGTAGTGTACTTAGTGGTTGACTATTTATGAAAAATGTGTATAATATTAATAGGAAAAAGCATTAAAAAAGCCAAAATCGGCAAAATCCGACATATTAAGCCCGTAATTTTGACCGCAGAATTTGCATTTTTGAACATTGAAATTGCAAAATTTACACCGAATGGGGGCGAAAATTCGGTTTTTTACCCTGATTTCTCGGTTATATACCCTGAAAGTATTGACAATAAAAAAATTTGTGCTATAAAATGGATATTAAGATTATTTTTACCTTTCTTTGGTACGCCTTGGAAAACGGGAATGAAGCGTATAGCACGGAATGTTCGCTTTGTTCTTGCTTTTTAGGCGAAAGTAGATAAAAAATATCAAGTTTTTTTGAATTAATTATTGACAATAGTTAGCCTCTTGTTATATAATAGACTTTGGATTATTACGGTAATTTTTTACCGCTTAACAGCCATATGGCATAATCGGTAGATTTTTACGCAAAAATGCGCTTTACTTACCGAAGTTTTGGTATAAGAGGGTGTTTCTTTGGCAGATTTTATTTTGAAAAACGACAACAACTATCAGGCGGTTTACCGAAATTCAAAAACAGGCTTTTCTGTGGGTTATTACACCGCAAAGCAGATGAAATCCCTGTTCCCGGGCGGCGGCATAAGGGTAGTGGGTCAGCTCGGCCACGGTAAGGATAATGAAATAATCGGCAATTTATCCGTCAATTCCGTCAGCGAGCCAATATATATGGTTCGCTCTGCCGCAAATAAAAAGGTTATCGGCTATGCCGAGCTTGAAAACGGCACTTTCATAGCCGTTAAAAAGGATATTACGGCTCTTATTATATTGTATATAGTATTGGGTCTTTTGGCTTTGGCAGGCATTGTTGCCGGAATAACTTACGCAATAAAGGCCAATGCCGATAAGGAGCCGGAAACCACAAAGCCCTACGGCGAACTTGCCGGCGAGCAGGAGGAGGGCTTCGGTAAGCTTAATTTACCCGAAAAGGCCGATGTCGCCTCCAAAAATGTAACTATCATCGGCATACCCGAAATGCACTTAAAGGCAGGTCAGGTACATCAGAATTTCATTTTAACCAATTCCGACAAAAACAACGACTTATGCTTTATGGAATTCACGGTGTATATTGACAATAACAACAATAAAAAAATCGACGACGGCGATGAGCAGATTTATAAATCCGGATTGGTCAGACCGGGTTATTCGATATCGGAGTTCGACCTTAACCGTGCGCTTGACGCCGGCGAATACAAGGGTCTTGTTATGGAACAGCCCTACACTTACGATAAGGCACGCACTCCGCTGAACAATATGGTAATATCCACTGCAATTATTGCGGAATAAGATTTTTTTCGGAAAGGTGATGGCAAAATGAAAAGCAAAAGGATACCAAAGAGAGTGCTTTCGGTATTTCTTTCCTTTGTAATGGTAATTACTTCGCTGCCTATAATGATGACGCAGGCGGCCATAGTTGAACCGGGCGAATTTGACCCAACACCTTATTGGTCTTTGGACCCTGACGGTGCTACCAAGAAGGACGCAAAGGAAATAATGTTCTCGGCGGTACTTAATGCCGACAACAGCATAGATGTCTATTTCCCGAGGGCATTCTCCGTAGACTTTAAAGACGGCGACCCGTCCACTCCTGCAACGCCCGTTAAAATGATGGGTTACATAGTTACCCTTACCGAGATTGAGGACGGTCAAACCAACAAGAACCCCATTCTCGAGATGTATTATCCTCTTGCAAATGTCGTACAGAATGATATGGGCGACTATGCCCGTCAGATTACGATCAAGGCGGAAGATGTTGAAAAAGCTGTCCATTTGGGCGAAGAGGACGGCGGCTTCAAGACAAACACCATATACGATATAGGCGTAACCGCCGTGGATAACGAGTACTGGACGAGTGAGACTATCCACACGGTTCTTAACGACACACCCTACTATAACCTTACCGGCGACTTTTCACCCGATGAAAACTGGATTGCCCGTGAAATGTTAAGGTTTGAGGAAAGATATACCGAGGATACAAAAGTTGCCGGTTATGAACTTTCCACAGACGGCAAGGGATTAAGAAACGGCGCTGACTATTACGGAACAGAAAGCGGTACGGCAGGCATTAACATTGACGGTAAATTCCCCGAAATGGGCTGTGACAACTCTAACTCCATGCACTTCTGGATAAGCGGTAATTCTACGGGAACTCCGTTCAGCTTTACCACCACATGGAGCCGCGGCCACTACAATTTTGAGAGCGCAGAGGAAGTTTGGTTCTATGTAGACTTCCGTGATGTTCAATTCGATAAAATATCTTTCAATTTAAGAGCTAACGAAAAATACCGTCAGATTTGGCGTGACCATACGGACGATGGTTCGCTTTCCGATTACGGTCATGTAGCCTATTCCACAAAGGCGGCCGGCGGCGCAAATGCCGGCGTTAAGGGCGGTATATATTTTCAGGACGAAGCAGGTCTTTGGGAAGAAACCACCATGACCGACGGCTGCCTTCTCAATTTCGGCGGCTACCGCGGATTTATCCGTATTCCGCTTGAATACTTCGTTGCTCAGGAAACCCAGTATATCACTGCTGACAACGATTGGGGCGCTAATAACTATACCAAAAGTGAAAGCGGACAGATGACATACTGCGGTCAGCATATGTTCTTGCAGACCAATGTACTTAATACAGGCGTTGCGCCAAGCACTATACATGTAACACAGGCTGACGGCAGCGTAATGGACGCAGAAAGAGCAACAATGCTGTTCCTTAACGCTCCTTCAAACGGAGCATTTGGCGACAATACAAGGAATTTGTATAAGGAACCGACATATTCAAGAGATGTTTTTAAGGTTCCCGTAAATAAGATAGGCACTCCCGTTACAAAGTGTTTGCTTATCCAAAACAGATTTACGGTTTACAGTCCGACAATCGGTAATGACCGTTACGGCGGTATGGGTTATATGCTTCAGGAGGGCACTAAGGCAAGCATCAGCAATAACGGCGACAATACCATGACCTATAATATTACCCGTGACGATACGGCTACATATGCTATAGAAGACCTTATCGGCGCAGGCTTTGAGGTTGAGGGCTGGTCCGCAGATTCCGTCAACAACTCGTTCGATATTGACCGCATAATCTTTATGCGACAGGCGGACGCCAACTCGGACAGCAATTACGAAACCGATACAGGTGCGGTTCTTGAAAGCGCACCCGTTCAGTTCCCGACAGAATCCGGTAAATTCGCTAACGACCGTGGCTACAAGGTCGGTATCTACTACGACAGAACCTCGCAGATACCTGTAGCCATAGCGAATTTCATCGACGAATACCTCGGCGATGTTCCGTCCTTGCTCGACTACGACACAATCAGATTTATTGATAATGCCGTTGATACATATAAAGACAGCTTCCCGTATGATACGGTGGATCAAAACCTTGAATGGCTCGGCAGGCAGTACCCCGACGAGTATAACAAGTACAAGGCCGCCAAGGAATTCTTAAGTAAGTATCTCGGTTCGACAGACGGTTCAACCTATTATCAGGCGGCTCTGCTGTTTGAACAGCGTGTTGAGCTGCTTCCCGACCCCGATTTCCTTGATATGACCTCCGATACCATTAAGTCCGAGGTTATTGAGCTTATGGGACTTTACCAGAGCTTCGACATAGGTAAGCTTGACCTTATCGGCGACGGTTCGGAGTCAAAATTCCTACAGATTTACCGCATGATGGTCGGTAACGATATAAAGGCCGGACACTCCATAGGCGCATATCCCTATATCCCGTTCAATAACTTTGAAAGCAGATACTATTTGAATGAAACTGCTTTCAGATATTATAACGATGGCAACAATATTTGGAACCCCGGCTCAAAGAGCATCGACAGAAACAATGTAGGCAGCTTTACGGTTTACGGCGAAGATGCGGCTGCGATTGTAGGCACAAAGGGCGATGCAAACGGCTGGTTCCCCAGAGCCTATAACCCGGCTTCGGATACGGGCGACGGAAGCTACGGTAACTTTACTAACGGCAATTACTTCTCAAGAGTCAGCGCACAGATTACCGCAAACGGCTTCGACGGCTCTAAGGGCGCAAGCGTAAACTTCGACGGCGACCCCACAGGCCATTACAATGTTATTTCCGTATCCTATCAGGGCAGAACGGCCGATAGCTTTTCCAACCTGCCGGGGCTTGACCTCTCCGCAATTCAGTTGAACGACAGGAGCTCGGACGGCACCAGCGCCAACGACAACACCCGTTACGGCGGAAACTGGGCGAACTCATTTGTAATGTATGTTGACTATTCGCATGTTAAAGATGTTTCCATGAACCTCCAGTTCATCGTGGACAGGGGCGGCACGGACGAGGTATTCTATTTCGCCACGGGCAACGCTTCGCAGGACAGAATTTGGATGCTAAATGATGACGGCGACTGGGTCGAAGTTCCCATCAACGCAGGCTACAGCGGCGACGATTGCAGTATAATCGCCCCCAACGATATGGATATGTCGAACACCCTGCAATACTACAAGGGCTTCCTGCGTATTCCGCTTTCAAAATTCCGCAACAGCGCAGGCGACAGGCTTGACAATGTTCTTGACCAGTTGACAATTAAGCGTGTGCATGTTGCTTTCTGGTCTGACGATACCACCAATATCGGCGAGAGCGTAACCGTTGACGGCATGGGCTTTACCTATGACCCGTCCGTTACCGGCAGAGCTTCCGCCGACCCGAGCGCAGAGCTCATAAGCGACAACGCCTATGTTTCCGAGGTTAATGACCTCGATAAATACTTTGCCGTTCAGACCGACGACGCCACGGCGTTTGCGCAGGCGGTATATTCGCTTGACGCCCATTCCGGCAAGGCACAGTTTATATCGGATTACGACAATGCCAAGGCTCTGTATGATGCGCTTTCCGATTATCAGAAGACCTTGCCCGATGTTAAGGCAGCTCTTGCCTATGCCGAGGGCTACGACGATGCGGACAGAACCGATTATAACCCCACGCACGATTACCTAAAGCTTTACGGCGATTACGACAACTTAATCACAACGGAGGACTGGGCGTCCGTTTACAGCGATACCATGGCTCTTAAGGGCGCTGTCGATGCGCTTCCCTCAGGGTTTAAATCCGGCGATAAATGCACCCAAGATAACCGAATAAGCGAAGATGTTTACGATTACGCCACCGCAACCATCAAGTACGATTTCTTCGGCGTATCCGGTCCGGACGATGAAAATATCCAAAAGGCGATAGACGCTTACGAAAAGGGCTATATGAGATTGAGCTTTGCACAGCGCAGAGCCTATCAATTAGAGCATGACGGCCGTTACACCGAGCTTATCAACGCCTATAAGACAGCGCTCAGAATAAAGGAACTGATAAGCGACCGTGAGAATATCCAGACCTTCTACGACAAGGTTATTGACCTTTATCCCACGCAGACGCAAACGCTCGACGGCTACGATATTCCCAAGGAGCTTCAGATGAAGACCTTAAAGACCTATACTGTAGAGGACGGTCACTATACCGACGAGCTTGATCCCGGCGTAGGCCAGGCGATTTTGGACTATTACTACATGTCGATATTCGCAAAGACCATGCTTGTCAATTCAAATTCTCCGACCGCCACACACGCCAAAACGGATTTAATGGCGGACGCATTGATAAATGTTTACATCAATGCACGCACAAGGCATGTTACCGATGTCTCCACGGGCAAGGAGTACGAGGCGACGCACAAGATCGGTAATAAAACAATCACTTATACCGGCTTGCCCGGCGGTATCAAGTATTATGTTGATATGACGCACGAGGCGCACCAGGATATTACCGACAAGGTAAGCAGGGGTCAGTACTTAACCGCCGATGAGCTCAATGAAATTGAGTATCTTATCCGTCAGTATGAGGCGTTTAAACAGCGTTTCATGGCGATTGATCCCATGTATAACGAATACCTGCACATGCTCATGCCGTTCCCCTCGGCGGAGGTTCGTTTGAGCGCTTCAAGCGCTTCGGGTGCGGCAGATGTCACCTCAAGAGGTTATGTCTTCAGCGACATAGGCTCTGCCATAACGCACACCATTAACCTTGCCCATGTTTGGACCCGTCTTAATCACAATGTTTCGCTTCGTGTCCGTTCCGACCTTCAAATGCAGCAGATTATCGGCCCTACGATGTCGGAACCCATCACAATGAAGGTTGACCTCCTTGACGGCAAGACCATGCAGGCCGACAACTTCTACTACAGCGATTACATCACAACGGGCGAGGGCGGAGGAACATTTACAAACAGGTACAGCGCAACAGATCCTGCCCGTACCAATTACTTAAAGAATATGGAGGTTCGGCTTGAAAGCACGGCTTCCGATATTCCGATAGGCTCTACCTTCCTCGGCCACATCTTCGTTGATGTTTTCGACTCGGACGATATTGAGGCGTATAACAAAGGCACGCTTACCGATTACGATGGCAACAATATTGAACCCGTTGCGGTAACAACGCTGGATATACCCGTAATGATTAACTCGTCGGAAACATACTTCGCAATCAGCTTCCCTGCAAGCATAGAAGTTCCGTTTAAGACCAAGGCGACGGAGGCCCAGAATGTCAATATTATAAGTGCGCTCTACACGGACGGTTCGTTAAGCCTTGATTTGTCAGGCGATAACGACTACACCATGAGCCTTGATACAACTAAGCTTCCCAGAGGCGTTTCCGCACCTGCTCCGCTTCCGACAATACAATACAAGGTCGGCAACGGCGATACGGATACTTACACCGCCTTCAGCAAGGTTACCGTAAACGGCACCGGGGCGTATACAAATAACGACTATCCCATCAATATTTGGGTAGACGACAACCAGTGGAACCAATCCTATGTAAACAGCTATATTGACAGGACGCTGACCTTTACGGCGGAATACACCCCCGGAAGCGGCTGATAAACGGTATAAACGGGTTAAACCTTAACCTGTATATATAAATATTAAAGTAAAGGAGAATGTCAATGAAGAAATTTATTTCGGTACTTGTTGCGGCAACGGTTGTAATTCTCTCCTGCTTATTTACTGTTTCCGCCGGTACCCTTTCTCCGGCAACTACAAGCGGTTCAATGGAAATCAGCGCAGAACGCTCGGAGCTCATTGAAATAGCTTATCCTGCGGATATCGAAATTCCATACGGTGAAAGCAATTTCACATTGGGCGAAATAAGCGCAAGCAAGATGATTATCGCCTTAGATAAGAAAGTTACGATTTCCGTTGCGTCAGAAAATGACTGTGCGCTTGTCAGCGACGGGGGAAAAATTCCCTACACGCTCAGCGGTGCGGACTCAATAGAGTTTACCCGGGTAAACGATACTTCCGTATTTCCGCTTGCGGTTTCCGTCACCGAGGCGGATTGGGAAGCGGCCACGGCAGGTGAGTATAACGACACTCTCACCTTCACTTTAGCTTATGTAAATAAATAAGAAAGGAATGAATGAACTGTGAAAAAGACTTTGGCGCTTGTTTTGGCATTGGCGATGGTTCTTTCATTGGCTGTACCTGCATTTGCGGAGGATAAGAAATTACCCGACGCCGCCGGTGCAACCAAAGGTACATCAGAGATTCTCACCTCCGAAACAAAATCAGACGGCACTTCTGCTGCCAGCTTTGAGGTTAATTACCCTGCCAAAACAACATTTAACTGGGGCGACACCGTTGCTGACGCAAAGATTACTTACACCGCAAAGACCCATTTGTCTGTCGGCAGTAAGCTTACCGTAAGCGTTACTTCGGAAAAGTCAAAAATGACCCTCGCCGATAACGCCGATTACGGCCTTGAGTACACCTTAAAGGACGATGCGGCAGGCTCGGCTCCGCTTGCTGACCTCACTCTTAATGAGATAGCCAGTGCGGAAAAGACTGTTTATGTTGACATTCCGCAGGCTCAGTGGGACGCAGCGCCCGTAGGCCAGTATTCCGACATACTTACATTTGAAGCTACAGTATCTTAATTTGGGAGGAAATTACTATGAAAAAACTCTTGTCCATTGTTTTGGCAATAGCCATGGTTTTCTCGTTGAGCGTTATGGCTTTTGCCGATGAACTTAACACAGGCAAAACTTCCGGCGAAGCCGTAGTTAAAACCTCTACCTTAAAAGAGGACGGCCACACCTCCGCAGAAAATTACACGGTTACTTATCCGGCTGAAACCACAATCGCTTGGGAAAAAGAATCAACCGATATTGAGTACACCGTTCAGGCTCAGCTTACTTGGGACCATCAGCTTAAGCTTGATGTTGCTTCCGCAGACAACAAAATGTCTTCCGACAATCAGGATGATTACACCCTCGATTACACGCTTACCGGCGACACCTCTATTCAGGACGGTCCCGTAATCGCAGAAGGTACAACCAAGACTCTCAACATTGGTATTCCGGCGGAAAACTGGGCAAAGGTTCCCGTTGACGAATACAAGGACACTCTCACATTTACATCACAACTTGTCAGCGCTTAATTAAATTTATTAATTAAAAAAATCATTTAATAAGGAGTAAATACATGAAAAAGATTATTTCACTTGTTCTCGCAGTTTTAATGATTTCCGCAATTTGTGTTCCCGTTTTCGCAGCAGCTTCACCCACAGATATTACAACAGCAACATCAGGCACAGCAGTAGTTAAGGTTGACGAAAGCTCACTTGACGCCGCAGAATGGTATGTAGTTCAGATTCCTGCCGACAAGGATATTGCCTGGGGCACAGAATCCGTTGATATGAACTATAAGGTTGCAAGCCAGCTTGCAGAGGGCAAAACCCTTACCGTTACCGTTACCGACAGCGACTCCAACAAGATGACCGACCAAAATGGCGGCGACGATACAATCGCTTTCACACCCACAGGCTTTGCAGCAAATACTTTTGAAGCTGTTAATGGCGTAGGCGACTCGGCTACAGAGGTTACATCTTGGGCAAACGCTGATCCCGCAGTTACTCTTACAATCGCTAAAGAAGCTTGGGAAGGCATCGCAGTTTCGGTTTATCAGACCACACTTACATATACTGTAGCTGTAGCATAATTGATTTCCTGATTTCACGGAGGTAAAAGGATGAAAAAATTAATATCCGTTGTCCTTACGGTTGCTATGCTTGCCTCCCTCGGACTCACCGCATTTGCAGATAATCCCATAACGCAGGACTCCGACCCGAAAAATTCGGATGTCGTTGTTCAAACCATTACCAAAACTTCGGACGAAACCTACTCGGTTCAAATCCCGGCAGACCTTTCAATCGAATGGGGCGACACCGAGCAAAAGGATATGAACCCGAAGGTCACTTCACAGTTACAGCTCGGCGCAAAAATTACCGTTAGGGTTACTGATGAAGACTCAACCAAAAGGCTTAAAAATAAAGACTGGCCGGCAGGGCTTGCATATACGCCCACGGGTCTTGATGAAACATTTGAATTTGGCGCAATAAATACCGATGCACTCCCCAAAGGCGCCGAAAAAACTGTTTCGGTACAGGTTCCGAGCTTCGCAGGGGTTCTCGTTGCGGTTTATCAGACCACTTTAACCTACACGGTTGAGTATAAAGCGCCCTGACGCTTACCCCTTAGCATAAAAAATACTTAGTAAAGAGGGGTGATTTCGTTGAAAAGGTTTTTATGCTTTGCTTTAACAGCTTTGCTTGTAATGACAATGAGCATTTCTGCTTTTTGCGCAGATCCCGAACCGGGCTCGCAGGGCGGCGGAATGGTAATTTCCGCAAGCGTACCCTCCAAGCACAAAATAACCGTCCACTATAACAGCGACGGCGGCTATATAATGTTCGGCGGCAAAATCTGCCCCGACGGTACCGAGATTACTGTCAGCAGGTTCGGCGATATAGACCTTGATGTTATCTGCGGCAAAAATCACCATATCAGCAAGATCGTTGTAAACGGCGAAGATGCCACCGACAAGTTTGCCAACGGCTCTTTGACGCTTACCGACGTTACGACAGATGTCTATGTCGAGTTTGCGTTTGAGGACTGCGCCTCCGACCCGAACGACAGCTGTTTAAAGGTCGATATGGGCGGTTGCGTATATCTCGGCGATGAAAAAGTCAAGGACGCCGATATGAGCTTTGACTTTGGCAGTTATACGGCAAAAACCGATAAAGACGGCAGATACTTTGTAGATGATTTGTCTGAGGGCCGCCACAGCGTTACCGTCACTAAGGACGGTCAAAAGCTCGGCACTTGTGAATTTGTTGTTGAATATTCCGACGAAGCCGATAAGGTTGACATACAACAGCTTCCCGACGGGACACAGCTCGTTGTTGTTCCCATGGGAACCGACACGGTTTACCTTGACTTTGTAATTGTCGATGAAAACGGCGACGGTATCCCCGACATTGACCCCGATTTAACCGACCCGACAATTCCGCCCGAAGGCGGCTTTGAAAGCACGGACGATCCGGACGGTTCGGGCGGTACGGATAAAGACGAGACGGGTATGTATATTACTCAGGGTACTCCCGACGACGGGAAAAAGCCCGTTGATAATAAACCTACTCAAAACGACAACAACAATAATGATAAAAAGCCGACCGATAACGGCGGCAAAAAGCCTGCCAAGGTTCCCACAATAAAAATACCCGTAATGGGTGCGCTTACTGCGGAAAATATTTGGCTTTCGGCAGGTATAATGCTTGTCAGCTTGTTCTTCATACTCCTGCTTGTATTTAAACGCAAAAAGGATAAGGAAGAAGAACAGACGCAGAGCTGATTTAATTAAGCTTTTCCTCCTGCTTTTGGTTTTATTCTTATGAAAATGCCAAAAGCAGATTATAAAAAGAAAACCTCTTTCGGCAGATTGTCTCTGTCAAGGGGTTTTCTTTTTTTGCCGAAATTTATTTTAAAAGTAATCCTTATTTAAAAAACTTAATTGATTTATTTGACCCTTTATGATAGAATATACAAGTAATGTTATATAATAAGAAAATTTACTGCAATAAGGGGTGTTTTGTTGAAAAAACGGATTAAAAATATATTACCGCTATTCTTAATTTCTGCGGCTGTAATCGCTGCCGTAATTATAGCGGTGGTTTATTTCAACTTTATCTCCCACAGGATTTATGACGACAGCACCAAACAGCTAAAAGAAATTTACGGTCAGGTCAACCGCACTTTCAGCTCCTTTGTCCAGAGGAACTGGGGTATGCTTGACGGCTGTGACGAATATATGGCGGCGGTCGGCAGTGACGACGAAACCGTTTTTGAATATATAGACAGCAAAAAACAGTATTGGAATTTTTCGCAGGCTTATTTTATCGACGATGATAAATCCTATATCACCCTTGACGGCAAAAAGGGCGAAATGCTCTTGGAGGAGGAGTGGGACAGCCTTGCAAATAAAAAGGAGGCAGTAATTGCCGGCGAAAAGCTTGCAAACGGCCAGGAAATTACCGTATTTGCACGCCCCGTTTCAAAGGGTAAATACAAGGGGAGCGATTACAGCTACCTTGCCGTCAGCTACAACAATGCGGAGCTGTCAAGCTCGCTTAATGTGAACGCCTTTTCGGGCGAGGCCAAATGCTTTGTCCTCAGAACGGACGGCAGCGTTCTGCTCTCAACCTACGAGGGCGGCAGTGTGTTCGGCAATTTCTTCACTTATTTAAAAGCAGGCTCGGATTTGAGTGAGGAGTCGCTTAACGATATAAGGGACGATTGGAAAAATTCTGCCGAGGGTCTGCTTCAATGCAAAATAGGCGGCGAGAGCTACTGCATTTTGTACCAGCCCGTCGGCTATAAGCACTATTTGCTTTTGAGCGCAGTTCCGCAGAGCGCAGTCAGCGAGGGTCTTGTTTATATTCAGCAGATAACCTTTGATGTTTTGGTTGTCGTGTTCCTTTTGGCAGGTATTGCGATACTTACGCTTGTAATTTTGCGTAACAGAAAGCAGACCCGTAAAAACAGGCTGGAGCTTCAGTACAGGGATATACTTTTCAATGTGCTTTCAAACAGCGTTGACGATATATTTATGATGCTTGACGCCCATGACCAGCATGTCGATTACATCAGCCCGAATATTGAGCGCTTAATCGGCGTTAATGCGGAAGAAGCAAGGAGCAATATCAAAGTGCTCGAAGCGTGTACCCTAAACTACAACGGCGTTATCCCCAAGGAGGAGCTTGAGGCGATCCCGATTAATTCAAGCAGGTATTGGGAATACGAATATATGCACCAGACCACGGGCGAACGCCGCTGGTACAGAATGACAGTTTACCATATGCGTGTTCAGGACGATATTAAGTATGTTATCGTTATGTCCGACCGCACCGTGGAACAGCAGATGAACCAAAAATTGCAGGAGGCTCTTGACGCCGCCAAAAGCGCAAACGAGGCTAAGAGTAATTTCCTTTCAAATATGTCGCACGATATAAGAACGCCCATGAACGCCATTGTCGGCTTTTCCACGCTTTTGGAAAAGGACGCAAGCGACGCTCAAAAGGTTCGTGAATATACGCACAAAATTATGGCTTCAAGCCATCATCTGCTCAGCCTTATTAACGATGTTCTTGATATGAGCAAGATAGAAAGCGGAAAAACCTCGCTTAATATCGACTGCTTCAGCCTGCCCGCAATACTTGAGGAGCTTAATATCATATTGCTTCCGCAGGCAAAGGCTAAGGAGCAAAGCTTTACAATTCGTGTTCAGGGCGCACCGCCCGAACAGATACTCGGCGACAAGCTGAGGCTTAATCAGATACTTATAAATCTTCTCTCAAACGCAATCAAATACACGCCCGAGGGCGGAAAAATCGAATTTATAATAAGCGAGCTTCCCCGAACCTCCGACCAATATACCAAGCTCAGGTTCTCCGTTTGCGACAACGGCATAGGTATGAGCGAGGAGTTCCAAAAGCAGGTGTTTAATCCTTTCAGCAGGGAAATTAACTCCGTAACCAACAAGATACAGGGTACGGGTCTCGGTATGGCAATAACAAAGAACCTTGTAGACCTTATGGGCGGCGTTATCAGCGTTGAAAGCGAGCTTGGCAAGGGAAGTACCTTTACAGTTGAACTTACCTTCTCTCTGCCCGACAGCGACGCCAAGCAGGAGGAATGGATACGCCAAAATGTCAATAAAATGCTTATTGCCGACGATGAGGAGGAAGTTTGCCTGAGTATCCGTGAAATGATGAAGGATACGGGCGTGGGCGTTTCCTATGTCACCGACGGCGAGTCGGCGGTAAAAGAGGCGGTAAGGGCGCACAATTCGGGCGACGGTTATAAGGTCATACTCCTTGACTGGAAAATGCCCGGAAGCGACGGCGTTAAAACCGCCCGTATGATAAGGGAGCAGTTGGGTATGGACATACCTATACTTGTGCTGACCTCCTATGATTGGAGCGATATTGAGCAGGAGGCCCGTGAGGCAGGCATCAACGCCTTTATGTCAAAGCCGTTTTTCGTTTCTACTTTCTGGCAGATAATAAGGCCGCTGTTTGTTTCCGAACAGAGCGAGGAGAAAGAGGCGGACGCTTCGGCGTTTGAGGGCGTTATGAACGGCAGACTGTTCCTTGTTGCCGAGGATAACGAGTTAAATTCCGAAATCCTCACCGAACTGCTTGACATGGAGGGCGCAAAATGCGATGTCGCCGTAAACGGTCTTAAAGCGGTCGAAATGTTCCTTAACAGCGAACCCGGTCGGTACGATATGATACTTATGGATGTTCAAATGCCCGTAATGAACGGCTACGAGGCCACAAGGCAAATCCGTGAAAGCGATCACCCCGAGGCAAAGACGATACCCATTGTCGCTATGACGGCGAACACCTTTGCCGAGGATAAGCGAAACGCAATTGACGCCGGTATGGACGGGCATCTCGCCAAGCCTGTAAATATGGACAAGGTCAGGGAGCTTGTCGGCGAAATTCTGTCAAAAAGAAAACCGCAGGATAACGGGGAAGGGGAAAATGAGCAATGAGCAGAAACTGTTTAAAAATTACAGCGTTAATTTTGTCGATTGTTTTGCTTGTCTCGTTTTTGCTGACCTCCTGTTCGGGTGGAAAAACCCTTACGATAATGGGCAAAAAAAGCGATATGGAAAAAAGCTATATGACGGCTGTTTTCAAGCTTTATGAGGAAAAAACGGGCAATAAGATTAAAGTTGTTTCCATAGAAGATGTTGAGTTCGAGGCAACGGCTTCACAAAATATCGCAAACGGCGATGTGCCGGATATTCTTATGCACTTCAACAATTCCGACCTCCACCGCTTTGATGTTGAAAAGAATTTTTATTACCTTAACGATGAAAAGTGGGTTTCGGAGCTTACCGACAGCGCAAAGGCATACTGCCTTGACAGTCAGGGCAACCTGATAGGCTTCCCGTTTTGGGAAAGCTCCGTTTCGGGCTGTTATTACAACAAAACCCTGCTTGACAGTCTCGGCCTTGAGCCGGCAACAACGCAGGCGGAGTTTGACACCCTCTGCCAAACACTTGCGGATATGGGTCAGACGCCTATTTGCTGGGCGCAGGACGGCTGTACCTGGATGGCGCAGTTCGGGCTTGACCCCGTTTTTGCCGACGAGCCGGAGCTGCTTGAAAAGCTCAATAATAACGAGATAAAATACTCCGACATTCCGCAGGTTAGGAATATGGCCGCCTGGATAGAAAAGGCCGCCGACAACGGCTGGTTCGGGACAAATTATCTTAAAACCGGCTGGTCTGATATAAGCCCTGCGTTAAGCTCGGGCAAGGCCGTAATGACATTTATCTGGGACACCTGGTTCTATACGGACTTTGAAAAGGACGGCAAATATACCGTTGACGACTTTGCCGTAATGCCCGTGTTCTTCAATACGGTTGAGGGCGGCACATACGAGGGCGGCAACCTGAATATGATGATGCTCAACAAGAACGGCGATAAGCTTGAGCTTGCCCGTGAGTTTTTGGAGTTCTGCGCCGAGCCCGAAAACTACAACGCCGCATTTGACGGCATCTCTACCGTTAAGTGCTTTAACAGGGAAACCGCAAATATACAGTCCAAAATGGTAACGGATGCGGCGGCTTCAATAGCCGAAAGGGAAAGGGTATCCACAGCGGCGTCAAAGATAGTCGGCTACAGTGCGGAAGATGTTGCTTCCGCTCTTGAAAATCTGCTCAGGAAAAAGACGGACGCCGCCGGCTGTGTTAAAATAATGGACAGCCTCAGAACAGAGGAGGCCAAAAAGCAGGGCGCAGAGGCGTTTAAATAATTTGCAAAATAAAAAATTAAGGTGGGGCGGCCAAACGGCTTCCCCACCTTTTTGCTCTGTTAAATTGTAAGCCTATTTCAGCTTTTCAAAAAGCTCCTTAATGTCAATGGGCTTCGTGATAAAATCGTTCATACCGCATGCGGCGGCTCTTTTCTTGTCCGAGTCGGAGGAGTTTGCGGTACAGGCGAAAATGCGTACCGTTTTTGCGTCGGGACGGTCAAGAGCCCGTATCTTCTCCGTCGCCTCAAAGCCGTCCATTTCCGGCATAAGCAGGTCCATAAGAATTACCGAATACTCATACGGCTGTGACTGTGAAAACATATTTACGGCGATTTTTCCGTTCTGCGCAAGCTCTGCCTCGTACCCCTCGCCCCGGAGAAGCTCCAGCATTATTTCGCCGTTAAGCTCGTTGTCCTCGGCGACAAGTATGCGTTTGGAGTCTGCGGCAGGCTTTTCGGGAGTCTCGGTATCGGTATTGGACTTCGGAGCGTCCGACAGCCCGGCGTAAAATGTAAAGGTAAAAATACTGCCCTTGCCTTTTTCGCTTTCAAAGCTTATATCTCCGCCCATAAGCTTGGCAAGCTGGCGGCATATGGGAAGCCCCAGACCCGTGCCCTGATTTCCCTTTGAAACGGTGTCAAGCTCACGGGCAAAGGTGTCAAATATATGCTTTTTAAATTCCTCACCTATGCCGACTCCCGTATCGGAAACGGTGACGGTCGTAAGCACCCTGTTATTTCTTTTAAGCTCCTGTTTAACGCTGAAATCCACCATACCGCCTTTGGGGGTAAATTTCCTTGCGTTGTCAAGCAGATTTAAAATAACCTGCTGTATTCTTGCCTCGTCCGCAACAATATATTGCCAATTTATATTGCAGTCAAACGAGTACCTGATTTTCTTTTCCTGCAAAGTGTTCTGCGTTACCGAGTTTATCGTGTCGATAACAAGCTTTAGGTTGATCGGGTGGGCGTCAAGCTTGAGGTTCTCCTCCTGGAGGCTCGACATATCGAGCATATCGTCCACAAGCGAAAGCAGGTATTTTGCTGTGACATTCGACTGCCTGATATGCTGACCCAGCTTTTCGCTGTTGTCAAGCTCGTTTTCCATAAGGTGATTGAGCCCGACAAGACCGTTTAACGGCGTTCTGATTTCATGGCTCATAGTGTTTAGGAACTGACCCCTGACCTTGGCGTCGGCCTTGTTTGCGGCATAGCGTAAATTCAGCCTTACAAGCAGGAACAACAGCACCATTATTACTATAAAGAGCGTGGCAAAGGTTCTTACGGCAAAACGGTAACGGTACATAAAATCAGAAAAATTATATTTGTACTGGTTCTCCATAACGCCCTGTATGGTATAGTTGCCGACCTCGTCCTCGGGCATGGCGGCTATTACCTTGTTTAGTATGTCAATTAAAATGCGCCCGTCTGCGGCAGAGGGGCCCTTTTTGTCCCCGAACGCCACAACAGCGGAAAAACACAGCCTGTCGTCCAGACCGAGAACCGGGATAACCTTGAGGTTTTCGTATATGGGCTTTGCTTTCCAATACTCAACTACAAATTGGTTCTGCATAAGCAAATCCGCCTCGCCCGAATTAACGGCGTCAAAGCAGGCGTTGATTGACGGGTAGTCTACAAATTTAAAATTCGGGTAAGCCTTGCCGAGTACCTTTTTAATAGTTTGCGAGCCGGTTGAAATTGCAATGGAAAGAGGGGAATTGTAGCTTAATATAAACCCCTTTCGGGCAACAACGACCTTTTTGCTGGAAAGATAGGGATTGCTTATAAGTATTCCCTTGGCCTTTTGGTTCTCCTCGTTATATTCAACGCTTGAAACGAGGTCGTAACCGCCGTCTAAAAGCACATCGTAGGTAACCTCACCGCCCGGTAGAGCGGCATATTCAAAGTCGATGCCGCAAAGCTCGGAAACACGGTCAAAAATATATCTTGAAATGCCGTTGAATTCACCGTTTTCATCTTTAAATGAAATAGGTATCCTGTCCTGAACATAGCCTATTTTAACTGACTTGTGCGATGAAATATATTCCTTTTCCTTATCGGTAAAAGCGATTTTTGCTTTTGCGTCCTGTGCGGTAGCGTCGGAAGCGCCGGCGGCGTAAAGCTGTACCGTGCCGATAAAAAGAATTGATACAATAAGCAATAAAGATGTTGTTAAATTGCAAAATCTGCGTCCCATAACGCTTCAACCTTTCATTGAAAATAAAAGCACAAATCTTTTTCAATTATTATATTATTAAAAGACGAACTTGTCAAATAAAATCGGTTCTTATAACCGTAAAGAGTTATTTAAATGTATGTGTTAAAATGATATGAACCAATAAAAAAGAGAAGCAACTTCAAAATATGGTATAATGTAATTACCAAACA
>CANRHD010000016.1 GCA_947630285.1 uncultured Clostridia bacterium | reverse complement strand
GTTTGGTAATTACATTATACCATATTTTGAAGTTGCTTCTCTTTTTTATTGGTTCATATCATTTTAACACATACAAAAAATAACCGAACCCCGTCCGCAGGGCAATACCGTACAGACGGAGTTCGGATTGATTTGTTTTTTCAGCCCACTCTGATAAAGCTCTTTGCCCCTACCTTTACGGAATTAACCGTTTCGTCGGAGTCGTTATAGTTAAAGTAAATAACCGTGCTGTTGTTGTATTCCGTGCTGTAAACGCCGTCGCGTATTTCTCTGTGGTCGGTAATCTTGGCGTCCCTTAAGCTGCCGAGAGCCTCATCGGCAAGCAAGTATTTTTCAACCGCCTTGTCAAGAGCGTTTTCGTAATAGTAAACGCTGTCTGCGGACTCCTCGCCCGTCTTTGTGCAGTACCATTTGTACGACGGAATTGCGCCGTACTCAACCGCTTTCATAAACGCCTTTTCGGGGTCTTCGCTTAAATTGACGGGTTCAAGCGAATAGTCCATAATTCCGTGAAGCACCGCCTCTACAAACGGGACCTGAACATACGCCTCCGTTTCGGGGTAATCTGTTTTTTCCGCCAAATCGGAGACATAGTCGGCGTCTTTGAGTATATAAAAATATCCGCCGCTCACCATAAGCTTATGGTTGTTGGAAAGCATCTGTACCTGCGGAGTAATGATATTGACGGCATTGCTCCTGTTATGCGCCTCGTCGGAATAATCGGAATACAGGATATTTCCGGCGTCGTTTATGCAAAAGGCGTCGAACTGGTAATCCTTAGAGCCGTTGAGGAATTTTAAAACATTTTTCTCAACATCGGAAAGCGCAACGGCATAGGCTTTAAGGCTTTCCTTGCCGGAAATTTTTGAAAAGCCGTTTTCGCTGTTGTATGATATGGCCTCCCCTGCCATATTTTCCGCAATATTTTCGGAGAACAGGGATCTTTTATTCAGCGAAACTATGCTCATATCGAGGTACATATCAAATTTCTGCGTTAAAACATACTGTTTAAGCTGTGAAAAATCCCTTTTGTTTCCCAAAGCGCCGATAGTGCCGGCCTTTGAAATCAAGTCCTGGCTGTTTGCGCCGTCCAGCGCTCCGCAATAGCGCAGAGTGATATTGTTAATGCTTTTGGCTTTCATAACCTCAAGCATATCGAGCGTCTGCTCATAATCCGAAAGTATTTTGTAGGAGTGCGTACTGTTCTTGGCGCAGGCCGCCTGTACCGCTACGGCAAAGGGGATATGCGCCTGAGCCTCAACCTGTGTGCTCGGCAAAACGCCCTCTCTTATGAGTATCTCACGGCAGGCGGAGGAAAAGCCTATATATCCTGCGCTCTTGCCCGACAAAAATCTGTAGCTTATATTCAGCTCGCCCGTGTATCTTTCGCCTATATATTTTGTTTTTTTCGTTTCGTCTCCGCTGTAGGTGACATCGGTAATCCTGAACGACGGCCCTACACGGTTATATGTGCCCTTTTGGGTATATCTGTGCGAGCTTATTGTGGAAACAGTGTCGCCGCTCAAAATTATACCGGTAAAGGCGTTATCGCCCGATTTTATGCCGAATGCCGGAACAAGCGCCCTCGCAAACTCAACCGAGCCGTTTTCGTCAAGGTTATTCAACGAGCCCATTGAAATATCCTTGCCGTAAACCCTGTAATTCCTTACCCCGTATTCGTCGTCCGCCTCCGAGCCGGTTTTTATCACGGCGCCGCTTCGGTCGGGGACAAATATATAGTCGTCCTTGCCCGAATTTTCATATGCGCCGAAATAATTAAGAAGTTCTATGCTTTCCAAAACATAGCCGTCGCTTAGCATTATATCGCCGCAGTTAAGCTTTACGCCGAGCGAACCGTCCGAAAGAGAAACGCTTACGCTTACCGAAATATAAAGCTCTCCGCTGTTTTCGGCAAAGCCTGCCTGGGCCGTTTCCCTGTCAAGCGCCATATTATAAGTAATCTGAATACCGGAGCTTGTGGGTCTGAACGATGCGGAACCGAACGCAACGGAATTGTCCTGAGAATTGAGATAGTAAATTTTATTGTCCTTGGAAACCCTGACGCTCAAAACGGCGCAGTCGCAATTTTCGCTCAATTCTTCGATTTCCGGCAGGGCGTACCAAAACTTATCGTTGTTTGTATCCCTTACCGCAACAGAATAATTTACGCTGTCAAAATACAGCTCGATAAGCCCCGAAGACGCAACGAAAACGAGGTTTTTAAGCTGTGAAAAATGGTATTCGTTTTTTGTAAAGCTTGCCTTAGTTTCGGCGATTTCGCCCACCTTTGCCGAAACGGCGCCCTTGCTTTTACCGCATGAGGTAAAGCCGAGCGCAAGCAAAACAAGCGCCAGAACAAGAGCCGTAGCTTTTAAAAAAGCAAACCTTTTATGAAAAGCCATATTATATATCCCTCTCAAAAAATCATTAACAATATGATAGCATATATTTCGATAAAATTCTACAAAAATCTACTCAAGTATTAAATTTTTGACCTTTTCTATTATCTTTTTCTCCCTGCGTGAAACCTGAACCTGGGATATACCGAGTATTTCTGCGGTCTTGGTCTGCGTCAGTCCCCTGTAATAACGCAGATACAGTATTTTTCTCTCGTCAACGGGCAAAAGCGTTACAATTTCCCTCAACGCCAAAATATTCTGTATGTTCTCCTCCTGCGATTCGACGGGTATATCCGTCTGCTTTTCCCCGTCGTCGTCTGCAAGCGTCAACGATACCGGAGGGAGTGATACATTTAAAAGCTCCGCCGTTTCATATTCGTCATATCCGAGGCTTTCGGAAATTTCCCGTAAGCTCGGTTCTCTGCCGAGGCTTATTTCAAGCCGTTCCTTTTCCTTTAAGACAAGGCGTGCCTTTTCCTTCATGGAGCGGCTCACCTTTACTGTTCCGCCGTCACGAAAAAGGCGTTTGATTTCCCCGAGTATTACCGGCACGGCGTATGTGGAAAACTTAAAGCCGAGCTCCTCCTTGAACCCGTTTGCCGCCTTGCAAAGCCCCAGACAGCCCGCCTGATACAAATCGTCGTATTCTATCCCCTTATTGCGAAAACGGTTTGCACACGAGTAGACAAGCGCAAGATTTTTTTCAATTAAATCGCTGTTGCTCATACAAGCGACGCTCTGCCGCGGATGCGCTTATAAAGCGTTACCGTTGTGCCCACGCCCTGCTTTGAACGCACCCTCAATTTATCCGTAAAGCTTTCCATTACCGAAAATCCCAGACCGGCTCTGTCCTCGCCGCCGGTGGTGAACAGCGGCTCCATGGCTTTTTTTACATCTTCTATGCCGCAGCCCCTGTCCCGAATTTTAATTTCCAGCACGCTGTTTTCCAAAATGCTTACGCTTATGTAAATTTTGCCCACCCCGTTTTTGTAGGCGTGGACTATGCAGTTTGTAACCGCCTCGCTTACAGCCGTTTTTATATCGTTTATTTCCTCAACCGTGGGATCGAGCTGCGAAGCGAACGAGGACACCGCAACCCTTGCATAGCCCTCGTTGACCGAACGGCTTTCCAACTGTATTTTAACCGTGTTAAGCGCTTTCATTATTTGTTACCTCCTTGGCTTTCTTTTTTAAAACCGCAAGCTTCTCCATACCTGCAAGCTGCATAACCCTGTATGCGTGCGGCGAAAGGTTTACTATCGCCATTTTACAGCCCGTGTTTTCCAAAAGCCTGTATCTGCCCATTACAAGACCTATGCCCGAGGAGTCCATAAAGCTTACATCTTTAAAATCAATTATAAGCCTCTGCGGTTTCCTGCTTATTATGCTCTCGTCAATGGCCTGTCTTATCGAGGCGGCGCTGTGATGGTCTATTTCCCCCGAAAGATATGCGGTAACGGTACTGCCGTTTATTTCGATTTTCGTTTGCATTTTTCTCATTCCTTTCAGTTTGATTTTATATTATGCCATACAAAAAATTTGTCGCTTGCTGTTTTATTTCATAAAAAGCGTACTGATTTATCATTCTCCGCATTTTGTGTTGACAAGTAACAATTTTTCGTCTAAAATTATAATTGCGAGTGAATAAAAAATAAACAACACCTCTGAAGCCTCGGTTTCTTGGGTGTTGTTTCAATTTATACTGTTTTCGGAGGATTGTATGAAAAAGAAAGAACCTATAGAGCTGAGTCTCGGCGAATATTTGTTTTTGACGCAAAAATTCGAGTTTATGTCGGCGGCGCAGGCAAAGGAGCTTCCCTCTTATATCATAAACACAAAAAACGACAACTGCGAGCGGATTGTACGCCTGGCAATAGAGAAAGAGCTTAACAAAACGGAGCAAGATTACATCTCGGACAAATTTTTTAACCTGATGAATGTCTCTCAAATCTCAAAGAAATACGGCGTCAGCCGCCAATCCGTTTACAGAAGCCTGCAAAGGGCCTCGGACAAGCTGTATAACTGCCTTAAATATGTGTATTGCTGCGGTTTCACGCTTATAAATCCTCCTGAAAATTTTGAAGAAATTATTTCAAACATTAAAAGGAGGAATTTATTTTGAAAGAAATACAGATAAATGTCGATCCCGCTGAAAATAGCAATTCCGAGGAAGTCTATGACGCCGGGCTTATGCTTGAGCATAACGCAACAAAAATAAATTTCAAGCTTTCTTCACAGCTTATAAACAGCTCGTATAAATATTATCTTGAATTTGCGACCGTTTCCGGCCCTATGAGAACGGATTACCTTACGCCCGATTCCGACGGAACAATTTCTTATTCCCTGCCTGCCGCAATAACGGGGCAGATGAGCGTGCTGTGCTGTCTTAACATTATAAAAATCAACGCCGAAACATACGATACCGAGCTTGTCATAAAGCCCGTAGTGGTTAAGCTCAACTTTGCCTGCGTCGAGGGGGACTCAAAAGAGCTTGCCGAAAGCTATGATTTTTCGGTAAACGCCCTGCTTGAAGCGATTAAAAACGGAGATTTTAAAGGCGACAAGGGCGACAGAGGGCCGCAGGGCGTAAAGGGCGACAAGGGCGAAAAAGGTGACCCCGGCAAAGATGCGGTTATCGACGGCTCTCTGAGCCAAACGAGCCAAAACGCCGTACAAAACATGCTTGTGACAAACGCCCTTAATTCAAAGGTTGACAAGGCCGAGGGAAAAGAGCTTTCGTCAAACGACTTTACGGATTTATTGAAAAACAAGCTTGAGATGATTGAGGATAACGCCAACAACACAAAGGTTGACGGGGAGCTTTCGGATTTGAGCGAAAACCCGGTTCAAAACAAAGCCGTTTACCAAAAATTTAACGAGGTCGATACAGCAATAACGGAGCTTCAAGACGGAAAGGCAGATAAATCAAAAACGGTCCTGGGTCTTAACGCAAGCGCAAAAGTGGCGGTTTCCATTGCCATAGGCAGGGACAGCTCCGCTTCAAATGTAAGCACCGCCATAGGATTTTCGGCGACCACCAAGGGTCAGAACGCCGTAGCCATCGGTGACCATGCGAAAGCTTTGCAGGTAGGAGCTATTCAGTTAGGCGGCGGTACAAACGAGACGGCCTATTCTTTTCAGGTACGCAATTATTTGCTTTTGGACCGCAACGGAATTATTCCGAACGAGAGGCTCGGCATAGCGGACAAGGCCGAAGAGGGCAACGCCATGCCCATTTCTTCGGACGCCGTTTACAGAGTCTTGGAAACGGTTAAAGCTCTTGCCGACGGACTGTCAAAGGCGACAACGCTCGAACAGGTGCGCTCTGCCGCACAAAGCGTTTTGGAAAGCGAGTAATAAAACGGCCGCAAAAAGAGTTTGTAAATTATAGCGGCGCACCGCAATATAATGAATTAACAGGTGATATTTAATGAACAGCGAATCAATTATCGCTCTGTTATCCTTTTTAGGCACTCTTATCGGGACTTCGGGAGGCATACTCACAAGCGCAAAGCTGACAAACTACAGGCTTGAGCTGCTCGAAAAAAAGGTTGACAAGCACAACAGCTTCGCCGAGCGTATCCCCGTTATAGAAGAAAAGGTAAGGGCGCAGGAAACAAGAATAGATAATTTGGAAAGGAATGAAACAATATGAACGGGATTGATGTATCAAAATACAACGGCTCAATCAACTGGAAAGAGGTCAAAAACAGCGGCATAGATTTTGCCATTATCCGTGCCGGCTACGGCCATTACGATAATCAGAAGGACGAGAGATTTGAGGAATATTATACCGCCGCCAAAAATGTCGGTTTAAAGCTCGGCGCATATCTTTATTCCTACGCAAAATCAACCGACGACGCCAAAAAAGAGGCGCAAATTTTCCTTAAATGGATTAAGGGAAAACAGTTCGATATGCCCGTGTATTATGATGTTGAGGAAAATAACCAGGCGCAAAAGGGAAAAGCCTTTGTGTCGCAAATTATAAAAACCTTTTGCACCGAAATGGAAAAGGCAGGCTACTTTGTCGGGGTGTATGCAAACAAAAACTGGTTTGACAATTACATCGACGACGAATGTAAAAAGAAATACGCCTGCTGGGTGGCACAATGGGCAAAGAAAAACACATACAAGGGCAGTTACGGAATGTGGCAGTACTCCGCAACGGGCAAGGTAAAGGGTATCGGCACAAGCGTTGACCTCGATACCTCGTACAAGGATTACCCGGCGATAATTGTAAAGGGCGGCTTCAACGGCTATAAGAGCGGCGAAACCGCAAAGCCAGTAACTCCGGCGCCAAAGCCTGCTGTGCCTAAGCCCTCCTATAAGGCAGGCACAAAAATCAGGCTTGACAATGCGCCCATATACGCCTCGTCAACAACCAATAAGCAGGCAGGCAAAAAGACGGGAATATTTTATATTTACGACGGTGTGGAAATCCGTTCCCGATACAGAATTACCACAAAGCCCGAATATGTAAACGCCAAGCCCATAGACGAAAAGGTGACCGGCTATATAAGAAAAGCCGACATAAAGCAGGTGAACTGATGGAAAATATAATGGATTATCTGGTAAGCAATGCGCTTATTTTAATACCGGCTCTCAATATTATCGGAATGATAATAAAACGCACCGAAAAGATACCCGATAAATATATTCCGCTGATTATTTTGGTTTTCGGAATTGCAGGCTGTTTTGCGCTTTTGGGCTTTAGCGTAAACTCCGCAATTCAGGGCGTGCTCATATCAGGCACCGCCGTCTACGGCAATCAGATCAAAAAACAGCTTACCAAGGAGGAATAACGCCCTTATAAGGGCATTTTCATCGACAAACGGTAAAAAACGCTATGTTGTTTTCACAGCATAGCGTTTTTTTACTTATTTTTCGATCCAAACTGCCGTCACATTACTGTAAAACGGTTTGGGTTACGGTGCCCAATTCCCTTAGCTTAGCGACATTCTGCAATATCCATTTTGCGTCGGTAATGGAAATATTATTGCTTTTGTTGACATCTGCAAGCTTCTTTTGATTTTCGGTGAAGCTTCGTCCGACAATGTGCATCAATACCAGTTTGGCGTCCGAAATAGTTACCTTTTGGTCGCCGTTTACATCGCCGTAAAGCAGGGTCTTAATAACCGACTTCGGAACATAGGCTCCGTCGTTTAACCGAGGATAATTAAAGGATATAAGCTCTATTTCTCCCGTATGCGTGTCTTCAAGATAAAATCTGCATCCGTCCGCAACATGGGTTTTTGAGAACGAGTCAAGGAACGAGTCCTCGGTATTGGCGCCGACAAGGAAAAACTCCGACTCAATGGGGTTGTCGTCCATCCATGTGGTGTCAACGGCGTACCATTTGCCGTCGTCCATCTGAACATAATTCCATGCGTGATCGCCCTCTGTGAAATTGCCGTCATAGTCGTATGTGTACGCTTTGCCAACCACTATTATCGAAGGTATATTGTTAAAATCGCAAATCATTTTAAATGCCTTTGAATAGCCGTCGCAAACGGTTTCATGCGGAGCGAGCAGACAGCCCGACGGGTAAAAATACAGAGTCTCTCCTTCATATATTACCTCGGCATACGACGCCATATCGCAAATTCCGTCCGCTATGCTTTTTACCTTTTCGTATCTTGTAACGCCCTCAACCGGGAAATTCTTAGCGGCGCTGACAGTGTCGTTGTACTCTTTTTTTAACTGTGCAAAGCTGTTGACATGACTATAAACGGCGTCAAAGGTAAAGTCAATCTTTAGTTTTCCGCCTACGGTTATTTCTTTAACCTCGACCTCGTAAGGCTCCTCCAACAGCCAATAAAGCTCCGGAACATCGTCAATAATCGCCGCCAACACCCTTAAATATGACTCCTGCATTTTGTCTACATTTTCGTCAAACCTGTCGCCGTTTGTGATATTAACGGAAAAATTTCCGTTTGAAGTATTTATGCCGGCTTTCTGATTTACAATGCCGTTATAAATTATTTTTTCGGTTGCGTTTAACTGGTCGTAAAGCCTGTAAGATGACGCATTTGTAAATTTTTGGGTAACCGAGGCGGCGTTTTTGCGAATTTCGTTATTGAGCAAATATATGCCCGTTCTATCGCCCGGGTTATGTATAACAAAGCTCTTGGGCTGTATGGCAAATGCGCTCAATGATGAAGAAGAAATCAGCATTATTACGGCAATAAGCACGCTTAACAGCTTGCAATTTTTCATTTGTTTTCCTCCAAAATAACTTTTTATTTATTTTGTGTGGCTTTCAAAAAAGGCCAGCATTTCGTCTATTGTCCGCTTGCTTTCCTCAAGCTCGGGATAGGCAACGCTTGTAATATGCCCCGAGGATTTGTTCACCGTAAGTCCCCAGTCCCTGTATTCGTACTCAACGCCGTTTTCAGCCAAAGCGTCAACAAACATCGAGGCGGAGGAGTGAAGAAAATCCCTTGCACAAGTCACAACATAGCAAGCAGGCAGTTCGCCCAAAGGCAAAGCCTCCTGCGGCTGTAAGTAATTATAGCACTCCGCATTTTTATAGTCAAACCCCAAATATGAGGAAATAAGGGGAGAATTTACACCGTTTTTCATATCGTACATACCCGAAACAAGGCCGAGAGCGTCAATCGAAAGACCGGAGGGTTCAACGCCGTATATCTGCTGTAATTTTTTGCTTGATTCGACAAGCGGAACATAGTAAGCAAGGTTTCCGCCTGCGGAATCGCCCGTAACATATACCTTGCCGAGGTCTATATAATATTTATCGGCATTTTGGCGCACCCATTTGAACGCCGCCATAATGTCCTGAACCTGTGACGGATAAAGCACATCGGGACACAGCCTGTAGTTGAGCGTAACAACCGTGTAGCCTCTTTTGGCAAGCACGGAAGCGTAAACCCTGTTCGAGTCCTTATCGCCCATCATAAGTCCGCCGCCGTGAATATCAATGATTACGGGGAGCGGAGCTTCGGTCTTTTCGGGATAGAAAATGTCAAGCATATGCTCGTTTGTGCCGTCGTCTATATACGGTATGTCCTCAAGCCTTGTTACGCCGGGCTCCATAGTCTGCGAATTGACCCTGTTTCGGTCAAACACCGTCACCATATCCCAAACTATCGAGATGGCCGCCGTGACAAAGCCCTTGTTGGTAAGCTCGCCCATAATCTTCGGGTCCATTTCGTTGAGCCTGGTATCAAGCTTAAAAAGATTGTTGAATATTTCGGCAAATCTTTTTTCGGCGTCGGGAACATTTTTCTCATTTTCGCCGTTTGTTATTATGTCTTTAAGCAAATTGTAAAAATCGGTAAAAATGCTTTTTACGCTCTGTGAAAATTCCCTGTCGCCGGACAGCTGCGCCGACTCTATAAGGGCGTCAAGGGTTTCTTTTTTTGAGAAAAACTCCTTTTCTATTTCGCCGTAGTTTCCGTATTCGATTTCAGGCTCGTTTGCGCTCTCCACGGTTCTTGCAAAATCCGCCCTCCTTGCGAAAACATTGGTCTGACGGCATATTCCCAGGGTAAGAACAACGATAAGCAACAAACTGACAATTCTGTTTATGCTTTTTTTCATTTTTTATGACCTCTGAAAAACGATGCGGCACAGGACGCAATATACATAACTATATCCGATGTTCTTGTGTTCCTGAAAATATCTGTTATTTTGTCAAGGTAATCGCCCAAGGTTTTCATTTGAAGCCGTATCCTTTCTAAAAAAACCGATTTATAGCCGCCGTACAAAAGCTGTGAAAAGCGGTTATTTTGCAACTATATTGACAAGTCTGCCCTTAACGAAAATTTCCTTGATGATATTTTTGCCGGCAATTTCCGCCTTTACCTTTTCGTCCTGCTTTGCGGCGTAAACGGCGTCTGCGTCGGAAATATCAGCAGGCACATTTATTTTTGCACGGATTTTACCGTTGATTTGAACTGCAATTTCAACCGTATCGTCAACGCACTTAGCCTCGTCAAACTCCGGCCACTCGCCGTCTGCGGCAAGCATTTTGCCGAAGCCCTGCTGTTCCCACATCTCCTCGGTTAAATGAGGGGCAAACGGGTTTACGATAAGCAACAGGCTTTTAAGCTCGGCACGGTTGATTTTTCCGTTGTCGTAAATTGTATTTAAAAGGGTCATTACGGAGGCTATCGCAGTATTGAATTTCATACTTTCTATATCTTCCGTAACCTTTTTAATCGTCTTATGCATAGAGGAAGAAAGCTCTTTTGAATACTCTTCGCCGTCGGTGAGTATTTCCTGAAGCTTCCATATCCTGTCTATAAACCTCTTACAGCCCTTAACGCTCGATTCGCTCCAGGGTGCGGCCTGCTCGTAATCGCCCATAAACAAAACATAGGTACGCAGAACATCTGCGCCGTACACATCGACAACCTCGTTGGGGTCGATAACATTGCCCCTTGATTTACTCATTTTAACGCCGTCCGGGCCTAAAATGAGTCCCTGAGCCGTTCTCTTTAAATAAGGCTCTTTAAAGGGTACTGCGCCGATGTCATAGAGGAACCTGTGCCAAAATCTTGAATAAATAAGGTGCCTTGTAACATGCTCCATACCGCCGTTGTACCAGTCTACAGGACCCCAGTAATTGAGCTTATCCATTCCGGCAAGCGCCTGTGTGTTGTGCGGATCGATATATCTGAGGAAATACCAGCTTGAGCCTGCCCACTGCGGCATGGTGTCGGTTTCACGCTTTGCGTCCTTACCGCACTTGGGGCATTTGCAGTTTACAAACGATTCGATTTTTGCAAGCGGACTCTCGCCGTCCTGACCGGGTTCAAAGTTTTCAACCTCCGGCAGTTTTAAAGGAAGGTCCTTGTAATCCACGGGAACCATTCCGCAATCGGGGCAATACACTATCGGAATAGGCTCGCCCCAATAGCGCTGGCGGTTAAACGCCCAGTCCTTCATCTTGTACTGAACGCCGCCCTCGCCTATGCCTTTTTCGGTGAGATAATCTATCATCTTGGCTATTGAATCTTTTTTATTTGTCATACCGTTAAGGAAGCCGGAATTAACCATTTCGCCGTCGCCCGTATATGCTTCAACGGAAATGTCTCCGCCCTTAATAACCTCGATAATATCTATACCGAATTTTTTGGCAAAATCATAGTCCCTCTGGTCGTGAGCCGGAACCGCCATAATAGCTCCCGTGCCGTAGCCCATCATTACATAGTCGGATATGTATATGGGTATATCCTTGCCGTTTACGGGATTTTTGGCGGTAAAGCCCTCAAGCCTGACGCCCGTTTTGTCCTTTACAAGCTGTGTGCGCTCAAACTCGGTTTTCTTTGCACATTCCTCACGGTATGCCTTAACCTCGTCCATATTTTTGATAATATCGGAATATTTGTCTATCATGGGGTGCTCCGGCGCCATAACCATAAAGGTTACGCCGAAAAGAGTGTCGGGACGGGTGGTGTAAATTTTAAAGCTTTCGCTGACCTCGTTTACCGCAAAGGTTACGAATGCGCCCCTCGATTTGCCTATCCAATTCTCCTGCTGAAGCTTGATATTGGGGAGATAGTCAACCTCCTCAAGCCCCTCAAGGAGCTTGTCGGCATATTCCGTAATTCTTAGATACCATACATCTTTCGACTTCTGAACTATATCGCTGTGGCATATATCGCATTTTCCGCCCTGAGAGTCCTCGTTTGAAAGAACGACCTTGCACGACGGGCAATAGTTTACAAGGGTCTTGTCACGGAACGCAAGACCGTTTTCAAACATTTTAAGGAAAATCCACTGGGTCCACTTATAGTAGTCCTCCTGCGTGGTGTCTATAACTCTTGTCCAGTCAAACGAAAAGCCGACCCTCTTAAGCTGGGAGGTAAACTTTTCGATGTTCGTATCCGTTACTTTTCTCGGGTGAACTCCGGTTTTTATGGCGTAGTTTTCGGTGGGCAGGCCGTAAGCGTCAAAGCCTATCGGGAAAAGCACATTGTACCCCTGAAGCCTTCTCTTTCTTGAAACCACCTCAAGGCCGGAATACGCCTTGATATGGCCTACATGCATACCTGCGCCCGACGGATACGGAAATTCTACAAGGGCGTAGAACTTCGGCTTATCCGAATTATCCTGCGCATGGAAAACGCCCTGCTGTTCCCATCTGTCCTGCCATTTTTTTTCGACTTGTTTGAAATTGTAATCCATAGCTGTGTCCCTCTGTATATTATAGTTAATTTTTATCTGTTTAATCCTCACTTATCCAGGCGGAAATATCAATGACCTCCGCATCCTGCCAAAGCTTTTCAAGGTTAAACAGCTCTCTGTTTTCCCGAGTAAAGATATGGCAAACGACATCGGCATAGTCCAAAAGTATCCAGCCCGTAGTCCTGCCCTCGATATTCTTAGGCTCCGTGCCGAGGCTCGAAAGCTTATCCTCAACCTCCTCGGCAAGCGATTTTACATGCGTTGAAGATGTACCGCCGGCTATTATAAAGTAATCGGCGATAGATGTTAAATCCGTAATTTTAAGCACCTTAATATCCGACGCCTTTTTTGCGTCAAGAGTTTTAACGATATTTTCAACTATTTCAACCGTAAGCATTTTAAACTTCCTCTCTCGCTTTCATTTTAAGTACGGTTTCATTATATGCAAACAGGCTGTCGGGGTGAAGCACGCCCGACCGTTTAACCGTTTTTACCAATGTATACTGCAAGCCGTAAAGCATGGCTTCGTCAAGACTTTTTTCGGCCTTTTCCCTCATAATATCCGCATCGGGATAATCCCTGTCGGCGGAAGTGAAATCCGCAATGTAAACCACCTTGTCAAGCAGGCTCATACCGGCCTTTCCCGTTGTGTGACAGCGCACGGCGGAAAGTATTTCGCCGTCCGTAACGCCAAGCTCATGTTCCAAAAACAACTCGCCGCTCACTGCGTGCCATACATGCTCGCTTGCAAGCTGAGTTTCGCTCATTTTGCCGTTGTATTTTTCAATCAGCCGACGCTGAACATTGATATCCGTATCTTTCATTATATCGTGAATAAGTCCGGCAGTAAAGGCTTTTTCTTCGTCCGCACCGTATTTTTTTGCAAGCTTTTTTGCCTGCTCGGCAACGCAGAGGCTGTGATAAAAACGGTATTGGGAAAGCCTTTTCTTTATTTCCTCAAGGAATTCGTCATTTCTTTGCGTATCCATAAAGACCTCTGTCCTCAATATATTTAAAAACATTTTCGTTAAGATATTTACTTGCGTCGCCGCCTGCGGAAAGTATGTCCCTGAGCTGTGTGGAGCTTATTTCCAAAGGCTCGCAGGGCGAAATAATTATCCCGTCCCCCTCAAGCGTGGCCATACCGATTTTAAGGTGCGAAAAAGCATAGCTTCTCAGCTTATCAAGCTCCTCTCCGTCATTTCTCGAAGCGACGCAAAGGGTACAGCCCTGCATAATTTCCTCATACCTGTACCACTTGTCAAAGCACAGGAACATATCCGAGCCGATAATCAGATAAAAATCACCGTCGGGATATTTTTCCTTGAGCTCCCTTAAAGTAAAAACTGTATAGCTGTCCGTGTTTCGGTCAATTTCCATACGGCTTACTTCATATTTCGGGCCGCAAAAGGCAAGGGCGCACATCTCATATCTTTTTTCATCGTCGGCAAGGTTCTCCCACGCCTTATGGACGGGGCGCTTGTCGGGAATTATTAATACCCTGTCAAGGGCGAGCCTTTCGGTAAAATCGTTTAATATCCTTTCGTGTCCCCTGTGGGGCGGATTAAAAGTACCGCCGAAAATGCCTATTTTCATAGCTTATCTTTTTGAAGGCTTCTTTTCGTGAAGCTTCGGATTGTATCTGTAAAAAATCATAACGCCGCCGATTACCGAAACGACCTCCGAGCCTGTCCTCTTTGCAAGCTCTTCGGCAACGGTTCTGACGGGGTCGGGGCAGGTTTCCCTCAACACCTTTATTTTTATAAGCTCTCTGGCAGTCAGCGCATCGTCCGTCTGCTTAACAAGTGCGTCCGAAATTCCGCCCTTGCCCACCTGAAACAGGGCCTCAAGCGAATTTGCCTGCGAGCGCAGACCCGCTCTTTCTTTGCTTGTCATAATTGCTCCTTTAAACCTAAAACCAAAATTACTTTTCCAAATATTCGGGCAGTTTTTTTGCAAACTCACGAAGGGCGTTGCCCCTGTGGCTTATTTTGTCCTTTTCTTCGGGAGAAAATTCCGCAAACGCCCTGCCGCCGATATAAAAAAGCGGATCGTAGCCGAAGCCGTTTTCGCCCTTTTCCTCAAAGCCTATCAGGCCGTGACATTCTCCCCTTACGGTAAATTCTCTGCCGTCGGGGAACACACAGCAGACACAGGCGACATATTTTGCGGTTCTGTCCTGCGCCTTAACGCCCTTTAAGCACTCAAGCAATTTGTCATTGTTTTTCTTATCGTTGCCGTGGTCGCCGGCAAACCTTGCCGAATACACGCCGGGGGCGCCGTCAAGGGCGTCCACCATAAGCCCCGAATCGTCCGCAATGCAGGGCATACCGCTCTCCCTACAGCCGGACTCCGCCTTTAAACGGGCGTTTTCCTCAAAGCTTGTGCCCGTTTCCTCAACATCTGTCAAATCTATACCGACCTCGTCGGCGGTTTTTACCGAAACGCCAAGCGGTGAAAGTATCCTTTCAAGCTCGGCCCTTTTTTTCATATTATGAGTGGCGATTAAAAAGTCCAAAAAATCCCCTCTTTTCCTTTTTCTCTTTCTTATCTTCCTTTGCCTCTTCGCCCTGTGGCTCCTGCGCTTCCTCTGCATTTTCCGTCTGCTCTGCGGCGGAGTCTTCGGGTTCTTCGGGTTTTTCGGTCTGTCCGTCCGAGCCTTGCGCCTGCTCACTGTCGGGCAATACATCGTCGAGCAAATCCCCTACTATTTCATCTATCATCTGCGTTGCCTGTTGTAATTGAGAAGCTCCGCTTTCATTTGCCGAGGGGTTGAAATTCTCGCCTGCTTCTGCTTTTTCCTGCGGTGCAGTTTCCCGTGAAGGAAGCCCTTGAGCCTGTTCTTCGCCGTCTGAGTGTCCATCGTCAGCGCCTCGTACACCGCCCAAGATGTTTTCAGTAATTTTTTCGCTTTCAAGTTCGTCTTCCTCCTCGTACTCAATTTTCTCAAACAGCCCGTCCGCAAACGCCTGCGGCTTAAACGGCTGTAAATCATCTATCTGCTCGCCCACACCGATAAATTTAACGGGTATGCCAAGTTCGTTTTTAATGGCGAGCACAACTCCGCCCCTTGCGGTGCCGTCAAGCTTTGTAAGCACTATGCCCGTAATATCGGCGACTGCTTTAAACTCCTTTGCCTGATTAACGGCGTTTTGACCCGTGGTAGCGTCAAGCACAAGAAGTATTTCCCTGTCCGAATAGGGAAGCTCCCTGTCAATAACCCTGTAAATCTTTGCAAGCTCCTCCATAAGATTTTTTTTGTTGTGAAGCCTGCCTGCCGTATCAATAATTACAATATCCGTGTTTCTCGCCTTTGCGGCGTTTACCGAGTCGAACACCACCGCCGCAGGGTCTGCGCCCTCGGCGTGCTTAACTATTTCAACGCCCGAACGCTCCGCCCATATCTGAAGCTGGTCTATTGCGGCGGCACGGAATGTATCCGCCGCACCCAAAAGCACCTTTTTGCCCTGCGCCTTATACATGGCGGCAAGCTTTCCTATGGTAGTAGTTTTGCCCACGCCGTTTACGCCTATTACGAGTATGACCGACGGCTGGGTGATAAGCCCCATATCCTCGCCGCCGTAAAGCAAATCGGCAACGATATTTTTCATTTCCTGCTTTATGGCCTGTGAATTTTTCAGCTTTTTCTCGGCGACATTCTTTTTAAGCTTTTCCGTTATATCAACGGCGGTAACCATGCCCACATCTGCCATAACGAGTATTTCTTCAAGCTCCGCATACAAATCGTCCGTGATTTCCTCTGCGTTATCGAACAGGTCGTCAATAGCGCCCGACATCTTATTTCTTGTCTTAGTAAGTCCGAAATTTATTTTACTGAAAATTCCCATTGCTTAACCTCCGAAAAAAACTGTATTCTAAAAATCAAGCCAAGCCCAGCTTTTGCGCCATTTCCGCCGTCTTTAATTCAAGCAGCTTTGAAACGCCCTTTTCCTGCATCGTAACGCCGTAAAGCACATCTGCTTCCTCCATGGTGCCCCGTCTGTGCGAGATAAGGATAAACTGCGTATTCTTTGTCATTCTTCTGACATAGCTTGCGTAACGGCCTACATTTACATCGTCAAGCGCGGCCTCAACCTCGTCAAAAATGCAAAACGGCGCAGGCGTTACCTTTAAAATCGCAAACAAAAGCGCAATGGCCGAAATTGCCTTTTCGCCGCCGGAAAGCAAGTCTATGTTTTTAACATTCTTGCCCGGGGGCTGAACCTTGATTTCAATATTACATTCAAGAATATCAAGCTCGTTTTCCAAACGGAGCTCGGCTCTGCCGCCTGCGAACAGCTCCCTGAAGGTTTCGCCGAAACAGGCGTTGATTTTATTAAAGCTCTCTCTGAATTGAGAGGCCATTTTTCCCGTTAAGTCATAAATCAGCTTGTTGAGCTCATTTTTCGACTTTTCGACATCGCCTATCTGACCCGACAGGAATTCGTACCTTTCGGCCACCTCTTTGTACTCCTCGATAGCCGAAACATTTACGGAACCCAGAGCCTTTATCTGCGCTTTAAGCTCCGTCAGGCGCCTGCCGGCGGCGTGATAATCGTCGATAACTATTTCAAGAGCGGCCGCCTCCCTGCGTGTGAGCTGATACTCCTCGTAAAGCTTGGCGGAAAGGTCGTCATACTCCTTACGCATGGATATTTTCTTTTCCTCCAAACGGGCAAGCTCGTTGCCCAACTGCTCACGCTCGGTGGTCTTTGAGCGTTCAAGAACCCTCATATCGCTCTGCTGTTTTTCAAACACATCTCGGTTCTTGATAAGGGCGTCTATATCGGCCCTTGAGTTTTCGGAGGCCTTTTTCAAATCAGAAACATTCAGCCTTAAATTTTCTATATTCTTTTCAAGCTGACTGTTCTTTTCCTTTATTTTTAAAATTTCTTCGTCAAGTATGCTCTCTTTATCGGTATGCCCCTCTTTACGGGCGTTAAGATGGCGCAATGTATCCTCGTTGGTCTGAATATCCTTTTTCAGCGAAAGCGCCTCCAAGCTCAACTGCGAAGCCTTTTTTGAAAGCTCCTCCCTTGAAGACACAAGCTCTTCCCTGCGCCCGGTGATTTTTTCAAGCTCCTCCTCTTTTTCGGAAATCAGCTTTGCAAGCCTTTTTGTTTCCTCGGCGGCCTTTGCGGCGCTAAGGTTTATTTCCTCAATGCGCTTTTCAAGCGTTTCCTTTTCGTCGGCAAGCTCCTTTACCGTGCCCGACAGGGTTCCCAGCTGTTCGTCGGCAAGCTTAAACTCGCCCTCAAGCCTGATTTTCTCCTCGTTTTTTCTGAGCAAATCTCCCTCTGCGCCCTCAAGCTCCGCCGAAGCCCTTGCGGCGTCCTCGCTTAATTGCTTGTAATCCTCCTCAAGGGTTTTTATCTGAACGCCTATTGCGTCAAGCCCCTTTGTGAGCTTGTCTATCTCGTTGCCGCGACTCAAAATACCGGCGTTTTGCGTTCTTGAACCGCCCGTCATACTGCCGCCTGCGTTGACAACCTGACCGTCAAGCGTAACTATCTTAAAGCGGTAGTTGTATTTTTTTGCTATTTGAACGGCGCAGTCCATATCGTCGCATACTACAGTTCTGCCGAGCAGTGAATTTATAATCTCGGAATACCTGCCGTCGCACGAAACAAGCCGTGAAGCGATGTTTATAAAGCCGAATTCGTCGTCAAGCCCCTTTTCGGCAAGCGTCTTGCCCTTAATTGCGGAGACAGGCAAAAATGTAGCCCTGCCCGACCGTGACTGCTTTAGGAAATTAATCGCCCTCTTGGCGTCGTTTTCGCTTTCCGTAACAATATTCTGAACAGCCGCACCCAAAGCGGTTTCAATAGCCGTGGAATATTTTTCGCTTACGGTTATAAGCTGTGAAAGCGGCCCTTTTATACCTTTCAAAGCGCCCCTTTTAACCTCGTTCATGACCGCCTTTATAGAGCCTGAATAGCCCTCCATATTTTTTTCAAGCTCACGCAGTATCTTTATCCTGTCCTCGGCGTTTTGATATTCTCTCTGCTTTTCAATAAGCCTGTCCTTACACTCCTGCGCCTTTTTCCCTCTTGATTGGAAGCGCATGGTATAGCCGTCTATGGAGTTTTTAACGGAATTTATCTCTGCCTCACAGCTTTTAAGGGCGTTTTCGGCGTCCTCCCTGTTCTTTTTGTAGCGGTTATAGACCTCCTGCCTGCCGCCGAGAGTCTCGTCTATTGACTTAATTCTCGAACTTATCTCACGGGTGGAGGAATTTGCGGTTTCGCTTGTGACCCTGTTATCGGCAAGCTCAACCGAAAGTGCGGAAATTTCGGAGGACAAAAGCTGCGCCCTGTCGGAAAACTCCGAATTGCTGGCGTTAAACTCCTCCTCTTTTTTTGCAAGCAGAGCCGTCTCCTCGGCAATTTCATTTATTTTTGAATTGGCGTTTTCTATATTTTCCCGAGCTTCCTTTATCCTCTCGTCAAGGTGCTGTTTGGTTTCGTTTTCAAAGCTTTTATCCTTTTCCAGTCTTTCTATAGCCTCGTTATTATGTAAAATCGAATTTTCCTCGACCTTTATCTGCGTTTCAAGTGCGGAAAGCTGTTCTTCGGAAACGGAGGATTTACCCCTGATCTCCTCGATTTTAACATTTATTTCACGAACGCCGTTTGCGGCCTCGTCCATTTTCCGCTCAATCTCATCAAGCTCTTCTTCCGCCCTGTTGTAGTTTACCTCGGCGGTTGAAATTTTATGCTCCTGCTCACGCAGTCTTTCGTTGGTTTTGTCAATGGTATTGAGCCAAATCCCTATTTCAAGCTGTTTCTTCTCGTCTGCAAGGACTATAAACTTCTGCGCCTTTTCGCTCTGCGCCTTGAGAGGGCCTATTCTCGACTCAAGCTCCGTAAGTATATCCCTCAGGCGCACAAGGTTTTCCTCGGCCTGGCCAAGTCTTTTTATTGCGTCGGCACGGCGGTAACGGAAATGGGAAATTCCCGCCGCCTCCTCAAGCATTTCACGGCGCTCGCCCGTTCTTGAGGACACCATATCGGCTATTTTTCCCTGACCGACTATGGAATATCCGTCCCGTCCGAGACCCGTATCCATAAAAAGCTCGTTAATATCGCGAAGCCTTGCGCTTTCACCGTTGATGAGATATTCGCTTTCGCCCGAACGGAAATATCTTCTTGTGACAAAGACCTCATCTTCGTCCTTTGCAAGCGCCCTGTCGGTGTTGTCAAGGCGCAGGGTGACCTCCGCAAAGCCCTTGGCCTTGCGTATATCCGTTCCGTCAAAGATAACATCTTCCATCTTTGAGCCTCTCAGGTTTTTGGTTGACTGCTCGCCCAAAACCCAGCGCACAGCGTCGGAAATATTACTTTTGCCGCTGCCGTTAGGCCCTACGACAGCGGTTATACCCTTATTAAATTCAAGTACCGTTTTATCAGGGAATGATTTAAACCCCTGCATTTCCAGCGCTTTTAAAAACATATTATAATTCCTTTACATTCATTTCGTATTCGTCTAAAAAATCGTTACTTTTAATTTTACAATAAAAGCCCGCTTTTTTCAATGCTTTTTCATTTCTTTTTGACTGCCCTATTGCTTTTGAAAGTGATTTTTTGCCAACCTCGATAATATACTGCCTGCTTCGGTCCTTCCCCCGTAAAAGCTCAAGCATCTTTTGGAGATAAATCTCGCCCTCGCACAGCTCCCTGAACGCAGGGTGATAGGCTCCTGCTATGTAGCCGTCCTCCACCGTGCCTCCCGAATGAAGTCCGAGCCTTATCACTTTAATGCCGCTGTCCCGAAACATTAAAAGAAGCCGCGCGCAAAGCTTAACCGCCTCGTCAAGGCTCTGCGCCGTGTATTCGCCCGTTTCAAGCTTCCTTGCAAGCTCGGTATTTTCAAGCACCACGGTAGGGTAAATTCTGACCGTGTCGGGTCTTAGCTTTATAAGCTCCTCGGCGGTAAAAATATCCCTGTCACAATCGGAGCCGTAAAGCCCCGTCATCATCTGAAGACCCAGACCGAAGCCGTAATCCTTAATAAGCCCCGAAGCGTCCCTCACATCTTGGGCGCTGTGGCCCCTGTTGTTGAGTTCAAGCACGCCGTCGTCCATACTCTGTGCGCCCAGTTCAATCGAAGTTACGCCGTAACGCTTCAAAATTTCAAGCTTATGCCTGTCTATACAGTCGGGACGGGTGGAAATTCTTATGCCCTTAAAATATTTTTTGTCAATATACCTCTTTGCGCTTTCAAGCAGGGAAATCATATATTCCTCGTCTATTGCGGTAAAACTGCCGCCGAAAAAGGCAATTTCCGAATTTTTGGGATCTGCGCCGCCGCTTTTCACGGCAATTTCGCAGGCGCTTTCCACGCTCTTCGGGTCGGGCTTATCAACCGCCCCCGATATGGTTCTTTGATTGCAAAAACTGCAACAGTGCGGACAGCCCTCGTGCGGTACGAACAGCGCAACATTAGCATGTTTCAAATTCCCATCAGCTCCAACGCCTGTTTTGCCGCCTGCTGTTCGGCCTTTTTCTTGCTTTTCGCAGTTCCCCTGCCTATGACATTTGAATTGAGATGAACCTCCACCTCAAACACCTTGTCGTGGTCGGGTCCCGTTTCGGAAACCACTATATATTTGAGTTCCTCGCCGTGATTTCTCTGCACAACCTCCTGCAAGGTCGTCTTGTAATCCTTAAAATCAGGCTTTTTTTCAACATACGGTGATACGAACCTTAGCACAAATTTTTTCGCCTCGTCTATTCCGCCGTCAAGGTAAATTGCGGCTATGAGCGCCTCAAAGGCGTCGGAGAGTACGGACGGTCTGCTTCTGCCGCCCGTGAGCTCCTCGCCCCGGCTCAATTTTATCTGAGCGCCGAGATCTATTTGCTTTGCAAACTCAAAAAGCGATTTTTCGCATACGGCATAGCTTCTGTACTTTGTAAGCTCCCCCTCGGGAAAATTCATATGGTTACGGAACAGGTATTCCGCCGTCACAAAGCCCAAAACAGAGTCTCCCAAAAATTCCAGTCTCTCGTTATCGCCCAGCGAAGTGTGGTTCTCATTGGCGTATGACGAGTGGGTCAAAGCCTTTTCAAGAAGCTGTTTATTATTAAATTCATATCCTATTACATTTTCAAATGCGCTCATCTTCATTACCTCTGACAGAGTTTTCCACCATATCTATATAGCCCGACTGCGTAAACTTAACGGCCTGGGCTATAGTGTTCTTAATCGCATATGCGTCCGACGAACCGTGAGCCTTGAACACGGGTTTTCTGACGCCGACAAGCGGAGCGCCGCCGTATTTTTTATAGTTCATTCTCTCCTTAAAATCGTCCATACCCGATTTTACGCCGAGATATGAAAGCTTGGTTAAAATATTCTTCTTAAATATGTCCTTAACCTGATTTGAGATAGCCTTTGCCGCTCCCTCGTACATTTTTATTATCATATTGCCCGAAAATCCGTCCGAAACAATAACATCGGCCTCGCCGAACGGAATACTGCGAGCCTCAATATTGCCTATAAAATTAATATCCCCGTTATCCTTAAGCCTTTTGTAGGTTTCAACGGCAAGCGGCGTACCCTTTGTTTCCTCCGTACCTATATTTGCAAGCGCAACCCTCGGGTTTTCGACGCCGAGTATCTTTTCCATATAAAGCTTGCCGAGTATGGCAAATTGGCAGAGCATATCGCTGTTACACTCGCAGTTTGCGCCCGTGTCAACCAAAATAAACGGCTTATCGTTCGAGGGCATAACGGCCGCAAGAGCCGGTCTTTTTATCCCCTTTATTCTCTTTATTATCAGCGTGCCGCCTACGAGTATGGCACCGGTGCTTCCTGCCGAAATAAAGGCGTCACCCTCGGAAGCGGCGAGCAAATCCAGACCCACTCCCAAAGAAGTACCCCTTTTTGATTTTACGATTTCGGACGGAGTATCGGTCATCTTAAATACCGTATCCGCATTTTTTATTTGGAAAGAGGAAATGTCAAGTGAATTGTCCTCGGCGCATTTTTCTATGGCCTCTTTATTGCCCGTAAGCATAATATCAACGCCGAGTTCGTTCTTTGCGTCGATACAGCCCCTGATAATTTCAAGCGGCGCATTGTCGCCGCCGAATGCGTCAACTATAATTTTCATATTCCGTTTTCCTCCTTAAAAGCTTTTAAATCATTCAAAGCCCTGTTTGCAAGCTCCGTATATCTCTTTTCCTTGTCTCTGATTGTTTCCCCAAGCTTTGGCAGAACGCCGAAATTTGCGCCCATGGGCTGAAAATTTTTAACGCCGGGGTCGCTTATGTAACGGGAAAGCGCACCCATCATAACGGTTTCGGGCAAGGTCAGGGTGTTTTTCCCCTTTAGCCTTCTTGCCGCATTTAAGCCGGCAAGTATTCCCGAGGACGCCGATTCCATATAGCCCTCCACGCCGGTTATCTGCCCTGCGAAGAAAATGTCGGGATATTCCCGTAAAGAAAAATCGGAATTTAAAAGCGCCGGCGAATTTATAAATGTATTTCTGTGCATAACGCCGTAACGCAGGAACTCCGCATTTTTAAGCGCCGGGAACATCGAAAAAACTCTCTTTTGCTCGGAAAATTTCAGATTGGTCTGAAATCCGACAAGGTTATACATGGTAGCCTGTGAATTTTCACTGCGAAGCTGTAAATTCGCCCAGGGTCTGTGTCCCGTTCTCGGGTCAACAAGTCCCACGGGCTTTAACGGGCCGTAACGCATGGTGTCCCTGCCCCTCGAAGCCAAAACCTCAATGGGCATACAGCCCTCATAAACGGCCTTTTTGTCAAAGCTGTGCAGCTGTGCGCTCTCGGCGTTTATAATCGCCTCGTAAAAAGCCTCGTATTCCTCCCTGTTCATAGGGCAGTTGATATAGTCGTCTCCGCCCCTGCCGTACCTTGACTGGGTAAAGGCAAAATCCATATCTATGCTGTCGGCGGAAACTATGGGGGCGGCCGCATCGTAAAAGGAAAGGCTTTCGCCGCATATTTTTTTTATTTCCTCTGCAAGGCAGTCGGAAGCAAGCGGCCCTGCGGCAACGATTACGGCGTCGGCGTCGGGGAAAGAGGAAACTTCCTCTGTGATAACATTAATTTTCCCGGCCGATTTTATCTGTTTTGTAACAAGCAGGGAAAACAGTTCCCTGTCAACAGCCAATGCTCCGCCTGCCGGTACCGCCGTTTTTTTTGCGGCGTTGACGCATACGGAACCGAAAGCGAGCATTTCCTCCTTTAAAAGCCCTGCGGCGGAATTGCGCCGCTGTGCCTTTAAGGAATTTGAACACACAAGCTCCGCAAAATTGTCAGATTTATGTGCCGGCGAATGTTTTAAGGGCTTCATCTCATACAAATCGACCTCTATGCCGTATTTATTTAACTGCCATGCCGCTTCGCACCCTGCAAGCCCTGCGCCGATAACTGCTGCTTTCATCTTTATTCCTCTTTTTTCGCTCTTTTCTTTCTCTCCGCTTTTTTCTCAAAGCCGCATTTTTCGTCAAGGCAAACCAAAAGGCCCCCCTTGCGCTTAAACAGCGATTTTCCGCATTTGGGGCAAATTTCGTCCGTCGGCTTATCCCAGGTCATAAAGTTGCAGTCCGGGTAATTGTCACAGCCGTAGAAAGCGTAGCCTTTTTTGGATTTCTTTTCGATAACCTTGCCGCCGCACACCGGACATTTTGCGTTTGTTTCAACAACAAACGGCTTGGTGTTTTTACATTCCGGATAGCCGGGGCAGGCAAGGAATTTTCCGAACCTGCCGACCTTGACTACCATCATTCTGCCGCACTTTTCGCAGGGAATATCGGTGACATCTTCCTGAAGCTGGATTTTAACCCCCGACATCTCTTTCTTGGCCTTGTCAAGCGTTTCCTCAAAGCCGTCGTAGAATTTGTGAAGCATTGCTATATAGTCAACCTCGCCGGCCTCTATCTTGTCCAGATCCGACTCCATATTGGCGGTAAACTTTACATTTACTATATTCGGGAACTGCTGTTTTAAAAGGTTTACCACCGCTTCGCCCAATTCAGTCGGAACAAGCTGTTTCTTCTCCCTTTTAACATATTCCCTCTGCAATATCGTGGAAACTATGGAAACATAGGTACTGGGTCTGCCCACGCCCGTTTCCTCAAGCGCTTTGATAAGCGACGCCTCCGAATATCTTGCCGGCGGCTGTGTGAAATGCTGATTGCCCTCTATGCTCTTTAATTTGAGCCTGTCGTTTTCGTGAATTTCCGGAAGAACGCTCTCCTCGTCCTCGTCCTCATCGGTGCTCACCTCGTAAAGTCTGGTGTAGCCGTCGAATTTTACGCTGTAGCCCGAAGCCGAAAGAACAAGCGTTCTGCCTTTTTGCCTGTCTTCCTCCCGTGCCGCACTTATTTCAACCTTAACCGTGTCCTGAACGCACGCCGACATAAGGCTTGCGGTAAACCTTTTCCAGATAAGGGAGTACAGCTTAAACTGATCCGCCGTAAGGCTGTCCTTTACCCTGTCGGGCGAAAGCGACGGAACGGTCGGCCTTATTGCCTCATGCCCGTCCTGGGCGTTTGACTTCGTTTTATAATATCTCGGCTTATCGGGCAGATAGCTTTTGCCGTATTCGCTTAAAATAAATTGGTTGCCCTCCTGCCTTGCCTGCTCGGAAATGCGAAGCGAGTCCGTTCTCATATAGGTTATAAGACCCGTTGTGCCTATACCCTTAATTTCCATGCCCTCGTAAAGCTCCTGGGCAAGCTTCATTGTCTTTTTGCCCTGGAAGCCGAGCTTCCTCGAAGCGTCCTGTTGGAGGGTAGAGGTCGTAAACGGCGGAGCCGGCTGGCGCTTTCTTGTGCCTTTTTTAACCGAGTCTACGATATATTCCGCATTTTCAAGCCTTGCAAGATAGCTGTCGGCCTGTTGCCTGTTTTCGATTTTTACCTTGCCGTTTTCATCTGCGGTAAGCGACGCCGAAAACGCCTTTTTTGACGACGGAGCGGCAAACCTTGCGTCTATCGTCCAATACTCTTCCGCATTGAATTTTCTGATTTCTTCTTCCCTGTCAACTATAAGCCTTACCGCCACGGACTGAACCCGTCCCGCCGAAAGACCCCTCCTGATTTTCTGCGAAACAAACGGGCTGAGCTTATAGCCCACAATGCGGTCAAGTATGCGCCTTGCCTGCTGGGCGTCTACCAAATCGAGGTCGATTTTTTCGGGATTTTCAATGCCCTTGGTAACGCTCGCCTTGTTTATCTCGTTAAACTTTACCCTGTTTTTTTCGTTCATATCAAGGTCAAGCACGGTTGCAAGGTGCCAGGAAATAGCCTCGCCCTCACGGTCGGGGTCGGTTGCAAGATATACGGAGTCTGCGTCCGAAACCATTTCTTTAAGCTCTTTTACAAGCTTTTCCTTGCCCTTGACTATAGCGTACTTAGGGGCAAAATCGTTTTTTACATCAACGCTCAGCTTAGCCGCCGGCAGGTCCCTTATGTGCCCCACGGAGGCGGTGACCTTGTACGATTGGCCAAGATATTTTTGAATTGTCTTCGCCTTTGACGGCGACTCAACTATAACTAATTTCGACATAGCAATCAATCCTATATTAATTTTTTATATTTTCTGCCCGGCAGAACCTCGATAAGCTCACGCATTTCAAGCTCCGTAACGGCCGTCATCACCTTAAATGCCGGCAGACCCGAAGCCCTGACCGCATCGTCAAATTCCGTTTCGCCGTCAATAGCGCCGTAAACGGCTTTGGCGTTTGCCGAAAGGTCGTCGGGCAAAGCCTTAATGCCCTGCTCATCGAATTTTTCCTGCTCGGGCTTGTTTTCTTTTTCGGTCTTTTTCTTTTTATCCTTTTCTTGCACGGGCGTATTTATACCGTCAAGCACAAATATATCGCTTTTGGGCATCAGCCTTGAAAGCGGAATATCAGCGCCCTCAAGCTTAATTTTATCGGGATAAATACCTGCGTATTCCTCCGCAACATCTGCGGCGGTAAAAATCGGCTTTGCGCCGTCATGTATCAATTTGTTTGCACCGGTAAACGATGATGAAAACACATCGCCCGGCACCGCAAAAACATCTCTGTTCTGCTCTGCCGCAAGCCTTGCGGTGATAAGCGAGCCGCTTCGCTCGCCTGCCTCTATGACCACCGTACCCAGCGACATACCCGATATTATCCTGTTCCTTGTGGGGAAGGTGTGCCTTGCCGCCTCGTAAAACGGAGGATATTCGGTAATAAGCGCACCGTTACGGGCTATTTCCCGTCTTAGCGCTTCGTTTTCCCTCAAATAGCCTGTTCCGAAGCCGCAGCCGAGCACGGCAACGGTCTTGAAGCCGGAATTGACCGCTCCCATATGCGAAGCGCTGTCAATGCCGAGCGCCGCACCCGAAACAACGGTAAGACCCGTTTTTGAAAGCTCTGCGGCAAGCAGTCTCGCCGCATTGACGCCGTATGCCGAGGCCTTTCTGGTACCCACCATTGAAATAAACATTCTGTCCGACAGCAGACGGCTGTTTCCGTCAACATAAAGCACCGCCGGAAAATTGCAAATTTCTCTTAAGAGCGGAGGATACTCCGAATCGTCGGGAGTAATAATATCCCAGTGGTTTTCCGAGCAGGCCTTCATTATTTTGCCGGATTCGGACGGGCTGTACTTTGAAAGCTTATTAATCTGACTTGCGCTGAACAGCCCGGAAATACGCCAATTATAGCTCCCTGCCTCGTAAAGCGTTTTCGCCGAGCCGTAGTAGTTGATTAAATCGTCGATTTTTGCCGCAAAGCCGAGTGTTCTTTGCAGCCAAATCCAATACTCGCAGTTTGTCATTTCATCATTTCCCACATAGTAATAACCGCCGCCGAAGAAGCATTGAGCGATTGGGCGTTACCGGCCATTTTTATTGTGGCAAGCACGGAAGTTGCGGCCTTAACCTCGTCGCTGACCCCGTTGCCCTCGTTGCCTATTACTGCCAAAGCTCCCGATGAAAAATCAAGCGAGGTAATATCCCGTGCGTCTGCGTCGGGAACGGTTGAAAAGCTAAGGCCGCCCATTTTGTTGAAATCGTCTATCAGGCCGCAAAGGCAGTCCGTTTTAATTATCGGTATTCTCAAAAGACTGCCCATCGACGCCCTGAGCGCCTTGGGATTGTAAATATCACAGCCGCCCGAAACTATGAGAGCGTCTATCCCCAGAGCCTCCGCAGTTCTTGCGGCCGCCCCCAAATTCTGCGGATTTTGAACGCAGTCAAGGGCGATATATTTTTTACCTAAGCTTATATCGGGCGTTTGGCTGTGTTTCATTTCGGCGATCACAAAAACGCCCTGCGAATTTACGGTATCGGAAAGCTTATCCTTTACCCCGTCGCTTATAAGATAAACGCTTTGCGCCCCGTTTGCGATGCTCTCGATTTTTTCACCGTTTTTTGAAACGGCTTCCTCGGTTACATAAAGCTCCCTTATCCTGTATCCGCTGTAAAATGCGTCACAGCAAAGGCGCAGACCCTCGCAGACAAAAAGCGAAGCCTCGTTTCTCTCCTTTGCGCCGGAAACGAGTTTTGCGGCATATTTTATTTTATCGTTATTCCTGCTTGAAATTTCAATATATTTCATAACTTATCGACAAAAAATTTAACCACGCCTAAATTTCGGCGTGGTTATAGCTTATTTAAGTGCCGCTTTTGCCTGCTCTGTAAGAGCGGTAAATGCCGTAGGGTCGGAAATAGCTATTTCCGAAAGCATCTTGCGGTTTAATGTAACGCCTGCCTTATTAAGACCGTTTATGAATGTCGAATAATTCATACCGTTCATTTTGCAAGCGGCCGAAATTCTTGTAATCCAAAGCTTTCTGAACTCTCTCTTCTTCTGCTTTCTTCCGATATAGGCATACTGACCGGATTTCATAACGGCCTGTTTTGCCGTTTTAAAAAGACTTGACTTTGAGCCATAGTAGCCTTTAGCAAGCTTTAAAACTTTATTTCTTCTTTTGCGAGTCATCATCGCACCCTTAATACGAGCCATTTAAGTTACCTCCGAAATTTTGTAATAAGTGGCTTCAACCACGAAATTTAAGAATTATTTATAAGGAATAAGACGCTTGATCTGCTTCTGGTTTGTAACATCCGCAACAGCAGTCTTACGAAGATTTCTCTTTCTCTTGGTTGACTTTTTGTTAAGAATGTGCGATTTGTAAGCGTGTCCTCTGATGGGCTTACCGTTCTTTGACAACTTGAAACGCTTCTTAGCGCCGCTGTGAGTTTTGATTTTAGGCATTTTATTTTCCTCCTGAATGAATAATATACTTATTTAGCGGATAACGGGGCAAGGAACATAAGCATCTGTCTGCCCTCAAGCTTTGCAGGCTTTTCCACGGTACAGCTTTCGCTCAAGGCCTCGGCAAATTTTTTCATGGTTTGTTCGCCTATCTGCGGATGCGCCATCTCACGGCCCCTGAAACGAATTGAAACCTTTACCTTATGCCCCGTGGCAAGGAATTTTCTCGCCTGATTTGCTTTGGTATCAAAGTCATGCGTGTCAATATTGAGAGAGAGTCTTATTTCCTTGGTTTCCACCGTGCGCTGGTTTTTCTTTGACTCTTTCTCCTTTTTTGCCTGTTCGAACCTGAATTTACCGTAATCCATAATCTTGCAAACAGGCGGTTTTGCAGTAGGCGCTATTTTAACAAGATCAAGGTTTTTTTCCTCGGCCTTTTTAAGCGCTTCTTTTGCAGACATAATTCCGAGCTGTTCGCCGTCAGCGGTAACGACCCTGACTTCCCTGTCGCGAATTTGCTCGTTGAGCTGCATTTCTTTGATAGCGATGGATAATCACTCCCGTAAATAAAAATTAAAGCGTGAAGCAACCGTTCACGCTCAATACACACAGATAAGGCCAAAGCCCTAAAAGTATTGACCTGTGTCATTAAAAATCGCAGGTGAGAACGGTAGGTTCCTCTTTATTGTGTGAGTATAATACACCATTAACGGCAAATTGTCAAGAGTTTTCGGCGCATACCGTCAATTATTTTTTCAAAAGCCCCAAAATAACTATCCATTCACGGACGATATTTTTCAAAAACGCTCCGGCGGTAAGGCGTGAGGACAGGCTGTACGGCACAATTCCGGCACGCTCGGCATAAATTTTCGAGCGAAACTGATGAAAGTCCGTTGTGATTATGACCGCTTCGCTTCCGAGGCCGAGTTTATCCAAAATCTCCTTTGAAAAGAGCATATTTTCCTGCGTGGTTTCGGATTTGTTTTCGATTATGAGCCTGGCGGAGTCTGCGCCGTTTTCGGTGAGATACTCAAACATCGCCTGCGCCTCCGCTCTGTTAATTTCGTCCTCCCTGCCGCCTGAAAGTATCACAACGGCATTTTTATCGCCGTTCATGTATTCGAGCGCCCTGTCGCACCTCCTGACAAGCATTTTGCTCATTTTGTCGTTGCGGACCGTACAGCCGAGCACTATTGCCGGCGTACCCTTCGGTATTTCTCTTTTTTCCCCTGCGCCTTTAATAATCAAAACCGACGCTGCGGCGCAATAAAGTATTATTATTGTAATTATTACATATAAAAATATCATTTTTCTTCCTCTAAGAGCTTTTCGATGTCCTCGGTTCTTATCCTTTTTGAAGCTATAAAGGTCTTTCGTTTAAGCCTGCCCTTGTCCGTATCGTATTTTCCGTTTTTCTTTTCGTCGGCGGAAAAAATTCCGTAGGAAGATGTGACCACAGTACCGTCGGAGAGCACAACATTGCCGCAATAGGCCGTGTCGGCGTTGGCCGCTCTTTTCGGAGCTTTCTGCCCCGGCAGATAAGTGTGGGCGATTTTTATCCTGTACCTGCCCTCTCTGCCGTTTTTTAAATCGTCATACTCCCCTACCCAGGCTATCCAGCCCTCCGAATACCAGCCTCTAAAGCGTTTTTCGCTGTAACGGCGCACCTTTTTCGCATCTCTTTCTATCGAGCGGAACGTGATAAACAGCCTGCCGTCGTTGAGATAATCCGCCTTATGCCTTTCGCCGTTTACGGAGCTCGGCGCAAATACGGGGTAAGACCATGTCTCCCCCTCGTCCTTTGAAAAGCTCAAAAGGGAATTGACCTTTTTTGAATTGCTCCTGGTAATTAGCATCAGCTCGTCGCCCTTGCCGCCGTCGCTTCTTACGCACTCCACCTCGCACATCTGCGTGCTTTTTTCAATTTCCCTGTACCGTGAAAAATACGGCGTCGGCCTTGACCAGTGCATTTTACCGCTGTCGTCAAAGCTTAAAACCGTTTTGTAATTTACAAAATTCCTGTCGTGGAAAAGCCCCATCCACTTGTCGGTAAATTCCCCGTTTTCCTTTAACTTTGTAAGGGAGCTCATTGCGACTATCGGGTAAAATTCCCCTGCAAAAAACAGCTCAAACTCCGAAAAGCTCTCGCCCTCATCGTCCGAAACGGAGCAGTTGAAGCCGCCGACGCTTTCCCTTTCGTCCGGCCATTTAGGATTTCCGCAAATTAAAATCAGCTTATCCTTAATATTCCGCTTAGTAAAGCTAAGTCTGTAAATTGTGGGCGTCTCCTTGGATTTTTCCCAGCTTTTCGGAGGGTTTTTAAAGGCATCGGAATAAGACCTGCCGCCGTCAACGCTCTTTTTGGCAAGCACCTTTCCCCTGCCGTGTCCCTCCGGGTAAAAGGTGAGGATTTCATCGCCGTTCACCGTGCAGGAGTCGGGGTGGCCGAGATAGCCCGTTCCCCCGTCAACTACGGTATATCGGTACAAATATTTAAACTCCTCGCTCACATTCTTCGGTTCAAGCGACAAGTCGATTTGCGGAATTGTGTAGTCTTTACCTTTATTTTTCATTTTTACTCCCCCAAAACAAAAATCACCGACGGCACGCTGTCATCGGTGATTATATACACATTATTTTGCTTCCGCTTCCCAGCCGAAATGATATTCGACGCAGTCGGTGCAGTTAAAGCTTAAATCCTGACTGCCCAAATATTCAAGCGAGCCTGCGCCGTTTACGACCGTGGAAATTTTCATATTCTTTTCATACCTTACCGTAAGGATATTATCGGTAACGGCATTAAATGTAGCCACTATCGTACAGGTGTTGAAGCCTACATTGTAATCATCAACCGTGAAGTAATCGGAGCCTTTTTTCATTTCCTTGAGTATGTCTTCCTTGCCCCTTAACGAGAAAGCGTTTTTAACCGAAGCCTCGTCGTCCTTTAAGACTATTTTTACAATTCTTGTGGCGGCGGTGGGAACATCTTCGTCGTCCGAATTTTTAACGGTGTCGTAATTTACGGAGCTGAATACCGAAACTACATTGTCCATGGTAAGCTTGCACGCTTTTGACTCGCCGTAGAGGTACATAATATCGGTAAGGTCCGTACCCTCTTCGGTAACGCCCGTTTTACCGTTGTCGCCGTTGCTCAAATAATCGCCTACGCCCTTTGTTACAAAATAATCGAAGTATTTTGCGGCCGTTTTGATTTTTTCGTCGCTCGGCTTGCCGTTCTGCGTAAACTCAATGCTGTCCGAATCCGTCCAAAAGCTCTCGTTGTATTCGACTATGGGCTTATCTTCCTTGGCGCCGTTAATCTTTTCAACGAAATAATTAAGAACATCTTCGGCGTTATTCGTAAGCTGAGCCTTTTCCTTTTCCGAAAGCAGAGCCATTACCGAATTGAAAAGATCGCTTCCCTCCTCAAAATTGTTTGAGAGGTCGTTATATGTCATATCAATGGTGATGTCGTCCTCAAGCTTGTCATATTCCTCAAACAGCGCTCCGAGCTTGTCCTGGGGCAGAACTCCCTTGAGCTCGCCGTATGTAAATGTGAAAACGGCGTCCTTCAGGTCGGTCTTTACCTTAACGGCAACGGGCTGTTCAACATTCTTATTGAGAATTTTGTCAACACTGCATGAGGAGAACATTACCGTGAGCATTGAAATCAGTAAAACTGCGGAAATTATTTTTTTGACTTTAGTTTGCATAATTCAAACCCCTTTTGGTAGTTATCAGATATATAATAACACACTTTGTATGAATTTAACAATAGTTTTTTTACAATATTTAATATTCGTTTTTCAAACCCTGCTCATCATACAAAAATGCGGCTTCAATTAAAACGCTTATTCCTGCCTCCACGGCCTTAAGACTTAACTTATCCGCCGTGTCGAGAGCCGTATGGTAAAAGCCTGCGTTTTCGGGGTTTGCCGCACTCAGAGCGGCTGAATTTATGCCTGCTCCTTTAAAGGCCGCAGACTCCGTCATTAAAACGGACGGGCCTATATCAATATTGTATCCGGCGTTTTCCGCCGCCTTTTTAAGCAATGCGGCCGCCTTCGGGTCGAGCGCCGTACCCGTGTGCTTATCCTTAACTGCAACTCTCATATTATCAAAATCGTGAAGCGTGTCAACGGCTATAATTACCGTTTCAACGCCGTCGTTTTTATGCTCTTTGGCGTAAGCCTGCGCCCCTCTCGTTCCGCATTCCCTGCATGCGGTTGAGAGAGCCGAAACCTCGGTGTTTTCAAATCTTATTTTGTTGGCGTCCATAAAACGAAGCACGGCCATACAGGCAAATGCGCCCGTTAAATTTGAATTTGCGCCCTGTGAAACGGATTTAAGGTTTATAAACGCCAAGCCCATAACGGCGGGTACAATGCCGAGCGCCGCAATAACAAGCATAATCACATCTGCCGCCCGGGGAAGATTAAACAGGGCTGCCGCATTTAAGATAATATAAATTACCGCAACCGCAAGCAAAACATATATGAGCGCAATACCCGACCTGCCGTTTCTCATGCCCGAATACCGCCACTCGTATGAAGAGTCCATATTTCCGGCGAAAACAATTCTCCTCTTCGTTTCGCCCGAAGCCTTTCTTGTAAAAATAACATTTTCCGCCGTTGTCTTTGAGAAAAACGGGTCGATAATTTTTTTAAGTAAAATAAATTCGCCTGCAAGAACCACTGCGGCGGCAACGCTCAAAACAAGCGTAACTATCCCCACATAAGGGCCTGCCGCACCCAAAACATTAAGCCTGCAAGCTATAAAGCCTGCGGCGGAAATCAAAATAAGCAGTGCGCTCACCGTAACCGAAAGCGCAAAAGCCCTGGGGCTTACGGAAAATTTCTCGCTTTCAACGCTGTCGCACACATTTTCCATTGACTGTGCGGCGTATTGCAGAGCCTTTTCCTCCTGCTGTGAGCCGGATTCCCTCGGCCCTGTCTGCGTGCAGACCTTTTTGACCTCACGCACCGTGTAGTTTGACATCTCCCTTACCCTTGACGGATAATTTTGTACGCTTTCACACGCTTTCATATATTCAACTCCGTTTCAAATTTTCAAGCTGGAAGCAATTAAAAACTGCGCTTTGGGTTATTTTATCATATTATCACTTTTATGTCGATAATTAATTGTCAAAATAAGGGCAAAAATCTTAATTTTTTATTCAAAACAGCAGGCGAAAACAGAGCCCGATACAAAAAAATTTGACAATTATAAAAAAAACACATAGAATATACGCATAAATTTTATATAGGAAAGGCTATTTTTTATGCAGGAAAACAATAACCGCACAAGAACTGCCGGCAAAAAACCTGTAAAAGCAAAAAGGGACTCAAACAAGCTTGACTTTAAGGCTCTGTTTAATTCTCTGGGGGCTAAAAAATATCTTGTTATAGCTCTATCGGCGATAATGCTGCCATTGATTTTATGCTTTGCGGCAATACACAGCAGGATACCCGAAAAAAGCGTAATTATTCCGCCTGCCGAGACCACAACCGCACAGCAGGCAAGCACAACCGTGCTTACGGACGAACAGCTGAAACAGCTTAATAAGGACTCTACCGAAAAGGACGGCAATGCCAAAAACTCGAACGGCGGCAAGGGCGAAACAACGGCTCGCTTTATGGCTAAAATAATCGAGCCTACGGACGAGGAATATTGGTACCTTTCGATAATCGGTACAAAATATCCGCTCCCCGAAAAATATGTCCCCTCGCTTTCGCCGATTATAGAGGGGAGCTCGATAACCGCCGATTCAAGGATTACCGAGAAGTATCGGCAAATGTATGAAGCCGCCAAAAAGGACGACTGCATACTCACGCCGTATTCAGGTTATCACAGCTATTCCCTGCAGGAATCCTCCTATACAAGGAAGGTTAATTTCTATCTTAATCAGGGCCTGTCCCAGGAGGAAGCGGAAAGCAAGGCAGGTATAAGCGTACTGCCTGCCGGCTGTTCGGAGCATAACGCCGGACTTGCCGTTGACATAGTCAGCGCAAGCGAGGACTTTGCAAAGACCAAGGAATACCAATGGCTCTCGGACCACGCTCACGAATACGGCTTTATATTGCGCTACCCTGCCGACAAGGTTAAAATAACGGGCGTCGATTACGAGCCGTGGCATTGGAGATATGTCGGCGAAGAGGCGGCGAAAAAAATGAAAGAAAAAAACAAATGCCTTGAAGAATATCTCGGAATTGTTTAACGGAAAAGCAAAAAAATTAAGCCTTGTGCAATTTGACAATAACGAAAACAATAACGAAAGCGGCCATACCGAAAACGACCTCGGTATAACCGCTTTTTGTTTTTGATTTAAAATGTAAAACAGGAATTTTGCCCTATTGTATTAACCCTCGTAATCGTCCTCGTTCTCCCAATTATGGTAAACCTCCTGAATGTCGTCGTTGTCCTCGAACATTTCAAGCATTTTACCCATATTGTTTATATCGTCGGGATTATCAAGCCTTGTGTAGGTGGAGGGCACATACTCAACCTCCGCCGAAAGGAATTTATAGCCCTTCGCCTCAAGGTCGTCACGGATTGCGCCCATATCGTTGGGTTCGGTACGCACATCGTAAACATCGCCGTCGGTTATAAAGTCAACAGCGCCTGCCTCAAGGGCGTCCTCCATAAGCTTTTCTTCGTCAATATCTTCTTTATCTATTATGATAACACCCTGCCTGTTGAACATAAAAGAAACACAGCCGGACTGTCCCATATTTCCGCCGAACTTGTCAAAATAATGGCGTACATCGCCTGCCGTGCGGTTGCGGTTATCGGTAAGCGCCTCTACTATTACCGCAATACCCGACGGGCCGTAGCCCTCGTAAGTGATGCTTTCGTAGTTGTCCGAACCGCCCTCTCCGGCGGCTTTTTTGATAATTCTTTCAATATTGTCATTAGGTACATTGGCGGCCTTTGCCTTTGCTATAATATCCTTTAATTTGGAGTTTCCGGCCGGGTCGGGGCCTCCCTCCCTTACCGCTACGGCAATTTCCCTGCCGATTTTTGTAAACACCTTAGCCCTGGCGTTATCCGTTTTTTCCTTTTTACGCTTAATGGTGCTCCATTTTGAGTGTCCTGACATTAAAAATTCACCCTCTAATAAAAATTACGCCAATAATTTTACCACAAGTAAAAAAATATATCAAGTTTTTTATATCCGCTATACAACAAACGCAATTTATGCTAAAATTCAGTAAAAAGGGGTGGTTAAAATAGCTCCAAAATCCTTTACGCAGACCGTCGGCCATAAAAACCTGCCTGTTAAGGTTCTGCAAATCGGCGAGGGCAATTTTTTGCGTGCTTTTGCGGATATTTTGATAGACGATATGAACGACCGCAATATATTTAATTCGAGCATTGCCGTCTGCCAGCCGAGGTCGTCCTCAAAGAGGGATATATTTTTATCCCAAAACTGTAACTACAATGTAATCATAAGGGGAGTTGAAAACGGCCGTACCGTAAGCAGGGTAAAAACCGTCACCTCCGTCAGGGAGTATTTAAGCCTTACGGAGGATTACGGGCGTTTTCTTGAATTTTCGCACAGCGACAGTCTCAGGATTATAATTTCAAACACAACCGAGGCCGGAATAGCTTTTGACGAGAACGATACGGTCAGGGCTGTTCCCGACACCTATCCCGGGAAGCTCACGGCTTTTTTGTATGAGCGGTACAAATTTTTCGGCGCCGACAAAAACGCCGCCCTGCTTATCCTGCCCTGCGAGCTGATTGAAAACAACGGTGCGTCGCTGAAACAGGCGGTTTTAAATTACGCCGACCTTTGGAATTTGGAGGACGGCTTCAAGGATTTTCTCGGCTGTAACATTTTCGCCTCCACCCTTGTTGACAGAATAGTTTCCGGCAGACCCGATGCGGAAAGTCTCGGCGAAATGTACCGTGGCGATAGGCTTTGCGATGTTTGCGAGCCGTATGCGTTTTGGGGGATTGAAGCGGACGAAAGGGCAAGGGAAATTTTCCCTGCCGACAAGGTCAATAAAAATGTGGTTTTTACAAGGAACATTGCCCCGTACAGAAAAAGAAAGGTCAGAATACTTAACGGCGTTCACACGATGTGCGCCGCTGCGGCATTGCTTTACGGGAAAGACACCGTGTATGAGATGATGAGCGACGGGCTATTTTCCCGTTTTGTAAAAAAAGGTCTGTACGGTGAAATTCTGCCCGTCCTCGGCGATACGGACGGCGCGCGGGAATTTGCCGACGATACGCTCGAACGCTTTTCAAACAGCTTCTTAAATCACAGGCTCATTGATATTTCCTTAAACTCCGTTTCAAAATTCAAAGCGAGAAACCTTGACACGGTTATGGAGTTTACAAAAGAATTCGGCGTTGCGCCCGACTGCCTGTGTCTGGGTCTTGCGGCCATTTTGGAGCTTTACCGCTGTGAGAAGCGAAACGGAAGCTATATAAAAAGCTACAACGAAAAAAGCTTTGAAATCAAGGACGACGAAAGCTTTATCGAAACGGTGATAAATTCTCAAAAAAATCCGCAGGGCTTTGTTTACGGCGTGCTGTCCGCCCAAAAGCTTTGGGGAACGAACCTTGCAGGCGATCCCCGTATCAGGGAAAAAACAGAGCATTTTTACAATCTTATTAAAAACGGCCAAATTAAAAAAGCCGTTGAAGAGGCGGTCAAAAATGAAGTATGATTACATAAAAATCCACGAAAGGGACAACTGCGCCGTTGTTATAAACGAAAATGCCGATATTCCGTTCGGGCATAAAATTGCGCTCGAGGACATAAGGCAAAACAGCCCCGTTATAAAATACGGTTTTCCCATCGGCACGGCGATTACGGATATAAAAAAGGGTGAGCATATACATACCCACAATCTGAAAACAGCGCTTAGCGAAAGCGGCGAATACGAATATAAGCCCGATTTTACGGAAAACGGTTCTTCGTCCGAGGAATTATACTTTTACGGCTATGAGCGAAGCGGCTCAAGGGTGGGAATACGCAACGAAATTTGGATAATCCCCACCGTTGGCTGTGCAAATTCGGTGTGCGCTCTGATTGCTAAAAGGGCAAACGAGGAAATCGGCGAAATCGGCGACGGCGTTTTTGCTTTTTCCCACCCCTACGGTTGCTCGCAGTTGGGGGAAGACCTCGAAAACACGAAAAAAATACTCGCCGGCATCGCAAAGAACGGAAATGCAGGCGCAGTTTTACTTGTTTCGCTCGGGTGTGAAAACAATAACCTCTCGCACATTATGCCCGAATTTGACGGCTTTGATAAGTCAAGGCTCAGGACTATGGTTTGCCAGGAGGAGTACGACGAAATAGAGGCCGGAGTTTTGAAGGTCAGGGAGCTTGCTCGGCTTATGAAGCATGACACACGCAAAAAACTGCCTCTCTCAAGGCTTACGGTGGGGCTTAAATGCGGAGGCACGGACGGACTTTCGGGCATAACCGCAAACGCTCTGTGCGGCCGTTTTACGGACATTCTCACAAAGAATTCCGGGCGTGCCGTGCTCACCGAGGTCCCCGAAATGTTCGGAGCCGAAAATTTGCTTTTAGGCAGGGCGCAGAACAGGGAGGTATTTGAAAAAGCCGTCGGTATGATAAACGGATTTAAAAAGTATTTCACTTCGCACTCTCAGCCGGTTTCCGAAAACCCCTCGCCCGGGAACAGGGCAGGCGGTATCACAACGCTTGAGGAAAAATCGCTCGGCTGCGTTCAAAAGGGCGGCTCGGCGGTAATAACCGATGTTTTGGATATGGGTGAAATTTGCAAAAAGGACGGTCTTTCTCTGCTCTGCGGTCCGGGGAACGATATGGTATCCTGCACCCTGCTGACAGCCGCCGGCGCCAATATCATTTTGTTTACAACCGGCAGAGGCACGCCATATTCCGCACCCGTTCCCACGGTAAAAATTTCTTCAAATACCGCCCTTTACTTAAAGAAGAAAAATTGGATAGACTATAATTCGGGCGATCTTCTCAAAACAAAGGATTACGAAGCGCAGGCTCACAAGCTCGCCGATTTTGTAATATCCGTAGCAAGCGGAGAAGCAAAAACGAAGTCCGAAAAAACGGGCGTTAAGGAAATAGCAATTTTCAAAGACGGAATAACGCTTTAACGGTTTTGGCAAGGAGAAAATGCGGCTAATTCAAGCATAATAATTATAAATTATGATTGACAAAACGGTATGAATATGGTAACATTATTAAGCTATTCGGAGAGATAGCGAAGTGGTCATAACGCGGCGGTCTTGAAAACCGTTTGAGGTCAAACTCACAAGGGTTCGAATCCCTTTCTCTCCGCCAGAACAACAAAAGCTATACGGCGGCGGCTGTATAGCCTTTGTTGGAAAACATAACAGCTTTAAACAAGTTACCAAATGCGGAAGTACTCAAGTTGGTGACGAGGCGCCCCTGCTAAGGGCGTAGGTCGGGAAACCGGCGCGAGAGTTCGAGTCTCTCCTTCCGCGCCAACCCCCGGCAAGGTTCTCACGAACCTTGCCGGGGGTTACTTTTTCACTTTTCACTAATCGACAACGGCAGTAAATCTTACACGCTCGGTGACGAGAGCAACAAAATAGCTTATATCAATAAAACATAACACCAATAAATTCACCGCAGAAGCAATGATGGCAAAGCGGTTGCAAAAAAATCCCCAAAAAGTCTGAATTGACTTTTTGGGGAGAGAGGGGAGCTCACAGTGAGCGAGTTTTTTGTCGTAAGGCTAAGATGATAGATACGCAGTTTGTGGCAACGAAACAGGTGCCGCCTGTCTCGTTGATAGGTGAAGCGAACTACACACTTGAAAATATATTACAACAGAAAGTAATAATAGTTATATTTATTGAGTGATATTATTAAGCTTTCGGTTCTTGTTCTTGTTTTCGTAACCACTTATTCTTTCTGTTTTTTAAAGTATATACAGTTAATTGTGTGAATATTGAGAAATTAAATTTTGTAGAGAATCAATAGAATAGTCAGTTATTTGAAATTTTTTTACGAAAAGCAGAATCTGCGTTCTATCCCTTTCGCAATATGCACTGAAATTCCAATGAACAGATCGGGTCAAATGCTCTTTAATAAACTTAAAATATGGCCAATCAACATTTCCTAACGAGTGTCCTAATACTGCAATTTCAGATACTTGTTGAAAATCTATAGGCTGAAGTTTATGCTCCATTATTTCCTCGGTTGGCTTCTTAAGCGTAAACAACAGCATTTCTGCCACTATTAAATAATTCAGTTCTTCAGGAGTGCATTCAAGACTATCATTTTTTATTATTCCATAGGATTTACACATATCATCTATTGTGGTCCTGCTACTGTGACCGATAATTATTTTGCTTTTGGGATGGCTTGCTTGACCGTGTATATGTATAACCTTGTCAAATGGAACATTATATATTTTTTCAAGTGTATCTGTATAGTTGAAATTTATAAATAATGAATTTGAAGTGAATGTACTTAAGTTATTGATTTGCGGCATGGCAATGCTACAAATCCATTCTTTAAAATATTGGCACAAAAGTTCTTGAAAATCTAAAACAGTTTCCGATGTCTGTTGAGGAGATAGTTTTTTGTCAATAAAATATTCGGGGGTAAAATCAGCTAAACATTCCTCAAAATCACACCAAAAAGGGTCTGTTTCAAAATCGGCCAAAAAGAGGGATGCTACAGATTTAAAAAAATCTTCATGATTATTTTTGAGGAAATGATAAAAATGCTTATATTCGGTTTGAATACCGTTGCCTATATCGAATCCGTTTCCAATTATGAATAAAAACATACCACACCTTTATCTTATTCTGTCGCTTCTTGCAATGCTTGAAAGATGATTTATGCGAATATGGCAGAAATCTGTTTTGCAAATCCCTGCCCATCATCATAAAACGATGCATACAGCAAATCGCCTAAACCGATATAGGAAGCGATAGGCAGAAGTAATAGAACACCAATTTAAAAAATGAAGAAATTCCTTGAAATACACTTAATATCCACCGAATACAAATAATTGATAACCGTTAAAATGGCTTTTATATATTTTTCGCCATTTTCACCCTCAGAAATTAATAAAATTTAACTTACGCCGTGTTATTTTATAAATATATCTTTGGTTATATCCGCAACTTGCCGGATATTGGCTAAAGGGTCAAACTCAAAATCGTCATTCAGAAGATAATAGTTGGAAATTGCCAATACCGCATTTTCATTATACATCAACAAAGAGTAACAGTAATCATAATTAAACACACTTTCCTCGTAAATTCGCTTAAAAACATATTGGTATTTAATGTTGTTAATTTCACCCGATATTATATCCTCATTTTCTATATAGCTGCCGAAATACATATTTGATTTAAAATTTGCTTTTAAGAAATTAATCAGCCTGTCCTCGTTTAATAAAGGAGTGTTTTCAAAGCAAACAACCTCTTGATGGATAAGGTTAAGAATTTTTGATGTGTCTTCTGCTTTTTCTTCATATTCAAAATTTTCTTCATAAGAAAGCTTTCCGAAAACAGTAAACGGCCTTTCAACACTATCCTTTTTTATAAAATTAACCTTATTAATTTGCGGTGGGAAAACATTTTCAAGCTTTGCCGCTTCTTCTACCACATTAAGTGCTTTTGAACGCCTGACAGCCACAGCCGAAGTAGATGAAAGTGCAATCCAATAATAAGTTACCAATATTACAAATGCGATAAATGCGATTTTAGGTATTAATTCCAATTTGCATTTGAATTTGCAAATTAGCATACTTATTCCGGCAAGTATTGATATAATAAACGGAATGTATATGAAAACAGGAATATGCACGAGTTCTGTGATTATACTGACCGACGACCCTTTAAGCATAAAAAATCCGATTACAAGTAAAATTGTAAAGACACTTATAAAAAATATGCTTTTTATAACCTCATTCAAAACATCATCGGAAATGCGCTGTTTTTTCATATTATCACCTTGGTTCTATTTTGAAGGATTTACTTTGGAATACTCTTTTACACAATCATGTTCTTTATAATTCACATTTATAAATTTTACACCAACTTTTTTCTTGTTATAGGTGCAGTATTTATTTAATAATGCAGTATAATTATCTTCATAGATTTTTGATTGTTTGTTTTTCTCGTAATTTATATATTTTGCTCTTTTATGATTCATAAAAGACGATTCAGCAAAGATTCTTAAAGCACTAACGGCTGCAAGAGTTGGAAACATATCTCCTAACACCCAATCTGTCACAAAGAACATTTCGCTATTAACAATAGAAAAGTATTGTTTGCCAATTTTTTCACCATAGTTTTCTATTATTTCCCAATTTGTATTATCTCTTATTTCTATATAATACTCGCAAAAACGCACCATAGGATTCATAGCTAATTCCATTTGAATTTTAATGTAACATGCATCACCACTTGATGCAATAGAATAGTTCCAATCATTTACAAATAAATTTTTTATCTCTTTATGTTGTTTTATATCGTAATAGCTACTATAAAAATAAATTTCTCCTATTTCCTCATATGTTTTATGCACACGCTCTAAAGCACTTAATACCAAGAGCGTAAGAGCTATTCCGACAACTAGCTTGTTTGAGTTTCTGCCTTTATAATCCACCCTATTAACAGGGTTATTATCACAATAGGCAAATAAGTTTGCACCATGATCTTCGCCTTGAGTTGCGAGCAGGATATTTGTATCATCGCAGTTGATAAAACGACCCCATTCGGGATTATAATAGCGTG
>CANRHD010000015.1 GCA_947630285.1 uncultured Clostridia bacterium | reverse complement strand
ACACCGTAGTTCTTGCAACAGACGAAGACTACGCTGCTGAAGATAACTTCGCAGGTCAGTCCGTTAAGACAATGCCCGAAGATCAGGTTCAGAGACTTATCGACGGTATCTGATTTAATAAGTAAACATATACAAAACAACAGATAAAACAAACTAACATACAAAGGGTGATTTGAAAACTAAGCAAAAGTAAAATTAAACATAGCAATAATTAAAATTAAAACAATATTAAAACCTCCGGTTTATGACCGGAGGTTTTTTCTCGCATTGAGATATAAAAGCGGCAAGGACTTTTAACTTTTAATTGCCACAATAAAATTTATCAAAAAACAAACGGAGCAGTCTTGACCGCTCCGCTGATTTTTTAGTTTGTAATATTTGCATTAATCGTCATATCCGTTGGGGTTTTGGGACTGCCAGCGCCATGAGTCCTCGCACATTTCTTCTATGCCCCTCTTTGCCTCCCAGCCGAGAACCTCTTTCGCCTTTGAGGAGTCGGAATAGCAAATATCTATATCGCCGGGGCGGCGAGGTGCGATTTTATAAGGCAAGTCCTTGCCGTAAGCCTTGCTAAATGCCTTGACAACATCAAGTACGCTGTAGCCTTCGCCTGTTCCCAAATTAAACACCTGAACGCCCTTATGACCCTGAAGAATATTGTCAACCGCCTTAACATGGCCGTCCGCCAAGTCAACAACATGGATATAATCCCTTATGCACGTGCCGTCGGGAGTGTTGTAATCGTTTCCGCAAACATTGAGGTAAGGCATTTTTCCTATTGCGACCTGCGTTATATAGGGCATAAGATTGTTCGGTATTCCGTTGGGATTTTCGCCTATTCTTCCGCTCTTATGTGCGCCGATAGGATTAAAATATCTTAACAGAGTGGCGTTCCATTCCGGGTCGGATTTACAAATATCCTCAAGTATTATCTCTATCATATACTTTGTAGTTCCGTACGGGTTTGTCGTTCCGCCTGTTTTCATGGTTTCCTTGAGCGGCGAAACATTGTTCATTCCGTAAACGGTTGCCGATGAGCTGAAAACTATGTTTTTACAGCCGTTATTCCTCATAACATCACAAAGCTTCAGCGTTCCGCCCACATTGTTGTCGTAATACTCAATGGGTTTACGGCAGGATTCCGGAACGGCTTTGAGCCCTGCAAAATGTATAACGGCGTCAATCTTGTTCTCTTTGAATATCTTATCCATGCCCTCGGTATCACGAATATCGCACTCATGTGTTTTAAAATCCTTACCTGTAAGCTCCTTTACCCTTTCAAGAGCCTTCGGGTTTGAGTTGTAGTAGTTGTCAACCACCACTACCGAGTAGCCTGCGTTGAGTAATTCTACACAGGTATGCGAACCTATGAAGCCTGCGCCTCCGGTTACAAGAATTGTCATAAGGCATTATCCCTTTCTTTTATATATTTATTCCTCTGCCGCAGTATTTTCGTTTTCCGTCTGCGGAGAATTTGCCGGCTGAGTGTTTGCGGCGGCGGTCTGCGTAGCCTTCTGCGTTACGGTTGCGTTTGCAGGACGGGCAGCCTTGGTAGTTGTCCTCTTAGTCGTAGTGGTCACACGCTTTTTAGTGCCCGTGGATTTCCTGCTTGTTGTTCTGCCTGCGGAATTGGCCGTTGCCTTTTTTGTTGTTGTAGTAGTCCCTGCCGTTCCGTTCGCAGTATCCTTTTCTATTTTAATGCCTTTAAAGTAAGCCTTTAATATAGCGTCGTACTTTTTGCCCTTTCCGGCGTCGTAATTGGCCGCCTGCTGGCTCATGCCTACGCCGAAGCCCTTGCCGTATAAGGTAAACTTAAAGCTTCCGCTTTCCGCATCATATTCTACGCTGAAGCATACGGAATTGACATCTTCTTTCTTCAGCACGCCGTAAATAAACTCATATCCGCTTATCTCTTTATCGCCTACGGTCATTTTCGATACATAGCCCGTGTTGTTGTCAATGCATTTGTCATGTGATTTTACGGAGATAAGCTTTGTATCGTCCTCTTCAAGCTTAATTTCGGGGTCATAAGCATTGATAGCCGCCCTAATCTCCGGCGCCTTGACCTCAACCGTTCTCTTGTAATCCTTTTCAAGCTTATCCGAAGAGCAGTCGGCGCTTACAAGATAATTTGTTTTTGCCGAGAACACCGTCTCGCTTGAAGCGGACTTACCTGCCGACATATTGAAATACGGCGTAAAGGCGAGATTTCCGTCAACGGTTATATATTGTCCGAACACCTCGTTGACAGCCTTGGTCACCTCGTCGCTTGCCTTATCCGCCATTTTAACTCCGCTGATTTTCCAGCCCGACTGCATATATCTGAGGTAAGTATATGTGAGAACCGCCTGCGCTTTTATTGCCTCCGGGTTGTAATCCTTGCCCATTTCCGCCTCGACAATTCTCGCTATTACCTGTTTGGCGTCAAGCTGTTCGTCATTTACGGTAATCTGAAGCGGAACGGGCCCGGGAGTGGCCTTTTTGTCCGATGCGTTTTCTTTATCGGCGTTTTCAAGGAACTGCGCAATCATCATTTCCGAAAGCGGCTTTGTTTCAATAACTACGGGAGCCTGTGTGGTAGTGGTTGTCGTGGTAGTTGTCGTGAGCGTGGTAGTTGTCGCCTGCTCGTCCTTTTTCTTTTTAACAAAGAACAATATACCGGTAACTATCGCAAGCACAAGGATTATAGCTATAACCGAAATTATAATCTTTTTAGTTTTCGGTTCAAGCTTCTTCTCCTCCGGCTCCCCTTCCTCTGCAACCTCAATGCCCACGGCGCTGTTGCCGGCGGCCTTTTCGGATATTAACGAAAACAGCTCCTCGGCGGCTATACGCATAAACATCTCGTCCGTTTCGTCGCTGTCCTTGTAAATCTTTCTTACAAGGGCGGATTTATCCGTTGCAACGGCGATGCAGATATAGTCACATTCGTCCGATGTGTAAATATCGGAAACGCATGCGCCCAGCGTTGCGTCCGACATCTCCCTTGCCGCCTTTGCAAGCTGTGCCGCATAGTCGGTTACGCTGTAATCGCCCTTGTCCTCTATATGAGGGGTAAAGTCAAAGTATTCGTCAAAGCCCTCTACGCCCTCGCCGAATTCCTTTAAAATAACGGAATTTGTATTGCCGTTTATCGCAATTTTTACATCGTTTTCACGGAGTATCCCGATAGTTTTTACAACTATTTCTCTGTTGATCTCAACAGGCTGTTCGGGCTCATATTTTTCTGCGGCCTCCGTGTTCTTAGGCTCCTCGTAAATGCGGTTGAGCCTGCCGCCGTTGGTAAGATAGGGAATTAACCCCCTTTTGAGAACGGAGTCCGTTCTGGGTTCGTCAAGGGGTATCATCGCAATGGTCTGATTGCCCTTTTTAACCGCAAAGCCGGAGTATATACCGTCGGCGGATTGGAAAACCGTAGCGCCGCAGGGCATAGCGGCATTTTTTGCAATAAGCTCGTCGTCTATACCCATACCCCTTAGTCTTTCGGAAATGGTTGCGTCCTCCTCCGACTTCAGAGAAAGGGCGTTCATTATTTTAAGCTTTGTACTGTTGTAAATATTTCCGGCAACGGCAATTACGATAAATTCTGTTTCCTTGAGAGACTTCGCCAAAGCGCCGAACATCTCTTTAAGGGATTTATATTCATCAAATGTAAGATCGTTGTCGGAAAAACTGCTCAGGCTCCCGATAACCTTAATCTGGAGCTTTACCGGTACATTTTCATTGCTTCTGGTCAATGAAAACAACTTCATTTCCATATCTCTTTTACCACCTTGTATAAATTATATTTTTAACCCTCGGGATACCATCTGACGGCTCCTTCAAAGGGATTGCTCTTTCCGTTCTTATCGTACCAAACCTGCGGATAGTGCGGATTTCCGTTTGTCGCCGCATAGGTCGTGTCTATATCAACGGTTTCGCCTGTACGAAGCATTCTTGCGACTATTACAAGCCTTGCGTCGTTAAATTCATAAGTACAGGTTGAAAGCGTTAAAAGCTTGTCGCCCGAATTAATGTCAACGCCCGTTGTATAGAGCTTCCTCTCATCGAGAGCGGCTATATAATCGTCAAAATTCTGCGTGCTTGCAAAGGAAGTCACCGTATAGTTGAACACATAGCCGTTATCGTCCTCCTCACGGGTATTCGTTATAAATGCGGCATAAATTTTAAAATACTGTGTTTTATAAAGCGTATCGAAACGGATAACGGGCGATTCAAGGAAGCCGTCAAGCTCCTTGTACTTGCTCAATTCCGCAAATATTAAGCCGTCGCTCATATGGTGTCCGTAAATTATGGTGTTCTGATTAAGGTATCTCGGATCGTTCCTGTAATCCATAAACGGACAGCCGTATCTGCTGTAATTTCCGTAAAAATCCTTTTTAAGATAATCCTTGTTGTTTGAGGACTGAACCACCTGAACATCAATGCCCGAATTGGGAACGCTTACCCAGCCGACAAGCTGTTGGTTTATCGCATAAAGATAGGCGTACTTTGCCATCATGCCCTCGGGCGTTTTTATATTCGGGTATTTTGCCCTGAACTCCTCCCAGAGCTGTGCCTCCTCCTCGGTGCCGGTTACATCTACAATCCGGCTTGATAACCCAAGCTGTTGTTTTTCCGCCTTTCTGCTTTGGGAGTACAAAATTCCGAACGCCACGCCGCAGCAAATGAGGACAATGACCGCAACATCGGCGACTATTTTCCTTATGGCTTCCGTTTTCTTTTCGCCCTTTGAGGGCAGGATTTTTGCCTTTGCGGAAGCGAATATTTCATCAAATGTTTTTAACTGCTTGCGTTCAACATCTTCGTATGAAAGATTTTCCTCGCCGGGGACGGGCGTTTCCCTGTCCCTTTGGAAAGGATTTTGAACATCTACAAAGCTCTGTTCCCTCTCGTACTTTGCACGCCTTGAGGTTCTTTCCTCATGGACGGTTTCGTCAATGCTCTTAACAATGTCGGCATATACATCTTCCGACTTTTCGGCAACGGGGAGATCGTCCGACGCCTTGGCGTACTCAACGGGCGTCCTTACGGCCTTTACCGTGTTTTGTTCCTGCCCGTTGTCTGCGCTGTTTTCCCCGTCCTTTTCAGGCAAAGCTTCGGGTTCTTCCGCCGTTTCCGTTTCTGCTTCTTCCCCACCGTCTTCGTAATTATAATTCTCCGCACGCTCGCCGTCAATATCAATTATAACGCCCTCGGAGTCCTCATAACCGTCATCTTCGCCGATTTCGCCGTCTTCTTCGGCCCCGTCAAAGCCTTTTTCCCTTTTCCGTCTGCCGAAAAGCCCGAACAGCGGAGCTTTTTTTGACTTTTTACCGTTTTCCCCGTCAATGCCGTCGTCCGAAAAAGCTTCCTCTTCTTCGGGCTCGGCTTCAATCTGCTCATACTGCGGTGAAACGGCGTGCGACTCCTGCTCCTCGGGAGCTTCCGAATCGGTTTCTTCGGCGCCGTTGTTTTCTTCGTTTGTCTGAGTTGAAAACACAATTACCTCGTCCGTTGTTTTGGATTTTATTTTCTTTTTTCTCATTACTGTTCAACTCCTATAGGTTCCCAGCTGTCTACATCATCGGAATAAGGATTTGTTTTATCGTTCGCCTTATACCATATATCGGGATATTTCGGATTTTCGTTGAGTGTGGCGGTACTTGTGTCCACCTCGGGGCTTTCGCCGTCCCTGACAAGCCTTGCAAGCACAACGCATCTGGCGTTTGTTTCGCCGTGACCGGGCAGGTCCATATCCCTTGTGCAGGTGGACAGGGTGAGTATCTTGTCCGTCTTTTTCACATCAACCGAAGTGTTTATTATCGACCTCTCCTTTATAACCTGTAAATACTCTTCCAAAGTATCCTCCGTCATAAAAGGATATATATAATAAAGCGAATATCCGTTATCGTCCTGCGGCTCTACATTTATAAGATACACCGCAAAGACCTTCCATTTATAGCTTTTGTATATCGTGTTAAAATCAATAACCGGTGCGCTCTTGTAAAAATCCAGATCCTTGTATTTTTCCAAATCGGAAAACATGGTGGAGTCAAGATAATTATGGCCGTAAATTATGGTGTTCTTATCAAGCTCTTTGGGGTTGCACTCGTAATCCATAAAAATAGTGCCGCGCCTGTCATAAATTTTATAAAAGCTTTTTCTCAAATAATACTCGTTATCCTTTGCCTGAACAACGGGGTGGTCGATAGAGGTGTTGGGAACGGTTATCCAGCCGACAAGGTCGTTGTTTTTTTCATAAGCCTTTTTGTACTTTAAAAGGATACCGTCTGCGCCCACGGCCTCGGTAGTAGTCTCGCCGGCCGCCTGCGCCCTGAGCTGTTCAAGCTTGTCGTCCTCTTTTTGATTTTTTTTGAAATTGCCTTTAAATACCACAGTCAAAACAAGCACAACGGCAAGCACGGCGGTTACTTTTAAACATTTCAAAGCGACTGCGGCCGCTTTTTTCGGTTCTGCGTCGGTAACTGCCGATTTTGCATATTTTTTGCCTGCCATATATGCTTGTGTTCTGTTGTATTTTTTGCTTTCATTCATTATTAACCAATTCCCTCGGGATACCAACGGCTTGCGTCAACATAGGGGTTAGTTTTGTTGTGCGCCGTGTACCAAATCTGAGGATACCTCGGGTTTTCGTTGTATGTGGCGGCGGCAACATTTACATCTTCCCTCTCGCCCTCACGCACAAGCCTTGCGGATATAACGCACCTGGCGTTTGTCTGGCCGTGGCCCTTAATATCCATATCCCTTGTGCAGGTGGAAAGGGTGAGTATTTTATCCGTACTGTTGACATCAACGGGCATATTGATTATAGATCTTTCCCTTACCGTTTTGATGTAATCGTCGAAATTTTTGCCGGACATAAACGGATAGATATAATAAAGCGCATAGCCGTTATCGTCCTTTTCGTCGGCATTTGAAAGGTAAACGCCGAACACCTTCCATTTCTGGTTGCGGTAAATTGAATTAAATTCAATTACCGGCGCAGATTTATAGAACTCCAGGTCCTTGTATTTTTCCAAGTCGGAAAACATGGTGGAGTCAAGATAATTATGGCCGTAAAGTATGGTATTTGTGCAATAATTTTTGGGGTCGCACTCATAGTCCATAAATATTGAGCCCCTGCGTTCATATTGCTTTGAAAAATTCCTTCTCAGATAAAAGTCGTTGTCGGAGGCCTGAACTACCGGGTGGTCGATTTTTGTGTTAGGCACCTTGATCCAGCCTACAAGGTCGTTGTTTTTATTGTAGGCTTCCCTGTATTTTTCAAGTATGCCGTCGGCGCCGACAGCGTCGGTGTCCTGCTCGGGCTGTGTAACCAAAAGGGCAAGGCTCTGTGCCTCGAGGCTGTTTTTCCTTAATTCAACATAATTTTTCAGAAGTACTCCGGCGGAGACTGCAAAAACTATCACGGAAACCGCAAGCACTATTCTGCTGATTATTACGCCTGCGCCCCTTTTCTTTTTCGGACTGCCGTCCTCCTGCGCTTTTTCCTCCTGCGGCATGGGCGACGGCTCCGCTATCCTTGCATATTTGGAGCCTGCGCCGTTTTCCTGTTCGGGAGCGGCGCTCCTTGCGTACTTTGGCTTTTGTTCGGGCGCCGCATCTTTCGGAGAGCCCGAAGCGCCGTTTGCCTGTGCGCCTGCGTCCTCGGAGCCTGACGGCTCGTCGTCGTCTTTTCTTAAGCTCTGATAAAGGTTTTCAATTTCTGTCATTTCTTCATCTGATGAAAAAATATCGTCTGATTTGTTAAACTTATCGCTCATAGCAAACTCTCCAAAATAATTTTAAACGCCTCATCGGCCGTTTTATTTCTGTTACTGTTCCTCACATCGACAGAAAAATTGTTCCTATACTCCCTGACCAAAGTATTTTTACCGTCGGAAAATGCAATATATACAAGCCCCACGGGCTTATCGGTGTTATCGGATTTCGGTCCGGCAATGCCCGTAACCGCTACGGCGAGGTCTGCGCCGCTCAATTTAAGAACGCCCTGTACCATTTCCTTTGCACATTCCTCGCTGACTGCGCCGTGTTCCTCAAGCGTTTTTTCCCTCACGCCGAGTATTTCCCGTTTAATTCTGTTTGAATAGCTTACAATTCCGCACTCAAATACTGCCGACGAGCCTGAAACATCGGTTATTCTCTTTGCGATTAATCCACCCGTGCAGGATTCGGCGGTTGCAAGCGTCAAGCCTTTTTCCCTTAATAGTTTTACCGTTTTTTCTTCGTCTTTCATAAAATCATCTTATCAATTCAAATTTTACATTTTCAACAGCTTCGTTTACAAGCGCTTCAATATCGAGCGAGCGCTCCGCCTCGTCAAGCTGTTCCTTTTTCGGGTTCGTTCTCGGGTGCCTCGGCGTAAACACGGTACAGCAGTCCTCAAACGGCCTTATTGATATATCGAAAGTTCCTATCTTTCTCGAAACGCCGATTATCTCCTCTTTATCCATGGCGACAAGCGGTCTTAAAACAGGTATATCGGATACCGAGTCGGTGCATGCCAGCGCAGGCATTGTCTGGCTTGCGACCTGACCGAGGCTCTCACCCGTCACAAGGGCGGAGCAATCGGATTTTTCAGCAATTTTATTTGCAATTCTCATCATAAACCTGCGCATAACAAGGGTAAAATACTCTTCCTCGCAGTTGTCCCTGATAAGCTCCTGAATTTTTGTGAAGCCTACGGTATAAAGCGCAATGTCGCCGCTGTATTTTGAAACCTGCCTTAACAGGTCGTGAACCTTTTGCTCGGACTGAGGCGAGGTGTACGGAGGGGACGCAAAATGCACGGCGTCAAGCACAACGCCCCTTTTTGACATCATCCAAGCGGCAACGGGGCTGTCAATTCCGCCGGAGATCAAAAGGCAAGCCTTGCCGCCCGTCCCTACGGGCATACCGCCTGCGCCCTTTATCTGGTTGCCCCTGATAAACGCATTTCTGTCCCTTATCTCAACGGTTACGGTCAGGTCGGGATTGTGAACATCGACCTTGAGATGATGAAATTTTTTCAAAACCGCTTCGCCCACGGCCCTGCTGATTTCGGGAGAGGTCAGGGGGAATTTTTTGTCGCTTCTCTTGGCCTCCACCTTAAATGTTTCCGCCAGTTCAAGCTGTTCTCTCAAGTATTCGGGAGCGGTTTTGAGGATTATATCCATATCCTTTTCCACCGCCGCCGCACGCTGAAATGCGGCGATGCCGAACACCCTTTTTAATATGTCTATCGCCTCTTGCATATCAAAGTCTTCGCTCATCGGCTCAATGGTCATGGTAGACTGCATACATTTTATTTCCACCCTGCCGAGGTATCTGAATCTGCGCCTTATATTCTTTACAAGCACAGACTCAAACGATGAGCGGTTAAGTCCCTTGAGGGCAAGTTCGCCGTTTTTTATAAGTATAATTTCTTTCATATTGTTTTCCTTACTTTTTTGAAAGCTCCGAAAAAGCCGTATTTACAAGCTTTAAAAAGAAATCCGTTTCCTCTTTTGTGTTTTGACAGCTAAAGCTTATTCTTACTGCGCTGTCTATTCTTTCGACGGGCAGACCCATGGAGGTCAGGGTATCGCTCCTGTGTCCCTTTGAACAGGCAGAGCCTGCCGAAACGAAAACGCCGTTTTGCGAAAAATAATTTACCGAAACCTGCGAGGGAATGCCCTTTAGAGAAATGTTTAGAATATAGGCAAGGGCGCTTTCGGGAGAATTAATTGAAACACCTGGTATTTTTAAAAGCTCACGCCTTGTGTATCCGTTTAATTCTTTAATCTTTTCAAGGCGCTGTCCTATTCCGCCAAGCTCGCTTACGGCGGCGGAAAACGCCGCAATATTCGGCATCGCCTGCGTACCCGAGCAGATATTGCCCTCCTGCCCTCCGCCGAGAATATACGGCTTTATTCTTACTGCCCTGTCGATATACAGAGCGCCGCAGCCTTTAAGGGCGTGTACCTTGTGAGCGCTGACGCTGAGCAGATCTATTCCGCACTTTTCGGGCTTAATGTTAATTTTCATATAGCCCTGAACGGCGTCAACATGCAAAAGCGCCGGCGATTTTTTCCTTTTTATTATCGCTTTTATTTTATCGAAAGGCAAAATGCTGCCTATCTCGTTATTTACGGCCATAAGGCTTACAAGTATAGTGTTCCCGTCAATTTCCTTTTCAAATTTATCCGGGGATATTTCGCCGTTTAAATCAGGCGAAAGTCTTACGACCTCAAAACCCTCCTGCGAAAGCTTATCCATACATCTTGCAACGCTCGGATGCTCAAACGCCGTGGTGACTATTTTGTTTCCCCTGCGCTTCATAAGATTTACCGCACCGAAAATTGCGGTGTTGTTTGAAACCGTGCCGCAGGGAGTAAAATATACGCACGACGGCTCGCAGGAAAGGCTCTCGGCAATGGTTCTGCGAGAGTTTTCAAGCAGTACAGAGGCGTTAAAGCCCTTCATATGCAGAGAGGACGGATTTCCGTATTCCTCATTCATAACCGCAAGCGCACTTTTTACGGCGGCTTCGCAGGGCTTTGTAGTAGCGCTGTTATCAAGATAAACCTGCATTAAGCATTTGCCCCCAATTTATATACTGTATTAGGTTATTATACACCAAAACATTACTTTTGGCAAACAAATAAGGCACAATTTAATGTATATTTATAAAAAATTTACAAAATATATTTTCGAGGTGGAAATATTGGAAAAGATTAAGCTAAATCGCAGTAAAATCAGGATATTTTTGTATATTTTTTTCATATTCCTTGCAATGTTTATAGGCCTTGTCATATCGGCGGTAAAGGCAGATCGTCTGTCAAGGCAGGTAACGGCGTCAAGCCAGCGCTCGCTCATAGAGCTTGAGGAATATATTTCGTCAATAAACACGGCGCTTACAAAGGGTATGCACGCAGGCACTTCCTCGCTTTTGGGGGATATATCGGGCGACCTGATACGGGACGCCGCCGGCGCAAAAACCGCCCTTGTTGCGCTCCCGTTATCCGATACAAGGCTCGATAACACAAGCCGTTTTCTTTCGCAGGTGGGTTCTTTTGTTGCGTCGCTCAACAAAAAGCTGTCCTCCGGCGGAAGCATTTCCGAAAAGGAGCGCAGGCAGATACAAAATCTTATAGACTATTCAAAAAAGCTGTCCGATGAATTGCTGAAGATAAACGAAAGCATTGAGAGCGGCGAGCTGTCCTTCTCCGAGTCCGAATACACGCTTGAAAAGGGCGACAGGGAAATTCAATCGCTCTCCGCCGCCATGGACAATATAGGGCAGGCGGCCGGCGACTACCCCACGCTTGTCTACGACGGGCCGTTTTCCGATCACATTCTTCAGCAAACGCCCAAGCTTTTGGAAAACAAGCGTTCGTTTACAAAAGAAGAGGCCAAGAAAAAGGCCGCCGAATTTTTATCGGTAAAGGAAAACGAAGTAAAATATTCCGCCGAGCAGGAGGGCGACATTCCCTCGTATATTTTTACAAGCGGCAGCTCGACCGTTGCGGTAACCAAAAACGGCGGATTTATTGTATATATGCTCGGTTCCGACTTTGCAGGTGAGGCCTCCGTCAGCGAACAGGACGCTATTGAGCGTGCCTCGCAGTTTCTCACTTCAAAGGGATACAGCAATATGAAGGACAGCTATTATTATACAAACGACGGCATATGTACCGTAAACTTTGCGTATTTCAGGGGTGAAATACTCTATTATGCCGATTTAATAAAGGTGAGCGTAAACCTCGAAAACGGCAATATAATTTCTTTTGACGCCAGAGGATATATAATGAACCACACGCAGAGGGATTTAAAAGAGCCTGCCGTTTCAAAGGAAAAGGCGCAAAAGAGCCTGAGTCCGCTGTTGAGCGTAATTTCCTCACGGCTTGCGGTAATTCCGACGGAGTACGCAACGGAAACGCTCTGTTATGAATTCCACTGCAAAAACTCCGAGGGGCAGGAATTTTTGGTATATGTAGACACCGAAACGGGTCAGGAAAACGATATTTTAATTTTACTTTATTCCGATAACGGAATATTAACGAAATAACCGTCAATAATAACTAATACGAAAACAAATTTAAATTTAAGGAGACTTTTTTATGAAAAAGGGAATAATTGTTCTTTCAGTATTGCTTGTTCTTTGCGCTTTGATTTTTGTCGCCTGCGGCAACAAGAATAACGACACGCTCGGCGACACAAGCACAAGCGACAACAACAGCACAAGTACTGTCACTACGGACTCCGCAATGAATAACGAAAACAATGCGGCAGGCGAAGTGGGCGACGGTATAGGCGATGCGGCGGAGGACATCGGCGACGGTATCGGCGATGCGGTTACGGGTGCAGGCGATGCTGTAAACGACATAGTTACAGGCGCAGGCGACGCTGTTTCGGACGCCGCAAGATAATTAAAAGGCATAAAAGAAAAAACAGGACAAAACGAACGGCTCTCCCTGCTTTAGGAGAGCCGTTCGTTTGCGAAAAAAGCAGTCATTGCAGGTTTTTCGCAGTCTGCGGACTGCGCCGGGGGCTTTGCCCCTCGACCCTTACCCTTTTGTCTGCTTCGCAGACATTTCCCCTGGCAGGGGAATCTTCTTTTTGAAAAAAGACGGACAAAAACTTTTAATTTTTGCTGTCAAATGCCGAAAACTTTTAAAATATTTACGGATATTTTAAAAATAATAATCTACGGCTCCGCGGTTTTCGGTACATTCTTTTATAAATGCGGCAACCTTTTTATGCTCGGGGTGCGTTTTGTACTCCTCAGGCGTTTTTTCGTCCTGCGTTTCAACTATCAGCATTGCGTCAAAATTCCTGTCGCAGGCAACCTCGTTTTTTATAAAACGGATTGACTTAAGCGCAGGTATTTTTCCGTTCAAAGCTTCAAGGCTCTGTTTTGCGGTTTCTATGCACTCGTCCTTTGTTTTTCCCTGTGCGCTCTTAAATTTCCACATTACCGTATGTCTTAACATTTTTTACCTCACTGTATTATTAATGAAATCAGATATATTGCCGCCAAATGCAGAGGATAGTAAACATAAAACAGATATTTTATGTTCCGCTTTCCCCTTTGGCCGTTATAAAGCGCCAACAGCACAACGGAAAACACGCAAAAATACTGAATGTTTCCCGACGAAAGACTCAAAAGCACGCACATTATAAACGCCGATGCAAGCCTCTGCCGCTTTTCGTCCCTTGTAAAATAGATAACCACGGGCGTCAGTACGCCGACAAAGCCGTAATCAATCATAAAATCGGTATTGCCGAGAATATTCGGCGCTGTCTCGCAGATAAAATAACTTGCTGCAACTGCCGCTGCGGCCGCCGCATAATAAGATACTTTTCTCTCTTTTACCGCCCTTTCGCACAGGTAAATCAACGAAATACTTAACGCCAGGGTTACAAATATGTTCATATACAGAGAACCCTCTGCCGCTATGTAAACGAGCTGGCAAACCAATGCCTCGCACGCTATGACGGACAGGTACCGTTTTCTGTTTCTTGTGTATTTACAGCCCTCGGCAATCATATAGGCAAAAATCGGGAACGCAAGCCTGCCGACAATTCTGAAAACCGCATTGTCGGGGAACAGCACAACGCCTATATGGTCTATGGTCATCGCTATAAGGGCGATTACTTTAAGCTGATTGTTTGTAAGTCCTTTTTTCACAGTTTGCAAATCCTTTGACTGTAAATTTGCCTTTGGCATTAAAACCGCATAAGCCGGTTTCCCGAGTAAGGGGAAATCGGCTTATTTTGCATTTTGTAAAAGAGCCTTTAATTTTGCTGAGTCTCGTCTTTGTCCGTAACGCCTTGCTTGTAGCAGGCAAAAACAAACAAAAGCGGTATAACAAGCGAAAGCAAAACCGACATATAGCTTATGCTGCCTTTAAAAACGATAATATTGACAACCTCGTTGAAAATCAGGGCGAAAAGCACCAAGCTCCTGCATGCGGTTAAGTTTTTGTGTGCAAGCGCCGCAATCGCAACAACTATGTATAACAGCGAACAGGCGGTTTGAACTCCGCCGGCCATCCAGACGGAAGCCGCCACGCCGTCCGTTTTGCCGGTGTTTACCAATGCGATTACGCTTAAAATCATGTCGAACGCTCCCTCTAAAAGCAAAAGCATTGAGGCAGTTTTTAAAAAGCCGTTGATTTTTTTGTTTTCCATACCGTTCCTCCGATATTAAAATTTGATAACCGACTTTAAGTCGGAATATTCAACAACACAAAATCCCGTTTTCATAAAGCAATCAAAAAACTCCAAGGGATTTAATAAACAGCACCGCAAGCAAAACCGGGGCGATAAATTTTATCATAACGATATAAAGACGCTTCCTGCCCATTTTTACGCCCGTCTTTTCCACCTCGTCTATAACCGTCTGCGGTTTTATTACCCAGCCGATAAGAATGCAGGTGCCTATCGCTACCAAGGGCATAAGGAGATTATTGCTTACATAGTCCATAACATCGAGTATCTGCGCCGTTGCGCCGTTTGGCAGGGGAAGCTCAAAGTACAGAACATTGTAGCCGAAGCATACGGCAAGACCGACCGCAAGCGCTATAAGCGTTACTATGACTGTGGCCTTGTTCCTTGAAAGCTTAAATTTGTCTATAAAGCTCGACACTACCGCTTCCATTATCGAAACTGCGCTTGTAAGAGCCGCAAAAAGCACCATGGCGAAAAACAGGCCGCCCATAATGTTCCCTATAACGCCCATTTTGCTGAAAACCTTGGGGAGCGTTACAAACATAAGGCCCGGACCGGACGCCGCCATGCCCTCGCTTCCGGCAAAGGTGAAAACGGCCGGGATTATCATTACACCTGCGAGAAATGCGACCGCAGTATCAAAAATTTCAATTTGATTTATGGATTTTTTCAGGTTTGCGCCGTCCGAAACATAAGAACCGTAAGTTATCATAATGCCCATGGCCACGCTCAGGCTGAAGAACAGCTGACCCATAGCGTCGATCAGAACATTCAAAAAGCCGTGTACGGTCATTCCCTCAAAATTCGGTATTACATAGACGCTCAGGCCCTCAAGCCCGGTTCTGGTAACTCCGCTTTCATCGGTATGGCTGATTGTCAGGGAAAAAACAGAAATGCCCACAACAAGCAAAAGCAACAAGGGCATAAGTATTTTTGAAAGGGCCTCTATGCCCTTATTTACTCCCCTGAACACAATAAACGCAACCGCCGCAAGGAAAATTATCATTGCCGTAACGGGCTGTGCTCCGGAGGAAATAAAATCCGTAAAGTATCCGTCCGAGGCCGCAGAAGAGCCGTTGCCCGAAATATAAACCCACAAATATTTTGTTACCCAGCCGCCTATTGCACAGTAATACGGCAAAATAATCGCAGGTACCGTGCAGGCAATAACACCGAGAAATTTCCATTTTTTATTAAGCACGCCGTATGCGGTCAAAGGGCTTTGCTTTGTTTTTCTGCCTATTGATACCTCGGTAATCAACAGCGTAAAGCCAAAGGTAAGGGCGAGAATTATATACACAAAGAGGAACATTCCTCCCCCGTCCTTGGCGGCAAGGTACGGAAACCTCCATATGTTACCGAGACCGACGGCGCTTCCGGCCGCCGCAAGCACGAAGCCGATAGAGCCGGAAAAAGAATTTCTCTTGCTTTTTTCCACTGATTTATCCCCCAAATTGTGTTTTTGTTTCTTTAGTCGGAAATTAACTAAAGTATTTTGAGCAACCGCAATTACCCGTCGGTGCGCTCATAATTTCCGATAATATTTCAAATTCCCTATGCGGTAAACATCACTTATTTTCCACGGAGCTTTCGCTTACCGGGAAATTAAAATATGTGTCGGGATATAGTTCATTTTTAAGGGTAAAATGCCACCACTCGGTGTTAAGCGGCTTAAAACCGCTTTGCGTCATTATATCCCTTAATATGTTTCTAATGATAACATATTTTTAACAAAATGTATATATAAAAATTTGCTCTGCAAAAACAGAGCGTAAATTTGCCCGTTTGAATGTTGACATAATTTCGTGCCTGTGCTATAATGCACTAAAATTTACGAAAGGAGTACGGCAATGGCAGTCAAAAGCTTCGCCTTTATATTACCGGCTGTTATGCACGATGATGATCCCCGTTATTGGGCCTTGTCGGGCTTGTATTGCCGTACCCAAAATTCTGTATAATCTGTTGTCGGGTTATAAGTATTCGGATAATGGCGGTGCAAGTCGAAATTTTTTTCGATTTGCGCCGATTTTTTATTTTTTGGAGGCAGAAGCATGGAAAGAACGGAAATTCTGAAAAACTATTACACCACACACAACGAGGACGCCCGTTTGACCTCAAGGCACGGAACGGTTGAGTTCCTGACTACGGTTCATTATGTTGAAAAATATCTGAAACCGGGTATGCGCATTTTGGAAATCGGCGCAGGTACCGGCAGATATTCGCACTATTTCGCACAGAACGGCTACGCCGTAGACGCCGTGGAGCTTATGGAATGTAATATTGAGGTCTTCAGGGCGAACACCAAGCCTACGGAAAATATCTCCGTTTGTCAGGGCGACGCCGTAAATCTTAAAGACATTGCCTGCGGACAATATGACATCACTCTGCTTTTGGGGCCTATGTACCATCTTTACAGCGATGAAGATAAGCTTGCCGCACTCAGCGAAGCAATCCGTGTAACCAAAACGGGCGGTATAATATTTGCGGCGTACTGCAACAATGATATGACTGTATATCACTTCGGTTTTCTGCGAGGCGGCTTTAACGACGGCGCATATGACGCCTTGATTGATTTTAATACCTTTAAGCTATCCTCTACCCCTAAGGAGATATTTGCCCTTTACCGCCGTGAAGATATAGACGCCCTGATGAGCCGTTTTGATACCGAAAGACTGCATTATGTCGGCACCGATATGCTGACACGGTTTATCGCCGATGCGGTGGACGGCATGGACGATAAGGCGTTTGAGATGTATATGAAATATCATCTTTGCATTTGCGAGCGAAAAGATATGGTCGGCGCCTCGTCACATATGTTAGATGTTTTCAGAAAGCGGTAGGAAAAGGAGTTTATTTGGAAAGCAACACTACCGTCTCGACATGGCTTGTATGTGGAAACATATCGACGGGCTGAATTTTTCTTGCCCTGTATCCGTTTTTCGTGAGATATGTCAAGTCTCTTGCGAGCGTTTCGGGGTTGCAGGAGATATAAATTACTTTCTTGGGCGAAAGCTTTACAAGCGAGGTCAAAAACGGCATATCCGCCCCGGCTCTCGCAGGGTCCATAATTACCGTGTCAATCCTCTGCCCACGGGAGGCGAGAGCTTTCATAAGCTCACCGGCGTCGCTTCTGTAAAACTCGATATTGCTTACGGAATTTAAACGGGCGTTTTCCTTTGCGTCCTTAATTGCGTCCCCGTTTATTTCAACGCCGATAACGCTCTTAACTCGGCCGCTTGCGATAATTCCTATAGTACCCGTGCCGCAGTAGGCGTCGATTATTGCCTCGTTGCCCTTAAAATCGGCAAACTCCATTGCCGTATTATACAAAATCTCCGTCTGAACGGGGTTTATCTGATAAAATGCCCTGGGCGAAATTCTGAATTTAAACGAGCAAAGCTCCTCGGTGATTTTACCGCCGCCGTACAGTATTTTGCTCTTATCGCCCAGAACCATGCTCGTAAACTTGTCGTTGACATTCTGCACAACGGTTGTAATCTCGGGGTGCAGTTTTATTAATGCGTTGATAAACGAGCGCTTTTTCGGAAATTCCGCCTTTGCGGTTACCAAAACCACCATAATTTCTCCGCTCTTAAAGCCCGTTTTAACAAGCAAATGGCGCAAAAATCCATCCTGCGAGGCTTCGTCAAACGGTTTGAGTTTAAAGCTTTTGAGCAGTTTTTTTACGCTTTGGCAGATTTCATCGGCACGGTTATCGGTAATAAGACAGCTTTCAATATCCACCACCCTGTGGCTTGACGACTGGTAGACCCCGGCAACCGTTTTGCCCTTTACGCTTGCAAAGGCGTACTGTGATTTATTGCGGTAATTATAGGGGTTTTGCATACCTATAATTTCGCTTACCCTGCCGAACCTCCCCAAAAGCCTTATTTCGGTTTTCATCTTATGGCTCAACTGCTCCTCATAATTCAAATTGAGAAGCTGACAGCCTCCGCACTTCTTGCGGTAAGGACACATTATACCTTTGCCGTTTTTATTGTTTTCGCTCATAATCACCTCAAAAAAAGGCAGAATAAAGGCTTATTGCTTTTTACCACCCTATTCTGCCATAGTTTAACAGCCGTAAGCTGTTGTTATAAAAACAATTTTATGTACCAATTAATAATCAAATCGCCGAACATCAGCGCCGTAAAAATTCCCACCGCAAGGTGAGGCCCGAAAGGCACCTGCTTTTTCATATTCTCCTTTTTAAGGGAATTTGTAACCAAAAGATATATTGTACCCGACAAGCCGCCGACAAGCAGCGCAAACATCACCTTAATTGCGCCGAGGGCAAAGCCTGCGGCAAACATAAGCTTAATATCCCCTCCGCCCATTGCGTCGGGCTTAATGTAGGCTATAAGATAAAACAAAACGCTTACTATGAGCGAGCCTACGATCCTGCCGATAAGCTCCTTTTTGTCCCAGCCGTTTGAAATAAGCGAGTCGATATAAATTACAATGCCGCCGAGCAATATGGTTATCCACATAGAATCGGGAATAAACATATGCTTAAAGTCAATGCAAAATATTACAAACAGAGCCGAGCATATCATAAAATAACCGAGCAGGGCAAGCTTTAGTTCACAGCCTGTGCCGATGACATATGACAATACGAACATAATGCCCGTAATGCTTTCGCCTATGGGATAAATGGGAGAGATTTTCGCCTTGCAGTAACGGCATTTACCCCTTAAAAACAGCCAACTGAAAAGGGGAAAAAGATCGTACCATTTAAGCTCGTGCTTACAGCTTGGGCAAAACGACGAACCTTTTTTAAAATCAATACCCAGAGGTATTCTGTAAACCAGCACATTTAAAAAGCTTCCGATGCAGATGCCGAAAATAAATATTAAAACCGATATGTAAATACGCATCGCAAGCAAAAAAACCTCGTAATCCGCCATAGCTTATTCCTTGCCCTTTTCGTCAGAATCTTTTGTCTGCTCTTCCTGTGCAAGCTCCATTTTCATTTTATGAACCTTGCCTAAAAGCAAAACCATTAATAATCCCAGCGCCGCCGCCGCAGAAACAAATATACCCTCTTTAAGTCCGAGAGGGAAATATGACAGCTCTATCTCGTGCTCGCCTGCCGAAAGCTCAAACATCATAATATGGCTTGTATGCTCGGTAAGCTCAACCGCTTCGCCGTCAACGAAAACCGTCCAGCCCTCGTCATACGGCATGGGAAGCATCATAACGCAGTCCGATTTTGCATTTACCGTGCCGTAAATATGCGAGTCCTCAAACTCCTTTATCTGCAAAGCGCCGTTATCGAGTATTTTGTTGTAAGCCTCGGAAAATTTCGCTTCGTTCACCGAACCCACCGACATTTGGATAGAATCGGTAAGCGTAAGGCTGTTGTCATATTCTTCAAAATCCCTGTCGGGGTTTGAGACTACAAGAGTATATGTTTCACCCTTTGTAAAATAACCTATATCGTTTAAATGCTTTTTGGAAACATCAAAAGCATACTTTTCGCCGTTCTGCCTGATAACGGTAAGCGTTTGCATTGAGCCGCTGCTTGCAAGCGCATAAACTTCCCCGTCTTCCTGCGCTTTATAGTCAAACGAAACCGAGAAATTATCCGCCGTGGCTTTGAAAGCATACAATCCGCCGATTTGTGAAAGAATTTCCGCCAAGTTATTTTTTGTAAAGTCGTAAGAATCGTTATTTTCACCGCCGGCCGAGTCGCCTGCCGCCGCAATATTTTCATCGTGCTCATGTTCATGCTCGTCAACCGCATTTTCGGTAACATGGTCCTGTATATATTGGTTTATCGCATTTTTATCTGCAGCGGTGCAGTTTGTGTATTCTATGTTTTCTTCTTTCAAGGGTACAATTAAATCGTCCTGACCCGTTATGCTTTTCCACAACTGTGAATGAACTGCTAATGTCCTATAATCCGCCGGATCCCAATTTTCTATATTTTTGCTTACGCAGTAGCCCATGGGCAGGGTGTATTTCACCTTGTAAAGCGTGCCCTCGCCAATATCCTTTACTTTTTCATAAAACGGATTTTCCGCATTTACGAACTTGTTCAAATCAAGCACATAATCGAGGGAGAAAACCGAATTATAAACGGGCGTTTGGGGGCTATAAGTAAATTGATTAAAGTTGTTGCCTACATTTCCCATCATATTTTGCGTAAAAGAATACAGAGAATCCGCAAGGGACGAGAAAGATGATAAGCCGTTATACCCGTACATTACAGGGTTGTTGCTAAAACCATAGTTATTGCTTTCCAAGACCTCAAGCCTTGCGTTTTTATCCTGTTCCCCTACATACTCCGCCGCCTCTTCTTTTTCGGAGGCGTTTTTGAAATAATTATCAAAGCTTTTGCTTGAAATAAGCGATAATCTGTTTCCCGATACGATTTCAACGGCAATCAGCACGCAAAGCGCAGTTTGTAAAAATCTTTTATTAAGCTTTTCGTATTTTAAAAGCAAAAGGATAACAAAATAGACAACAACCGCAACGGCGCTGATAATTACCGTATTTTTAGTAAAGTGGTCTTTGAAAGACGAAAACCTTGTGTAAACCAACGCCGCCGCAACAAGCGCCGCCGAGACGCCAAACGACCAAACGGGCAGGCTTTTAAGGTTCCTTACCACCTCATACGCAAGCGTAATTATAAAGAACAGATATAAAAATACAAATCTGTACGGCAGTCCGCTCGGTTCTGCAAAGCCGTGCCAAAATGCGTTCATTTTGGGTATGCAGAACGAAAAATAGAATATGGCGAGTACCGCCGCCGTCGCGACCTTTTTATTGGGCTTTACATTTTTAAGGAAGAAAAACGCCGGAACCGTTAAAAGCGTGAGCATACTGCCCATAGCATACGGGAGCGTTTTTTCCGTAATTGTCATAGCAGGGGGAACAACGCCCGTAAGGTGGGCGCTTAAGAAATCCAAGAAGTTAAAAAACGACCCGTCGCCGAAAGTTGAGGTTTTACCCAAGGTGTTGCCTATTGCAAAAATCACTGGCAATATTACAACGAAGCATATAAGCCCGGCGAACAAAGACGACACGCCGAATTTAAGCATAACTTTCATAATGGGCGCTTCGTCCTCGGCCTTTTCGGAGGCGTTCCTTGAAATGTCCTTTGAGAAGATGAGATAGAAGAAGTAAAGCACGGCAAATATGCAAATCATATAGCCAAGGTAGAAATTTACGAATATAGCGTACGCAAGGGAGATGAAATAAAGCGTCGCCTTTTTGCCGTTTACGATGTTTTCAATGCCGAGCGCAATAAGCGGAAGCATTATCAGGGCGTCGAGCCACATGGTGTTGTAGTAATAAGCTATATAAAAGCCGCCGAAAGTATAAACCAAAGAGAACGCTATCGCAATAAAATCGTAATCGGAGGTCTTTTTTTGAAAATAATAGCATGAGCTTACCGCCATACATACCGTCTTAGCCAAAATGATAAACCACATTGCGATGTCTATATCAGAGCTGTTAAAGAAAAGTCCTATAAAATTAAAGGGGCTTAAAAGATAATAGCAGATAAGCGTAAACATATTTGTGCCGCCGCCCGACTGCCAGGAAAACAAAACGGACGCACCGTCCTTTATCCTTTCGCAATAATTGAGTAAAAACGGCGCATATTGGTGGAGTCCGTCATTTCTAAGTACAGTATTTGTCCCGAAAGGAGAGATATTGTTTAACGCACACAATATAATAAAAGCCGCCGCCGCAAGCAAAGCCGCAAGCAGAGTATTGACGGCAGTTTTTTTTCTGTCGGTAAGAGTTTTCAATTAAATACCCCTTTCAATCCATAGCGAAATTATTTGCTTATTATTATACTATATTTTGACTGTGTTTTCAAGCTGTAAAGCGGCCTTTTCGCAGTAAAAAAGAACAGAGGCCGAAACCTCTGTTCTAAATTAACTCACATATTGGTTATGCCGCCGGGTTGTGGTCAGCAGCCTCTGTGCTGGTACATGCAACATTAAAGGAAATAACTCCACTTGTATTAATAACCTGTACTGTATATGCTGCATCTTCTGTCGGGCAGGTGGGGAATTTGCCGCCATCAAAGAGCTTCATAAGTGCTGCGGGCTTAGAACTTTGCATGTCTGTTGTGCCTTCAGCAAATACAACCTCTCCACCGTCATCGCCGCCGGTTGTCTGATACTGCTCTAAGTTACCTTTGATAACTCTCATGTTAGCCTGGCAAGATTTCTTTCTTGCATTCTTTGTTACTGAGTTGAAGATCGGCACTGCTACTGCAACAAGGATACCAAGGATAACAACAACGATCATCAATTCAACGAGTGTGAAACCTTTTTTACTCATAAGTTTTCTCATAGTAAAAATCTCCCTTTTTAAAAAATTTTTTGTGTGTTTTGAAAAATCCCAAAACACCTTAGAATGGATAAGAGCTTCGGGAACATTCCGTAACTCTTATGTACCCATTATATACTACATATTTCTTTTTGTAAAGTACTTTTATTAAAAAATGTAAAAAATTTTTAAATTTTTCTAAAAAACCGTTTAATTTTCTAAATATTTATCAATTATGGTCCTCGTTACTGCATTTGACGCTTATGCTGTTTTTGTCTTCATTTATTGAAACGGTATAGGATTCATTTTCGTCCACGGGCACTTCTCCGCCCTCAAAGAAAATTAAAAATCCCCTTGAAAACGCCTCTTTTGCCTCCTCGGCAGACTTAATTACCACAGAGCTTGTTGTGCCGCCGCCGGCATTTGCGGTAAATATGCTGTAAATTCCGTCATCTTCGTTATTAATGAGATACTGCGTTGCCGCCTTTTGAATAACTTTCATATTATTGCGGCAGGCATTTTTTCTGGCGCTTGATGCACAGGCGTTATATATCGGCACGGCTATGGCTACAAGTATGCCGAGAATAACCACAACTATCATCAATTCAACAAGAGTAAAGCCGTTTTTTTCCTTTAATTTTCTCATATAATTTCCCCCAACCGAAATGCGTTCCGATTTCGTTTAAAAAGTGTGAATTTTCCGTACATCTTAACAGTACTATTATATTCATATGTTAAACATTTGTCAAGCATTTACAGGGGATTTGCACTGATTTAAAAGCCCGTTTTTATATTGCAAAAAAGAACAACGCCCTGCCGATTACCGACAAGGCGCTGCCCTTCAGAAAGGATTAAATTATGAAAAAAACAAACTGTCAATATTATTTTGCCATCTCTATAAGGTACGCCGTGCCCTCAACCGCATAGGTCAACGCTTTTTTCAGCGCAGGGCTTTCGTTCGTCTTTTCGATTATGGCAGGGGACCAACTGTAATACTTTTCAATTATCATTTCGCCCAGACTGTTGTCCCTGAGTACGCCGTCCCTGAACGAACGGAGCGTGGATTTAACGCCCTCGCCGATCCTGTTGCCGGCCATAAGGAAGCTGATACTGCAATCCGTGCCGACATTCATTTCCCCGGAACTGCCCGTGGGTGAGCCGAAGTTATAGTTATAAAGCGAAATGTACTTGATTATGCTTGCCGCTTCCTGCAAGTAGGGATAGGTACTGCCGCTTTCGCCGACATAAACCCCCTTGCCGCCCGTTGTGTCCGTAACATTGGGGAAATTCGGAAGCTCTCCCTTTGTATATCCGGCAACATAGCTGTTTGTAAGGGCATATGTTGTTTTGTTGTTCATATTAAGCTCCGAGTTGGTATCCTCGGTATTTTTAAGCGAAAACGATGTGTGCAGAGCATAATTGAAGCCGGCGTCGGGAGCGTTTTTAACGGTAATCGTTACGCCCCTGGGCAAATAATTGTGCGGCTCGGTGCTTGTTTCCTTTTCTACATTGTTTTCGTCTTTTTCAAAGGCGTCAACCGAAACCTCGTAATTTATGTTGACCTTAGCTTCATCGGTAAACTTAAACCTGTATGCGGTATCGGTTCCGCCGTTTAAAACATAGAAATAATCATTGTAAACAAAAAGGTAGGTATAGATTTTTTCGGTAGTATCCTCCGCCCTGCTCGGGAAAAACAGCGAGCCGTCGTCATTTTCCTGGAAAGTGCCGAGCTCGGGGCAGGCGGCAAAGCTCTTGTTAGTCTTTACAAGCTCGGGGTCGGCATAGAACAAATCGACATTTGTCGCCGTGGCAAGCGAACCCGTGCTTGCGTCCGCCTGAAATGCGCCCATTATCGCCTGAACCTCGGTTTGAACTATATAACGCTCTTCAACCATTCGGTACTTTTTCCAAATTGAGCCCATGAGCTGGCCGATAAGCACACCTACAAGTCCCATAAGGGCAAGGACAATCATAAGCTCAACCAAAGTAAAGCCCCGTTTATCGCTTTTCATTTTACCGAATATCTTAAACATTACCTTGCCCTCCATTCACAAAATGAGCACTGCGGAAATTTTATCCCTGGCTTGCGGCAGAGTTAATTCCGCCGACCTCAACCGTATCAAACTCGCCCGTATCTTCGTCGAATACCAAAGCGGCTGTCGTTACATCGCCTTTTTCGTTTTGGATATACTCGTCTGATTTTGCGTTTGTTTTTGTTTTGCAGAAGTTCCAAGAATCGGTCGGGTTCTTTGACCAGTAGATAACGGCGTTTTCGTCTGCGTCGTTTTGGCCGTTTCTGTTTGTATCAATATAACCGAAAGCGTACCAAACGCCCTGATTGTACGAAACCTGAACGATATTTACATTGTCGCTGTCGGCAATCTTAACGGCTTTCCAGTAATATACGCTGTTAGTCCGGTCAACGCAATACTTAACATTGACATAGGACGCATGCTCGCCGTAGCCGCTGTAGGGCTTCCAAGTTGCTCCGTTATCGAGCGTACCGCCGGGGGCGCAAACATTGGTAGGCGAAATATCCTTGTCGGTTGACTGGTTGCCGACCGCTACCCAAACATCGTCGGCACAGCAGACATCGTTAATCCTTGTAAGGGTCGAGATGAAGCCGAATTTATCAGCCTTTCCTGCGCTTACGGTGGTGTTGTCGTAAAATTCATTGCCCTTGCTTGAGCCTATTTTCTTGTACCAGGTGTAGTTTTCAAACTCTTTCTTAACGGAGGTTATTTTTGAGTTCTTAACATTTTCCTGATCGTAGAACCAGCTCATAAGCGTTCCGTTGGCAGTTCCCCACATTGCCTGCGGTTTGCCGTCGCCCGTAGTACCCCAGTTACAGGTGGTACATTCGGTCTGCGCCAACGGGTGGCTGTTTGTACCGTACTGAGCGTTTCCCTCCGTAACATTCGGCGAATAGCCGGACTGCGGAGCTTTATTTGAATCGGACGAAATGTTGAAGTAATTTCTGTGGTATTTTGTATTCCAGCCGTTAATAGCGTTCTTTCCGTCCTCGCCGGTGTACTGATCCGTGCCGTAGAACTGGTGGAACACATTGGTTTCCTTTTTAAGCGACCAGCCCTTGCCGGAAGCGAGGTTACCTGCGTCGTCATTTTCCGTACCGTCGCCCGTGGCGCGGATATATACGATACCTGTGTTATATACCTGATTTATACGGGTACAATAGTCATAGTCTGCGAACATATAGCTAAGCGTATAGCCTACCGCAAGGGAAACATTGTTGCCCGTGAGGTCGTCGTGGAAGCTCTTAACATCGAGCATTGTAACATTGTCCCTTAGTCCGCCCGAGAAGAAGCTGTGGTCAAACTTACCGCTTATGCCGTTAAACTTTTCAAAGAAATAGTCGGAACCCGTTAAGCCCTTAATTATCGGGATTTCGGGGTCGTCAAGCGAAATTGCGAACGGGTGCGAAAGATAACCCATTGTAATATCGACTTCCTTGCCGCCCGTAACATAGTAGTCGTTACCCTGTGCAGGAAGCGCTATACCCGTGGCAAGCACTCCGTTTGTTGTCTGACCTGCCTTGTAATAGTAGGTTGTACTGCTTTTGCTCGGGAAAGGATATAAGCTGTCCTTATCCCCGGATTTTTCGTCGCAGTATCTTAAAAGGTCCCTATAGCTTGTGCTGCCGAAATTATCTTTCGGGAGCGTAGTGGTGGTTGTATATATACCGCCGAATTTGCCCGTGGGCACCCAGGAATCATATACGCTGCTGAAGCCTACTCCGTAAGTTCCTACATGCACCCATGCTTTCCAGCCGCCGATATTTGCGGTTTTCCATGCCCAAGCGTCTATAACGGCGGGAATATATCCGCAGTAAAGCGTGTAAGACTTTGTGGGATAGACATCGTTATTGAACACAGTCTTATCCTGTGATTGGTAATAATTCGGGTTAGATGTGTTTATCTGAATAGCGCCGACCGAGGTAATGGTAATAAGCGACGGGTCGTCCTTATACTCATAGCCCGTTGCCTCTATATAGCCCTCTCTGTTAAGCTTAGACGCCTTGGCGTTTCCGCCCGTGAGCCACGCTATGTTGTTTACGGATTCATCTTTGTTTGATTTTGACGAAGGGCCGTAGTACTCGTATTTGTTGCCCGCCCAGTTTTTTATTTTTACCGCTCCGGAAAGCGTGGTGTAATACTCGTCGCCGTTATTTACATTGGCGGTGTAATAGTTGGAGGTCAAAGCCTGATAATTGAACAAAGATATCTTTTCGGACTTGAACAATTCGTTTATCTTTCTTCCGTTTGCCTCTACAATATCCTGACTCGAACGGAATATTGACTTAAACATAGCCTGTGTTGTGAGCGTGGGTGTAAGCGTTTCCTTTGCGCCGGACTGCGCCGCACCCTTATTATTAACATAGGCGTAGCGGTCATAGTTTATAAGGTTGTCGCCGCCCCAGTAATAGTTTCCCGTAGTCTCGTTTCTCCAAAACCTTCTTACCTGGCCTGCGTCGCCGCCCATTATATAATAGCCGTAATCGTTTACTCCGCCCGAGCCGTTGTCGCCTCTGCCTTTTTCGACCCACTCGACATCGTTCATGGCGGATTTAAGCGCATAGTTCTCCTCGCCGTTCTGGCCTTTCATCTGCTTTGCGAGTATTTCCATTTCGCCTGTTTCGGTGTCAACGCCCTTGGTTACATAGTAATAATACTTGCCGTCCGAGTTCTTTTCGCCGACCATTATTATTTCGGGAGCGCCTATTTCGACCTTTACGTCGTACTTTGCGCCGTTATCGTCGCAATATTTAATATAAAGGGGCGAGTTTTCAAAGCTGATTGTATTGTTTGCGCCCTTAAAGGTAAACACCGCAACCTTTGCGCCGTTACCGTCGTCTTTCGGGGCAATATCATAGTATTTGGTATCAACCTTTACCTGACTGCCCGAGGAATCTGTATTGTAAACCTCAAAGTGAAAGCCGGATTTATTTTCCTTATTAAATGCCTTGTCGTCAAATTTAAAACCCTTGGGCGCAACGACTATATCCTTTGTAAGGAAGTCGTCGGTAAGAACAGACGGGAAACAAATCATGGTATTGCTTGCGCTCTCGGTGTAGAAAGTCGCATAGGAGTCCTGTCTGTTGGGGCTTTCCAAAATTACACGGCCCTTTATATCGCCGTAATCGGCTGTGGAGAAGTCAACCATAGCCGAACCTGATGCGGAGGAAAGCTTAAGGGGGATTCCGGTAACCTCGGTTTCATAGCCCTTGGCATTACCGTCGCCTTTATTTGCAACAAGGCGTTCCATAAGGCTGGCTCTTTCATAAGTTTTCTGCGTTACCTGCCCGGCTGTGCGTATGTTTTGATAATAGCTCAAAAATGCCGGCGTAAATACCATAATGATAAGTACAATTAAGGCCATAGCGACCAAAATTTCGCTAAGCGTCATGCCCTTGACCGAGCTCAAAATGCCTTTACTGCGTTTCATAAAGTTTCCTCCTTTTTCAATGTTTTTCCGTGCGTCAAGCCAAAATCCACTTCAGCGAGGTTGCGTCCGTTGCGTCGGGCGGAATAAGCGAAGCGTATGTGTCCTGACCGAATTTATCCATATCAATCTTTCTCATTGCATTATATGTTATAACGCCTGTGGGTTTTCCCTCCGAGTTTTCTACACCCGTTACATAGCTTGTCGGCGCTTTGCCCGTACCCGAATAGTAGAGAGCCATAATCTGACCGAGCCTTTCGTTGACATTTTCCGTGTATTTGCCGGAGGCAACCGCATTGTCTACAAAATACTTGAACAAATCTATGCCGTAGCCTACAGGTCCGCCCTCGTATGCAGGCAAATCATCATCGAAATAATAGGTGTCGCCCGAGGAAAATACCTTGTACCTGTAGGTGCCGACATTTGGTATCTCAACATTGACGAAAACATCGCCGCCGAAGAACACCTTGCCGCATTTCCCGTAGCCGTTTACTTCCTTTTCCTTTTCGTAAACGCCCGTGCTTTCGTTGAGTTTAAAGACCTTGGCACGGTAAATATTGTTGTTGTTTACCGGGTCGGTATTTGTAGAGGTTTCGGGATTGGGAGTTCCGATAACAACGCTTCCCAAAGCATACCTTTGGCCAAACGCCGTAACAAGATTAGACAGGCCCTGAAACAGCTTCAGCTTTTGGAAGCCGTAAACATACATTTCAATGTCGCCGCCTATAACTATGTTGTTACCCCTGAGGAAAAGCGTGTTAAACTTTGACATTGAGGGGGTTACATCTACATTTGAGTTTACGAACAGGTTGGTTTCGCCTATAAGCGCCACCATATTATCCTGATTTTCTTTAAATTTAATCTCGCCCGATTTGGGGCTGTTAAGTATCATATTTCCCGAGGTAAAGCCCATAAGTATCGGGATTGTACGGCTGCCGCCCGGAACAGGAATAGGAATACTGCCGGCAGTTGCTAAGAACTTATTAAGAATAGGCACATTCTCAAAAAGCGAGTAATTAATGGTAAACTGAGACGCCGTTTTGTATTCGCCGAGTACGGAATAAGCCGAGTTTGTCGCAACGGGTACGGATTGTGTCTCGGTATTGCCGTTTGCGTCGGTATAGGTAAGGGTTTTGCTGCCGCCGCTGAGGCTTGCGTCTATAATGCCCGTTTCGGCGTCATAAAATCTTCCCAAGCCCTGCGAAGGTTCGGAAATATAAGCCTTTTTTCTGGCTGTTGCGTTATTTTTATAAGCGTGACCCGTGGCGGTAAACACACGCTGACCCTCGCTTATCTCTACAAGGTACTGCTTAAACGAAGCTTCCGTACCGGAGGGGGAGCTCAAGCTACCGGCGGTCTTGTCGTTCTTAATTGCCTTTTGAACGATTTTCATGGGTTTGCTTTCTATTTCAACCTCATAATAGCCGATTATTTCATCGTCTTTATATGAGCTTACATCTTCAACATAACTATATGCGCCGTCCTTGTAGACCATATAGACCTTATTGGAATTAATTATGTCGCCCTCGTTCACCGTCTGTACTATAAGGTCCTTGGCGGCAGTTTCCTGACTTTTAACGGCAAGCTGAAAGGCGTATGAAGCGGACTCTACGCCTGCCTGTGCAAGATATTCGGCCTTTTTCCTGTCCGAAAGATAGCGAACGGATCTGAGGCTCGTTATACTATACAGGAACATAGCCGTAGCCATCATAGAAAGCACAACAAGCAAGAAAAGCACGGAAACAATAGCAAATCCGTTGTTTTCTTTTAACTTCGTCTTCATAACAAATCACCTTTCTCGTTAATTTAAAAGGGGCAGTAATTAAACTATAACTCTCATCAGTTCTTCAAGCGAGGTTCTGCCCTCCATAACTTTGAAAATTCCCTCGTCCTTAAGGGTGTGCATGCCCTGACTGCACGCCAAGGCTTTAACCTCGGAAACCGTTGCCCTGTCAAGAATAAGGCGTTTCATTTCCTCGGTAACGGTAAGAAATTCAAATACGGCCTCTCGTCCTTTATAACCTGTGTTGTTGCAGGTGATACAGCCGTTGGCCTTATACAATTTAAAGCTGTCGCCGTCGTATCCGTAACTGTCAAAATCCGGAATGATTTTTTTAATATCCTCACGGCTTATTTCGTACTCCTCCTTGCACTTAGGGCAGAGCTTACGCACAAGCCTCTGTGCGAGAACGCCTACCAGCGACGAAGCCGTAAGGAAAGGCTGTACGCCCATTTCGTCAAGACGGGTAACGGCGCTGGGAGCGTCGTTTGTATGCAAAGTGGAAAGTACCATATGTCCTGTAAGAGACGCCTCAATAGCTATCTTGGCGGTTTCGGCGTCACGGATTTCACCGACCATTACTATATCGGGGTCGGAACGCAAAACCGAACGCAGCGCCGCAGCAAAGGTCATGCCTGCACGGTTGTTCATCTGCACCTGGTTTATTCCCGACATTCTGCGCTCTACGGGGTCCTCAAGGGTAATTGTATTCTTGTCGTCGGAGCTTATCTCGTCAAGCGTAGCATAAAGCGTTGTGGATTTACCTGAACCCGTGGGGCCTGTAACGAGCAGGAAGCCATAGGGCATATGTATGGCGTTGCTGAACCTGTCAAACTGCCTGGGAGAAAAGTGCAGGTCCTTAAGCTGAACGACGCCCTGCGATCTTTCAAGCAGTCGAAGAACTATTTTTTCACCGAAAACGGTGGGCATAGTGGCAATTCGTATATCGAGCGTTCTGTCCTCAAACCTGACGGTTGCGCGTCCGTCCTGTGGAACACGCTTTTCGGCAATATCCATACCGCCCAAAACCTTAACCCTCGAAACGACCGAAGGGAAAAGCTTAATGGAATTTTGCATTATTTCCTGCAAAACGCCGTCAATTCTGAAACGAACCCTTAAATATTTTTCAAGCGGTTCGATATGAATATCCGAAGCCCCTGCCTTAATAGCGTTATTTATAACCTGATTTACAAGCTGAACGGCAGGCTTATCGTCAATGGAATACTCCTCCGAAACATCGCTGTCGCTTGCCGAGTCGTCGTCCTCGTCAAAATTATCAAGCGTGGAGTTCATATTCGCAAAATTCTCGATAGCGGCCGCAAGCTCCATATCGGGGACAACTACGGGGCAAATCTCAAGGTTCGTCATAAGGTGCAGGTTGTCTATGGTAATAATATCGTTGGGATTTTTCATCGCAACATATACCGTTTTACCCTCCTGGTAAAGCGGAAGGATATTATTCCTAAGAGCCATTTCGGGAGTTATAAGGTTTGCAACCGAAACATTTACACCGATTTCATTGATTGAAACATATTTATATCCGGTTTTCTTTGCAAGCATTCTTGCAATATCGTCCTCAGTGCAATAGCCTAATTGAGTAAGTATTGTACCTATAAGGTTTTTGCTTGTCTTTTGTATTTCAAGAGCTTCCGCAAGCTGCTCCGTTGTAATAATTCCCGCCTCAATAAGCCTTGCTCCGAGACTGCCCGGAATAGGTGTAATGCTGTTGGCCATTTATGACTCTCCCCCGTAATGATAAGTAGTTGTGCCGATTAACCCCTTGAAAACTCCACAACGGTTATTTCGGCTTTCATGGTATTGCTGTCTTCGCTCTCTTTTGTAATGTTGATTTTGTCTATTCGTTTTATCTGCTTTTCGTTCACCGTGTCCCGACAGAAGCGCATAATATCGTTAAATCCGCCCGTAATGGTAATATAGGCGTTTACCTGCTTGACAAGCCCGGTATCCACCGTCTCGTCAAATTCCACAGAGGCGAGAGAACAGTTGTATTTTTCGACCCTGTTCTCAATATCTATCATAATCTTCATCTGGTCGAGAGGTTCGGATTTTATCATTTCATCGTATTCGTCCTTACGGGCTTTGTAAATTGCGCTCTGCTTTTTCAATGCAAGGAGCTGATTTATCGCCTTTTGGTTGTTTGAATACTCTACCTTTATTTCGCTTATTTGCTTTTGAGTCTCTTTTATCTGACTGCTGCCGTAAACTATAAGTCCTATAAGGGCAAGGATTAAAACGACAAGTATGGCAATTACTAATCTGACATCTTCAAAAATATTTTTCTTCTCGGATTTTCCGCCCTCGGCTTCGCTTGTTTTTTTCTTTTTATTGATAACATCGCTTATCGCCATAGCTTAACCCTCCTCTGCCGCTGTTGTTGCCGTCGTTTCGGAGCCGTCCTGCGACTGTGCGGCGGCCGTTGTCGTGTTTGCGACATCGGTGGTCTGAACCTCGCCGGAATCGTTTGTAACGGCCTCGCCCTTATCGTCCGTAACCGTTTCGTATTTGGGCGCAACGGTGGAGACTTCAAGCGCATTGGACAGGCTTAATGCCAATGTAAAGGTAACCGATTTTTCATCGCCCTCTGCGTTTACGGTTCTTGTGATGCCGGTTGTTTCGACCCGTTTAACGGTTTTCTGCATTTCCTCGGTTTTAAACAGTTCGACATAATCCTTGTAATCCTGATAATCCTGAACCGTGCAGGTGAGCGTGCAAATGCCCTTGCTGAACCAGTCCTCAAGGTCTATCTGCGTAATCTGAACATAGTCGGGAGTTACATTTGAAACGGTGGTAATAAAGTCAACCGCCTCCGAATCCTTGGGCAAAATGCTCTCTATCATCTTTTGAGCCGAAACAAGGTCGTCATATATAAGCTGATATTCCTGCAAAGCCGGAAATTCATTCTCAAGCTCATGATTTTTCGACTCGATTGACGAAAGCCTGGATTTAAGAATCTGCTGCTTTATCATTACGCCGCCGTAAACTATAAACAGGCAAACAAGGACAACGAGAGCAACCTTTGAAATAAGGTCAATTTTCTTTTTACCCTCAAGATGACGCCTATAGCTGTCGGGTAACAAACTAACTTTGAACACTTATTATCCCTCCAATGCCTGAATTGCAAGGCCTATGCAGCCCGTAAATTTATTTACAACCTTTTGTTCAAGCCCGAAATTGCTTGTTGTGTAAAAATCGGGAATGGTTACGGGCAGGCTGACCATATCGCTTATTTCCTTTAACAGCTCCTCGGAATTTGGCGCCGTAGTCAGGAAATATATATGTTCGATAGGAGCTATTCCCATCTGCATGGCATAGTAACCGACCGAGGAGGAGGTTTCGCCTCCGAGCATTGAACCGATAGCTTCTGTATCCTCTTTCTCAAATTCATAGCCCGGCTCGCTGCCGTAAAGCCTTTTCACATTGTCAACCACTCTGTCGGGGATATTGATCGAACGAACCATTGAAACCTCGTCGCCCTGAATAACAAGGAAATTGAGCAAATCGTCGTTCATATTCAAAACGGCGTATTTTTCTTCGCCCACAACCCCGGACCGGAGCGCCCTGCAATATGACAACAGCGTTGCGTCCACATCTACCACCTGAAGCCTGGAGGCAGAAAGCACATTTATATACTGCTCTATCATATTCCGCCTTGCCGCAACAAGAAGCACATTAACCGTCTCCTGCCCCTCGTCGTTGACGCCGTGGCCTGCTATAACATAGTCTATTTCCATTTCCTGAACGGGAATGGGTATAAACTCCTGAGCCTGCAAAAGGACCATATTCCTCAATTTGTCGTCCTCAACCTTCGGGAAAGTCGCATATCTCATGATAACATTCTCGTTGTTGATGCCGACTACTATATCCGACGACCTGAAGCCGCCGCTTTGAATAAGCTCCGTAAGCGCAATGCTGAAAGCCTCCTGGTCCCTGATAAAGCCTTCCTCTATCGTATCCTCCGGGAGAGGAATATTTCCGCAGGCAACTATTTCGTAAACGCCGTTGTTACGGCTGACTTCGGTTGCCCTTATCTCCTTTGAATCGACCTCAAAGCCGATCACACTTTTAATTTTAGCCATATTTCGTCCCCCATTAATAGCCTTCAACTGATGTCGAAGCCTGGAATATCGGTAAGTAAAGAGCTATAATCATTGCGCCGACTATGCCGCCTATTCCTATAAGCGCAATAGGTTCTATCATAGCCTTTAAGTTTCTTGAAAGGGTTTCAACATCTTCCTCGTAAAACTCCGCAACCTTATCAAGCATTTCGGGAAGTGAACCGGCCTCTTCGCCTATGGCTATCATACCGATTACCATGGGAGGGAACAAACCGCTTTTGTCAAGAGAGTCTGCTACCGCCTTACCTTCCTCAATATCTTCAATAGCGTTCTCAACGGCCTTTGCAATCAAATCGCTTCCCGATGTGGGGCCGGCGCTCTGCAAAGCCTCAACCGCCGTAACACCGCCTGCAAGAAGCGTTGCAAGTGTACGGCAAAAACGCGCTATAACCTGTTTTGTGTTTAATTCGCCGACTATAGGGGCCGACAGCTTGTGGTTTTCCCAAAAGATATGTACGGGCTTGCTTTTCAAGATGAAGAACAGAACCGTGCCGATTGCGGCTATGGCGAGTATCCAGAAATACCACTCCGTCCTCAGGCTTGTGGAAACATTGAAAATAAACTGTGTGATGGCGTTTAACTCCGTTCCGTCGGGGATCATACCCTGGAAGGTCGGAACCATGAACACAAGCATTGCAATCAAAAGGACAATGGCAAACATTCCTATGTTTTTGGGATATGAAACGGCGGATTTTATGTTGTCGTTAAGCGCCTTTTGCTTCTGAAGCTGATTGGCAAGGCTCGAAAGCGACTGTTCAAGAATACCGCCGACCTCGCCCGTAGCAATCATGGCAACAAACAAATTGTTAAAAATCTTCGGGTACTGCGCAAAAGCGTCGGACAAAGGCATACCGCTTTCAACATTTTCGCAGATTTCCGAAATTGCGGCGGAAAGTGTGGCGTTCGAGGTCTGCTTTGACAGCGTGGAAAGCGCCCTTGTTACGGGAACGCCCGCCGACATCATTGCGGCCATCTGCCTTGCAAAAATCGCAACATCTTCGATGCCGACCTTTTTGCCCCTCGCCTTTTTTCTTTCGTTTACGGTTTTTTCCTTGATTTCTGTGACAACAATTCCGGCCTCACGAAGCTTATCCATAGCTTCCGATGAATTTTCAGCGACAACCTCACCGTGAACATTCTGTCCCTGCCTATTCATACCGCCATATACAAAGGATGCCAAAGCGTTTGCCCCCTTCTGATTAATTAGCTATCCGAATTAAAATCCGCCCGTTGCAAGCAGTCTTCTTACTTCCTTTTCATCTACGCAAAATTCAATAACCGAGTCCTTAGAAATTTTCTGCTCCCTGTAAAGCCTTATGAGAGCCTGGTCCATGGTCTGCATGCCCTGCATCTGACCCGTCTGCATGGAAGCGTAAAGCTGATGCTCCTTTTCCTCTCTGATGAGGTTTTTAACCGACGGAGTATCTATCATATATTCTACGGCAACAACCCTGCCCTTTCCGTTAATGGTGGGAATAAGCTGCTGCGAAATAACCGCCTTTAACGAGTTTGCCAACTGCTGTCTTATCTGACCCTTTTGCCCCTCCGGGAAAGAGTCGATGATACGGGAAACGGTCATGGGCGCCGTCTGCGTATGAAGCGTTGAAAACACAAGGTGTCCCGTTTCCGCCGCCGTAACCGCTATAGAGATACTTTCGGGGTCACGCATTTCACCTATCATAATAGTGTCCGGGTCGTGACGAAGCACCGTTCTCAAGGCGTTGGCAAAGGAATGTGTGTCTGCGCCTATTTCCCTCTGCCTGATAGTCGATTTAATATGTGTATGTAAAAATTCTATGGGGTCCTCGACCGTAACTACATTTGTTTCGTACCGCTCGTTGATATATTTTATCATGGAAGCGAGAGTCGTTGACTTACCGGAACCCGTGGGGCCCGTTACGAGGACCAGTCCTCTGGGGAGGTTGCAAAGCCTTTTTATATCGCTGGGAAGCCCCAGCTTATCAAGGTCGGGGATTTCAAAGGGAATAGCCCTGAAAACCGCCGCCAAAGAGCCTCGCTGAACAATGACATTGCCCCTGAACCTGGCGCAGTCGGGAACCGCAACCGCAAGGTCAAGCTCCCAGTCCTCTTCAAATCTTTTTTTCTGCACGGGAGAAATTACCGATAAGAGCATATTTTCGATGTCTTCAGGTAAAAGCTTGGGATAATCTTCCTGCCTTTTAAGATTTCCGTTTACCCTGATGCAGGGTTCCACCCCTGCTACAAGGTGCAGGTCCGATCCTCCGATTTCAACCGTTTTCCTCAAAAGGTCGTGCAAAGTACAAGGGAAACGGCTTTCTTTTCCTTCAAAAAACAATTTGTGCTACAACTCCTTAAATGCCGCATTGGGATAATGTTTCAATGGCCGATTATACCGCAATAAGCCACTATAGGGTGCAAGCTTTTTTGCCTGCACCCGATAATTTCAGTATTAAGCTGCGTCCATTTCGGCAAGCAGAGCCTTGATGTAGTCAACCATTTCGGGCGTCGCCTTTACATATGTCGTACAGGTCGTCGTATCTCCGGTCTTAGAGGTTACGCTTACGAACTGGAACTCCGCCGTCGCAGGGATTTCGGGATGCGTTATACGCAGAGCCTCAATTCTCGACCTGCCGATTGAAGCGTTTACGGTGCTTTCAACCGCCCTGTACTCTATTTCGGAGGTGGTTGCCGCATCAAGTGCGTCAAGCAAGGCCTTAATCTGTTCCTGCCTTGAATATTCACAGCATACAATAAGCGCCTTGGAAACCGTCGGATAAGCGTTTGTCTTGAATGTTACATCTCCGACATCAATATTTGCAAGCCTGTCTAACATTTCCTGAGCCGTGCAGTTCTTAAGGTCATAGATGAAGAACTGGTTTTCAAGTCTCAGGCTGTTGGCGTAGCTTTCGGTATCAAATTCTTTGATTTTGCCCTCTGCCTTGTTTACTTCCGATTCCGTACCCATAAGCCAAATTTTCTTTGTCATCTTTTCGGGTCCGTAAACCGTTACATCATAGGGGAAGCTTCCGAGAATCTCAACCGCCGCCGCTCTGTCTATGTACTCAAGGGCAATTTCCCTGAGGATTGTATTTTCCTGCGTCGTAGTGCTGCCGGGCGTTGACGGTGTGGAGGTACTGCCGGAATTTCCGCTGTTGTTATTGTTATTCTGCTGTGCGGAGGTCGTCGGCTCGCCGGGAGCGGTGGTGTTTTCAACTACCTCCTGCTTTGAGCTTGTAAGGTTCTTGCCGGTAAGGGGTTTGTCTACAATGCTCTTAATTGCCTTTATATCCGCCAAGGCCGCACCCGTAACATATGTATAGAGCGTATAGGGTCTTGAGGCAAGTACTATGCCGGCGTCCATACCGAGGTTTGCAAGCAGTCCGCTGAACTCGGTTGCGTCGATATTTTCAAGCTGAATAGAGGTGAAATTCGATGTTATGAGCGTAGCGCCCGCCGTGATGTTACTGCTTACATCAAGTATATCAATAAGCTCTTTAATTTTGGCAAGCTCCTTGGGGTAAGCGCTTATATAAACCGTACTGCTGTCTTGGGGAGTATCGACATACTGCACATTTTCAAGCCCGAGCGACCCTGCCTGAGTTTTAAGAGTGTCAACCGTAATGTACTTGAATTTAAACTTAGTCATAACGACCTTGTCAACGAAAGTACTGTTGAGGTCGGCCGCCGTGCCTACCATAATGGTGTTGCCGTCCTTGAGATATGAGAGATCGGCAAGTCTTGTAACATAGTCAACTGCTTTAAGGGGTGATACATTTTCAAGGTTTACCGTGACCTTCTGACTGGGCTGGCCGTCAAAAATTACGGTGTAACCGGCGTTCCTTGCAATAGCCGTGAGGGCGTCCCTGACATCGGCCTCGTTGAGGTTGAGCGTGAGCCTTGTCGAGAACCATGACCTCTCCTCCGTAGCGGAGCTGAGCGGTATTTTAATTACCCTGCCGGCATAAAGCTTGTCGGCATTCGACAGCTTATTTGCAAGCATTATGTCGCTTGCGGAAACATTGTATTTCTTTGCAACGCCGGTAAGACTGTCGCCCGATTTAATAACATAGTACTGATAATCGGTGCTTGTGTCGTTACTTGAGCCCATAACCGTAACGGGCATCACTGCGTTGGCAAGCAAAACAACCGCCAGCAAAGCAACTAAAAATGCTTTTAAACTCTTTTTTGAACCGTACATATTGTACTCCCCCTAAGTAGACTTGGATTTTATATTGAGAAAAAGTTACTTATTTTTTCATTTCTAATGTTCTTGTCTTTTCGCCGAGAGAAACCGTAACCGTTGAGTCTGTAATTGACTCTACAAGCCACTTGGAGCTTCCCACATAATCGCCTACCTGAAGAGTGTAAGAGGCGTATGGCGTTTGAACTACCGCCGTCCAATATCCGTCCGAATTATAAATCATACCGGTTATCTTGGCATTTGCTATGACATCTTCCGCAAAGGGGTCAACATTGTCTGCGGCCGTTTCGCCCTGCGTCCGCTCTATCTCCGGCAACACCGCAACCGCCTGACCGGCGACCGTAGCGCCCTCTTCAAGCTCCGTTTCGGCGCCCGTGCCCGAAAGGATAATCAGAACGGCGACCACAACCGCAATTAAGATGCCGAGAGCCGGCAAAATAATTTTCATCTTCGGGTTTTTGTCAAAAAAGCCTGTAATAGAGTTGCCTTTTCTTGCATCTTTCTTACCGCTTCCGGATTTGAATTTTTTAAACAAATCCTTTATGTCCATATCAGCCATACCCATACGGAAGACCCTCCAAAACAAATTCAGATTAAGAAAAAAAGCGATATATTTTTTAACAGAATTTCCATTAAAAATACCATATCCGAAACAGCGATATGTTCACGCATATACTTACAACTTATTTTATAATAAATCGGGGTGATAGTCAATAATATTTAATCAAAAAAGCGTAAAATTTTAAATACTTTGTATAGTTTTTTACATATTTTTCTAATTGAGCAAAATTATTCAAAGGTAACTTTCACGGCAAAAAAATAACCCTCCGTTTTCACCGACGGAGGGTTGTGATTTTTCCTGTTTTATTTGCTTTTGCTTCTTCTGTGCTTCTTGCCGGAGCCGCTGTCGCCTCCGTAACCGTAACCGTAGCCGTAGCCGTAACCGTATTCGTAATTTCCGTAATGGCCGTATTTCTTTTTGCCTATTGACGGTCTGGACATACCTGTTTCGGCGTCGTTAAAGATACAGCCGATAATTTCCGTGCCGGAGTTTTCAAAGTTTTCAACAGCTCTCTTTATTCTTCTTGCGGAAGCAAAATCCTGCTTAACTATAAGGACTATTGTGTCCGAATACGCCGCAAGTATGGAGGCGTCGGCAAGCAGGCCGCAGGGAGCGGTGTCAATGATGACATAGTCAAATTCTTTCCTTGCATCTTCGATGATCTCCTCCATCTTTGAAGAAGAAAGCACTTCCGAGGAGTTCTCGACGGCCTTGTTTGAAACAAGCACGAAAAGCTGATATTTTTCGGAATACTTAATTGACTCCTTGAGGGTTTTCTTGCCCGAAATTATACCGCAAATACCCTCGTCGTCGGTGGCGGCGAAGCCGAGTATTTTTGCAACAGAGGGCTTTCTCAGGTCGGCGTCTATAAGCAAAACGGTTTTTCCGTTCTGGGCAAGTGAAAGAGCGATGTTTGTGGCGCTGGTCGTTTTGCCTTCGTTTTCCATGGTACTTGAAACAATGATTACCTTGTAATCGTTCCTCGAAGCCATGTGTTCTATTTTTGTTCTGATAAGCTTGTGGGATTCGATAAACGAGAAGCCCGAACGCTTATCCGTAATGAGTATTCCCTGCCGCGCCTCGTCCTTTTTGGATCTCTTGCCGACCCTGCCGATTACGCCGAGAAGCTTCATACCCAGCTTGTTGGTAACATCCTCGGAATTTTTAATGGTATCCTTGAATATAACCACGGCGATTATTACCATACACGAGGCGATTAAGCCTATTAAAAGCCCCAAAGCCGTATAGATAAGCATACTTCTGTTCTCGTTGGGCGAAGTTGCCTCAAGCGGAGGGTCTATAACGGTGAGCGAGGTGTTCGGGAACGCCTTTTCAATAGCGCTTGAATAGTTATCAATATACGCATTGGCAATGGCGTAGGACACCTTCGGGTCGGTAGTGGTGACGGTAAGGTAAATAATTGCGGTTTCCTCGACAGAATTGACGGAAACAAACCTTTTGACATCTTGTGGTGTGATTTTATATCCGCAGGAGTCCGCAACCGCCTTTGAAAGCTCGGTGGTTGTGAAAACATATTTAAAGCTCTCCGCAAGCGAAACAGAGGCGCTAAGGTCGGAAGAAGTTTGACCGGCAACGGTTATCGCCTGCGATTTATTACTTGCTATAAACATTATCTGCGAAGAATATTTTTCAACATAAGTTGCCTTGGCTACTATAAAGCCGACAAGCGCACAGACGACCGAAACGATTGCGATAAGCCACCATTTATCAATAAGTTTTTTAACATACATCAGGACCGTATCTAAACTGAGGCCCTCGCTGTATTCATTTTTGGAATCGGTATTGTAATCCATGCTTTCCTCCTCTTAAAGTGTGAACAAGTCAATGTATCAGCGAATATTATAGCAGATATATTTTAAATATACAACTAAAATTTTTTATTTTCTACAGATTTCTGATTTTAATATTTTTATTCTCTATTTTAAGTTCCTTATTGCATATTTCGTATGCCGCCGTTTTATGGGAAATAATTATGCAGGTCTTTTGTTTAAGCGCCTTTATGTTGTCAAGCAGCTTCTTTTCCGTTGCCTCGTCGAGAGCCGATGTAGCCTCGTCAAGCAGAAGTACGGGCGCATATGTAAGTATTGCCCGTGCGATTGCAAGCCTTTGTATCTGCCCCTCGGACAGGCCCTGTCCGCCCTCAAGCAAAACGGTGTCGAGCTTATCGGGCAGTCCGTTTATAAATTCATCGGCACAGCTTATCTTTGCCGCCTGCATAATTTCCTCGTCCGTAGCCTTTTCGTTTACAAACCTTATATTGTCCCTTATCGTTCCGCTGAAGAGCATATTACCCTGCGGAACATAGGCGAACATCGGCCTTGTGTATTTGTCTACGGGGTATTCGCCGCCGCACGATTTCAGGCATATTTTGCCCGAATCCGGCGGAATAACTCCCACAAGGAGCTTAAACAGGGTGCTTTTGCCTATGCCGGAAATACCCGAAATTACTATGAAGTCGTTTTTTTCTATTTCAAAACTGCCGCTCTCGATAACGGCGTCGTTGCCGTAGCCGAACGAAACGCCGCTGAAGCTTATGCTCTCAAGCCCGTCGTAAAGCTTTTTAATATCAATATCGGGGCTGTTTTTCGCATTACTGCAAGCAATATTTTCTATCTCGATAATCCTCTCGGCTGAGGCGAGCATCGAATAGTACTGCGGCACAACGGCGGAGAGCGAAGTAAACGGCGTCTGAACCTGATTGACAAGCTGCATAACCGCCGTGAGCGTGCCGAAGGTTATGCCGCCAAGGCAAAGCCTTACGGCGCTCCAGACAAGCGCAAACAGATAGCCGAACGAAAATGCGGCGGAAAAGCCGAGATTTGCGAATATCGACCAGCGGTTCTTTTTGATTTTTGCCCTGTAATTTTCAAGCTGTAAGTTTTCGGACTCCTTCTGCATTTTTTTGCTTACGCCGAAAATCTTAACCACAAGTATGCTCTCGACCGTCTCCTGCATAAAGGAGCGAACCCTGCCGTCGGTTTCCTGAACCTCCCTGTGAAGCTTTTTCATTGAGCCTCGGAAAATTCTTGTAAAGACAAACAGCAAAATTCCTGCTGCAAGGAATAGCATTGCAAAGTTCCTGTCAAGGAAAAACAGCACCGCAAAGGCGCAGATAAGCCTTGTCAAAATCGAGACGACGCTCGGAGCTATAGAGACGACGGCCTGGCTTATAACGCCGACATCGCTTGTGAGCCTTGTCATAAGCTCGCCGCTGTGATAACGGCTTATTTTAAGGAAATCCTTTTCAAGTATATTTGAAAAAAGGCTTGTTTTGTATCTCATTTCAAGCCTGCCCGAAATTCTCACCTCAACAGCCTTTGAAGAGAGCCGCAGTACTATCTGAAAAACAATGACGCCCAAAAGCACGGCGGCGTATTTTATAAGCTCCTGCCTTGCGCCCCTCTGCGCCGAGTCGATAATAAGCTTTGCGAACACCGCCATTGAAACGGAGCAAGCCGAGTACAGGGCGTCGCACAGTACAAGCGACACCAGACCCGGTATTTCTTTTTTTGAATTTGCCCCTATCCATTTTAGAGCGGACGAATTGTTCATCTTTTCAGTTTCCCTCTGATTTTAACTATATACTTCCTCACCGGTCTGAGAAGCTCCCACAGCCGGCAGTAAAGCCCGTATCCGAAAGAGCTTACGGGGATTTTTTTGCCCTTTCTTACAACTGCCCTGACTACGCCTATAATCTGCCCGTATTCAATATCCTTTTCAACGACCCATTGATTGTCGCCGCAGGCGCAAAAGGTATTTTCATAAACCTTAACCGCCCTGTGCAGTACAAAGGCGCCGTTTTTACGCCTGTATAAAGGAATATCGTATTTTTTTATCCTGCCGTCAAAAGGCCCGAGTATTACCGTATCCCTTTTCTCAACGAGTAAAGGGAGCATACTCGTTCCGTTTATATTTATTTCAAACAAGCCGCCCGATTTGAGCTTTTCCTCAATTACGGGCAACAGATCCTCAAGCCTGTATCCGTTTCCCACGAAAATCAGTCCTCAATTATTTTCTCGGCACGAAGTTTCATAAGGTATCTGTCAATATCGGCAGAGGCGGTTTCCTCATCGACATCGTATTCCGCCAAAACTTTTTCTATAATTTCTTCCCTGTCCGCTCCGTTTTCAAGGATTTTCCATACGAAAGCGCCCACGCCGTTTAAGGTCATAATTCCCTTAAAGCTTACCTGCGTGTCGCCAAGCGGAACAACAACGCTGCTGCCGGCTATTTCCCTTAGCGTATAACCCTCTTTGATTTTCATAATTTACCTCCGATGACTTTTACTTTAAATTATCGTTTACTCCCTTATATGCAGTATTGGCAGCATCGTCCGACATATTGCATTTAAGTTTAAAAACAGGTATTTCTTTCAGCACGGTATCGAGCATATCCAAAAGCTTAAACATCTGTTCCCTGCGAGACGGCCTCAGGGTCTGCGACATAAACAGCGGTATAGCCTCTTTGGGTTCAATTCTTTTTATGCTGTTTTCCTGCGCCCTTTCAAGAAAAACTACTGCCCGAAGCGGAACGCAGACATTTATGCTTTTATCGTCCTTGCCGCTGAACGGAGTGCCGCAGGCGCAAAGGACGCCGTCAATTTTTCTGATAGCCGGCTTGTCGTCGTTTATTATTCTGACGCCGTCAAAAACCTTTTGCCACAGAGCCGTATGCGTGGACTTGCCGACTCCGCTCTTGGCAGAAAAAAGATAGGCATACCCGTCCTTTTCCACCGCCGAAGCGTGCAGAAGCATACCGTTATAGTCAAGCAGTTTATAGTAAAACATCTCGCCGCAGTATATATAATCACATTCGTCCAAGCTCAGGTGCGGAAGCTTTTCGTGCCGTTCTCTAAGCGTCTGTTCGGGTACCCCGACAAAAAAATCCGCACGGGCGTTCTGGTCATCGGCAAGATAAGCTCTTGAGCGCTCGTAAACCAAGCCCTCTTTGCAGTCCATATTAACTTTCAGACCCGCTATGTCAAAAAGCTCCATTTTGCCCCTCCGAAACATTTATATATTATTTTAACATTTTTTTGCCGCTTTGTATAGATAATATTTTTATAATTTACCCGTTCTTCGGTTCTGCTTCCCTGAACGCCGCATAAACCTCCCCGTCGTACAAAACGGTGTGCCATTCTGACGAGAGGGTTACTGCTTCACCGCAGTCAATGCTCCGTAAAACAAAGTCGGGAGCAATATATTTTTTCAAAAAAATCACTCTCCGAATTATTTTATTCAGAGAGTGAAGCCGTTGTCAATATTAATAAGCCTTGCCCCAGTAAAGCATTTTTTTCGCAGGCTTGCCGCAGCAAACGCATTTGTCGGAAATTTCGCTCTGCTCAAAGGGGATACAGCGGGAGGTAACGCCGGCCTCCTCCTTGAGCCTGTCCTCGCAAGCTCTGTCGCCGCACCACATCGCCTTGATAAAGCCGGGCTTATTGTCCGCAATATCCTTCAGCTCCTCAAAGCTGTGAGCGGTATAGGTCATTTTTTCTCTTCTCTCAAGAGCGTTGGCGTAAAGGGCGTCGTGAACGGCGTTGAGCAATTCGGGAATCTTTGCCTCAAGCTCGTCAAGGCTTACAAAAATCTTTTCCCTGTTGTCACGGCGTACTATGACGCATTGATTTTTCTCTATATCCTTGGGGCCTATCTCCAGACGGAGCGGCACGCCTTTCATTTCATACTCGGCAAATTTCCAACCGGGCGTATTGTCCGTTTTGTCGCACTTTACTCTGCAAATCTTTGAAAGCCTTTCGGTAATTTCGTCCGCCTTTTCAAGCACGCCGGGCTTATGGTACGCTATGGGGACAACGACCGTCTGTATGGGCGCAATCTTCGGCGGAAGCACAAGCCCGTTGTTGTCGCCGTGAGCCATAATAATAGCCCCGATAAGTCTTGTAGACGAACCCCACGAGGTCTGGAAAGGATATTTCAGCTTGTTATCCTTATCGGTAAACTGTATTTGGAAAGCCCTGGCAAAGCCGTCCCCGAAATAGTGAGATGTGCCGGACTGGAGGGCTTTTCCGTCGTGCATAAGGGCCTCTATGGTATAGGTGTTTTCCGCACCGGCAAACCTTTCCTTTTCCGTCTTAACTCCCTTAACAACGGGGATTGCAAGCACATTTTCGCAGAAGTCCGCATAAATGTTCAGCATTTTGATTGTTTCTTCCTGCGCTTCTTGTGCCGTGGCGTGTATGGTATGACCCTCCTGCCACCAAAATTCCCTTGTTCTGAGGAAAGGTCTTGTAGTCTTTTCCCAGCGCACAACCGAAACCCACTGGTTGTAAAGCTTGGGCAAATCACGGTACGACTGTACCACGCTCTTATAATGCTCGCAGAAAAGCGTTTCCGAAGTGGGTCTTACGCAAAGGCGTTCTTCAAGCTTTTCACTGCCTCCGTGAGTTACCCATGCAACCTCGGGGGCAAAGCCTGCAACATGGTCCTTTTCCTTTTCCAAAAGACTCTCGGGTATGAACATGGGCATACACACATTTTCATGACCCGAAGCCTTAAACATACCGTCCATAATCTTCTGTATGTTTTCCCAGATTGCATAGCCGTAGGGCCTTAGTACGATACAGCCCTTTATGCTTGTATATTCGCAAAGCTCGGCCTTTTTGACAACATCGGTGTACCACTTTGCGAAATCCTCGTCCATCGAGGTTATTTCCTCAACCATTTTCTTCTGTTCTGCCATTGCTTTAAATCCTTATCCTTCCGCTTATGCGTTTAGTTTTCCTCAATATATTTAACTATATCCGCCACAGTTTTGATTTCCGAAATTGCCTCGTCGGGAACCTCGATTTTAAACTCGTCCTCAAATGTCATAACAAGGTCAATCAAATCAAGGCTGTCTGCGTCAAGGTCCTCCCTTATCACCGTTTCGGGCGTAATGCTGTCGGCGTCGATTTCAAACTGTTCGCAAATAATGTCTCTGACTTTTTCAAAAATCATAATAAACTCCTTATATGAATTTAATTTATTGATTACATTACATTTTAAATAAATATTCGGCTTTGTCAATAGCTTATTCAAAATTCTTTAAGCTGTGAAAAGCCTCCATATCAAGAGCGCCGAAAATTTTAAGCTCCTCATACGCCTCAAAGGCGATTTTCATCACGCCGCCGCTCACTGCGCTTTCGATATTCATAGGCATCACGGGGTCGTGAACGCTGAGCCTTAAAAGGAAAAAGCCGTTTTTATCGGGGGCGTTAAACAAAACCTTTACGCCCTCGCACGAGTCCCCGGCAAGCTCCCATTCGGGCTTGAGCTTTGCCACTCCCTCAAGGTGCTTTATTACCTTTTCGCCGTATTCCCTAAAGTTTTCCTCCCTGATTTTAAAGCGCAGTTCCGTCTGCTCGGCAGGCTCCCTTAAATCCTTTATCACGCTGTCAAGGGTTTTTCCCTGCGCACGCAGATCCGCCATTTTGATAATTATTTTTGTAATAAGATATGCGCCGTCGTCAAGGAAATAGTTTTCTCTGAATGCGGCGTGTCCCGAAGTCTCTATCGCAAGCGGAGAATTAACGCCCTCTTTGCAGAGCCTTATGCTCTCGTCTATAACATTTTTATAGCCCCTTTTAAAACGCCTGTGAACTCCGCCGAGCTTTTCGTTGATAAATTCCGTAAGCCCTGCCGAGGTGACGGAATCGGTAACTATTGTGCCGCCCTCGTTATTTTCAAGCGCAATGCTTGCCGCAAGGGCGACAAGTCTGTTTCGGTTGATTTCCTTTCCGTCTGCGCTAACACAGGCCGCCCTGTCAACATCGGTATCAAAAATTACGCCGAGATCTGCTCCCGAATTTACCGTAGCCTCGCATATGGATTTCATTGCCTCTTCGTTTTCGGGGTTTGGTATGTGATTGGGGAACATTCCGTCGGGCTCCAGGTATCTGCTTGCGCTTACATCTGCGCCAAGCGGTTCAAGCACGCCCTTTGCGAAAAATCCGCCGACGCCGTTGCCTGCGTCCACCGCTATCTTTAAGCCCTCAAGCGGCTTTTCGTAATTCGTGTAGGAATTGACGCCCTTTTTTATAAGATTTTTGAGATACTCGCAGTAGACGGACATAAAGTCGATTTCTGCGGCGGTTCTCGAAGTATCGTACGCCACGGCCTCGTATTTTTCGGCAACCTCAAGTATTTTTGTTATTTCATCGCCGGAAAGTCCGCCGTCGCCGGTAAAAAATTTAAGACCGTTTCTGTCCCACGGGTGGTGGCTTGCCGTTATCTGAACCGCCGCATCACAGCCTGCAAGCTTTGTAGTCATAAACATTGCCGGAGTGGAGCAGAGCGAGCAGTCCTTTACGCTCACCCCCATGGACAGCAGTATATCAATAACGGCTTTCTTTATTCTCTGCGCCGACACTCTTGAATCGTGACCGACGGCAACCGAAAGCTCGTCTTTATCCTTACCCGTTTTTGCGCACATAAACATAACAAAGGAGGCGGTTATTCTCATAACGGCTTCGTCTGTCAATTCGATTTCCCGTTCACCGTTACGGCTCGACGCAACGCCCCTGACATCGGTGCCGCTTTTTAAATTCAGAAGCTTCAAAGCAAATTCCTCCTGACAATTTCATCTGCCGCAAGCATTACGCCGATTTTTGACGAAAAGAAGTTAAGGCCGCCCTGCATCCATACCGCATACGGCTCACGAAGCGGTGCGTCCGCCGAAAGCTCTATGGAGGAGCCGGAAGTAAACGCCCCTGCCGACATAATAACCTTGCTGTCATATCCGGGCATATCCCATGGTTCGGGAGCCACATACGAATCCACGGGCGCACCCTTTTGCATACCCTGACAGAACGCTATGAGCCTCTCGGAATTTTCAAGGCATATTGCCTGAATAATATCGTGCCTTGTCTCATCGCTTGCAGGGGTGACCTTAAAGCCGAGCCGCTCAAAAAGCGCCGCGGCAAAAACCGCTGTTTTAAGAGCCTGACCTGTAACGCCCGGAGCGTTAAAGACGCCCATAAAAAGACTTCTGTTAAAGCCGAGCGTTGCGCCGAGCTCAGAGCCGAGCCCGGGAGTTGTCAGTCTGTACGAGCAAAGCTCGACAAGCTCCTTTTTACCGGCAATATAACCGCCGCCGGGAGCTATTCCTCCGCCCATATTCTTAATGAGCGAGCCTGCGACTATATCCGCCCCGACATCGGTGGGCTCCTTTTCCTCGGTAAACTCGCCGTAGCAGTTGTCTACCATAACAACCGCATTCGGGTTTGCGCCGTGTACCGCCTCGCAAACCTTTTCTATTTCCGCAATGCTTATGCTGTGTCTGAGCTCATAGCCCCTGGAGCGCTGAATATAGACCATTCTTACGCTTTTGTCCGAAGCCTCCGCCTCAATTTTGGCATAGTCGAGCCTGTCGCCGTCGGTTAAATCCACCTGCCTGTATTTTATGCCGAAGTCGGCAAGAGAGCCCTGCCCCTTACCTTTTCCGCCGAGGCCGATTACCGAGTGTATGGTATCGTAGGGAGTGCCGGTTACGCAAAGCAAGGTGTCGCCCGGCCTTAGTATGCCGTACAGACACACCGCAAGCGTATGCGTTCCGCAGGCGAGAGCGCCGGCTCTTATTATTGCGCTGTCGGCGGAGAATATATCCGCAACAAGCGCATCAAGCTTTTCCCTGCCTCTGTCGGAGTAGCCGTAGCCTGTGGTCGTGTTGAAGTCCGTTTCGTCAACCCTGTTCCCGATAAACGCCGACAAGACCTTCTGCTGATTGTGCTCGGCGATTTTTTCTATTTTTTCAAACTGCTTTTCGGCCCTTTTAAGAGCCGCTTCGCTCGCATCTTTTACTGTTTCGCTAAAATTAAAATATGTACTCATAGCTCAATTAATCCCAAATCCATATACGCTTTTCTTTCAAAGCCTATTTTTTTATAAAAATTTTCCGCCGCAAGGTCGTTGCAGGCGAGAAAAACCGTATCTCCGTCTTTTTTAAAATCCCTGCATATACCGGAAATGCAGTCCGTCGCATATCCCATTTTACGGAAGCTCCTGTCGGTCGCCACATCTCTTATATAGATGATACTGCCGAGCCTGTCCGCAACGGCGGCAGACAGTATAGAGTTTTCCCCTGCCCTGACCGCCCTGACAACGGTAAAGCCGTTAAAAATGCCCCTTGCCGTAACCGACAGCCATTGCTTATATGCCTGTTCGGAAATTTTTTTAAAGTCCCGTTGCTTAACCGGATTTACGCCCCTGACTATATCCTGCCTTGATTTTGTAAGCAGGTCAAACACGGGGCGCAGACCGTCGTTTATTTCGACGGAATTTCTGCCCAAATTAATATCCCTGTTCAAAACCATAAGGCTGATTTTTGAAAACGAGGTCATAGATATTTTTGCGGCTACAGAGCTTTCGCAGTGGATTACCATTGCGCCGAGCCTTGAAACGAAATCGCCCAGCTCATAGAAATCGGCGCTTTCCTTTGCCGTGAGAAAAACCTTGCTCATTTCCTTTTGAACCGCCAGAGCGGTTACCTCGCCGTCCTCGGTCTGCACCCATGCGCCGTCAACGCTCGTATAATCGAGCATCGACATAAGCACGAACATACCTTCGACGCTTTCGCCGAAAAAGTCCGCAAGCCTGAGCGCTGTTTTGCCGTCAAGGTTTTCAATGAGCTTAATCATCTGCAAGCTCCTCTATGAGTTTAACGGCAAGCTGTTTCACGCTTTGAATATCCTCAAGCTTCGCAACGCATGACGGCGAATGAATATATCTTGTAGGGACGGAAACGGCAACGGTTTTAACGCCCGAACGGGATTTGTGAATAGCCGCCGCATCGTTACCGCCGGCAACCGCAGTTTTAGTCTGCCATTTAATGCCGCTGTCCTCTGCGGTTTTTACCGCCCTTTTGTAAAGCTCAAAATCGTAAACCGTGCCTGCGTCCATATAGGAAATGACCGCACCGCCGCCGAGACTGCACACCTTTTTGCCGTCCGGCGTGCCTGAAATATCGTTTGCCGTCGTGCCCTCGATTACAACGGCGTAATCCGGCTCAACATTATATGCGGCAACCGTTGCGCCCCTTGTGCCGATTTCCTCCTGCGTGACGAAGCAGGCCGTGTAATCATACTCGGAGTATGAGCTTAAAATATCAAGCAGTATATCACAGCCCATTCTGTCGTCAAGGGCCTTTGCCTTAACGAAGCCCTCGCCGTATTCGATGTACTGTGAATTAAAATAAGCGCTGTCGCCGACGCTGACATAATGCTCCGCCTGTTTTTTGCCGTCTGCGCCTATATCTATATACATCTCGTCAAAGCCCGGCGCCCTGTTCATTTCTTCCGCCGTAAGGTGATGCACCGCCTTGGAGGCTATAACGCCGCTTACCTTTCGTTCGCCGACAGTTACGCTCCTGCCGAAAACCACTCTCTCGTCAATTCCGCCGACGGGCGCAAATTTCAAAAAACCCTCGTCCGTAATATAAGTTATTATAAAACCGACCTCGTCCATATGGGCGGAGAGCATAATTTTATTTTTGGGCCGTCTGCTCCCTTTTTTTTCGGCGATAACATTTCCGAGGCTGTCAACGCTGTAAAGACAGTCGCTCGGCAAACGGCGGATAATATAATCCCTGACCTCGTTTTCTCTGCCCGAGGTTCCGTTTAAAAGGCATAACTCTTTATGCATTGAGAACACCCCCGTTTATAATGTATTCCGCCAAAAGGCGGCCGGTATTTTCGACATCGTTCAGAGAAATAACCTCAACGCCCGTGTGCATATATCGAAGCGGAACGGAAATTAATCCGCACCTGTAGCCCCTGCCCGAAATGCCGATGCCGTCCGTATTAGTCCCCGTTCTGCCGCCCATAATTTCAAGCTGATAAGGTATTCTTTTTTCGCCGGCGAGAGATTTTAATTTTTCCGAAATTTCCCTGTCAAGCGACGGCGCATAGCCTATCATAGGCCCACCCCCGAGTACTCCGCAGTCCTCGGGACGGGAATCGGGGGTCTTTGCAAAGCTTACATCGACCGCTATACATTCCTCTGCGTCCGCATTGTACGAAGCAACCCTTGCTCCGCTTCCGCCGACCTCCTCACGGGTGGAAAACGCCACGGTGATTTTTCTGTCATATCCCCTGCCTTTAAGCGAGTCCAGGGCGTACAGAATTGCCGCCATACCGCAGCGGTCGTCCAGAGCGGCGCAGGCAATTTTACCGCCTGCAAGGTGCAGAAGCTCTGCGTCAACCGTTATCCTGTCGCCGGGCGAAACCGCCTTTGATGCGCTTTCGTAATCCATTCCCGTATCTACAAGTATATCGTCAATTTCAGGCGCCGTTCTCTCTGCGCCCCTGCGCTGAAGATGCGGAGGAACGCTGACCGTAACACCCTTTATTTTTTTCCTGCCGTGAACCGTCACCTGCTGTGCCAAAAGGGTTCTGCCGTCAATTCCGCCGCACTTGGCAACATGCAGGAACCCCTCCGGCGTTATGGAGGTTACTATCAGCCCGACCCTGTCGATATGGGCGTCAAGCAAAATTCCGCTTCGCTCTCCGGCCGTTTCGCAAATCAGATTGCCGAGGCTGTCTGTGTGGGTTTTTCCGTATGCGCTCAAAAATTTTTCCGCAGTTTTTACGGCGTCATTCTCCGCACCCGGAGTTCCCGAACAAGCTGTAAGCTCCTCAATAACCTCTAAAATATCCATAGTATTACCTCAAGTTAAATTTCAACTCCGCCAACGGGTCTTATTGCAAGCACATAGCAGGAATTTTCGCCGAAAACCGCTTCCATGGCGGTCTTGTACTCGTCCAGCAGACTGTCGGGTACAAACGCCTGGATAGTGCCTGCAAAGCCGCCGCCGTGAACCCTCCATGCGCCTGCGCCCTTCAAAATCTCCTCGGAAAGTGCAAGCGCAACGGAAACAGGCTGAATATCCGCCTGCTTCGGCGCAAAAACATTCTGATTGTATTTGTACGAAGAGTCTCCGCTCTCGATAACATAGGACTTGAATTTTTCAAAGTCGTTGTTCCTGAGGGCTTCAACCTCCTTTAGAACTCTTGAATTGTCGCTGAAAAAGTGTATCGCACGCAGTACCGCACGGTCGCCCAGTTGACTGCGCAGAGCCGGAATATTCTCCTTAAACTCTTTTTCGTCAACCTCTCTTAAAACGCTTTTGCCGAAATAATGGGCAACGCTCTCCATTTCAAGGCGTATCGCCGCATATTCGTCGGTGAGGTTTGAATGGCTCCCCTTGGTATCCACTATGCACAGCGAATGTCCGCACGAGGCAAAGTCAAATTCAACCTTTTCTATTTCGGGTCGCTTCGGGTCGTTAAAATCAATGGTTATAAAGCCGCCCACGGAGCTCGCCATCTGGTCCATAAGGCCGCAGGGCTTGCCGAAAAATTCATTTTCCGCATACTGCGCTATTTTCGCTATGGTAACGGCGTCTACCTTGCCGTCGTTATACAGGTAGTTTAACATTGTGCCCACAAGCACCTCGTATGCCGCAGAGGAAGAAAGCCCCGAACCCGAAAGCACCCTCGAAGCCGTTACTGCGTCAAAGCCGCCTACGCTGTAGCCATAGTTCTTAAAGCCCTTTACAACGCCCCTGACAAGCGCCGGAGAATGGCCCTCCTCCTCGCTGTGAACACTCAAATCCGATATTTCAACAATATCCATAGCGTAGCCCTTTGACTTGATACGGATTATGTTTTCGTCATTTTTGCAGGCAAGCGCAATGGCGTCAAGGTTTATACCGGCGGCAAGCACCCTGCCGTGATTGTGATCGGTATGGTTTCCGCCGACCTCGGTTCTGCCGGGCGCAGAAAACAGCCTGACCTCTTTATCGGCCGAAAACAGCTCGTCAAAATCGTCCGCAAGCGAGCAAAACCTGTCATATTGCAATTTTACCTCGGACTGTGTAACATATACCCTTTTAAGTCTTTCATCGAGCCTGCCGTTTTTCAAATCCTCTCTAAGCTGCGCTGTTGTGCACATAAAATTAACCTCCCTGAAGCTGATAATCGCTAAATTTTACCCTTGCCGTTAGCAAAATCCACAAATAAATTTATGCCTATCATCGCTATACCCGAAAGCACAAAGATTATAACAAGCGGCACCATAAAGGCGTATGAGAACGGGTCAAAGACATGGCGGCCTACCATACTGTATGAAATAATCTTCGGCAAAAAGCCGAGTATCGACAAAAATATATATTTATAATACCCGTACCCCATCGCCCCGTAGAGCTGGCTTACCGTGTTTATCGGGAAGCTCGGCACAAGCCTTAGCCCCACAAGCAGGCCGTCCTTTGAGGCGGTGTCGGATTCAAGTATTTTCCGCACATTGTCATAGCGGCACAGGAATTTATACACAAATCCCCGTCCCAAATGCTTGCCCCAAAAGAATTTAATGGTACAAAGCAAAACAAAGCCTGCAATGTTCACCGTAACCGCAAATTCCGTTTGGAACGCCATACCTGCCACAACGCAGACCGCCGAAATCGGAATAGGCAGCAAAGACTTTGCAAGGTACAAAAGCATAATAGCTATAACGATAAGCCCTTTATTCGGAATTGCGGCTATTGCATTATCCAGGCTGTCAAGCATTTCCAGGAACTTGGCATACCTGACCGCAAACTGCTGAACCTGCATAAGCATGGTCAATGCCAAAAGCACAAAGCCGACGGCAATAAGCAATAATCCGCAGAGATTTAACAGCTTACTTCTTGTAAGGGATTTCATTTTCAAACGCAGTCACCTCTGCTTTACGCATAAACAATCATTTTAATTTTATAACATAATCACCGTTAGGTCAAGAATTAAAGAAGTTTTAATATTATTTCTTTTTTTGTATTACTTTAATTAAATTTATGCTACAATAGTAAAATAATAAAACTTACGGAGGAAAATTTATGCTGAAAACGGTCATACTTGACGCATTTACTACAAACCCCGGCGATTTGTCATGGGATTGGCTTTCGCAGTACGGCGAGATTGAAATTTACGAAAGAACGCCTTATGATAAAATTGCGCAGAGAACCGAATATGCCGATATAGTAATCACCAATAAAACGCCGCTCCCGAAAGAAATTATAGAGAATATGAAAAAGGTACGGTTTATCGCCCTGCTTTCCACAGGCTACAATGTTGTGGACTGCGAATATGCAAAGCAAAGGGGTATTCCCGTTTCAAATATCCCCTCCTACTCCACCATGGCCGTGGCTCAGCTTGTGTTTGCGTTCATCTCGGAGTTTTGCTGCGGCGTGGCGATGCACTCGCAAGATGTTAAAAGCGGCGGCTGGAGCAGATGCCCGGACTTTTGCTATTGGAAACAGCCGCTCATCGAGCTTTACGGTAAAACCATAGGCATAGTGGGCTTCGGCAAAATCGGCCGTGCCGTTGCGGACATAGCCGAGGCGTACAAAATGAACATAATCGCCGTGTCGGGTCACGAAACGGATCAGTCGGGCAGGAAGAATTTTGAATGGGTAAGCCTTGACGAGCTTGCACGCCGTTCGGATTTTATAACCCTGCATTGTCCTCTGACCGCTCAGACGGAAAAAATGCTAAATGCCGAGTTCCTGGCAAAATGCAAAAGCTCGGCGTTTGTGATAAACACCTCACGGGGAGCCGTGGTTGACGAATATGCCCTGGCGCAGGCGCTCAACAGCGGAAAAATCGCCGGTGCGGCGGCAGATGTTCTCTCAAGCGAGCCGCCCGAGGAAAGCAACCCTCTGCTCTCTGCAAAAAACTGCCTTATAACCCCTCACATAGCATGGGCAGGCTTTGAAACCCGTCAGCGGCTTATGACTGTTTTGCAGGAGAATTTCAAAGCCTTTTTTGACGGAAAACCTCAAAATGTTGTCAATAATTAATTTTGATTTTCCGCCGCCGAATTTACAAATTATTTCATAAATTCTTAAACTTATGCGCTGTGCCGTTTTTTCGGTACGGCGTAGTTTTTGCGCCTGTTTTTCGGCGGTCATTTAATTTTTTCTGCATACGGTCAAAAATTGCGTTTACAGTCCCGGAAATTACCAAAATTATCCTATTTTTATTATACATAATATATTTTTTGTATAAATGCAAAGGGGAGGGTGATATTTTTGGGATTTATAAGGAGGTAAAAGATGAAAAACATA
>CANRHD010000014.1 GCA_947630285.1 uncultured Clostridia bacterium | reverse complement strand
GTTTGGTAATTACATTATACCATATTTTGAAGTTGCTTCTCTTTTTTATTGGTTCATATCATTTTAACACATACATATAAGCCTTTTATTACACAACAACTTTTTGAATTGACAAAGCCAATAGCTTATTTTATTAATTCAAAAAGTTAAAAGAAATAGCTTTAAATAATTGCAAATATAAACAATATATGATAGAATTATTTTGCTTAAAGGAGGATATTATGAAATATTCAATAATTAACGACAATTACAGGAACTTTGATGTTTTTGAAATCAACAAGCTTAAACCCAGAGCGTATGCCATTCCCTTTAAGAGCCTGCGTTCCCTTAAGGCTTCCACCTGCCTTACAGAGCGCTATAAAAGCGACACGGTAACCGTGCTTTCGGGAGAATGGGATTTTAAATATTACGACAAAATGAGCGTTTTGCCCAACTGCTTTGACACAAGCAGGGTTCAGTTTAAAAAAGTAAGCGTTCCCTCCACCTGGCAGCGCACGGGTTATCAGCCTCCCGTCTACCTTAACACAAGGTATGAATTTGAGCTTTATCCCCCGGAGCTTCCGGAGGATTTTGCGGTCGGCGTTTACAGAAAGACCTTTGAGCTTGACAGCGTTAAGGACAAAAACTTTATAATATCTTTCCTCGGCGTCGCCTCCTGCCTCGATTTATATTTAAACGGCGAATTTATAGGCTACAGCGAGGGTTCGCACAACACGGCGGAATTTGACATAAGCGCAGGCGTTAAAAAGGGTGAAAACGAGCTTGTCGCAGTTGTACGCAAATGGTGTACCGGCACATACCTTGAATGTCAGGATATGTTCCGTGAAAACGGCATTTTCAGAGATGTTTTGCTGTACGAATACGACGAAATTTATATAAACGACTACGAAATAAAAACGAAACGGGTCGGCGGTTCAAACTACGACCTGAGCGTATGCGTAAACGCCGTGGGAAAATACAACGGATATAAAATCAAATGCGAGCTTTACGACGGCAAAAAGCTTATCGCAAGCGACGAGCAGCCTGCTTTTGACGATGTTGATTTTATGTTTAATAATCTCTGCGTTAAGGAATGGAACGCAGAAATCCCCACGGTATATGAAATGTATATTTCTTTAATAAAGGACGGCAAAACCGTAAGCGTTATTAGAAATTATACAGGCTTTAAGACGGTTGAAATTTTCAGCGAAATTTTCAGATTTAACAACAAGTCCATTAAATTCAAGGGCGTAAACCACCACGATACAAACCCTAAAAACGGATATGTTATGACTGCGAATGAAATCGAAACCGATTTAAAGCTTATGAAGCAGTTTAATGTAAACGCAATAAGAACCTCGCATTATCCGCCCGACCCCATGCTCCTGACTCTTGCGGACATTATGGGATTTTATGTAGTTGACGAGGCGGACATTGAGGCGCACGGCTGCGGAAGCATCGGCCCCAACTCGGTACACAAGCCCAATCTCTTAAGCAACGACCTGAAATGGGCGAACAGGTATATGGACAGGGTCTGCCGTATGTATTACCGTGACAGGAACCACCCGTCCATAACGATGTGGTCGCTCGGGAACGAATCGGGAGGCTACCGCTGCCAAGATGTTTGCTATATGTTCTTAAACGGTATTTGCCCCGAAATTCCCGTGCATTACGAGGGCGCAATAAGGACAAAGCGAGTAGGCTACGATGTAATTTCCGAGATGTATACAAGCTCCGAGCTGTGTGAAAAGACGGGAAAGCATACAAGGGGCAAAAAATATATCGGCAGGCCGCTTTTCCTGTGCGAGTACTGCCACGCAATGGGCGTAGGCCCCGGCTGTCTTGAGGATTATTGGAAGATTTTTTACAAATACGAAAACCTTATGGGCGGCTGTATTTGGGAATGGGCCGATCATGCCGCATGGCACGATTTAAGCGACGCCGGCAGCAAATATCAATTTGAATATACTTACGGCGGAGATCATAAGGAAAGAAAGCACGACAGCAACTTCTGTGTTGACGGACTTATGTATCCCGACAGAACCCCTCACACGGGCGCATATGAAATGAAAGCCGTCTACCGCCCCGTAATGTGCGAAAGGGTTGACGACAGCCACTATAATTTTACCAATACAAACTTCTTTAAAAGCACAGATTACATAACCTTTGAATGGGAGCTTTGCAAGGACGGCGTCGGCGTGCAGTCGGGAAGCTTTAAAAAGGATATACTCCCCTGCCAGACGGCTTTTGTAGCCTTACCCGTTGAGCTTGAGGACGGCGGCGCAGATTATCAGCTTAATATTTATTACAAGGACGAAAGCGGCTTTGAAATTGCAAGCGAGCAGATAGTGTTGCGAGATGTTCCAAGCGAGTTTATCGTTTCTTCGGAAAATCCGCTTACCGTTATGGAGTCAAGCGACAGCATAGGCATTGCATACTCCGGCGGAAAAATTGTTTTTTCCAAAACGACGGGCGAATTACTCAGCTACACCGCAGGCGAAACGGAGCTTATAAATCCCAATCCTGCCGGCGGCGCAAAGGGCTTCTTGCCCAATGTTTTCAGAGCGCCCATCGACAACGATACTCACGGCTGGTCAACAAAATGGAACAAAAAGCGCCTTGAAAAAGCGGAGGCCGTGTTTAAGGATATTTCGTATGAGAAACGGGGCGGCAATGTTTTTGTTTCGGTTAAATACAACATTGTATCCGAAAAAACCAAACTCTACGAAAGCGTTATAAAATACGCAATTTATTCCGACGGCACTATTGAGATTACCGCTTCGCTTTCAAGATTTGCTTTCTCCGATAAGGATATTCCGAGGTTCGGCCTTACCGTTGAACTGCCCGAAGAATTCAAAAGCGTTGAATACTACGGCAGAGGCCCCAAGGAAAATGTCTGCGACTTTAACCGCCATACAAAAATCGGCGTTTACAAAGCCTCTGTCGGGGAAATGCACGAGCCTTACATTATGCCGCAGGATAACGGAAACCACGGCGGCGTAAAATATCTCAGCCTGACCGACGGCAAGGGCAAGGGAATTATGATTTTGGGCGCTCCGAAATTCAGCTTCAGCGTTCACAACTATACGCAGTCCGCCCTTGTTAAGGCACAGCACAGGGAGGAGCTTTGCGACGAGCATACAACCTTCCTGAGCGTAGACGGATTTTACAGAGGCGTAGGCTCTAACAGCTGTGGGCCGGACACCCTGCCGCAGTACAGATTTACATTTAATGACGGAATTAAATTTAAGTTTGTTGTAAAGCCCGTTATATAAAGCGAAATTTTGAGAACATACAGCAAAAACTCGAACCGCAAAAGGTTCGAGTTTTTATTTTGGTGAACTGTTAAAAATATAATTTGTAGTGCTTGAAAGACTTAAACTCCCAAAAACGATACACCGCCTATGACGGGCTGAGCGTTTTTGTTATTCCGACACTTTTATTTTTGATATTATATCGTTATACTGCTTTGTCAATGCTTCGGAATAAAATACGAGCTGATTGTCCTCAACCTCCCACTTTCCCTTATTTTTAACGAGGAAATTGATAGTCTCTTCTTCATTTTCTATAAGAGCCTTAACATCATTTAAGCTTTTCATAATTTCATCTCTGGCCGACTGCATTTCCGATAAATTGTCGCCGAGCGCATATTGCTTATAGAGGTCTTTATAATAGTCGTCCAATTCAATATCCTTTATGTAGGACATGGCAGTCTCCTCGGTGAGGTAATCGGAAATATTGGTTAAAACCTTTTCCAAAGAAGCCTTGGATTGGCTCAAATTCTTTTTCGTTTCGGCAAAATCCGGGCCGTCCTTCTTGATATTTTCAACGCTTACCGCATTTGTTAAGGTTTCATCGTTTATCAATTCGTCAAACTGCTTCATATTGTCTACAAAGTCCGCAGAATACTCCTTAATGGCCTTTTCTACCTTTGCATAATCGTCCGTAGTGACAACAGCGGATAATTTCTTATCCAAAGCCTCGTAATCAAGCGGATAGGTGTTTAACAAAGAATATAACGATTCTATTTCGTTATTAAGCTCTTTCTCTTTTTTAAGATCTGATGTAACCTTAAAAGCCAATACCGCCACAATCACCGCTACCACAACGGCGACAACGGCAACTATCGCCTTTAATTTTGATTTCTTCTTCATATGCTTTTCCTCCTATAATTCACCATTGTAAAACAATATATCACAAAAATGCCTTAAAGTAAATTATTTTCCCCAAAAATCAATTTGAATTTATATAAACAGCATTATTAATATTACAAATCGTAACAGCCTGCCTGCCCATAGAGTCATAGCTCTTTTCGAGCTTACTTTTTTCAACCTTTGTTATCTCTTCGCTCTTTAAAGGGTCGGCAATGTAATAAAAATCCTTGTCCTGCCCCGTCAAAAGCACGGCGTGGGTTTTGTTTGAATATGTATAGGTTTTCTTTTTATCATAGCTGTACCATTGGGAGAAGCCTTCGGCCTCGCTGTAATCGTTAATTACCCATATGACAACTGGATAATAATACAGCAGTTCGCTTATCGGCTTTTGGTTTAAATTCTCAACGCAGAGGTTTTGTATGTTTTTATCGTAAAGTATCCTGTTTACCGTGTTTTCAATTACCGGTTCGTAACAGCCCCAGCCGTGCTCCTTGCTTGCCGGGTTGCCGGCGTAGTAAACAGACGGGTCGGGCCCGAACCGTGAACCGTCCTCCTGATAGATGTCCTTGGTCGGCAGATATTCCTCGATAAATTCTTTTAAGGTGATTTTTACGCCGAAATAATTTAACATCATGGTTGCGCTTGCCGCCTCACAGCCGTTAGGATAATCGGGCAACTGGTTTATTTTTTGAACCTTTTTGATTATTTCAGCGTTCGAAAACGAAAATCCGCCGTTAGCGGCATAGTTTAAATTACCGTCTTTATCGTCGGCGGCATATTTAAATTCGCTTAACTTTTTCTCGTTCTCCTTGGTGTTTTTCGTTATAATTATTTGGTTTAAAAGATAGTCGTCCGACAGCGAATATACTACCGAATTTTTCACTCTTTTGTTAGTCCTGTATAAGTAAATATTCAAAAGTCCCGAAGCGCCCAAACAAATTACAAGCACGGCGATTAATAAAATATTTAATTTCTTTGCAGCTTCACTTTTTATCTTTTTCACAACGCTTCTCCTTTTTGATATTTATAAGCAACGAATTTACCTATACAATTTGTAATTTTTTAAATCCACATTTCTATTTTACTTTTTGCCCTTGCACATTCAGTTCCCTTTATAGCAATACTGTCGTTTAAAACATTTGCCCCGACGCAAAGCTTTTTAATGTCTTTGACAACATTTGCAAGTCCCGACCCCTCATGTGTTGTTACTATTCTTACCGTTTTACCTGTAAAATCTAAATTTTTTACGGCCGTTTCTATTTCAGGGGCATAGCTTCCCCAATATACCGGCGTCATAATATAAATGACTTCATATTTACAAATATCGTTTAATTTATTTTTAATAGGGGCGTTTCCTATTCTTTGCTTTGCTTCTTCAATACACTTACCGTATTCTTTACTGTAAGGTATCAGCGGTTCTGCCTTAAACAAGTCGGCGTCAACAATATCCCTTACATATTCGGCAATATATTCCGTATTTCCTTTAGTAACATATCCTACGGCATAATTTTCATCTTCCCTGGAAAAATAAATAACCAAGCTTTTTTTGTTCTTTAATTCACTCATTTCAAATACCTCCGAATTTTTGAATTACCGCCTTCTGAAGCTTGTCAAGAACAGTGAAAAAGTAAAATCGGCCAAACTCATATGAGTAGGCCGATTTTTGGAGCGGGTGATGGGAATCGAACCCACACGACCAGCTTGGAAGGCTGGGATTCTAACCATTGAACTACACCCGCATTTATTCAACGGAGAATATATTATCAAATATCTTTATGATTGTCAAGTGAAATTTGATATTTTATCGGCCTATAAAGCCCGTCTTATCAGCCTGCTGTTCTTAATTTTTCACGGACTGCGTTTGAGACAAAAACCGCAAGGGCAATTTTAACCGCATCGGGAATTATAAAGGGAAAAACGCACATTGACAGCGCCTGCAAAACCCCGATTGCACCGTTTGTTTTTGAATAAACCAGTACAAACCATGCCGTGCCGAACGCATAGCACAAAAGCAGACCTGCCGCCATGGCAATAATTTTAACATATTTTTTTGTACCGAAAATTTTGGTAATAAGCCAATAGCCCAATGCGGTAAATACGAACCCTGCTATGTAGCCGCCGGTTACCCCGAAAAGTGCGGAAACTCCGCCCTTAAAGCCCGAAAACACAGGTAAACCGACTGCGCCCAAAAGAATGTATATTATTACAGAGAGCGTTCCCCTTTTGCCGCCGAGAACACCCAGAGCGCAGAAAATTCCGAATGTCTGCATGGTAAAGGGGACGGCCACGGGTATTGTTATCCACGAACACAATGCGATAAGCACCGCAAACACAGATACCAACACCATATCCAAAACCCTGCTGTTTTTATTTAATCTGATATTATCCATTATTCAACGCCTAAAACTATTTCATTGTCCTTTCCCGTGAGCGTTACCTTTGTTATAACATCGTCACAGTTATCTACTATATAAGAAGAAATTTTGTCTTCAACATTTCTCCTTATAACATTACGCAAATCTCTTGCGCCCCTTACATCGCCGCTCATTTTTGATACAAGCAGTTCTGTAACGCCGTCGGAGTACTCAAGCTCAATTCCCCTGTCCTTAAGCGAGTCGCCGAGCTCGGACAGCATCAGGCCGGCAATTTTTTCGTAATTTTCCTCGTTAAGTTCGTTAAAGACGACTATTTCATCGACCCTGCCTATAAACTCGGGACGCAAAAATTCGTTGAGCGCCTTTATCGCCGTCTCTTTCTTTACCTCGCCCTTATCCTTGCCGAAGCCGAGGGCGTTTGCTTTTCTGTCGCTTCCGGCGTTTGATGTCATAATTATTACGGTGTTTGCAAAGCTTACGCTCCTGCCGTGGGCGTCGTTTGTTTTGCCCTCGTCAAGAATTTGCAAAAGTATATTCATAACATCGGGATGCGCTTTTTCTATTTCATCGAAAAGTATAATGGAATACGGCTTTCTCCTGACCTTTTCGGTAAGCTGACCGGCCTCGTCATAGCCCACATATCCGGGAGGCGAACCGATAAGCCTTGAAACAGAATGTTTTTCCATAAACTCCGACATATCAAATCTAATCATAGTTTCGGGAGTGTCGAAAAGCTCCATGGAAAGCCTTTTTACAAGCTCGGTTTTACCCACGCCCGTAGGGCCTACAAAGATAAACGAAGCAGGCCTTTTTTGAAGCGAAAGCTGTACTCTGCTGCGTTTAATTGCGGCGGAAACAAGGTCCACCGCCTCGTCCTGGCCTATCAAATGCTCCTTGAGCCTCGCCTCAAGTCCGGCAAGGCGTTTTAAATCGCCCTCAACGACTTTTGAGGCGGGTATTCCCGTCCAAAGGTTGATTACCGTTGCCAAGTCGGATTCAAGCACCTTGTTGTCGCTTGCCTTTTCCTTGACGGTGGGAAGCCTATTTTCGGCGTTGAGCAGTTCCGCCCTGATTTGAGCGAGCCTTTCGTAGTCAATTTCCTCGCCGGTTTCCGAGGAAAGCTCATCTTCCTCCTCTTTAAGCGATGAAATATCGTCGAGCAGCATTTCATACTCGCTTATGGACTTGTTCCTTAAATTTGCGCAGGTGCAGGCTTCGTCCAAAAGGTCGATAGCCTTATCGGGCAAAAATCTGTCCGTAATATATCTTTCGGAAAGCGTTACCGCCTTAAAAACAAGGTTGTCGGCAATCCGGACCTTGTGGAAATCCTCATAGTATTTTTTAATGCCCAACAGCATTTGATAAGAGTCCGCTATAGAGGGTTCTTCAACCTTTACGGGCTGAAATCTTCTTTCAAGAGCGGCGTCTTTTTCGATGTTTTTGCGGTACTCGTTAAAGGTGGTTGCGCCGATTACCTGTATCTCTCCCCTTGAAAGCGCAGGTTTAAGTATATTTGCGGCGTTCATGGTACCCTCGGCGTCGCCCGTTCCGACAAGATTATGCACCTCGTCGATAAACAGAATTATATTACCCTCGGCCTTTACCTCCTCAATAAGCCCCTTAATTCTTGACTCAAACTGGCCTCTGAACTGCGTGCCTGCGACAAGCGCAGTTAAATCAAGCAGGTGTATTTCCTTATTGGCAAGCTTAGCCGGTACATCGCCGCCGGCAATTTTAATTGCAAGCCCCTCCGCAATGGCGGTTTTACCTACGCCGGGTTCGCCTATAAGGCAGGGGTTGTTTTTTGTTCTGCGGCAAAGTATCTGCTCGGTACGGGCTATCTCCTTTTCCCTGCCGATTATATTGTCAAGCTGACCGTCCTTTGCCCTCTGCGTTAAATCCGTGCAGTAAAGGTTAAGGTACTTTCTCTTTTTATTCTTTTCGCCTTTTTTCTTCTTTCTGCCCTTGGGTTCTTCCTTAGTTTCGGTAGAGCCGGAGGCCTCCGTTTCCGCTTCGCCGTCCTCGGGTTTATTGCCGAACATTCCCTGCAAAAAAGAAAGGGGCATAGCTCCGCCCGGCTGAAAACCGTCCTCGCCGTCGCTTTCCATTATTTGTTTCATCTGCTCGGAAACTTCTTCCATCTCGTCCTCGGTAATGCCCATACTTTCCATTATCTGCTTAACGGGACCGATGTTAAGCTCCATCGCACATTGAATACAAAGGCCTTCGTTTGTGGTTTTGTCGCCGTCAACCTTTGAAATAAAGAACACAGCAGGGTTCTTGTGGCATCTGCTGCAAAGCATATTTTTCATTTGCTGAAATCCTCGCTAAATAGTTTATTTCTCTTCTTTTTTATCCTTGCCTAAAATCTGCTTAGCCGCTCCCGGAATATAACTGATAAGGGCTACAAATGTTAATATTACTGCGATTACAACAAGCACAAACATTGCTTTTTCAGGTAAAGTATATGCAGGGTTTATACCGCTTATTGCCCCTACCTCGGGTCCGAATGCCAAAATGAGAAGCATTACAATATAAAAAACGAATGTCGCCACCTTGCCGTATATTTCGGCAGGGGTCGGACGCATACCCATTGCAATTATTACCGAACCGCCGACAAGCATAATAATATCTTTTGCAATAAAGAGCAAAAATACCCACGCAAACGCCCTCATTGACAAGCTCTGAGCATTTTTAAACTTTATAAAAAGCACAATGGCTATTGCAAAAATAGTCAGCTTATCCGCTATGGGGTCAAGCAATTTTCCGAGGTTTGAAACCTGGTTGAATTTTCTCGCTATTTTCCCGTCAAAGAAATCCGAAAGACCGGAAACCGCAAGAATAAGTATTGACCACCATATATAGCCTTTAATATATACAACCGCAAAAACGGGTATAAGACAAATTCTGATTACAGACAGCAAATTCGGCACGGTCATACAACCTTCAAAAATTGCATGCAGATTTTCCTTTAGGCTAACTTTTTCTTCCATAAAAACACCTTCCGTTTATTATATTTTTTTGTTTTATTTTTGGAACAAAGCTTCCGCAGAGGTTATTACCTCCATAGGGCCGAAGCTCTCCGTAAAACCGACTATTGATGATTCGCTGACGGCACGGCTTATTTCAGGCTCTTTAATTTGAGGCTTCATATAAGTCAAAAGACAGCAGATGACAAACACGATTACCGCACCCTCCAAAATTCCTATTGCGGCGCCTGCTACGGCGTCCGCCGTACCTACAAGCGGGAAATGCTTAATGCTCTCCCCTATTGCCTTAGCGATTAATCTTAAAATTATTGCAAGCGCTATAGTCAACAAAAAGAACATAATGCTCTTTAAGACCAAAACGGTTACGGGCTTAACAAATTCACTTTCAAGATTTTTTGAAAGCTCGGAATTGTTGCCTATACCTGCTTTTGAAATCTGCGAAGACAGGGCGGAAATGTCAAGCCCGGCCTTTTCGGCGTATTTCTTCGCAAAATCGGGTATATTGTCCATAACTATCTGCGCCTTTTCGGCATAATTTAAAGCTGAATTTGAAGGTATGCTTTCCTGTATTTTGTCCTGAATAGGATTTGATAAAAAGGTATTATACGCCGCCTCTGCAACAGGCTTTGCGGAAAACGAAGCAATTATAACCGCCGCCGCAAAGGCAACTAAGCTCAAAACGGTTGTGATAACCCCTCTTTTGGCGGAAACGGCAACCGTTAAAATTATAACTGCGACCAAAATAATATCCAGAATAATTCCCATAACAATACCTCCCTAATAATATTTTACAATTTAATTGTATCAAAACTGTGAATAACAAGCAACAAATTTAATAACAAATTATTATTTTGCCTGAGCGCTTTGGGTTGTATTTGCCTTTTCGCTTTTTCCGAAGGTTCTGTACTTTTCAACAGAGCCTGTTGTTAATACATATGTACTGCTTCCGTTGGTGAAGCAGGAAATTCCGTCGCTGGGCACTTCGGAGGAGCCTACGCTCTTGCCCCTTTTGTTAAAGCTTAAAAGCTGTCTGTCCGTCAAAACGCTTATATATCCGCCCGAACAGGAGACGCTTCTGACATTGGAATTAATTTCGACAGAAAACAGCTCCCTGCCGCTCTTTGAATATCCCTTTAAGATTTTTACGGTTGAACTGCCGTACTTTGAAAGCACCGCAACCGTCATATTGTCCTCTGCCGTATAAATGCACGAAAGGGTGTTCAGAGAAAGATCTATATCTTCTTTATCCTTTTCGCCTTTAATAAAGCTCAGTACCTTCTCGCCGCTTGCCATAATCCTGTTGCCGTTTACAAAGCTGACGCGGGCAACGATTTTTTCTCCGAAGTCATAAACATACAGCGGTTCGGAGTAGTCAAAGTCAAAGAACAAAACCTTTGAATAAAGCTCTCCGTTTTCCGTGCCGACTATCGAGACGGCGGCGCACTTTCCGTTGTCGGAAACGGCTGTGGAAATTATGTTTTCCTTGGCGCACGACCAATCGTAGACAAGCTTTTGGTTTTTGTTGTAAACCAACAGCCTCGACATTGCGGAGGTACCCCTTACGGCGACCGCCGCACTTCCGTCCTTACCGAGCGAAGCGGTGATAATTTTGCTGTCCAAGGCTTTTTCGTAAAGAAGCCTTGTCTTTGAAACGACCCTGTAATTTACTCCGCCGGCGTCGTATATAATTGCCCTTGAATTTACGCTTTGCGCCAGGGCGTTTGAATAGGTAAACTGACTTTCGGATATTTTTTTTGCGGTTGAGTCCAAAACAAACGCTCCGTCATTTTTCACAACGAGTAGATTGCCGCCTATCTTTATGACATTGTCGGGAGTGTTGCTTTCAAAGTAATACGGATAACCCGAACCGCTTTTTGCGCCGGAAACAAGTCCGCTGAAATAATCGCCTATGTTTGAAAAGCTGATATTACCGAACCTGTCTGCGGCGACCAAAAGCAAAATAAGCACCACCGCCACTACAAGAATTACTTTTATGACAGGTATAATGATCCCCCGTCCGACAGAGCCGGAAGAGCGCTTTTTCGCAGGCTTTTTTTCGCTTTTTTTGTTGTTATTAACAGCTTTTTTCTTTTCTTCTTTCATCTGACCCACCGTTATATATTATAATTGACTTTATTGAGATACAGTCCGCAGGCAGGAGCGGTTTTCCCTGCCAAATTCCTGTCTCCGGTTTCGATAATAAACGGGATTTTACCCTTTTGTATTTTTCCGGAATTTATATCCAACAGCGTTCCGGTAATTATACGCACCATATTATACAAAAAGCCGTCGGCCTCGATATAGAGCTTTACCAAATCGCCGCTCTTTTTCAGTTCTATGCTTTTAACTGTCCGTATTTTATCTTCAACGCTTGAGCCGGAGGCACAGAATGCCGAAAAATCATGCGTTCCGAGAAAAGCCTCCGCCTCGCCGCCGAGCATATTTATATCAAGCCCGAACGGATAATGAAAAGCCCTGTTTACATAAAAGGGATTTCTTGTAGGCGTATTCCATATTAAATAGACATACTGCTTGGATATGCAGTCATACCTTGCGTGAAAATCTGCGCTCACCTCCCGACAGGAGAGAACCGAAATATCATACGGCAGTACCGCATTTAAAGACCTGACCGTTTTAGCGCAGTCAAGCTCGGCAGGCGTTCTCATATTAAAGCAAAACGAATTTGCATGAACTCCGCTGTCCGTTCTGCTGCAGCCCGTAACGCCGTAGCGCACGCCGAAAATCCGTTCAACCGCATCCTGTATTTTTTCCTGTACGGTTACGGCGTTTTCCTGCACCTGCCAGCCGTGATATGCGCTCCCGTCGTACATTATTTCAAACAGATAATTTTTCATATGCCGCCACCGTTTTAAAGCACAAAGCGCAAAAATGAATCAAGTATATTACTGTACTGCTCGGGCGCGGTAATAAGCCTGTTTGAAAGTATGATAACGCCGCAGCAGGCAAGAATGGCAAAAAGCGCAATGTAATCCCTTGCCGCAAGCTTCATTTCTTTTAGTCTTGTTCTGCCCTCGCCGCCCTTATAGCATCTGCACTCCATTGCAAACGCAAGCTCGTAGGCTCTTGAAAAGGAGTTTATAAAAAGCGGTACAAAAACGGGTACAAGAGCCTTGCCCCTCTGAATAATATTGCCGCTTTCAAGGTCTGCGCCCCTTGATTTCTGCGCCGACATTATTTTATCGACTTCATCTATAAGCGTGGGTATAAATCTTAACGCTATGGTCATCATCATGGCTATTGAGTGAACATTGATTTTAACAATTTTCAACGGCGAAAAAAGTCTTTCTATGGCGTCGGTTAAAAGCGTGGGCGAGGTCGTATAGGTAAGCAGAGAGCTTGCAACCACAAGCGCAACTATTCTGACCGTTGTGAAAACCGCAGTAAATATTCCGCCCGTTGTGATGTGAAGCCTGCCCAATTCCAAAAGGGTTATGCCCTTGTTGTTGTAAACTATCTGCAAAACGGAGGTTATCAAAACTATTATAAAAACAGGCTTGATGCTTTTTGCTATAAGCTTTAAAGAAATTTTGGAAAGCAACACCGTTAAAATCAAAAATAACAGCATAGTTCCCATTGCAAGGAAATTTTTGCAAAGAAATATGGCGATTATATAAATAAAGGTAAGTACAAGCTTCATTCTCGGGTCAAGCCTGTGAATTATTGAATTGCCCGGGAAAAACTGACCTATCGTAATATCCTTTATCATTTGAGCGCACCCCTTTCCCTGAAAAGGCGGACGAGCTCTTTTTTGGCTTCGGCAACGGTGTAAATATCGGTTCTCACATCGTAGCCCCTTGATTTTAAATCTATAAAAATGCCCGTAATCTGAGGGACATTAAGGCCTATTTCTACAAGGCGTTCATAGTTTGAGAACACCTCTTTTACCCCGGTAAAAAACTCAACCTTTCCCCTGTTCATAACGAGCACCTTGCTCGCATTTTTTGCAACATCTTCCATGCTGTGAGAGACGACAATTACGGTACTGCCCGTCGATATGCGGTAGTTATCTATCATATCGGATATAGTATCCCTGCCCTGCGGATCAAGTCCGGCGGTGGGCTCGTCAAGTATCAGAACCTTAGGCTCCATAGCTATGACGCCGGCTATCGCAACCCTTCGCTTTTCTCCTCCCGACAAGTCAAACGGCGATTTGTTGAGCATCTCTTTTTTAAGGCCGACAAAATCCGCCGCCTTTAAAACATGCTCCTCGATTTCTTTTTCGGAGAGGCCCATATTCTTAGGCCCAAAGGCTATGTCCCTATACACCGTGCTTTCAAAAAGCTGATACTCCGGGTACTGAAAACAGAGCCCTACGCTGAAGCGTACGGTTCTTGTAAACTCCTTGGACGAGTTTATATCCTGACCGTTAAACAGGACCCTGCCCGAGGTGGGCTTTAAAAGCCCGTTCAAATGCTGCACCAGCGTGCTTTTGCCCGAACCCGTATGTCCGATTATTCCGACGAACTCGCCCTCCTCTATTGAAATATTTATATTGTCAATAGCCGTTTTGCGAAAGGGTGTGCCCTCGGAATAAACATATGATAAATTTTCAGTCTGAATTATTGCCATTTATTTTTCTCCAAGTAACTTTAAAACGCTCTGTGTAAATTCTTCCCTTGTAAGTATGTCCTCGGGTATATTGATATTTTCCCTCCTAAGCTCTTTTGCGAGATATGCGCACGAGGGAACATCAAGCCCTATTTTTTTTAACAGACTGTCGTTTTTAAACACCTCTTTGGGCTTTCCGTCAAGCAAAATCTTGGCGTTATCCATTACAACGACCCTGTCTGCAAGCGCCGCTTCGTCCATAAAATGCGTAATATATACTACGGTTATGTTATACTCCCGATTAAGTCTGAAGATGGTGTCCATAACCTCTTTTCTGCCCTTTGGGTCAAGCATAGCCGTGGGTTCGTCAAAAAATATACATTCGGGCCTCATGGCAATAATGCCGGCTATTGCGACCCTCTGCTTTTGACCGCCCGAGAGCTTGTGCGATTCGTGAGTGCGGTACTCGTACATATCCACGGCCTTCAGCGCATCGTCAACACGCCTGCGGATTTCTTCCCGAGGAAGCCCCAGGTTTTCGGGCCCGAACGCAACATCTTCCTCGACTATGGAGGCTACAATTTGATTGTCGGGGTTTTGAAAAACCACGCCGACGGTTTTCCTAATGTCATACGATAAATTTTCATCAGCCGTATCCATACCCTTAACCATAACCTTGCCTTCTGTAGGTATAAGTATTGAGTTTGAAAGCTTTGCGAGCGTGCTTTTGCCCGAACCGTTATGTCCGAGCACCGCCACACATTCGCCTGCCTTTATGCCGAGCGAAACCCCGTCTACGGCAAGGGGAAGCTTTTCCTCTCCCTCGTCCTCGCTGTAACGGAAGCTGATATTTTGAAATTCAACAATATTTTCCATTAGAATTTTCCTTTACTTATCTGTGCCATATTGCGGAAGCTCCGCAGGGTAAAATCAAGCCCGAACGGGTTACGGGCAGGCCGATTTCATCGCTGTCAACCCTGCCGCCGAGCTTCGGTGAAATTACCGAAGCCAAAATGTATTTCATAACGGACGGTGAAAGTCCCGTTGTATATGAATTTATAAGCATCATCAAGGCTTTGTCGGAAAGCAGCTCGGCGCAAAGCTCGGTAAAATTATAAATTTCGTCCTCAAGCTTCCAGACCTCGCCGCCGGGACCCCTGCCGTAGGACGGAGGGTCCATAATGATAATGTCGTATTTATTGCCCCTTCTGATTTCACGGCGTACAAATTTAATGCAGTCGTCAACTATCCAGCGCACCTTTCTGTCCGCCACCCCGGAGGAGAGCGCATTTTCCTTTGCCCACAAAACCATACCTTTGGAAGCGTCCACATGCACTACCTCTGCGCCGGCCTTAAGGCAGGCTACAGTTGCGGCGCCCGTATAGGCGAACAAATTAAGCGCCTTAACGGGTCTTTTTGCGCTCCTTATAAGCTCGGCGGTATAGTCCCAATTTACCGCCTGTTCGGGAAAAACGCCCGTATGCTTAAAGCCCATATTTTTTACATTAAAGCTAAGGTCATTGTATTTTATCTGCCAAATTTTTGGAATTTTATTTTTTATTTCCCAGTTGCCTCCGCCGGAATTTGAACGATGGTAAACTGCGTCCGCCTTATTCCACAGAGGGTGGGTTTTAGGAGTGTTCCAAATCACCTGGGGGTCGGGGCGAATTAATATTACGCCGCCCCAGCGTTCAAGGCGTTCGCCGCCCGAGCAGTCAATCAGTTCATAATCTTTCCACGAAGAAGAATAACGCATTAAACTAACCTTTCTTCAACTACCTTTGCAATACACTCTGCAAGATATTTTATTTTGTCGTAATCCTTGCCCTCAAGCATTACACGGACAAGCGGCTCTGTACCCGAAACACGCACAAGCACTCTTCCGTCCGCCCCGAGCTCTTCGCCGGCCTTATTTATTGCAAGCTGAACCTCCTTGTCCTTTTCAAGCCTTGTCTTGCCGAAATTGGAAACACGGACATTGATGAGAACCTGGGGAAATACTTTCATTTCGTCTGCAAGCTCGGAAACCTTTTTGCCCGTTCTCTTAATAACATTCAGCACCTGGATTGCGGACATTTGACCGTCGCCCGTTGTTGCGTGGTCAAGGAAAATAATATGGCCGGACTGCTCGCCGCCGATAGAATAATCGTTTTTAACCATTTCCTCAAGAACATATCTGTCGCCGACCTTGGTTTTTACGCAGTTAATACCGTTGTTCTCGCAGAACTCGAAAAAGCCCATGTTGCTCATAACCGTTACAACGGCGGTGTTGTTATTGAGCTTGCCGTTATTTTTCATATATTTAGCGCAAATTGCGATGATTTTATCTCCGTCAACGACATTGCCGTTCTCGTCGATTAATAGCATTCTGTCGGCGTCCCCGTCAAAGGCGAAGCCCATATCGCACTTGTTGTCAACAACAAATTCACGGAGCATTTCAAGATGCGTCGAACCGCAGTTTTCATTGATATTGGTGCCGTTGGGGCAGTCGTTTATGATATGGCACTCTGCGCCGAGCCTGCTGAAAAGAGCCCTTGCCGTAACGGAAGCCGAGCCGTTTGCGCAGTCGATGGCAATTTTCATTCCCTTGAAATCTCCGTCCGAGGTCATTGCGAGATGGAAAATATAGTCGTCAACGGCGGTATTTGAAAAATGTATTCTTCCCACATCGCCGCCGAGTACCACGGGCGGAACCTTTGTTTCGTCAAGAATAATCTCCTCTATTTCGTTCTCAAGCTCATCGGGCAATTTATAGCCGTTATACTGGAAAATCTTAATGCCGTTGTACTCGCAGGGATTGTGCGACGCCGAAATCATAACGCCTGCGTCGTATTCGTATTCCTTTACGAGAAACGCAACCGCAGGAGTAGGCACTACATCGACTATCAGCACATCGGCGCCCACAGAGCAAAGCCCTGCGCCTATTGCCGAAGCAAGCATATGCGACGACGCCCTTGTGTCCATACCGATTAAAACCTTTGGTTTGTGCGAACAGCTTTCCGTTAAAACCATAGCCGCCGCCCTGCCTATTTTCATGGCAAGCTCGCATGAAAGCTCGCTGTTTGCAACGCCCCTTGCGCCGTCTGTTCCGAATAATCTGCCCATTATCATTTACTCCTATAAATCAAATTTTTGCTGACCGTTATCGGCATTCGCATTAAAAGGTATCCCCAAATGCTCATACGCCGGTGCGGTTACTATTCTGCCCCTCGGGGTCTTTGATATAAAACCTATCTGCATAAGATACGGTTCGTAAACATCTTCAATGGTTACCGCTTCCTCCCCTATGGTTGCGGCTATCGTTTCAAGCCCCACAGGTCCGCCGTTATAGTTTTTAATCATCGAGGTGAGCAAGAGCCTGTCAACAAGGTCAAGACCGAGTTCGTCTATTTCCATTCTGCTCAGGGCGATTTTAGCGGCGTCAACGGTTATTACCCCGTTGCCCATAACCTCCGCAAAATCACGGGAACGCTTTAACAGCCTGTTCGCTATTCTCGGAGTACCCCTCGAACGGGAGGCTATCTCAAGCGCACCCTCCTCGTCTGCCGCAATGCCGAGTATTCCGGCGCTCCGTTTAACTATCTGCGCCAGCTCTTCGGGAGAATACATCTCAAGGCGTAAAACCACGCCGAACCTGTCTCGCAGCGGAGCGGATAGCTGACCGGCTCTCGTGGTGGCTCCGACAAGGGTAAAACGGGGCAAATCAAGCCTTATCGACCTTGCCGAAGGGCCTTTGCCTATAATTATGTCAAGGGCGTTATCCTCCATTGCCGGATACAAGACCTCTTCAACGCTTCGTGAAAGGCGGTGTATTTCGTCGATAAAAAGCACATCGCCGTCATTTAAATTTGTAAGCAGAGCCGCAAGGTCACCCTGTTTTTCAATAGCGGGGCCGGAGGTTACCCTCATCTGCACGCCCATTTCATTTGCAATTATGCCGGCAAGGGTTGTTTTGCCGAGCCCGGGAGGGCCGTAAAGCAACACATGGTCAAGCACATCTCCCCTTGACTTTGCGGCGTTAATATAAATTTTTAAATTTTCTTTCGCCTTTTCCTGGCCTATATATTCGGAAAAGGTTTTAGGCCGTAATGAAATTTCAATATCGCTGTCAACTTCATTCAAATCAGGCGAAACAATCCTGTTTTCGTTGTCAAAATCCATATTCTGCTCCTATTAAATATGTAATTACCCCAAAGCCGGTTTTTTGTTAAGCATATGCGTTTCGGTAAACCAAATATTGTTTTCCTGATAAGCGCAGTAACTGCCGCCGTACTTTTTAACCGTTTCTTTTATTATGCCGATTCCGTTGCCGTGTTCCTTGGTTTTCTTTGCTTTTTCGGATATTTTTTGCAAAAATCTGTTTTCGCTTTTTATGATTATTTTTTCCTCGTCCGCACAGACATAAAGACTGCAAACTTTTTCTCCGTTAAGCTCGGATGCGGCGTTCAAAGCGTTATCAATTAAATTGTTAAGAACCCTGCAAAGGTCGTAATCGTCTATTAATATATTAAAGCTTTCGTCTATTTTAGTTAAAAGCTGTATATCGTTTTCCAAGGCCTGCTGACGCTTTATAAAAATTACGGTATTTACCGTTTCGTTTGAACAGACCGAAAAACCGGCAAGCCCCTCAAGGTCGTCGCCTGTGCTTTTTAATATTTCCAATGCCTTTTCTGATTTATTTATTTCTATAAAGCCTATAGCAGTTGAGATAATGTTTGAAATATCATGCTTAATTTTTCTGAATTCCTGTTTTTCCTTTTTTAGCATTAATATCTGCTGATAATCAAGCCTGCTGCGTACCAGTTCTTTTTCTCTTTTCAGATTAATATCCTCAATTTTTTCCACATAATCTATTAAGAAAATGAGCAAAAAATCTATCAAAAAGAATAAAAGATTGACTGCAAATACAAATATGATAAGCTTATAATTTTCTATAAACCGAATCATTCTTATAAAAAACAACAGCCATATAATATGAGTCAGCGGAAATAAAAAGAAAAAGATAAGTTTTGAATTATATGCGAATGATTTAATTTTCTTTATTTTAATAAATTTTATAAAAGCGGTAAACAAAAGCGAAAACGAGAGTACGGACAGTTCCATTATTAACAGTTGATTAAGCGTCATCTCATACAACATAACCTTTTCGCTGTCAACCGCAACAATCAGCTGATACAAAATCGCTCCGCCCATATAGCTTAATATGCTGCACACGCAGGCAAAAACCTTTGAAAACAATTTTCCCTCGCATATAAACGCAACGCATACAAACAAGAGCAAATAATACAGCAGCATAACGATTAATTCGTTATCCGGCGTTGTGACCTTCGGGTTTACGGTAAAAAACGAAAACAGCATTGCAGGAACCACAACCGCCAAAAATGTAACAAAACTGTTGTATTTGCTTTTTAATATAACATGAACCGTATTAAAAGACACAAGCGCACGCACAAGGTGCAGTAGCCATGCCCAGGGGAAAAAGCTGTATAAATCCACCGTTTCCATAAATTTTCCTCATGTCTACAGAGATGAAAGACTTTTCAGCGCAAGCTTTATCATTTCCTCGACGCTTAAATTTTTATCAAGTCCGCCCACGGCGACCGCCGCATCTGTTTGGGAATAGCCGAGCATTATAAGCGCAGAAACGGCCTGCGAGGCGTTGCCGACCGTTGCGGCGGAGGCGGCGGCCTCTGCTTTTGCGCCCGTTTCACCGAGTTCAAGCCCTTTTGCAAGCTTATCCTTTAATTCGAGTATAATTCTCTGCGCTCTCTTTGAGCCGACGCCGTTTGCCCTTGCTATAGCCTTTGAATCGTTTGCCGCTACCGAAATTGCAAGCTCCTCGGGGTCAAGCTCCGAAAGTATGGCGACAGCCATTTTTGCGCCGACGCCGTTTACCGTAAGCAAAAGCTTAAAGCATTCAAGCTCCTGCATGGTATAAAAGCCGAATAGATCAAGGGCGTCCTCTTTGACGCTCAAAAATGTAAACAGAGTAACCCTATCGCCGATTTTTGCGATATTTTTCAGAGTATTTGCGGTTGCAAAGCATTTAAACGCCACGCCGTTGCAGTCGATTGCCGCACATTGGGCGTCAAAATATACAACCTCGCCTGTCAAAGAATAAAACATAACAATTTCCTTTTATTTAATATTTTTCAGCCTTCCCATAAGCGAGCCGCTTGAATGGGCATGGCAAATAGCCATCGCAAGGGCGTCTGCGGTATCGTCGGGCTTAGGGATTTTTTCAAGCTTTAAAATTATCCTTGTCATTTCCTGAACCTGCTTTTTTTCCGCCCTGCCGTAGCCCACAACGCTCTGCTTTACCTGAAGCGGAGTGTACTCGTAAATCTCTGCGCCGTGGCGGTGAGCCGCAAGCACGGTAACTCCCCTTGCCTGGGCGACATCAATAACCGTTTTGGCATTGGTGTTGTAAAAAAGCTTTTCAATCGCCATAGCTTCGGGTCTGTACTTTTCAAAAATCGTATTAAGCTCGTTATATATGGCGTCAAGCCTTTCAACAAAGGGTGTTCCGGCCTCGGTAGTAATAGCGCCGTAGTCAAGAACGCCGAAACGGTTTGCCTCATATTTTATGACTCCGTAACCGACAATGGCATACCCGGGGTCGATACCCAAAATTATCATTTTTACACAATACTCCATTTTAGTGTATTTAAGAAATTATACTACAAACGGCCGTAATAAGCAAGAAAAAAGAGGCAAATAATTTGCCTCTTGCGAAAATATTTATTTGTAATCTTTTTTGCCGTTTTTTTCTCTTTCCCTTATGACGAATCTTGTAGGCGTTCCCTCAAGGCCGAAAACCTCTCTTATCTGATTGTCAATGTATCTCTGATAGCTGTAATGGAACAAATCCTTACTGTTTACAAAGCAGACAAATGTGGGCGGACGGGTTGAAGCCTGGGTAATGTAATAAATTTTAAGCCTTTTGCCCTTGTCCGACGGCGGCTGAACCCTTGTTGTTGCCGCCGCAAGAACCTCGTTTAATTTGCCCGTGGAAATCCTCATGGCGTTTTGCTCATCGACAAATTTTATAAGCTCGTAAAGCCTGTCAAGCCTTTGCCCCGTTTTGGCCGAAATGAAGATTATCGGAGCATAGCTCATAAAGGAAAAATCATTCATAAGCTTTTTCCTTTCGGAATCCATGGTGTGCCCGTCCTTTTCGACTGCGTCCCATTTATTGACGGCTATTATACAAGCCTTGCCCTGTTCGTGGGCTATTCCCGCAACCTTGGAGTCCTGTTCGGTAAAGCCCTCGGTGGCGTCAATCATAATAACGCACACATCGGCTCTTTCGACAGCCATTCTCGCCCTTATGACGGAATATTTCTCTATCTGGTCGTCCACCTTGCTCTTACGCCGGAGCCCTGCCGTGTCTATAAAAAGGAATTTACCCGTCTTATTTTCTATTACCGTATCGGTAGTGTCCCTCGTGGTGCCGGCAATGTTTGAAACTATAGCCCTTTCTTCTCCGGAAATGGCGTTAATAAGTGAAGATTTACCTACATTCGGCTTACCTATAACGGCAACCTTGATTATGCTTTCGTCCTCGTTATCATTACCTCCGTCAGGAAGATATTTCAGCACCTCGTCGAGCAGATCGCCCGTTCCGTGGCCGTGAACCGCCGAAACCGCTATCGGGTCGCCGAGACCCAAGTTGTAAAACTCATAAAAATCGGCAGGCACCTCGCCTATTGTATCGCACTTGTTCACGCATAAGACGATGGGCTTTCCGCTTTTTTGGAGTATGGCAGCAACCTCCATATCCGTTGCGACAACGCCCGAACGCACATCGGTGACGAGTATGATTACATCTGCGCTGTCTATGGCAAGCTGTGCCTGACGGCGCATTTGGGAAAGAATTACATCATCGGAATAAGGCTCTATGCCGCCCGTATCAACAAGCAGCATATTGTGTCCGAGCCATTCGCACTCGCCGTAAATACGGTCCCTTGTAACGCCCGGAGTATCGTCTACTATGGAAAGTCTTTTGCCTATCAGTTTATTAAAAAGCGTGCTTTTTCCGACATTAGGTCTGCCTACGACGGCAACTACAGGCTTTGACATTATTCCACCCCCAACATATTTTTAAGCAGCTCTCCGCCGTTGCCTGCGGTGGGAATTACGGGTACTCCCAAAATTTCTTCCGCCTGCCTGAGCGTAATATCATCAAGAAATTTATTGTTTTGCGTAGAACGGGAAGTATAATCTACAGTCATGGCGAGCGGTATGAGTAATTTTTCGCCGAGCTCCCTGCCCTTTAACTGCTCTAACAGGTCTTTTCCCGTAAGAAGCCCTGCGACGGTTATTTTTTCTCCGAAAAAGTTATTTATAATTTTATAGACGCTGATTTTAACGCCGAATTTTTTGCCCGCCATTTCGCTGAGCTCCGCCATAAGCGGATAAGCCGCCTCGCCCGTCGCAAGGGATATGCTTTTGTTAACCGGCCGAACGGCGGCGCTTTCAAGCGCATTTATAAATTCATTTTTTAATGAGGTCCACATTCCCACGCCGTTATCTATTTGAGGATAGTCGTCATAGTAATCCTCATCGGGCATGGCTCTTTGTGCAAGTAAAAAGAACTCATCGGACGGATAACACAGCCTTATGCCGTGCTCTTTTTTAAATTTATTTGAAAAATTTTCGATTATATCAATGGTTTGACCTGCGGTCTGCTTTGTATAAGGCTGAATTTCAAACAGACCCTCTCTGAATTTTGTAAGCCCCACGGGAACGCAGGCTATGCTCTGAACCGAGGGGTAAAGCTTGGCAAGCTCCTCTATACTGTACCGAAGCTCGTCGCCGTCGTTAATTCCGGGACACAGCACAAGCTGGGTGTTTATTTTTATACCGGCGTCAGCAAGGCGTTTAATAACGGAAAGCCTTTCGCCGGCAAATCTGTTGTTCATCATTTTTACCCTGAGCTCCGGGTTCATGGTATGCACGGATATATTTATGGGGCTTATGTGCATGGAGATTATTCTGTCTATCTCATGCTCGGTGATATTTGTAAGCGTAATATAGTTGCCGAACAGGAACGAAAGCCGTGAGTCGTCGTCTTTAAAATAAAGACTTTCCCTCATTCCCTTGGGCATCTGGTCTATAAAGCAAAAAATACATTTGTTTTTGCATTGGCGCTGTTCGTCCATAAGGTAGGTATTGAAAATAAGCCCCGTATTTTCGCTGTTTACCGTAAACGAAACGGTTTTGCCGTCCTTTCGCCCGAAAGTCATTTTGACAGGCAAAAAGCTCATATAAAAATCATAGTCGAGTATATCCTCAATTTCATTGCCGTCAACATCGAGCAGGCGGTCGCCGGCTCTGACGCCGTGAAACCAGCATTTTGAAAAAGGTTTTACACCGTTGATTTTTACTGCCAAAAGCTCACCCCGTTTCACACACGATAAAAAGGCGGGGAAGATTCGCCTTCTCCACCTTAATACTTACAATGTAACAAAGAACGCAATCAAGCCTCTTCCTTAACAATTACCTGTCTGCCGTTGTAATAACCGCAAACGGCGCAAACCCTGTGCGCTCTCTTGTACTCGCCGCAGTTAGGGCACTTCTGGATTTCAGGCGCTTTCATCTTCCATACTGCCGAGCGTCTTTTGTCTCTTCTTGCCTTGGAAACTCTTCTCTTCGGTACTGCCATTTTTCAGCTCTCCTTTATAATACGAAATTAAACAACAAAACTAATCGAGAAATTTTTTAAGCGCCTCAAGCCTCGGGTCAACGGGCTTTTTACAGCCGCACTGTTTCTCGTTTAAATTTGCGCCGCAATACGGGCATAAACCCTTGCAATCGTCACGGCACAAAATTTTGGTAGGTAATGATAAAAGTATATCTTCTCTGATAAGCTCGTCAAGATTAAAATGCATACTGTCTATAAGAAAAAAATTATCGTTGTCGGAGTCATTTAGCTGTGAAACCAAAATATGACTGATGTCAATGGTATTTTCTTCCTTTACAGGTGCGGCGCAGCGGTCGCACAACGCATCAATTAAAAAGCTGACCTCAGCTGTTAATGAAACTATGCCCGTTTGATTTTTAACAGAACCCTTAACCCTTGCGACTGCTATTTCCGCACAGTCCTCGGGGACAAATTCGTACTCAAACTCCTTACAGGAGCCCTCGTTGTTAAAAATCGGTTCAAGTTCAATAAACATAATATACCTCGTCAAACTAACGCAAAAAGTATTATATACATAATATCGTATTTTGTCAACCGAAAATTCAAATTTGGAGCAAATTTTTTGAGTATTAAGGCAAAAACCGCCGCCCGAACACGAGCGGCGGTAAAATAAAATCAGTTGATTTTTTTGCAGTACTCAAACATTCTTTCGGGAAGATTTTCCATATCGGTTGAAATGGTAAATGTAAACTTGATATTGGAAATCTTTGAAAGAGCGTCAACCTTTTTCATAAAGTCCGCAAGGGCCTCATAGTCCCTGCCGCAAATTCTGAAGGTAGCGTCAACAAAGATGTCGGTAATATCATGGTCGCCTGCGCATATACCGCTTAAAAAGCCGTAAAATGCGTCAAATCCCTCAACGGAGAAATTGTCCGTAGAAACAAGCCTTGCACGATAATTGACATCGTATGTAAGCTTAGTCTCCTTTTCAACGCAAATTACATTGCCGCTTGACTCAGCGACAGCGCTGTTTACATGGTCAACCAAAATTTTTGTTTTTCCCGAGCCTTTATGGCCGATAATAAGAGATATCATTTTATCTCCTCCTGTATTTTATTTAACCGCCCTGCGGTGTTTTACTGAATTAAGAGAGTCTTTTTTCAAGCTCTTCCCTCTGAGCCTCATAACCGGGCTTGCCTAAAAGCGCAAACATATTTTTCTTGTAGCTTTCAACGCCCGGCTGGTCAAACGGATTGACGCCGAGAGTATAGCCCGAAACGGCGCATGCCTTTTCAAGGAAATAGACAAGGTAACCGAATTCGTACTCGTTCATTTCGGGAATTTCAAGAACGATATTAGGCACGCCGCCGTCGCAATGTGCCAACACCGTACCCTCAAAAGCCTTTCTGTTTACAAAGTCCATAGTCTTGCCTGCGAGGAAGTTAAGGCCGTCCGCATTTTTTTCGTCCGTGCCTATTTCGACAACATGCTTAGGTTTGTCAAAGACAACGGCGGTTTCAAACAAAAGCCTCTCGCCCTGCTGGATATACTGACCCATAGAGTGGAGGTCGGTAGAAAAGACAGCCGAGGACGGGAAAAGACCTTTTCCGTTCTTTCCCTCCGACTCGCCGAAAAGCTGTTTAAACCACTCGTTCATCATGGTATAGTCGGGTTCGTAGGCAACCATCATCTCAACCGATTTGCCCTTTTTATAGAGAATGTTCCTTGCCGCCGCATATTTATAGCAGTCGTTTTTTTCTATATCGGGGTCGGTATAGGCGTTCCTTGCATCCGCCGCACCCTGCATCATTTTATCTATATCACAGCCTGCCGCCGCAATGGGAAGCAAGCCCACGGCGGTTAAAACGGAATATCTGCCGCCGACATCGTCGGGAACGACAAAGGTTTCATAGCCCTCCTTGTCGGAAAGCTCCTTTAAAGTCCCCTTTGCCCTGTCGGTTGTGACATATATCCTTTTTGCCGCACCCTGCTTACCGTACTTTTTTTCAAGAAGCTCCCTGAAAATCCTGAAAGAAACCGCAGGCTCGGTAGTTGTGCCCGATTTTGAAATTACATTTACGGAAAAATCCTTTTCCTCACAAATTGAGATAAGCTCCGAAAGTGCGGACGAGCTTATGCTGTTGCCGCTGAAAAATATCTGCGGAGTATCCTTTGCAAGTATATTGTAGTTCTGCGACTTGCAAAACTCAATAGCCGCCCTTGCGCCCAAATAGCTTCCGCCGATGCCTATAACTATCAACACCTGCGAATCGGACTGTATTTTCGCAGCCGCCTTTTTTATTCTTGCAAATTCATCTTTATCATAATTTACCGGAAGATCTATCCAGCCTAAAAAATCGCTTCCCTCGCCTGTTTTACTCATAAGCTTTTTGTCGGACTCTCTTATCTGAGCCGCAATACCGTCAAAATCCTCCTGAGAAACAAAGCCCTTGAGATGCTTTGTATTAAGCCTTACTGCCATTAAATTTTAATCTCCTTTTTCACACGCCTAAATCTTTATCGGAAATGATATAGATTTATTTTACCCTAAGTGAGATATTTTTTCAACAATTATTTGTTATTTTTTTTAAAATATAAAATTTTTATATGACAATTATGCTTTTCGATGTGCAGTAATAAAATGCGGCTTTAAAATTATTTGCAAACGGAAACTATAAACCTGCGAAACTGCTCTGAAAAAGTCATCTTTTTGATTTCCTTTTCCGCATACAGCTTCAGACTGCCTATTTCCTTATTTTTAAGGGTGAATTTCACCTCGCCGAGCACCTGCCCCTTTTCCACGGGCGCCTCTACATCTACGGGCAAATTCACCTTTGTTTCTATATTGTTTTCCTCGCCCTTTTTTACAAGCACCTTTGTTTGACCCGAAACGACCGGCCTCACCGTCTTTTCAAAGCCCGATATTACATTGATATTCGTAAGCAGGGATTTATCTGCATTGAGACTTACGCAGGCATAGTTTGCAAATCCCCAGTCAAGCATAGCCTTTGCCGCCGCAAAGCGCTGTTTGCTGTTTTCACTGCCCAGAACCACGGCTATAAGGCTGAGTCCGTCCCTCTGCGCCGTTGCGCTTACGCAGCAGCCGGCCTTTGAGGTTGTGCCTGTTTTAAGACCCGTAATTCCCTTATAGCTCTTTACAAGCTTATTTGTGTTTACAAGCTCTGTTTTTCCAGCTCTCAAAGAGTCCATCCATGTTGTGGTATAATTAAGCACAAGCTTATGCTTTATAAGCTCTCTTGACATAAGCGCTATGTCGTATGCCGTTGTAAGATGATTTTTTGCGGTGTCGTCAAGTCCCGTGCAGTTTTCAAAGTTTGTGTTTTTCATTCCAAGCTGTTTTGCCCTGTCGTTCATCATCTTTACAAACGAAGCGTCGTCGCCTGCCAAAAATTCTCCCAGAGCGGTACAGGCGTCGTTTGCGCTGGCTATTGCGGTTGCTTTGAGCAAATCGTCAACGCTCATCTGCTCCCCCTCTTTAAGCCATATCTGCGAGCCGCCCTTTGAGCAGGCCTCCGCACTTGCGGTCACAACATCGGTAAGGGAGATTTTACCGCTGTCAACGGCCTCGCTTATCAGCAACAGGCTCATAATTTTTGTAACGGAGGCAGGATACATTTTTTCATCGGCATTTTTCGCCATAAGCACCCTGCCCGTGGCCGCATCCATCAAAACGGCGGCCTTTGCATCGGCTTCGACCTTCATTTCGGGATAATTCCCTGCAAAGGAAGGAATAATAAAAGCCGTGATTAAGACGCATACGGATATTATAATTGCTGTTACCTTTCTCATAACACACCTCCGAAATTTCTTAATAATGTGTATGATGATTGGCATTGTAAAAATGATATTTGTGTGATAAAATATTGCCGGGGTGATACTATGACCGATTATGAGCAAAAAAAAGCGAGAGCCGAAACGCTCCGCAAAGAATTGAACCACCATATTTATCGATATTATGTTGAAAACGAAAGCGATATAGAGGACTATGAGTACGATATGCTTATGCGAGAGCTCAACGGTATCGAGCAGGAATACCCTCAGCTTCTTACGGCCGATTCACCCACGCACAGAGTGGGCGGCTTTGCCGATGAAAATTTGTTTAAGAGCGTAACGCACATCGTAAAAATGGAGAGCTTGCAGGACGCTTTCAACATTTCCGAAGTGTATGATTTTGACAAGAGGGTTCGTGAAGTATGCCCTGACGCAACTTATGTTGTAGAGCCTAAAATCGACGGTCTGTCCGTTTCGCTTGAATATTCCGACGGCATAATCTCAAGAGGTTCTACCAGGGGCGACGGAACAGTCGGAGAAGATGTCACGGCAAACCTTAAAACCGTCCGCAGTATTCCGCTTTCCTTAAACGAAAAGATCCCGTTTATTGAAGTGCGCGGCGAAGTATATATGCCAAGGCAAAGCTTTTTTGAGATAGTAAAAAAGCAGGAATTAAACGATGAAAAGCCCTTTAAGAACCCGAGAAACGCCGCCGCAGGAAGCCTTAGACAAAAGGACTCAAAAATAGCGGCACAGAGAGGGCTTGACATCTTTGTTTTTAATATCCAACAGCTTGACGGCAAAGAGATAACCAATCACAAGCAGTCGCTCGACTACATTAAAAGCCTCGGCTTTAAAACCGTTCCGTTTTACAATGAATTTTCAAGCATAGACGAAGTGATACAGGAGCTTGACAGAATAGGCAAAATAAGGGGCACGCTTGAATTTGATATAGACGGCGCAGTTATTAAGGTAAACAGCTTCCGCCACAGGGAAATGCTCGGAAGCACCGCAAAATTCCCAAAATGGGCGCTTGCGTGGAAATACCCTCCGGAGGAAAAGGAGACAAAGCTTGTCGATATTGAAATTTCCGTAGGCAGGACGGGAATACTCGCCCCGACAGCGGTGCTTGAACCCGTGCTTCTCGCAGGCTCTACGGTAAGCCGTGCAACGCTTCACAACGAGGATTTTATCAAGGAAAAGGGAATTTGCATAGGCGACAGCGTAATTGTAAGAAAAGCCGGAGATATTATACCCGAAATACTCTGTGTTTCAAAGCACGGAGAAAATACCGAGGAATATGAAATGCCAAAATTCTGCCCCTCCTGCGGCGCTCCCGTTTCAAGGGACAGCGGAGAGGCGGCGGTCAGATGCAGTAATCCCGACTGCCCTGCACAGCTTCTCAGGAATTTAATACACTTCTGTTCGAGAGACGCTATGGATATTGAGGGTCTGGGCGACGCAGTGCTTGAGCTTTTCGTAAAGGAAAATCTTATTAAAACGGCGGCGGATATTTACAGGCTTGACTACGAAAAAATATCCAAATTTGAGGGCTTCGGCAAAAAGAGCGCCGACAACCTGAAAAATGCCGTTGAAAAATCAAAATCAAACGACCTCGGCAAGCTCATTTTTGCATTGGGAATACGCCATATAGGTCAAAAGGCGGCAAAGCTCCTTGCGGATAACTTTAACAATATCGACTCCCTTATCAATGCGGACAGGGAAAGCATACTGTCCATTGACGGCTTCGGCGAAATTATGGCGGACGCCGTTATTGACTTCTTTTCCCTTGAGCAAACAAAGGAGCTTATTGAGGATTTGAAGGGGCTGGGCGTCAATATGAACAGCGAAAAAAAGGTAATCGACAACAGGTTTGAGGGCAAAACCTTTGTCCTTACAGGCACGCTTACGAACTTTACGAGAACGCAGGCCTCCGAAATAATCGAAAATTACGGCGGAAAGACCTCTTCCTCCGTTTCAAAGAAAACCGATTATGTCCTCGCAGGCGAAGCGGCGGGCAGTAAGCTTGACAAGGCAAGACAGCTTGGCGTAAACATCATTTCCGAGAGCGAATTTTCCGCTATGATAGAGTAATTTTTTTAAATTTAAGTAAAATTACCGCTATAAAATCAAAAAGCCCTGTTTAAACCGTTTTTCCGCCTTTTGGGAAAGCGGTTTTTATCTGCGGCGTCCTGACGGAAGCAGCACCTCGTCGGTTTTGTCGGACGGAAACTTTGTATCATTTAAAAGCGACGCCTCAAAAAGTATTTGTCTGCCGTATTTTTTATTGAGCTCAAGCGCAGTCTTTTCTATTATTTCACAGCGCATATGCTTGTTTATATCAAATGTCATACTTAACTGCTGAGAAGAGTTTTCCGCAAGCAAATCTATCGCCCTCACGGTAAGCGCCCTGACGGGCAAATTTTTATCGTAGCGCTCAAGGTAAAGAGAATAGGCGCAATCTGCGATTTCCCTTGAATTTTGGGTCGCAAAGCACAGCTTTTTTTGAAACTGCACGCACTTTAAATCATTGCTTTTAACGCTTATCTGAACGCCCGAGGCAATAAAGCCGTCGTCACGCAAATGCCGTGATACGCTGTGCGAAAGGGTGAGCAGTACACGCCATACCTCCTCATCGCTTTCAAGGTCGGAAACGAGCGTACAGCCTCTGCCTACGCTTTTTATCTCGGGAGCGCTTCCGAATTCGGAGACCTCCGAACATTCGTAGCCGTTGGCGCATTGCCAAAGCGTATAGCCGTTTTTCCCGAAAATCGAGGAGAGTATTTCGGGGCTTGTTTTGGCTATATCGCCTATGGTTCTTATTCCGTATTTTTTTAAAGTTTTGTCCGTGCTTCTTCCCACCCAAAGCATATTGCAGGCAGGCAGACCCCAAATTTTATCCTTAAAATTTTCTTCCCTTATAACGGTTATGGCGTCGGGCTTTTTAAGGTCGCTTCCGAGCTTTGCAAAAACCTTGTTAAAGGATACGCCCACGGAAACGGTAAGCCCCGTTTCCCTTTTCACCTGTTCTTTGATTTTATATGCCGTTTCATAGTCGGAGCCGAATATCTTTTCGCTTGCCGTTACATCGAGCCAGCACTCGTCAAGCCCGAAAGGCTCAATTAAATCGGTGTAATTATAATAAATACGGCGCACGATTTTTCCGTATTTTACATACTCGTCAAAATCGGGCTCTACAATAATGAGCTCACTGCATTTTTTCTTTGCCTGCCAAATTACATCGCCCGTTTTAACCCCGTATTTTTTGGCCTTTTCGGATTTTGCAAGCACTATGCCGTGTCTGTCCTCCGTTCTTCCGCATACCGCAACGGCCTTTCCCCTGAGCGCAGGATTGCGGACCGCTTCAACGGACGCATAAAAATTATTCAGGTCACAATGAAAAATCACCCTATGCGTAAAAATCACTTCCGTATCTAAAGTAGGAGTGTTTACATTGTAACCGAACATTTGTTCTGTGTCAATACAAAAAAATTGGCAATGTACCCGTTAAAGTACATTGCCCGTTATATTTTTAAGCATTTTTTACCGTTCCGTCGCCGTTAAACAGCGGTATGGACTCAAGATAAATAATATCGTCCCTCTTTGCGGCGTCGCCCTCGGCAATTATGAACATTTTTCCGGCTATTATGCCCCCTGCCTGATTTACAAGGTTTTCAACCGCCTTTACCGAGCCGCCCGTCGAGATAACATCGTCAATTATAAGAACCCTTTTGCCCTTGATTTTGGCGGCGTCCGCACCGTCCATATAGAGCTTTTGCGTACCCGTGGTTGTAATTGAGGTGTCGTCCGTTTCAAAGACGCCGTTCATATAAGCCTTTTTCTTTTTGCGGACAAGGAAATATTCGTTCCTGCCGCTCTGCCTCGCCATTTCGTGAACGAGCGGAATAGCCTTAGCCTCGGGCGCTACCATATAATCAAATTCGGGGGCTTTTTCAAGCAGAGCGCCGGCGCAGGCGCATGTCAGTTCAACATCTCCGAAAATAACAAACGCACCTATGCTCAGGTCGTCGCTAAGCTTGCATATGGGCAAATCCCTTTCAAGACCGGCTATTTTAATATGATGTACCATAAATATCACCCTTCGCAATAAAATTCTTAATTAAGTATAGCATTTTAAGCATATTAAATCAACTGCCGAAAAAACTTTTACAATAAATATAGGCCGTCATATAAAATAAAAGGCCGTTTTATAAAAAGTTTTGTGTTTTAATCTTGACAAATCCCCTCTGTGCGTATATAATAATCAAGCATTCATTAATGCGCTGATAGCTCAGCTGGATAGAGCATCTGCCTTCTAAGCAGAGGGTCGGGGGTTCGAGTCCCTCTCAGCGCGCCAAAAGATATGGTGGGATTAGCTTAGTTGGTTAAAGCGCCAGTTTGTGGCACTGGAGACCATCGGTTCGAATCCGATATTCCACCCCACTTTCCCTCCGTCGCTTCTATGATTCGGCGGAGGTTTCACTATAAAACATATCAGCGCAGACAATTTAATATTGGGGTGTCGTCAAGCGGTAAGACACAGCACTTTGACTGCTGCATTCGTAGGTTCGAATCCTGCCACCCCAGCCAAAAATCGGCTACAAAAAAGATGCAGCCACAGAAACCCCCGATCTATCGGGGGTTTCGCCGTTTTATACGGCGATTTTTCGAGAGTCCGTTTCGTAGATGTAAAATGGACAAATTCCCTTTGTGGAGAGATTTGAACTCCAACATAATTAAATATTAAACACATTCCGGCAGATAGAAATCAAAAAATCTATCTGCCTTTTTTCATATATACATAGCCAATCGTTTATGAATGTAAATCATTCAAACGGTTGGCTTTTTTCATTTTTAAATCAAAAAAGGAGCTGAAAGATTATGAACAGATTTGAAGCAGAAAAGAGATTTGCCGAGCGTATGAAAAGCTGTTATCCGCCCGGGACAAGAATAATGCTTTTGAGCATGGGCGACGACCCAAGTCCCGTTGAGGATAATACAAGGGGTACTGTCAGGGTTGTCGATGATATCGGCACTCTGCACTGTGATTTTGACAACGGCAGGTCGCTCGGCATTGTCCCAGGCGAGGACTTATTCAGAAAACTAACCGATGAGGAACTGGCTGAAGAAAATGAAAATATGGACGAGGAAAATGCTCCCGTCCTCGGAATGTGAGGTGTAGATTGAAAAAGAAACATAGATTTGATGTATATGTCCATTCGAGTATTGGATATGTTCTGCGGAATGAGCGCATTTCGCAGTGCAGCAGAACAGATAGGCGGTTTTGAGTTTGTAGGATACTGTGATAACGATCCTACAGCCATAGCCGCCTATCGCACTTTGTACAACACCGGAGGAGAGATTTATTATGATAACGCAAGAACCGTCAATACAGATGAAATCCCTGATTTTGACCTTCTTGTCGGCGGCTTCCCGTGCGTCGCCTTTTCAGCAGCCGGACGAAGACTGGCGTTTGAGGATGAAAGAGGAACTTTGTTCTTTGAGCTTGCCCGAATACTTGAAGCAAAGCATCCTGCATTTTTCGTCTTTGAATATGTTCCCCCTATCCGAACGATTCAAGTCGGTCTTTCTGATTCCAAGCTATATAAACTTGCGGGCAACAGTATTATGGTGCCGATTTTGGTGGATATATTATCCCGAATTAAAACAGTAAATCAAAAATACAGCATTTTGAAGGAGTAAAAACAAATGCCGAATCATGTAGAAAACATTATCACCCTAAAAGGTGACGAACAGAAAACCCGTGAAATGCTTGAAGCAATCAAGAATGATGACTACGGATTGGGCACAGTGGATTTTAATAAAATTGTCCCTATGCCCGAAAGTCTGAATATTGAAGCAGGCAGCAGAACAGACAAAGGATTAAAGCTGTATAAAGAATTTATCAGCGAATGTCTTTTTGACAGAAAAGAAACCGATGTTTTGAAAATTTCGGCGGTGTCACTTGCCGAATCTGAAAAAATATTTTTAAAGCAAAGGCCAAATATTAAAGAAGATGAGTGGGAACTCGGAAAAACCGCTTGGAATAACATTCAGGATTACGGTGCTCCCACTTGGTATGAATGGAGTATAAACAATTGGGGTACGAAATGGAATGCCTACGGTTATGATGAAGGCGCTGATTACAGTGAAAGCGATAATTTACACTTTCAGACAGCTTGGTCTGCTCCGCATCCTGTAATCCAAAAATTAGCCCAAATGTATCCCGACATCAGTTTTGAACATGAGTGGGCAGATGAAGATATCGGTCAAAACTGCGGGCGAAAATGTTACAGCGGCGGTGAATGTACCGAGGAATATTATCCCGAAAGCGAAATAGAGGCTACTGAATTTGCTTTTAAAGTATGGGATTACGATCCTTTAAATTTTGATTTAATGATGAATAAAGCGGAAAACAGATATATCAATATTGAAAATGAAGAATATGATTTGATTGATCTTTTCAAAAAGCCTGCCCTGTTTTCAAACGATAGATTAACTGATGCTGATATTCCTAAAGGTCTTTATTGCTATGACCTGCGTGAGGGTGATGACGGCAGATTTGCATCTGTTGAGCCGAAAGTCACAGTCAATCATGCCGGCTCCGTTATCACAGATGAACCAATAGATTTCGGAAAACAGGCGTATATTTCATTCACTGAAGATTCAGAGCCGAACTTTATGGGTAAAAAATTAACTCTTGGTAAATATATATGCGGTGAATTTGAACAGGACGAGAATGAGTATCAGCAAAGCGGAGGTATTCAGTTATGAGCGTAAAGACAATCAACACAGATGAACTTCGTAAAATGAACGGCTGTGAGGGCTTGATTTTACAAGGCTGCGGCGGAGAATTGCAGGAATGGGTAGACGGCATGAACGATATGCTCATCGAATCAAATATTCTGCTTGACGGTACAAAATTTAAGGCGGAAAACTGCCTCGCCTTTGAAAATGAGGGACTTACCAATCTGCTGTTTCTGTTTTCCGAAAATGTAAAGCTTGATATCGGCAAGCTCGCTGTGTGGCGTTTGCAGACGCACGAAAACTTCGGCGGCATATGGCTGTCCGACTATGTAGATAACAGGCTCAGCGGTTTTATCCCCGAAAAAGCATTGGAACAGAAAAAGCCCGACTGCAAACTGATCGGCGAGGACGGCAATATATTCAATCTTATGGGAATTGCGTCAAGAACACTTCGCCAAAACGGTATGACCCAACAGGCAGTAGAAATGCGTGACCGTATTCGTTCTTCATGCAGTTATGACGAAGCTCTTTGCATTATCGGCGAATATGTAAACATTACGGGCAGCGATGAAAGTACAGACGAAGATATGGACGATTCTATGGGGTTCGAAGAGATGTGAAATGTCAATAGCAATGCTGATTATCGGTCTGATACTCGGGAGCTGTATTACAACTGTATTTCTTTGCTGTTTGCAGATAAACAGAGTTAATTATTACGAACAGACCATTCAAAGCCTTTTAGAAAAACAGAATAAAGAATAAAAACTATCGGCGGTATCAATTGTTGTTTAAGACAAGATTGGTACCGCTTTTTTTGTTTTAACGGCAGTTGATACCTCGTATTGAAAGCGAGGTGTTCCATATGAAAACCCCTGTATCAAGAGTTGGCAACAAAACGGCAATTCTCAATATCCTGTATGCGCTGTTTCCTTTGAAATACGGCAGATTCATTGATGTTTTCGGCGGTTCGGGCAGCGTACTGCTCGGCAATCCCGAAATATGTCCATTTGAGGTATATAACGACTTTGACAGGAATTTAGCCAATCTGTTCCGATGTATGAAAGAACGCACAATGGCGGTGATCCGTGAACTCGGTTTCTGTCATTTAAACTCCCGTGAGGATTTTATCGCTGTCCGCCGTTTCTTTGAAAACGAGCATTTTGACGATAAATATCTGACCGAGGAATTACGGCTGACAGAACTCATATTTCCTCCTCCCGAAGCAAGAGAACTAAAAGAAATACGGAATAGAATTACTGCGGATTACGATGTACGCAGAGCCGCTATGTTCTTAAAACTGCTTCGTTTCAGCTATTCAAGCAGCGGAAAATCCTATTCCTCACAGCCCTTTGATTTAAGCAGATTGTTCGGATTAATTTCACAATTACAAGAGCGTATGGCAAATGTCGTCGTTGAAAATCAGGACTTTGAAACGCTCATTAAACATTACGACAGGACTGATGCGTTTTTCTATCTTGATCCCCCGTATTTATCTACCGAGGATATGTATGAAGTTGGGTTTGAGTGGGATGACCATGTAAGGCTTCGGGATACGCTGAAAAGCATAAAAGGTAAATTTCTGCTGTCCTACAACGACTGCGAGGAAATCCGCAAGTTGTATAACGGCTTTTCGATATTTGACTTTTCCCGTACACATTCAATGGTACAGCGTTATGAGGCAGGCAAAGAATACAAAGAACTGCTTATCGGTAATTATGATTTGTACGAACGGGAAAAAGCAAAGCCGCAGCAATTAACAATTTTTGAATTACAGGACAACGGCGATTTTGACTATGAAAAAATTTTAAAGGAGTGCATCATATGCAAAATTCAAAAATGAACACGGCCGAATATATCCTCTTTTCAGTGCCGGTTGAAATGCTTGAAGAAGCAGGCATTGGCGAAGAAAGCGTTGTTCAGATGAGTGCCGGAAACGGCAAAATCATTATCAACACAGTAAAAAATGCAGAAGATTTTGTCTGTGACGGCAACTGTAAGCATTGTCCTATGAGTGAAATCAACTGCGATGGAAATTGCGAACACTGCCCTTGCTGTAACGGCTGTGAGGAAAGAGAGGGATATTTTGATGAATAAAACATTTCGCATTCTCGGCAAACGGGGAAGAATTACTATCCCCTTTGAAATCAGGCAGAGAGTGGGGTTTAAGTATAACGATGTGCTGTCATTTACAGAAACAGCAGACGGCAGGTCGGTGATTGTTAAGCGTGAAAAGCTCTGCAACAACTGCAAACAAAGTCAACCTCCGTTAAAAGAAGATGAAGTTACGCTCTTTGATTTTCTAAACGGTCTCTCTCCCGAACAGCAAAGAGCGGCTTTAGTGCATTTGTCTGTCCGTTGGGCAGAACAGCAAAATACTAAATTGGACGGTGAATTAAATGTCTGAAAAATTAACTGTTGTAATGGTCGAACCGCACAAATCGCCGTATGTAGCTAAAATTGATGATGAATTGTCCGCATTGCAAAAAGCAGTTGACGGATATATTGAGGTTGTATATAACGGTGACGGTACGATGATTATCTGTAATGAAGAAGGTAAGCTACGGGGCTTAGAGGGCAACCGCAGAATCCATGACGGTAGCAGTATCATTGCAGGAACATTTTTCGTAGTCGGTGACGGTGGGGAAAACTTTCGTTCCCTCACGGACAGCGAAACGGTAAAATATATGGACAGGTTCGCAGAGCCTGAAGATATATCACAGGATGAGGTGGAAGCCGATATGGGCATTACCTTTTATTCAATTTAATTAAAGACAGGAGAAAACATTATGGCAAAGAAAAAAGAACAAAAGCAACCGCTTTCAAATATCACGGCGAGAATTGACCGTCTTGTCGATCAGGAAGATTCAAACATTAAGGCATACGCATCTGTCAATATAGGCGGTGCTTTTGCCGTTCACGGCATCAAGGTTATTGATTCGGTTAAAGGTCTTTTCGTCTCTATGCCGTCAAACAGCTATAAAAAAGACGGAAAAATGCAGTACAGCGATATCTGCCATCCGATTACTGCCAAAGCACGCAATGAGTTAATTGATAAGGTCACCGAAGCATATGAGGCGAAGCTCAGCGAGGAACAGGATATGGATAATCTGCCCGAAGATGAAGCAGAGACGGCAGATATACAGCCGTCCATGTAGTATTTTAAAAAATTGTCTGGACTTTTGAAAATTTGTCGGTATTCTTGTGTTTGAGGTGACAAGCTATGAAAAGCAGAATTTTATCCGCAATGCTTGCAGCATTAATTCTGATAACACTTGCAGGATGCGGCCATACACAAACAGTTAATTGCAAAGAAACAGATATGGCAGATACTTCTTCGGCAGGCGTAACATCGGACGCCGAAACAAGCGATGGCGCCGCTGCCGAAAATTCTTCTACGGTTACTGATAATAAAATTACAACAGAAAAAGAAACAACCGTACTGCATACCGAATCTGTTGCTAAAGTTGCAAATCAAAATGCCAAGCAGCTGTCTCAGACTGAGAAACGGGATATGCAGAAAAAGCAGTATGCCCCGTCCGAGAATACAGATATACCGACAACATCATCTGTTCAAAAGTCGGTACAGACAACTGCCCGGCAAGAAAAGGCATCCGAAACTACTGAACCTGCAGAAAAACCAACAGCCAAACCTGCCGAACCTGAATTTGATATTAATTATTGGATAAACTACGCTAAAAACTATGCTAAAAGCGTAGGATTAAGGCTTGAAAGCTCGGCAGTCGACTGCTGGGATAATCCGATCCCTGCAAACTCAAAATGCAAATATCTCGAACGGGATATAAAAAGCAGACTCAATCGCTATGCCAAAGATGAAGATATAACAGATGTATGGATATGGGCAGAAAAAGTTGCAGACAATTCTTATGAAATCTATATCGGTTACGCTTAAAACAAAACATATAATCTTACGCGCATCGCAGAAAAGCGGCGCGTTTTTTCTATTACAACGGAGGTAATAACCAATGAAAACAAATATTTTTAAACGCAGTATTTCCTTTTTACTTGCGTTAATTTTATGTGTATCTTTCTTTGTGGAACCCGGTACAACGGTATTTGCCGCTGTCGGTGAAAAGGCGGATGTATATATCGTGGAATTTCCCCGCAGCGGAGAAGCAAACCTTTCCGGCTGGGGCCACAAAGACCTGAAATATATGAACGGCTGGAATACAGGCGGAGCGTCAGACACTATGGCACTTCGTGCCATAGGCTCATATACGGGTAAAATATGCTACTGCATTGAACCCGGAACAGGACAGTACACCGGCGATACCTTTACACAAAAGGACGAAAACTTTTGGAACAACTTTCCGTCCGAATTTAACCGTACAATCGGCGGTGACGAAATAAAGATATTTATCGGCAGAATTTTGCAATACGGCTATACAGGAAATCTTTCAACAGAGTGGAAAACGCAGGACGCTTCCGGCGCTGATAAACTTTCTTTTGCAATAGCTACACAGATTTTAATTTGGGAAACGATTGTCGGTGAACGAAATGAAAATTTCAACCATGTCGATACCGGAAACTGTGACAGAGTATTGGATTTTATTAAAGAAAACAATCCGATACGCAGTCAGATTTTAAAACACTATTCGGATATTGAAAAATCTGTTCAAAATCACACAAAAGTACCCTCCTTCTGCGCAAGGTCTGCAGGCAAGGCAAAAACTGTTGAAATGCAATGGGACGGCAAACAGTATATATCTGTTCTTACCGATTCAAACGGTGTTTTGGGGGATTACAATTTTTCTTCAAATAACGAAAGCCTTAAATTCTCTGTGTCAGGAAACAAACTGACAATTACAGCAAACACTGCACCAAGCGATGCAGTAAGCATTACCGCTTCGAAAAAGAACTCACAGAGAAAAGGCTTAATCACTTGGACAGACGGCATTTATACGCCCGGTAAAGGTTCTCAAGATATGGTCACCTATGCACAATCCGTCAGCGACCCTGTGAAGGCGTATGTTAAAATTAAAGTTTCTTACGGTTCTGCTAAGATTGTGAAAACCTCAGAGGACGGCAAGGTTGACGGCGTTTCATTTCGAGTTCAGGGTAACGGAATTGACAAAACTGTTAAAACAGCAAAGGACGGTCAGATTCAAATTGACAACCTTATGCCCGGTGTTTACACTGTGACCGAGCAAACAGAGAATAAATATGAACCGCAGGAAACACGCCGTGTAACAGTTGTTTCGGGACAAACCGCAACCGTTACCTTTAGCAATAAGCTGAAACGAGGCAATCTCACTGTTACTAAAATCAGCGAGGACGGTATAAATGAGGGCGTTAAATTTCATCTGTACGGAACTTCGCTTTCCGGATTAAAGGTTGACGAATACGCAGTTACAGATAAAAGCGGTAAGGCATATTTTAAAGATGTTTTAATCGGTTCGGGATATACTCTTGAAGAAGTTGATACCGAAATTCGCTATGTCGTGCCGGAAAAGCAGACAGCAACCATTGAGTGGAATAAGGTAACAAACAAAAACTTTGAGAATATTTTCAAAAAATTTCGTGTTACCGTTACAAAAAGAGATTCGGAAAAAGGCAATCCTCAGGGTGACGCTTCTCTTGCAGGCGCAGTTTACGGTATTTACAAGAGCGGCGAGCTTGTAGACACTTACTCCACAGACGCAAACGGACAGTTTACAACAAAATACTATGCCTGCGGCGATGACTGGACGATTAAAGAAATCACCGCAAGTGAAGGCTATCTTGTAGATGAAACAGTGCACAGGGTTGGCGCTGATCCAAAGATATATACTATTGAATATAACGGTATATCAAAAAATGTGATTGAGCAGGTAATCAAGGGTAAAATTGCAATTATTAAGCACACCGATGACGGCTCAACGCAAATTGAAACTCCCGAAAAAGGCGCTGAATTTCAGATTTATCTAAAATCGTCAGGCTCCTTTGCAAAGGCAGATAAGGACGAGCGTGATACCGTTATTTGTGATGAAGACGGCTTTGCAAGCTCAAAATTGCTTCCTTACGGCGTATATACCGTGCATCAGACTAAGGGCTGGAACGGCAGAGAAAAGATTAAGGACTTTGAAGTGTATATCGACACCGATATGAAAGAATACAAGTTTTTAATTAACAACGCTAACTTTGAATCGTATCTCAAAATAGTAAAACTTGATAAAGAAACAGGCAAGCAGATTGCATATGAGGGCGCTGCTTTTGAAATTTATGACAGTAATAATCATAGAATTTCAATGCAGTTCACCTATCCAAAAGTAACTGAAATCCACACTTTTTATACGAATTCAGAGGGTTATCTTATTACACCTGAAAAATTACCGTTTGGTAATTATTTCTTAAAGGAAGTTAAAGCTCCCTACGGTTATGTGCTTGATTCCACACTTATTCCGTTTAAAATAACGCAGGAAAACAGCTCAACCGATACAGGCGTTACCGTTGTAAAAGTTAAGGCAAGTGATATGGCGCAGAAAGGTATAATTGAGATTACCAAAGAGGGAGATGTTTTCTCATCCGTCGGAATGCTCGGCGGCGGATATACTGACGAAAACGGAAACGACATTGCGTTTCCTGTAACCTATTCACCGAGATATGAAAAAGGGACTCTTGCAAATGCAGTATTCCAAATCTATGCCGCCGAAGATATAACTACCCTTGACGGAACAGTCAGAGCCTACAAGGGCGAGCTTGTTGATGAAATTACAACTGACGGCAAAGGAATTGCAAAATCAAAAGAATTGTATCTTGGCAGATATACAGTAATCGAAAAGACTTCTCCGAACGGATATGTAAATGCTGATAAGCAGTACGATGTTGAATTAACCTACGCAGGTCAGGATGTTAAAATTACCTCAACGGCGCTTTCCGTATTCAACCACAGACAGAAAGTATCTGTTTCGCTGTTAAAGGAATTATCTCAGGATAATATATTTAAATTCGGAATGAATAATGAAATTTTATCTGTTCAGTTTGGCATATATGCCGGTGAAAATATCTCTGCGGCCAATGGTTCTATTATTCCTGAAGATGCGTTAATCACTTATGGTAATTGTAATGAAAACGGCAATCTCACATTCAACTGTGATTTGCCAATCGGTTATAAGTTTTATGTAAAAGAGATAGCAACAGATGAGCATTATATCCTTTCCGATAAAAAGTATGAGTTTGAAACCGAATACAAAGGACAGGATATTGATATTTACGAAATCAATCTAAATGACGGTGAGCCTATAGAAAATGACCTTATTTACGGTACGATTAAGGGCATAAAGATTGACCGTGAAACCGAAGAAACCATAGATGGCGCTATATTCGGACTTTTCAATGCCGATGAAACAGAATATATAAAAGGCAATGCCATTCTTACTGCCAAAACAGATAAGGACGGCATTTTTGTATTTGAAAATATTCCGTTCGGCGAGTGGATAGTCAAGGAATTACAACCTGCCGAAAATTATTTATCAAGCGAGGATATTCACCATATCACAGTTACCGACAATGAACAGATAATTGAAATCACGGCAGTTAACGATAGAATACCCGAACTAAAAACGACTGCCGCTGTTGACGGTGAAAAAGAAATATGTGCAACAGAGGTATTCACATTAACCGATACGGTTGAGTACGAACACCTTATACCGAATAAGGAATACACGCTCAAGGGCGTGTTAATGGATAAAAGCACAGGCAAGGAACTTGTTATAAACGGCGAAACCGTAACAGCAGAAACCAACTTTATTCCGACAGAGCCGAGCGGAACGGCAGCAGTTGAATTTGTATTTGACAGTAAATATATTAAGGCTGATACGGATATTGTAGTTTTTGAAACTCTTTGCAAGAATTCAAAACAGCTTGCCGTGCACGCTGATATTGACGATAAGGGTCAGACCGTAACTGTGAAAGTGCCTGAAATTCATACAACAGCAAAAGCAAACGGTAAAAAAGAAGCGACCGCTAAGGGTAATATCACCATTGTCGATAAAATAAAATTCACCAACCTTACACCCGGCAAGGAATATACAATCAAGGGCGTTCTTATGGATAAATCCACAGGAAAGCCGTTTGAGATTGACGCAAAGCCTGTTACAAGCGAGGCCGCATTCATCTCCGAAAAAAGCGGCGGCGAGGTAACCGTTTCATTTAACTTTGATGCAAAGTATATAAAGGCTGATACGCAGCTTGTTGTATTTGAAACGCTTTATCATGATACTGTTGAAATAGCGGTGCATGCAGATATTAACGATGACGGTCAAACCGTAAAACTCATTTCACTGATGCCTAAGATTCCCCAAACAGGTGATGACAGAAATCTCGGCTTTTGGTTCGGATTGGGAGCTGTCGCCTTAGGCGGTCTTGTTTCCGCCGCCGTTATCTGTTTCAAGAAGAAAAAGGACGATGACAGCGAATGATGCGTAAGGTATATATTTGCGCTCCTCTCGGCGGTGATGTCAAAGAAAATCTTAAAAAAGTTAAGCAATATGCAAGGTTTGCATTGTTGTGCGGTACGGCTCCGGTCGTACCGCATTTTTATGCGCTCTGCCTGAATGACATCATACCTAAAGAGCGTGAAATCGGTATGTCGGCAGGTCTAAGCCTTTTATGGTTCTGTGATGAAATGTGGATTTTCGGCAATGAAGAAACCGAAGGTATGAGAGCCGAAATACAGTTTTGCAAAAATCTTAATATTCGTATCCGCAGGATTACGGACAATGAAATAACAAAAAAGATCGGAGGAAATACCCTATGAAAAAGAAGAAAGTATTAAGTATTCTGCTCTGTGCGCTGATATTCGTATTAATTACCGTCTGCTTTTCGGTAACAGCATTTGCCGCCGGAGATGTGGCAAGCGCTATAGAAAGTACATGGAAAGCTGCACAGTCACAGATTAAAACAGTTGTAAACAATGTCGTCTTCCCTGTAGTGGATATGATATTGGCTATATTGTTTTTTGTAAAGGTCGGCACTTCGTATTTTGAATACCGAAAGCACGGCCAGTTTGAATTTGCCGCACCTGCAATTCTCTTTGCCTGCCTTATCTTTACTCTCACAGCACCGCTGTATATCTGGTCAATTCTCTAACCGGTTAATATAGCCGTACTGAAAACCGGTACGGCTCTTTGGAGGTGAATAACTTGTTTGATTGGTTAGGTGATATAATCTCCGGCTTAGGAGATGCAATAGGCAGCGTGTTTGATACGCTTGGGCAGCAAATCTCAAATGTTATTTGGAATGCAATGCTGCAATGGTTTTATGAAACGATTTACGGTGCAGTTGCAGACTTTTTCACTATGATGGGCAACATGGGCGCAGATATATTTGATCTTGACTGGGTAAAGGCAACCATAAAGCTGTTTACGCTATTCGGCTGGTCTCTTTTTGCCGTAGGCACAGCAGTTGCTGTTTTTGATGTGGCGATTGAATATCAGTGCGGCAGGGCCAATATTAAAACAACGGCAATCAATATATTAAAAGGCTTTTTTGCCTGTTCACTCATTGGAGTATTACCTGTTGAATTGTATAAATTTTGCATCAGTCTGCAAAACACTTTCTCACACGATTTATCACGAATTTTTGCAGGCACTCAGTCGCTTGATATGGCAGGTCAAAGTATGAGCGTACTGCAAGGCAGTTTTGAGGTATCCGCACAGGTGACATTTAACCTTTTTAATCTTCTTGCGCTCATAGCTTTTGCTTACTGCGTAATAAAGATATTTTTTGCGAATATAAAGCGAGGGGGTATTCTGCTTATACAAATGGCAGTCGGCTCGCTGTATATGTTCTCCGTTCCGAGAGGATATACAGACGGATTTAATCAGTGGATGAAACAGATTGCCGCACTGTGCTTAACAGCCTTTATGCAGACAACCTTGCTGTTTCTCGGTCTCTTAACATTCCCCAATAATATGCTGTTAGGTCTCGGCATCATGCTTGCTGCCAACGAAGTACCGAGAATTGCACAGCAGTTCGGACTCGACTCAAGCGTTAAGGTTAATATGATGAGCGTTGTTCACGCAACGACTACGGCAGTAAATCTTACTCGATCTGTGGCGAGAGCAACAAAATAGCTTATATCAATAAAAAAATATCATATTTCTATTGATATTATTTCGGTATGCCGATATAATAATAGAGAGGTGTATCGTATGATTATAGATAGTTTGCTCAAAAAGAGAAATATGACTAAATACAGATTGGCTGTTGATGCCGGTATCCCTCATGCCACGCTTAACGATATTTGCAGCGGAAAAACTAAGCTTGAAAAATGTTCCGCCGAAACGGTATATAAATTGGCCGGCGCTCTTGGCGTATCAATGGAAATGCTTATTGAAAGCGGCATCAGAGAAACAGAACGGGAAAAGTCATATGAATACGGTTTGCCTGCATATCTACAGCATGATCTGGACGCATACAAAGACGGTCTTAAAAACAAATCTCCCATTCTTGACTGCCTTTGGGGCGAGTTGTACGGCAGTATCAACATAGCGGTCATCAATGACGGCGCAATCACACCGGAACATGCCGATTATCTGCGTCAAAAATATTTATGAAAAGGAGTTCGGATATGAACAAAAAAATAGATTTTACAAATTGTCCGCGTGTGCTTGACAGAGCATTTAACGGTGCAAACGGGAAGAAAATAGCAGTTGAGTATGACGGCAGAACATATATGCTGAAGTTTCCGCCGTCGGGTAACGGAAAGCCGACTGAACTGTCCAATACAAACAGCTGTATCAGCGAGCACATTGCAAGCAGTATTTTCAATATGCTCGGCATAAAGGCACAGGAAACCATGCTCGGTACTTTTATCGTAAACGGCAAAGAAAAGGTAGTCTGCGCTTGTCTTGATTTTACAGAAGACGGCAAGCAGTTTTATGATTTTTGCTCCATAAAAAATACTGTTTTGGATTCTGATTCAAACGGAAGCGGTACGGAGCTTGAGGATATTTTGGAAACCATTGAAAAACAGCAGTATGTTGATCCGATTGTTTTGAAAGAGCATTTCTGGAATATGTTTGTTGCGGACGCCTTGCTCGGAAACTTTGACCGTCACAATGGAAACTGGGGATTTATATATGATCCGAAAACGAAAAAGCGTGAGATTGCTCCTGTATATGACTGCGGAAGTTGTTTATTGCCGCAAGCGGACGATTCGGTAATGCAGGCGGTGTTAAATGATAAGGAAACACTGAATCTGCGGATTTACAGATTCCCGACTTCTGCAATAAAACTGCACGGTAATAAAATAAACTATTATGATTTTCTTTTAAACGCTGAATATGAGGACTGCAATAAAGCGGTAAAACATATTTATGAGCAAATCAATATAAATGAGATTAAAGCGTTTATTGACAGCGTTCCATATATCTCCGATTTGCAAAAGGAATTTTATAAAAAATATATTTCGGCAAGGTTGAGTTTGATTATTTGTCCTGCATATGAAATGATATAAAAAAGAGCGCCGGCCCCGATAATACCTGTGTAACAGAATATTTTATATAAGCCATCGTTTTATGCGATGGCTTTTTCTATTAAGAACGAGGTGATAACAAAATGACACAGTATTTATATCCTCAAAATTTAAGAGCCACAGCAAATCTATGGCTTTGGAGTTTGAAAGATTTTTGCATATTGGGAATTTCCGCATTGCTTTCCGTTGTGATTTTAGTACAGACAAGATTTGTAATCCCCGCTGCCGTGACCTTGTGTTACGGTTTTTTAACTGTCCGTATGGATGAAACGACGGTACTGGATTTTATCCGCTACGCTGTGCGGTACTTTATATCTACACAACAAGAATTTATTTGGAGGTGACTTTTCTTGCCAATAAAAGAAAAACAACAGAAAAGGAAAAAGGGACGCTCGGTGCAGGAGCTTATCGGCGTTAAAACATTTACAAAGTACGGACTCGCTACAAACAAAGGCGAGCTTTTGTTTTATCTTGTATCTCCGACCAATATCTCGGTGCTGTCTCGCACGAATGTCGAGATTAAAATAAGACATCTGATGATGATTTTGTCCTCAATTCCCGATATTGAAATTACCTGTACAGATTCTTCGGAATGCTTTGACGATAACAAAGCATATTTGCAGAAAAGATTATCCGAAGAATACAACCCAAAAGTAAGAAAGATTATTAAAAAGGATATTGATTTCCTTGACCACATTCAGATGGAAATGGCAACGGCAAGGCAGTTTTTGTTTGTCGCAAGACTAAAAAACACAAAGGATAAGCAAACCTTTGACACCGCTAACCGCATCGAGAAAGTCATATCCGAACAGGGCTTTGAAACGCACCGTATGAAAGAAAATGAAATAAAGCGTTTTCTGGCGCTGTATTTTGAAGCGAGTATGAACGGCGAACAGATGCCTGATGCAGACGGCGAACAGTTTTTTGATTTTAATAAGGATGGTGAAAGTGAATGATAAAGAAAAAACCGAAAATATTAACGCCCGAACAGGCCGAGGAAATTCGTACTAAAGATTTTTTTGATATGATACTGCCCGGCACTGTCAAATTCTTTTCAGACCATTATATCGTTGGTGACAGTTACCGCTGTGTTTGGGCTATAAGAGAATATCCACCTACCACCGAGGAACAGGCAATTTTATCTCAGCTCGGCGACAGAAGCGGCGTTACACTTCGCATTTATCACCGCTTGGTGGAAAGTATGGAACAGAGAAAAATTATTCAAAATGCCACACGCAGGAACAAGCTGAAATCAGGCGGTAACGATGTAAACGAAACGATTGAAGCCGAGGGTAATCTTCAAGATGTAGTGGAACTGCTTGCAAATCTCAGAAAGAACAAAGAGCCTCTACTCCACTGCTCCGTATTTATTGAATTAAAGGCAAAGAATATGGACGCACTTAAAGAATTGCAGAGCGAAATCGCAATGGAACTTACACGCTCCAAAATTTCGGTAGACCGTTTAACTCTCCGTCAGAAAGAGGGCTTCCTCTCTGTTCTGCCCGTGGGCGCAAATCAGTTCGGTGCTCAGTATGAACGGGTGTTACCGGCAAGCTCGGTAGCAAACTTGTATCCTTTTAATTTTTCGGGTAAGACCGACCCTCAGGGAATATATATCGGCAGAGATAAATTCGGCACAAATATCCTTGTAGACTTCGACCGCCGAGCAGAAGATAAAACCACAAGCAATATCCTCATTTTAGGTAACAGCGGTCAGGGCAAAAGTTATCTGCTAAAACTGATACTAACCAACATTCGTGAATCAGGTAAAAGCATTATCTGCCTTGATCCGGAGTCGGAATACGAAGAACTGACGAATGCACTCGGCGGCTGTTATATTGACTTTATGTCGGGCAAATACACGATCAATCCTTTAGAACCCAAGTCTTTCGGCGTGGGCGGTGATGACAGCGATGATACCGCCTGCCCTGCGGCATTTAAGAAAGTGACAAGACTTTCACAGCATATTGCATTTTTAAAAGATTTTTTCCGAAGCTACAAGGATTTTTCCGATACACAGATTGATACGATTGAAATTTTGCTTTCCAAGCTGTATGACCGGTTCGGCATTACCGACAGTACTGATTACAGCAAGCTGAAGCCGGCTGATTATCCTGTTATGGAGGATTTCTATAACCTGTGCGAAGAAGAATTTATGACCTATGACAGCAGGCAAAAATATCTGTATACAGAAGAAACACTCCAAGAGGTGTGCCTCGGTATTCACTCCATGTGCGTAGGTGCGGAAAGTAAGTATTTCAACGGCCACACCAATATCACCGATGACGCATTTCTTGTGTTCGGCGTGAAAGGCTTATTGGATACGAACAAGCGCTTAAAAGACGCTATGCTGTTTAACATTCTCTCATTTATGTCAAACCAGCTTCTCGGCAAAGGCAACACGGCGGCATCAATAGATGAGCTGTATCTCTTCCTTACGAACATGACGGCAATTGAATATATCCGCAACGCTATGAAGCGGGTGCGTAAAAAAGATTCCTCAATCATTCTGGCAAGTCAGAATATTGAGGATTTTTTAATACCTTCAATTCGAGAGTTTACAAAACCGTTATTTTCTATTCCGACGCATCAGTTCTTATTCAACGCCGGACAGATCAATCCCAAAGAATATATGGACGCCTTACAGGTTGAGCCGTCTGAATTTGAACTTATAAAATATCCCGAACGGGGTACTTGCCTATACCGTTGCGGAAACGAAAGATATTTATTGCAGGTCTTTGCTCCCGAATATAAATCCGCATTGTTTGGAAAAGCGGGTGGTCGTTAATGTCTGCCGCCATAAGTGCAGCCCTAAAAAAATTTGCTGTATATATCCTAACAGATAAAAAAGCATTAAAAATAATCGGTGGTATAGTGCTTGGAATTATTATCATAATCGTTATGCCCATTGTTGCGGTTATCGGTATGTTTAACAGCGATATTAATATTGACACGGACCGCTTGCAGACAATGGTCGTTCAAAATTTATCCGCAGAAGAAAAAGTTAAGCTTCGATTTGTCGAAGATACTATGAACAGCATTGACGATAAAATGAAATCGGCAGGCTTTAACGGCAGAGTAAAAGAAGCGCAGGTGCTGTATGTACTTGCGCTTTATGATTATTCCTTTAGTCCTAATTTTGTCGATAAGCTTGTCTCTTGTTTTTCTGAAAACCAAACAGATGAACAGTTAGTCTACTCTGTTAATTCGGCATTCGGTACACAGCTTACTTCCGAAGATTTTAGCAATGTCATGGGCAATATTCGCTCTTTATATATTGACACTTCCGATTATACTGATCTTTCAACAAAAAACAATATCGATTTGGTAAAGTGGGCAATGCACGCCCAAGAGTCAGGTTGGGGCTATGTTTGGGGTTCGCACGGAAAACTTCTTGACGAGGCTGAGCTTGAGCGGCTTGAATCCGTATTCGGAAGTCATGTTACCGACTATGATGAATTTATCAGAGCTAACTGGCTCGGCAAACGAACCGCCGACTGTGTTGGGTTAATCAAAGGCTACGGCTGGTATGATACCCAAAGCGGAAAAATCAATGTCGGCTCAAACGGTATGCAGGATGTTACCGCAAACGGAATGTTTCAGGCGGCGTCTGAAAAGGGCACGATAGATACCATTCCCGAAATCCCCGGTCTCGCTGTTTGGCATGAAGGTCACATTGGCATATATACGGGAAACGGCGAAGTTGTTGAAGCAATGGGTACGCAGTACGGCGTTGTGAAAACAAAACTTAAAAACGGAAGATGGACGCACTGGCTGAAAATTCCGTATATTAAATATATTGAAGAAAGCAAGGAAAAAACCTCATGAAAATAATAAATGTACCGTTCCGTAGAAAAGATACGGAAATTGAAACAAATCCCTGTGTGATAGAGAAAACTGTTGAGCTTTCCTCAGATTGCTTTGAGCATTTTTCAAAGAATCTTTTGAATGATTATGATTTTATCCTTGAAAATACCGACTGTATGTATCAGGATAAAAACGGTTTAAATCATTGCTTGCTGGTGTTGGGCAAAAATCGAGAGGATGGTGTTATAGTTGAATCTGAGGGCAGCGCATACGCCCGATACTCTGCTTTTATTCCTAATGCAAGAAGTGTTATAAATCAGATGCGGTATCCGTCACTGAATACTTTTGCGGACGAGATGCGCAGTCTTGCAGACAATTATGTACAGAAAGCACTTCTCGGTCAGCTTGAATGTAAGTACAGAATTGATTTTGACGAGGTTAAGATTGTATGTGAGCGCAGCGGATTCAATGAAGATTTATTTATGGATATGCTATCCGACAGAGACGAAATTCAAGATGTTGAATTTTTTGATGACGGTTGTACCGTTACAATATCCGAACAATATCAAAGACCCGATGATGAAAAAAATTTGCGTTTGCTATCCTCTGAAGAAATTGAAATAATGTGTGCAAAACATATTTTATGGCTTTACGATATGAGCGGCGAACAGGCTGACTTTTCAAACTGCTTGGTTAAGGATATGAATTTATCGGGTAAGAATTTAATCAATGCCATATTTGACGGCGCAAAATTTGTGAATACCAATTTGAGCAAAGCGGAAGTCTGCTTTGCTTCTTTTAACGGTACAAAATTTCAGAATTGTAATTGCGAAGATATTACTGCAGAAGAATGCGAATTCAAAAATGCCGAGTGTATTGCCTGTAGCTTTGACCTTGCAATATTTACGCACAGTGATTTTACAGGCACTGAATTTTATGACTGTACAATGCATAAAGGCAGTCTTCAAAACTGTTGTATTGACAAAACCGAGTTTGGCGATATGGATCTTAATTCTACGGATATGCGCAATTGCAATTATGACGAGAAAGAATGGTTGGCAGAAGTATTCGGCGAAAATATTTCTATGTGAGGTGTCAGGTTTGAAGAAAGCAATAATCAATATTTCATATGATGAAGAAAAATTGAGTGCAACAAAACTATATCTTGAACAAAAAGGCTCAAATTTTGATGATGAGATTGTAAAAATGCTTGATACTTTGTTTAACAAAACTGTTCCGTCAGGCGTTCGCAAGTTCATATCTATGAAATCAGAAAGCTATATAACAGATTCGAAGTCGGGTAAATCCGAAAAGCATTTCAACCGCCCATGAGCCGCCGTGTCGCACTGTGTGACGATTTTACGGACAAGGTCAAAGTTTACCCACCGAGAGCAAGGCGGCAAAATTCAGGCGATTTTCGGCAAATATTGAGAATATGAATCAGTTGTTTCACAGATATTACAGGGTCGAAAATTAAGCAGGAGAAAATGAGGTGGGTTGCTAATGCTCCCCCCCTCGGTTCACATCGGACGGCAACGCCGACCGTGTGGGCGTTTTCGGCGGTTTTGCCCTTGCATTTATATAGTGGGTTGAAATATGTTAAAGCTAAATCATATCGGTTGTAACGCAGAAATTCGCCGTGTTTACGCCGGATTGACAGCGGTTGCAAAATTTAAACGAAGGTGAAATGATGTCTGCACCAAAAGATAAGAAAAAGTTTCTTTTATGGGCATATCCAAGCACATTGGAGCTTGTAAAAAACAATTACAGAAAAGATAAATGTAAAAGTCAATCGGAATTTATCGAACGGGCCATTCAGTATTATGCAGGTCGTGTTACGGTTGATGAGGATACCTCATATCTTCCAAATGCATTTCTCTCCAACATGAAAAGCATTGTTTCAGAGAGCGATAACCGACACAGTAAAATGTTATTTAAACTTGCGGTTGAGATTGCTATTATGCAAAATCTTGTTGCGGCGACGAATGATATTGATCCTTTATCCTTGGAACGGCTCAAAGGTGAATGTGTAAAAGAAGTGAAACGGCTTAACGGCTCTTTCTCTTTTGAAGATGCACTTGACTGGCAGAAAGAATAACTTATGGCAAAGCTGATTACAAAATTCAAATATTTGAAACCCAATGACAGAAATATTATCGGCGGTTATGCAAAATATATTGCCACCCGTGAGGGCGTTGATAAAATAGATGACTCCTTTAAATTTGCGCCTGCCACCAAAAAACAAAAGGAGTTAATTCAAAAAATACTTGCGGATTTTCCTGACAGCAAAAACGGTTTGGAATATGAGGACTATCTAAATAATCCGACTGTAGGTAATGCCTCTGAATTTATTACACGCACAATGGAAGATAACGCCTATGAAGTTATGCAGACAAAAACCTATGCTGACTATATTGCAACCCGTCCGAGGGCGCAGAGGTTTGGTACGCACGGTCTGTTTTCCGATGACGGCTTACAGATAAAACTGAATGAGGTATCGAAAAACTTAAATCAGTATAGCGGCAATGTATGGACAGTTATCATATCTCTTCGGCGTGAAGATGCAGAGCGCTTAGGTTTTAATAAAGGCGAACGCTGGAGAGATATGCTCCGTTCGCAGACAAGTTTAATATCCGAAAACTTTCATATCCCGATGCAGAATCTGAGATGGTATGCGGCGTTTCACAATGAAAGCCATCATCCTCATGTACATCTGATGGTTTATTCCACAGAAGAAAAGCAGGCATATTTATCGAAACAAGGTGTAATGAATCTGCGTTCTGCATTTGCTAAAGATATTTTTGCTCAGGATTTACTCTGCGCATATGAAAAGCAAACCGAATACCGTGACGAGTTGAAAGTAAACAGCCGTGAGGTCATTGCGGAAATTATTTCAAAGATCAACAGCGGTATATATGATAATCCTAAACTTAATGAAATGCTTTTAAATCTTGCTGATAGATTGTCTAAGACATCAGGTAAAAAAGTTTACGGTTATCTGAAATCAGATGTCAAAGCAATTATTGATTTGATTGTAGATGAACTTGCATCCGATGAACGAATATCTGCATTATATGACTTATGGTATGAACAGCGAGAATCCGTCATTAAAACCTATACAGACGAACTGCCGGAGCGTGTTCCTCTGTCACAAAACAAAGAATTCAAGTCGATTAAAAATGCTGTTATCGGGGAAGCGATGAATATTATTGCCGGTCATACAATTATTGAAGATGAAGAAAATGCAGATGAACATTTAGAATTTGATTACGAACCGAGCGATGATGAAACAGAACCTACGCTTACAGATAAAGAAAAAACATCTTTAATGTGGGAATATTACAGTCGAGCCAAAGAGCATCTCAACAGAGAAAATAGACTTTACAATCCCAATACTGCTGTTGAACTATTGATTAAATCTGCAAATTTAGGATACGGTGTGGCTAAGTACAGACTCGGCAAAATGTTTTTGCAGGGTGAAGATGTTTCTAAGAATGTGGATTATGCTATGCGGTGGCTTGAAGAATCGGTCAGCGAGGGCAATGAATTTGCAGAATATCTGCTCGGAAAAACTTATCTTAAAGGCGAAGATGCAGAACAAGATTTAATTCGTGCGGAAGATTTACTCCGAAAGTCATCTGCACAGGGAAACAAGTATGCAAAATACACACTCGGCAAAGCATACCTTGACGGTGAATTGTTTTTGCAAAACATTCCCGAAGCAATAAGTTTAATTGCCGAATCGGCGGACAATGGCTTATCTCCTGCACAGTATTTACTCGGCAAGTTGTTATACAAGGGTGAAATCATACCGCAGGATTTGAATAAAGCGATAAAATATCTTGAAAAAGCGGCAAGGCAGAACAATCCTTATGCCGCTTACCTTGCAGGAAAAATACAGTTAACCGAGGACTCAGTAAAAAATATATCAAAAGCAATCCGAAACTTTGAAACTGCCGCTGAAAACGGAAATGATTTTGCAGAATACCAACTCGGCAAGCTTTATCTTTATGGCAAAGAAATTGAGCGTGACTATGACAAGGCAATAGCATACCTTACCGTTTCAGCCGAACACGGCAATCAGTATGCGAATCAGCTATTGCATAGCATAAAATTAAACCGCAGTTGGTCGGCTACTCTCGGTTCGCTCCGCCTGCTCGGTCATATCAGCCGTGTGATCCAAAACCGCTTGGAAGATGAACGCAAAGGCAAAACGCACTTGACCGACCGCAAACTCCGCAAGAAGATCGACGAGAAAAAACAATCCCACGGTCTCAAACAGGGATAAAACTAAAGCCTGCAGAATGGTTCTGTGGGCTTTAACTTTGAATATCATTTCAATATTTGTCTTTTGCTTATATGATTTTGAATTTAGTCATTTTATTAAATAAAGGATAATAAGAAATTATTTTATAATAACTATTTATTATTGTAAGATGAAAGTCCCGGAGGAGCACCATGTCAGCAAATCTCAAATTAACATATTCATTAAAATTATTCTCAAGTAATACTGACGAAAAATTTATAGAAGTATTAGATGTGTACAGAAGATCGGTATCACGCAATGAAAAGACGAGTATTAATGAAATAGTTTGGACTGTCGAGCATCAAAGTGAATTTAGGAGTTCTCAACCATACTTTTTTGGACTTGAATTGAACAATAAAATTATCGGTTATGCAGAACTAGCATTTATAAAGAAGACACGCTATATAGCTATAGATTATATTATTATTGATTCAAAATACAAAACACATAGTGCTTTTTATAGTTTTTTTATGCTAATAATAGAATATTTCAATTCTATTAAACTAGACTACGATTATATTGGAATAGAGATTTTAACGAAAAACACAGGTACTGTTTCGATTGAAGAGATATCCAAATTCGAACTTGAAGGTTTCAAAGTTGTAAATCAGTTATATATTCAACCTTGTTTAGAGCAAAACAATTTTGATAGTCAGCAGGAAGCCATATTGATGATATATCAAAGGAATTATTCATCAAATACAATTAGTAAAGAATCTTATTGTGACATAGTTAAATCTATTTATTTTGACTATTATCATGAATGGGACTGTAATTTTTTTCGTAACGAAGTTGATAAAGGAGAGAATTATAAAAAGCTAACCGAAAATTACGAAAAGATAGTTTCCGCAGTCTCCGAATCTGAAATCATATTAAATGGATATCCCTTCAAAAAAATGTCGGCCGAGGATAAAATTATACCAAACGAAAGTACGATTAATAAAAAACTATGGCAAGCACTATTCTTTGTTGTAATATTTTCTTTAATCGTGTTAGGGGTAATATTAGCAGTTAAAAAAATGAATATCGAATTAATAATAGCATTAGTAATTTTTGTAGTAATGATATTTGTATGGCTATCTTTTTTGGCATTTTCAGAAGAGAAAGCTATGAAACTGCTCGTGAGAATACCTCTTATTTCTAAGTTTTTTGAGCAGTTAAAATAATATTACAAGATATATTTTTTAAGATGGGAAGCTTAGAGAACAGTTTATCCCAAGTAGCATATTTACTTGCTTTGGTTTCGTCTTTTAGGAAACGATATGCAAGTGGTGAAATACAATGATAATGATGCGTTTTTTGTATAATAAAATGACAAGATTTTAATATAGAAGTAATGTATTCTTCTGAGTATATCCAAGTTTTGTCGGTGTGTCCACTGTTAAATGTTTCAATTATTTCAGCACTTTTAGAATAGTATGATGTACCAATAAACTCGAAACTCTTGCTTTGATCGTAATCAAGAACTAAAAGTCCTTTAGGCTTTAATACACGATATATTTCACCTAAAGAGCACATAGCATCACAGTAATTTATTACCGAGCCAACGCAAATACATACATCGAAGGACGAGTCGTCAAAAGGCATTTCTTCTATATTACCAACCGTCGAATTTGGAATATTAAGTAAGTGCTTTTCGGAAATATCAATATGAAAATGTTTTCCTAAAATGCCATATGTATTCCCAGCAGATCCAGCATTTAGTATCAATGTATTTGAGTTGATATTATGCGCTTTTTCAAATTCCTTTAAATACAGTGATATTTCTTTATATGTGTGCATATACCATTTATCATCTAGTGGCCATATGTTATCCATCTTATTATATAATTGTTTTACTTGTTCGAGATCTATATTGCTCATATTTCACCATAATTTTTTCTTACAATAATAAATAGTTATTATAAAATAATTTCTTATTATCCTTCACATAAAATATAATCTTTCTATTTTTAAATAGCACATAATGCTAAATAAAACAACCCCAAATGCAAAAAAGCATAAAAAAGCGACAAAATTGCACACTTTTTGCAAAAATTTATCATTTTCAATCGACTTTTTTAACATTCTCCGTCATAATGTTTGTATCATTACACGGAGGATTTTTTATGTTTAATTTAAGTGAAGAAAAAGATAAATATTTAATTGCCTGCAAGTCGCTTAAAGGTTTGAGCGATTTAACTCTCAAGGCTTACAAAATCGATTTAAAGCAGTTTTGCATCTTTATGAACGGGCGTGACTGCTTTGATAAAAACGAGCTCAATTCATATATCAATATTCTGCACAGCCGGTACAAGCCCAAAAGCGCCAAGCGAAAGATTGCCTGCGTTAAAGCCTTTTACAGATATATGGAGATTGAGGACATTATTGATTTCAACCCGTTTCATAAAATCATTCTCAAATACAAAGAGCCTATTAAACTGCCGAGGACAATACCGCTAAGCTGTATTCAGGATATGCTCGCTTACGCCTACAAGCAATATTCCGTATCGCTTACCGCATTTCAAAAGGAAGTAACCTTACACAATATAGTTGTCCTTGAATTGCTGTTTTCAACAGGTATGAGGGTATCTGAGGTGTCAAATTTAAAAATCTCAGCAATAAATCTCGGGGATAACACAATCCGTATATTCGGCAAGGGCTCAAAGGAGCGCATTATGTGCATAAGCAATGATTTGAGCAAGATGATAAACAATTACCTGTCCGTTCGCTCATACAATTTGAACTATTTGCTTGTAAACAGATTGGGCAATCGCTTGTCCGAGCAGTCCATACGGTATATGGTGAATGATTATGCGAAGGCTGTCGGTGCGCCGTTGCACATTACACCGCATATGTTCAGGCACACATTTGCAACCGAACTTCACAACGAAGATGTTGATATACGGTATATTCAGCAATTTCTCGGGCACAGCTCCATTGCGACCACGCAGATTTACACGCACATAAGCACAGGTAAAACCCGTGAAATATTAGAGTCAAAACACCCGAGAAACAAGATGTTCTTTAGCCTATAAACAATATATTTAACCCCTTCATATACATACAACAGCTAAAAAGACGAAAATGTGACAAAAAGTTGAAAAATTTTACAAAAATTTTAAGGAGAGGATAAAATGTCATTTATACGATTTTCTAATGAGCAAAAAGAACAAGCCCGTAGAACAGACCTTGTTGAACTTCTTCGCAGTCAGGGCGAAATTTTGAAACGCTCCGGTAAAGAGTGGGAATGGAAAGACGGCTCGCAGAAAATAACGATCAGAGGTAACTTGTGGTATCATCAATATGAACGGGTCGGCGGTGACGCAATTGATTTTGTCCGCAGGTTCTGTAACAAATCCTATCCCGAAGCAGTTGAGTATTTGCTCGGTAACATTGGCGGTACAATTAAAACTTCTCCGCATGTTGTTAAGGAAGTAAAGCCGTTTAAATTACCGCCGACGAATAAAAACAATTCAAGGGTTAAAGCCTATCTTTTACAAACAAGAGGAATTGACGAAGATGTGTATCAAGCCTTTGAAGATAAAGGTTTGATTTACGAATCGGCGGATTACCACAATGCGGTATTTGTAGGCTTTGATAAAAACGGCGTTCCCCGACACGCCAACAAGCGAGGAATCGGCAAAGGAAGTACATTTAAGGGAAATACTTCAAACAGTCAGCCTGAATACAGTTTCCATTGGTTTGGTTCAAGCAATAAAATATACCTTTTTGAAGCGCCGATTGATATGCTTAGCTTCATATCTATGCACAAAACAAATTGGAAAAATCACAGTTATGCAGCATCCTGCTCCGTTTCGGACAGGGTGCTTTTTCAATGCCTTAAAGATAACCCATGTATTAAAAAAGTTTATATATGTTTCGATAGTGACGATCCTGGACAGACTGCGGCAAATAAAATCAGTACCAAGCTTTTCGCACTTGGTATAGAATACGAAATTCTTGTTCCTAAACTTAAAGATTGGAATGAAGATTTACAGTTTGCTGCAAACAATGCTCCGCACAAAAGTGCGGATTTTTTTCTGCCTAATAAAAACGATGAGAGAGGAAGTGAAAGGCGATGTCAGGCATTGTCAATTTAATATTGGTTGCCGCCGGGATATTCTGTGTTCTTGGCAGTATTACCTTGTTTGCTCATATCTACAATTTAAACAATATTAAATCAAAGACTGTCGGTGACGGTCAGCACGGCACTGCTCGGTGGGCAACAAAAGCCGAAATACAAAAAACTTACTGTCACATTCCGTTTACACCTGAAAAATGGCGTAATCAGGCAAAAAATAACCAAACGCCGACATATACCCGAATTGTTAATAAAAACTTATTAAAACGAAACGCCGATAAAACTGTTCAGAAACCTTTGCCGCAAGGCATTGTTGTAGGATGTACAGGACCAAATCATAATACAACCGCTATGGTGGATACAGGCGATGTCCATGTGCTTATGATCGGTGCGGCAGGCGTAGGTAAAACCGCCTATTGGCTTTACCCGTGTATTGAGTATGCATGTGCAAGCGGTATGAGCTGGCTTTCCACCGACACCAAAGGCGATGTCTGCCGCAACTACGGGAATATAGCTAAACAATACGGTTACAATGTTTCGGTTATCGATTTGCGTAATCCCACTCGAAGTAATGGAAACAACCTTTTGCACCTTGTCAACAAGTATATGGATTTGTATCAGGCAAACGGAGAATTGGTTTACAAAGCCAAAGCCGAGAAATATGCAAAAATCATATCAAAAACAATTATTCTTTCGGGAATGGACGCCGCATCATTCGGTCAAAACGCATATTTCTATGACGCCGCCGAGGGTCTGCTGACTGCAACCATTTTGCTTGTAGCTGAATTTTGCGAACCCGAGAAAAGGCATATTGTATCGGTGTTTAAAATTATTCAGGAGTTACTTGCACCGTCAAATCACAAAGGTAAAAATCAGTTTCAGCAGTTAATGGAAATGCTCCCGAATGATCACAAAGCAAAATGGTTTGCAGGTGCAGCGCTCAATACTGCCGAGCAATCAATGGCAAGTGTTATGAGTACAGCGCTATCAAGGCTCAATTCTTTTCTTGATTCGGAATTGGAACAGCTTTTGTGTTTTGATACAGAGATAGACGCTGAAAAGTTCTGCAATGAAAAATCTGCAATATTTGTAATTATGCCCGAAGAAAACCCCAATACCTTTTTCATGATTTCATTGATTATACAGCAGTTATACCGAGAAATACTTGCCGTAGCAGATGAGCAAGGCGGCAAACTCAAAAACCGATGTGTATTCTTCTGTGATGAGTTCGGCACACTGCCGAAGATAGAAAGTGCAGAAATGATGTTTTCAGCTTCTCGTTCAAGGCGGTTACAAATTGTACCGATTATTCAATCGTTTGCACAGCTTGATAAAAACTACGGAAAAGAAGGCGCAGAGATTATTGTAGATAATACGCAGTTAACTTTGTTCGGCGGTTTTGCGCCAAACAGCAGCTCGGCAGAAATACTTTCCAAAGCGCTCGGGAGCAGAACGGTTATGTCCGGCTCTGTGTCAAGGAGCAAAAACGATCCGTCACAGTCCTTGCAGATGATTGAACGGCCGTTGATGACTCCCGATGAACTGAAATCCATGCCCAAAGGTCAGTTCATTGTAATGAAAACAGGTGTGCATCCTATGCGAGTAAAGCTCAAACTGTTTTACAAATGGGGCATCAAGTTTAATGACGATAAGCCGTACACCGTAGCGGATAATGGAAACAGAGAGGTTAAATATGCCGATAAGAAGGACATTATTGACGGTATAGTGCAGAAATATCATCCCGATTGGCTTCAAAAACAGGATACGAATGACAGTGAATCCGGAGGTACGAAAAGTCAGAAAGAAAACTATGTTCGTGAACACTCTCCGGCAAGTAAGAAGAAAAACGGTGGACAAATAAATTCAACACCGCCGAGCCGCCGAGCCGAAGAAATAAAACCAAGTCCGAATGAGGTGAGTCAAAATGGGCAGACTTGATTTTTTATACCGTATGGATTTGCCTCACCGTGCAGTGTCCGTATATATCTATCTTTATGACCGAGCAAACAAAAACGGCGAATGTTGGCCTGCAATTCCGACAATAGCAAAGGAACTGAAACTTTCGCAATCTACTGTTCGCAGAGCGCTACACGATTTACGGAAAGCAGGACTTATATCAACTGAACAACGATACCGTGAAAAAGGCGGCAAAAGCAGTTTACTTTACAAAATACAGAAAAAATGAAACACAGAAAATGAAAAACACCTACCGCCAAGAGACAACTATGCCTTCTCGGCGGCAGGTGCCACCTGTCATGATGATAGGTGAAATGAACTACCCACTTGAAAATATGTTACAGCAGAAAAAAATTAATAAAGTAAACTGTTGATTTTACTAAGTAAATCGGCTTTGTCAAGAAAAGTGTGTAAGTTTTTTAATAAATCAGATAAGTTATGTTTTTGTCCGCCTTTGGAGTGGAGC
>CANRHD010000013.1 GCA_947630285.1 uncultured Clostridia bacterium | reverse complement strand
AAAAACCTCCGAAAACCCTTGATTTTACTACGAATTCCGCACTTTTTCCACACAACAAAAAATTTTTGAATTTTTTGCCGTTTTTGCTCGGGTGTAAGTGGATTTTGGAGATTTTTGGGATTTACATTTATAAAATTAACGCTCGGATTTTGTCTCCGAGCGTTAAAATTTCTGCTTATTTTTCGGAATTTGACAGCGCCAGATCGGGGCTTTCGTATTCGTCGCCGTCAACGGGAAGCGGCTTTGAGGTGAAAATCCTGAAAGCGTGCTCCTGATTTTTAATGAGAATATCCGTTTGATTGCCGCCGAATTCGCCGTCGAGGGTAAAGGGGGTAGGCTCGTCAAACATAAAGCGGATATTTTTGCAATGCCTGAATATAACCATATCGTTGTGCGTAATATCGTGAGTTGCAACGGATTTTGCAAGCTTTAACAGCTCTTTCGGACTTTTAAACATCTTAACGAGCAAAAGCTCGTGGTAGCCGTCGTCAAATCTTACGCCGATATTGTGTAAAATCGGGAGGCCGCCAACGCTGTAGGAATTGGACGCTTCCGCATAGAAATAGTCGCCCTCAAAGGTTTCGCCGTCCGCCTCGACACGGGCATGATAGCCCTTCATCTTGAAAAATTCCTTTACCGCCATAAGATAATAGGCGTTTTTGCTGAACATATTTTTAAGCCTGATGCTTGCGCTGTAGGAAATAGCGGTAAAATTGCCGAAGCCTGCGACATAGACAAAGGTTGTGTCGCCGAACCTGCCCATATCGACGCTGTGAGCCTCGCCGTTTATAATAGCGTCCACAGCCTCCTCGGGCTTGTCGGGAATACCCAGAGAATGTGCAAAATCATTGGTTGAACCCATGGGTATGTAGCCTATCGGAATATCCTTGCCAAGCTCGTTGATAGCGCATGATGTCTCCTTGAGCGTTCCGTCGCCACCCACGCATACTATTAAGTCATACGAAGCGCCGTGCTTAACGGCAATGTCATATGCGTTTTCATCGACTTTTGTAAAAACAGCCTTAATATCAAAGCCGGCCGCAGTAAATTTGTTTACAATCATTTGCGCATATTTGCCGCCCTGCTTTTTACCCGAAACGGGGTTGATTATTAAGAGCATTTTTTTGCCGTCGGTCTGTGCCATAAGGGTTTTCCTCCGAATTTATCAGAATTTAATTTTTTCCTCAATAAAGCTTACAAGCTCGGACACGGGTATTCTGACCTGCTGCATGGTATCCCTGTCACGAACCGTAACGCAGTTATCGGCAGGAGTATTCTCATCGCCTACGGTTTCAAAGTCAACCGTAATGCACAAAGGCGTGCCTATTTCGTCTTGCCGGCGGTATCTCTTGCCTATAGAGCCGGCGTCGTCATATTCAACATTAAAATGCTTTGAAAGCTCTGTATATATTTCCTCCGCCTTTTCACCGAGCTTCTTTGAAAGCGGAAGCACGGCGGCCTTAACGGGCGCAAGCACAGGGTGAAAGTGCATAACGACCCTTGTATCGTTCTTTTTCCTGTCAACGACCTCCTCGTCATACGCCTCGGTAAGCAACGCCAGGAAAAGGCGCTCAACGCCCAGCGACGGCTCAATGACATAGGGTACATATTTTTCGTTTGTAACGGGGTCAAAATATTCAAGGGATTTTCCGCTGGTCTTTATGTGCTGCGTCAAATCATAATCCGTTCTGTCGGCAATTCCCCAAAGCTCGCCCCAGCCGAACGGGAACATATATTCAAAGTCGGTCGTGGCCTTTGAATAGAAGCAGAGCTCCTCGGGGTCGTGGTCGCGAAGCCTTAAATTTTCGGGATTAATATTAAGCGAATAGAGCCAATCACGGCAGAAAGCACGCCAATAGTCAAACCATTCAAGGTCGGTGCCGGGCTTGCAGAAAAATTCAAGCTCCATCTGCTCAAACTCACGCACCCTGAAAATGAACTTGCCGGGGGTGATTTCGTTCCTGAAGGACTTGCCCACCTGTGCAATCCCGAACGGAACCTTACGCCTTGTAGTCCTTTGAACATTCTGGAAGTTTACAAAAATGCCCTGTGCGGTTTCGGGGCGCAGATATATTTCCGAGGTGGAGTCCTCCGTAACGCCTTGAAAGGTTTTAAACATAAGATTAAACTGCCTTATATCGGTAAAATTATGCTTACCGCAGTTGGGGCAGGGTATGTTCTTTTCCTCGATATATGCGCTGAGCTGTTCGTTTGTCCAGCCTGCAACATTGGTGCCGTCAAATTCTTCTATAAGATTGTCCGCCCTGTGACGGGTTTTGCACTCACAGCAGTCCATAAGGGGGTCGGAAAATCCGCCGAGGTGTCCCGATGCGACCCAAGTCTGCGGATTCATAAGAATAGCGCAGTCGAGCCCGACATTGTATTTGTTTTCCTGAATGAATTTCTTTCTCCAGGCCTTTTTAATATTTTCTTTAAGCTCGACTCCGAGAGGGCCGTAATCCCAAGTGTTGGCAAGACCGCCGTAGATTTCGCTTCCGGGGAAAACGAAGCCTCTCGTTTTGCTGAGGGCAACGAGCTTGTCAAGGGATTTTTCAGTATTTTTAAGCATAATTATCATCCTTATTATGATTTTTCTTCTAAATTAATATTCTATATTAATTTGCTCATAAAGTCAAGAAATACAGAAATTGTTATTATTGGCACATAAAAAGGCGGTCGAAAGCTTTGAATTTTATTGTTGAAGAAAGGGCAAGACTACAGTAACTCTCTTAAACAAGCCAAAAGGAGCGCACAAACCGTGCGCTCCCCTGTGTGTAGAAAAAGTATGTGTCACTTGGAAATAATCACAAAAGGAATAAGATTATGGTGAACCCCATGCGTGGGTTCCCCACCGCAAAACAGTTCACTGAACTGTTTTGCGCCCCTCCTGCGCTCTTTGAAGCACAGGTGTTTCGCAGTCTGCGGACTGCGCCGGGGGCGTTGCCCCTCGACCTCACCGCCTTTTGAAAAAGGCGGCCGAAAACTTTGGACATTTTGCTATCGCAAAACAGTTTATCGACAGGCTGAGGAGCGCACAAACCGTGCGCTCCCCGATAATTTAATATTAAATTTTATCACGAAAGCTCGAACTGCCCCGTGTAAAGCTGATAATATCTGCCCTTTTGGGCTATGAGGTCGTCGTGGTCGCCTCTTTCTATTATCCTGCCGTGCTCAAGCACCATAATTGCGTTTGCATTTCTTACCGTGGAAAGCCTGTGTGCGATTACAAACACCGTTCTGCCTGCCATCAGCTTATCCATGCCCTGCTCAATCAATTTTTCCGTCCTTGTGTCTATGGAGCTTGTAGCCTCGTCAAGTATCAATACGGGCGGATCGGCAACGGCGGCACGGGCGATTGAAAGAAGCTGTCTCTGCCCCTGCGAAAGATTTGAACCGTCGCCCGAAAGCACCGTATTGTAGCCGTCGGGCAGGGTGCAGATAAATTCGTGGGCGTTTGCAAGCTTTGCCGCCTCAACTACCTGTTCGTGAGTGGCGTCAAGGTTGCCGTAGCGGATATTGTCCTCTATAGTGCCCGTAAACAGGTGAGTATCCTGCAAAACCATTCCCAGCGAACGGCGGAGATCGTCCTTTTTGATTTTCTGAATATTTATTGAATCATAGCGTATTTTGCCCTCGTTTATCTCATAAAAACGGTTTATAAGGTTTGTTATAGTGGTCTTGCCTGCGCCCGTTGAGCCGACAAAGGCTATCTTTTGACCGGGCTTTGCATACAGCGAAATATCGTTAAGAACCGTCTTTTTGCCGTCGTAAGAGAATGTGACGCCCTCAAACTCAACCTTGCCTTCAAGCTTTTGGTAAGTAATACTGCCGTCTGCCGAATGTATGTGCTTCCACGCCCATGTGCCCGTATGCTCTTTACACTCGGTAAGCTCTCCGTCCTTTTGGGTTGCGTTTACAAGCGTAACATAGCCGTCGTCGGTTTCGGGCTTCTCATCTATATATTCAAAAATTCTCTCTGCGCCGGCAATGGCCATAATAGCGTTGTTAAACTGCTGTGAGACTTGTGTTATTGGCATGGAAAAGTTCCTTGAATACTGTAAAAAGGCAACAAGCGCACCGGCTGTCATGGTGACGCCGAAAAAGCCCTTAATCGCTATAACTGCGCCGAAAAATGCCGTTATGGCGTAGTTTATATGGGTCAGGTTGTTCATAATGGGCATAAGGATACTTGCAAAGGTGTTGGCGCCCGTTGAAGCCTTGCGGAGATCCTCGTTTATTTCGTTAAAATGGTCCTTGACCTCCTGCTCGTGGTTAAACACCTTAACGACCTTTTGACCCTCGATTATTTCCTCAATATAGCCGTTGACCGTTCCCAGCTCCTTTTGCTGGCGTTTAAAGAAGTAGGCGGACTTTTCGCCGAGCTTCTTTGTCAAAAACACCATAACTATAACCATTGCAACGACAATAACGGTAAGCCATTTGCCGTAGTAGATCATAAGTATAAAAGAGCCGGTAATGGTTATTGCCGAGGAGATAAGCTGGGAAAGTCCCTGGCTTAAAAACATTCTGAGGGATTCTACATCGTTTGTAAACCTTGACATTATCTCGCCGTTGGGCCGTGAATCGTAAAAGCTGATGGGCAGGTCGGCAACCGAGTCAAAAAGGTCTTTTCTGAGCGTTTTAAGCGTCCTCGCCGTGAGAAAAACGGCGCATTTTGCCTTCCCGTATGAGGCGATAACGCCGAAAAGAAATACCATGAGCATAAACCACAGGTATTTTATAACGGGTCTGAAAAGAGAGAGGCTGAACTGCTTACCCGAGATATTGGAAAACATATCGTCGATAAGCGGCTGAAGGAAAACGGAAGTGCCTACGCTTGCAACGGCGCTGATTATAACAAAAATTATAACTCCGGCAAGCAGCCATTTTTCTCTGCCTATATATTTCATAAGCCGTTTTACCGTTTTCTGCGTGTCCTTGGGCTTGCGTACAGGACCCCTGTTTCTGTTGGGCTTAGGCATTACTGCTCACCTCCTATTTCGTCAAAATCATCGCTGCCCTTTTGCTGGGCGTTATAGATGTCACGGTATATCTCGTTGCGTTCAAGCAACTCGCCGTGAGTTCCTATGTCGTTTATTTTTCCGTTATCCATAATTATTATTTTGTCGCAGTCGGAAATCGAAGAAATCCTCTGTGCGATAATAATTTTGGTCGTGTCGGGGATAGAGTTTCTAAGCCCCGCCCTTATCTTTGCGTCCGTTGCGGTATCGACTGCGCTGGTTGAGTCGTCAAGTATAAGTATCTTCGGCTTTTTAAGTATGGCCCTTGCAATACAAAGCCTTTGCTTTTGGCCGCCGGAAACATTTACGCCGCCCTGGCCGAGGTCCGTATTGTACCCGTCGGGGAAAGCCGAAACAAAGCTGTGAGCGTCTGCAATTTCGCACGCCTCAACAAGCTCCTCGTCGGTTGCGTCCCCGTTGCCCCAGCGGAGGTTGTCGGCGATAGTGCCGGAAAAGAGAACATTTTTCTGAAGCACCATACTTACGGCGTTACGCAGGGACAAGAGGCTGTAATTTTTTACATTCAAGCCTCCCACAAGCACCTCGCCCTCGGAGGCGTCGTAAAGTCTCGGAATTAACTGAACAAGCGAGGACTTGGAAGAGCCCGTAGTGCCCATAATTCCTACCATTTCGCCGCTGTTTATTTTAAACGAGGCGTTTTTCAATATGTTTTTGCCTTTTCCGTATGCAAAGGAAACATTTTTAAACTCAACGCTTCCGTCTTTAACCTCTTCAACCGGATTTTCGGGGTCAACTATGTCGGAGTTCTCGTTCAAAACCTCCTGAATACGCTTTGCGCTTGCTTCGGAGAGGAAAAGCTGGGCTATCATGGCGATTGTAAACAAAAAGCCCATAAGTATCTGCATTACATATGAAAATACCGCAGTAAAATCGCCTACGCTTATCTCAAGCAGGGTTATTGCCTTTGCGGAGACAATGACTATCGCCAAAATCGTAATATACATTGCGAGCATTAACAGCGGTTCGCCCAAAATCATAATCTTTTCCGCATGGATAGAAGCCTTTGTCAGGTCTTCGTTTGAATAATTGAATTTTTCCTTTTCGTAGTCTGTTCTTACGAATGATTTTACAACCCTGATATTTGTCAGGTTCTCCTGAATAGAGGCGTTGAATTTATCGAATTTTTTAAGCATTCGCCTAAACCGCTTTATGGCGATGGGGCCGCCTATTGCCAGGACAATGATTATAAGCGGCAGAACGACCGAAAATACCCTTGAAACCCTTTTACTGATACTGATACATATCACAAGGGCGGACACGAGCTGAATGGGCGCTCTGAAAACGCTCCTTATCAGCATAAGAAAGGAATTCTGAACCGTGGTTACATCGGTCGTCATTCTTGTGATAAGCGAAGCCGTAGAAAAGCGGTCTATGTTTGAGAATGAGAAAGACTGTACCCTTTCTATCAAAGCCGAACGCAGTTCTGCGCCGAAGCCCATACCTGCCACCGCCGCAAGCCTCGCCGCAACCGAACCGCAGAAAAGCGAGCAGAAAGCGTAAATTAACATTCTCAGCCCCAGGCGGAAAATTTCGTCAAGGTTCGCCTGCGCTATGTTGGCAGGGTCTATAATGTTTACTATTTGAGCCATTACCTGCGGTAACAGCAGTTCGAATATAACCTCGCCTATCATAAGCAGAGGGCAGATAAAAGCATATATTCGGTACTTCTTGGCGTATTTAAGAAGTTTAAACATCGTTTTCGCCTCCGTTTTCTATCATAGATTTTTTCAGCATTTTAAAAATACATTTTTTGTCGGGCAGACCGTCGGACAGATTGCCGTTTATTCTGTCGATATAGGATTTTAAAGTGCTGAGCTCCTCGTCGGAAAAGCCCGAAAATATTTTTTCGTCTATTTCATCGAAAAGGGAGTGTATCTCCTCAATTTGATTTTTGCCGAAATCGGTAATCGTTATCTTGTTACAGCGCATATCGTTTTCATCGCTCAGCTTTTGGACGAGTCCGCTTTTCTGCATTCTCTTTACCGAAACGGCCATGGAAGCCGGCGAAACATTCATCGCCGAGGCAAGCTCGTTCTGAGTACAGCTCCCGTGTTCGGAAAGATAGTCGAGAATAGGGGGCTGGCCGAAGTAAACCTTGCTGTTCTTCAAACAATTATGCACCATAAAACGCCTGTAGCACTCAAAGTCCATAAAAGAACGGGTGAGCGCTTTTTTATCAAAAGACATTGTTTCACCTCAAATTATTAAACCGGTTAATTATTAATTGATTAAATATTTTAATATATATATATTTATTTGTCAATACAAAAATTAAAAGCGGCGCACAACGCCGCTTCAGCCTGTCGATAAACTGTTTGCAATAGCAAAATATCCAAAAGTTTTCGTCCGCCTTTTTCAAAAAGAAGATTCCCCTGCCAGGGGAAATGTCTGCGAAGCGGACAAAAGGGTAAGGGTCGAGGGGCAAAGCCCCGTCGCAGTCCGCAGACTGCGAAACACTTATACTCAAAAAAGCGCAGGAGGGGCGCAAAACAGTCCGGGGGACTGTTTTGCGGAGGGGAACCCTCGCCGGGGGTTCCCTAAAATTATAGCTTTCTGCGTTTTGCCGGCAACACGCACTCTTTAAACAAATAAAAGCGGCGCACAACGCCGCTTTTACTATATATAAACGGATTATTTAATGCCTTTTTTTCTTAAAAGAGCGTCAATTCTGTCTGCCGGATTTAACAGGTTGCTTATTGACATATCGTGATTGAGCGTATCAATTATATACGAAACATATTTTGACATATCAACCTCGCAGTACCACTCCCGTTTTAAAAGCTCCGGGGTTCTGTAAACGAGATTTGTTGTGAATACCTTTGATATAATTCCGTCGGCGTAGGCCTTGTCAAAGCTTTCAAGCCCCTCGCAGAAAAGCCCGAACGACGAGAAAACAAAAATTCTTTTCGCCCCAAGCTCTTTAAGCTTTGTGGCAACCTCAAGCATCGACTCGCCCGAAGAAATCATATCGTCAACTATCATAACATCTTTGCCGTCAACATTGTCGCCGAGAAATTCGTGCGCCACGATCGGGTTCCTGCCGTTTACAACCCTTGAATAATCCCTGCGCTTATAGAACATTCCAAGCTCAAGGCCGAGTACGGTTGAATAGTAAATACCTCTGCCCATACCGCCCTCATCGGGTGAAATAACCATCATATGATCGTTGTCAAGCATAAGGTCGGGCACATGGTTTACAAGCGCTTTTATCATCTGATAAACGGGCTGAACATTCTCAAAGCCGTGAAGCGGAATTGCGTTCTGAACTCTCGGGTCGTGGGCGTCAAAGGTTATAATATTGTCAACGCCCATCATATTGCAAAGCTCCTGCAACGCAAGCGCACAGTCGAGAGACTCCCTGTTGGATCTCTTGTGCTGTCTGCCCTCGTAAAGCATGGGCATAATAACCGTAATCCTGTGAGCCTTGCCGGCAACGGCGGAAATGGCCCTCTTAAGGTTTGCATAATGCTCGTCCGGCGTCATGGGAACCTCCATACCGTAGATGTTATGCGTAACTCCGTAGTTAAAAACATCGGCAACGATAAACAAATCGTAGCCCCGTACAGATTCCGCTATTGTTCCCTTGCCCTCGCCGGTGCCGAAACGGGGAAATCCGGCTTTAATAATATAGGTGTCCCTCTCGTAGCCCGAAAAGGCAATGCTGTGCTTGTGTTCGGACTGCTTCTGAGCACGCCACTTGACAATGTAGCGGTCGATTTTGGAAGCTAATTCCTCACAGCCGGGCAAAGCTATGATACCCAGCGGACCGTAGGGGATAGTGGTAAATTCTTGTGTGTAATCCGGCATATAAACATCCTCCAACTCAAATGATAAATATATTGTACTATATTTCGACAGAATATTAAAGAGATTTTGAAATATTTTTTAACTTTAGTCAAAAGTATAGTCAACCGTGACAACGCAAAGGTATCTTTCGTCTATTTTGCTTATTTGCGAGCATACGGCGTTTTCAATTTCACGGCTTGAAAGCTTGCAGTCGCGGTTTGCCTCGACATCAAAAATAAGGTTTGTGTGCGTTACCCCCTCGACGACCCTGAAATCGTGTATTGAGAAAGAGCCGTCAACGGCGCTCACCGCCTTTTGCGTCATTTCCTTGAGGCTGTTTATTCTTTCGTCGTCGATGATCACGGGGTCGGCGTGTATTGAAATCATCATACCGTACTTTTGCAAAATATCACGCTCTATAAGGTCGATGGTGTCGTGAATTATTATAAAGTCTATGTTTGCAGGCACTTCGGCGTGTGCGGAGGCGAAAAGACGGGAGGGGCCGTAATCGTGTATTATCAAATCGTGAACGCCTATAACCGAGTCATAGGACATAATAAACGCCTTTATTTCCTCGTAAAATTCCTTTTCGGGAGGCATACCCAAAAGCGGAGCGACCGTTTCCCTTACCAAGTTGACGCCGGAGTAAATTATGAAAAGCGCAACCGCAAGGCCGAAATATCCGTCAACGCTTACGCTGCAGAACTTTGAAATTATAACGGATACAAGAACCGCCCCCGTAGATACCGTGTCGGAAATGCTGTCCGTCACAACGGCCTTTGTGGCGGTGGAATTTATTTTCTTGCCGAGCTTTGAATTAAACAGCGCAAGCCATAGCTTCGCAATTATCGAGGCCGCAAGTATAATCACCGCAGAGGTGCTGTATTCAACGGGAGTAGGCTCTCTTATCTTGCCTACCGAGGTGTTGATAAGCTCAAAGCCCATAAGCAGAACAAGAAAGGAGACTATCAGCCCGGCTATGTATTCAATCCTGCCGTGGCCGTAGGGGTGCTTTGAATCGGCAGGCTTTTCGGAAAGCTTAAAGCCGAACAGGGTTACAACCGACGAGCCGGCGTCGGAGAGGTTGTTTACCGCATCTGCCGTTACCGCAACGCTTCGTGTTATAATTCCCGTAAAAAATTTGAGAGCGCAGAGTATAAGGTTTACGGCGATGCCGACCGCTCCGCTCAATTTGCCGTAAGCGCTTCGGACGCCGGACTCCTTAACATTTTCATAGTCTTTAATAAAAAGTTTAATAAGTAAATTTGTCATTATATTAAACTCCTTTTCAACGCCGTCGGGCGCCGTCTTTTTGCCGGTACCCTTTGTGCGTATTTATGTATTATAATGTATATATTGACAATAATCAAGTGCGACAAAATTTTTATTGAAATAAAATTAAAATTTGTTAAAAAATTAACGATAAACTGTTTCATTATTTCTGAAAATGTGATATACTATAAATTCGGAAAATGATAAATTAACAATCAAGGGGTGAAAACCGTGGCTGCAAAAATGCTTGAAGAGGTGCTTGAAAAGGAAAAGCAGGTTCTTGAGGACGAGCAGAAAAATTCAGAACAGGCGCAGAGCATAGTTGACTCCGCCAAGGCGCAGGCAAAGGAAATTGCCAAAAACGCCGAGGAAAAGGCAAACGCCTATGAAAAAAGTGCAGTTTCCGAGGCCGAAATGCAGGCGGAGCTTGTAGGCAAAAGCGCCCGTCAAAAGGCCGAGGCCGCAGCCCAGCTTTTAAGGGGCAAGGCGGAAGCCAAGTTTTCGGAAGCGGTAGGCGCAGTAAGGGACATAATTTCAGGAAAATAGTTATTTACTTTTATTTTTAATTTTCAGCGAGGTGATAATTACGGCAAAGCTTAAAATGCAGAAAATTGAAGTAATATCGCTTATCGAGGACAGCAAAAAGGTTATAGATTTTCTACAGCGCAAGGGCGTGGTGGAGCTTTCAAAGCACGAGATGCCGGAGGGAATGTATGCGCTTGACACTTCGTACAGCGTGACCCAGCTGGAGAGATTTCTTGACACGGCCCAAAAGGCGTGCGAGGCGCTTTCGCCCTACTGCGAAAAAAAGGGATCGCTGCTTGACAGCTTTAAGCCTCCCAGGGAATTGGAGCTTTCAAAATTTCTTGATATGGCGGACGATTCCGACTTAACAATGGCCCTTTGTTACGATATTCTTGAATATCAGAGGGATATTGCCCAGGCAAAGGCGGACACGGTAAGGCTTGAAACGGTCAACTCGTCTCTCAGCGTTTGGGAAAAGCTTGATATACCGATGAAGTGCAGGCCCACAAAATTTGTAAAGGTGTTCGTGGGAACATTTCCCGATATGCAGACGCAGGAGAGCGTAAAAACAAAGCTTGCACAGCTTCTTCCCGAGGTTGAGGCCGTTGAGGCGGAAGTGGTTTATTCAAGCGAGGTCCGGTCCTGCGCCGCAGTAATGTGTCTGCGTAAGGACTCCGAAAAGGTGCTTGAGGCTCTGCGTTCTTTCGGCTTTTCGGCGCCTGCGGAGATGCCCGACAGACCCGTAAAAGAGGTCATTGAGGAAAACAGGGAAAAAATCTCGGCGCTCGGCAGAAGTATAGAGGAGTATGAGAGCAAAATTTCGGCTCTCGCTTCAAAATACGATGAAATTTGCTTCCTTATAGACTATCTTACTTTAAGGATTGACAAATATGAGGCTTTAAAAACAATATCCGTTACAGACAGGATATTCTATCTTTCGGGATTTGTTCCCGAAAAGTATTCGCAGGACATCGTAAAGCACCTGGAGGACAAATTCTCCTGCGCCGTTGTCACAAACGAACCCGAACAGGACGAGGAAGTGCCGGTACTGCTTGAGAACAATTCGTTTGCGGCTCCCGTCGAGGGCATAACGGAAATGTATTCTCTTCCGGGTAAGCTCGACATCGACCCCAATGCAATAATGGCGTTTTTCTATTATGTTTTCTTCGGAATGATGTTCTCCGACGCAGGCTACGGACTGCTTATGGTAATCGCCACGGCGTTCGTGCTGTTTAAGTTTAAGCCGGAGGGGCAAAAGCGGAAAACGGTTTTAATGTATATGTACTGCGGTATATCGACAATGTTCTGGGGACTGATGTTCGGAAGCTTCTTCGGCGATGTCATAAACACCGTAAGAACAAATTATCTCGGACTGCCCGAAATGCGGCTGTACCTATGGCTCAATCCCCAGGGCGACGACCTGATGATAACAATGCTTTGGTGCTTCCTGTTCGGCATAATCCACCTGTTTGTGGGCGTTGCGATTAAGAGCTATATGACCTGGAAGCAAGGGGATAAGCTGGGCGCCGTGTGCGACGCCGCCTCCATTTATCTTGCCGTCGGCGGAATTGCTCCCGTGTGCGCCGGCATGATAATAGACATAAACCCGACCGTCACGAATATCGGCAAATATTGCGCCCTTGCAGGCGTTGTGCTTATAGTGCTTACCGCCGGAAGACAGTCAAAAAGCATAGGCGGAAAGCTCGGTTCGGGGCTGTACGCTCTGTATAATACGGTTTCGGGGTATTTAAGCGATATACTTTCATATTCAAGACTGCTTGCGCTGGGTCTTGTTACCGGCATAATAGGCAATGTTGTAAATATGATGGGCACCCTGCCGCAGAATACGGTTATAAAAACAATATTGTTTGTCATCGTATTTGTTTTGGGGCATACCATTAACTTCGGCATTAATATTATCGGCGCATATGTTCATACGAACAGATTGCAGTATGTAGAATTCTTTTCAAGGTTTTACGAGGGCGGCGGCACAGCCTTTAACCCTCTTAAAGTAAATTCCAAATCATTTAAACTCAAGGAGGAAAAAAATAATGGCTAATTTAGGTTTAGGTTTGGCTATCTTGGGCGCGGCTCTTGCGGCCCTCTTCAGCGGTATGGGTTCGGCAAAGGGCGTAGGAATAGTCGGTGAGGCGGCCGCAGGGCTCGTTTCGGAGGACCCGTCAAAATTCACAAAGGTTCTTATTCTTGAAATTCTTCCCGGTACGCAGGGACTTTACGGCTTTATCACCGCAATTATGGTTATGATTAAAATTAAGCTTTTGAGCGGCGCTCCCGTTGAGCTTACCTGGACTCAGGGTCTGCAAATACTTGCGGCGTGCCTTCCCATGGCTTTGGTAGGCTATTTCTCGGCTATCGCCCAGGCAAAGGTTGCCGCATCGGGCGTTTCCGTTGTTGCCAAAAAGCCGGAACAGCAGAGCAAGGCTATGGTTCTTTCCGCTATGGTTGAAACATATGCCGTTCTTGCCCTTCTTATATCAATTCTCTTTATTTTAAGATTAAACTTCTAAGGGGAAAGCTTTTATGACAGGTCTTGAAAAGATACTTTCACAAATTCAGCAAGAATCAGATGACCGCTGTCGTGAAATCCGTGAAAATGCCGATAAAGAGGCCGAAAAGATAATTAATGAGGCCAAAGAGCGGGCGGACGCTTTCCTTGCACAAAGAAAGGCGTCGGCCGATAAAAGGGCGGAGCTTATAGTTTCGTCCGCCCGTTCCTCGGCTGAGCTTACCCGTAACAGAGAGGTTCTAAAGGAAAAGCTTGATATTATCGATGATATTCTTCGGCGTTCGCTTGAGGTAATTAAGGCTCTGCCTAAAAAAGAGTACTTTGAGATACTCAAAGAGCTTATTTATAAAAATGCGAGGCAGGGCGAGGGCGAACTGCGCCTTTCCAAGGAGGACACGGCGAAGCTTCCCTCTAATTTTATCGACAGCGTAAACAATTCGCTCAAGGGCTCGAAAGTAAAACTCGGCAAAAGCGCAGATATTGACAGCGGATTTATACTTGTCTACGGCGATATAGACGTAAACTGTTCGTTTGACGCCATAGCGGCGGAAAAGAAAGATGAACTGAGGGATACTTTAAACAATTTGTTATTCAACTGATAAAGGAGGGAAGCGTTTTGAAAAACAGGGACTATCTTTTTGCGGTGTCGGCCATCAGGGCAAACGAGCTTAACTTGTTAAAGGACTCCGATATGGAACAGTTAATCAACGCTCCCGATTATAAAAAAGCGGTCGGTATTCTCACCGAAAAGGGCTTCGGTACGCCGCAGGGGAACAATTATTCCAAAATGCTCGATGAAGAAATCGAAAAAACCTGGAAGCTGATAAACGAAAGCGCTCCCGAGGCCAACGCCCTTAAAACCTTTATAGTCAAAAATGATTTTCAGAATTTAAAGGCTGTATTAAAGGCTGAAATGACGGGGAACGAAGCTGAAAAATACTTTGTCGCCCCCTGCGTTTTTGACAGTGAGAAAATGTATAAGCTTATAAGCGAAAGAAAATTTAACGAACTGCCGGAATTTATTTCGGAGACGGCAAAAAAGGCGTATGACGCAATCGTAAAGACGGGCAGCGGCCAGCTTTGCGACATCATTACAGACGCTGCGGCCATAGAGGCCATAGTTTCGTTCGCAAAAGAGAGCGGCGACGGGCTTTTGATAAAATATGCAGATGAATTTTGCCTGCTCACAAACATCAAAACGGCTCTGCGTGCAATAAACACAAACAAAAACAGGGCGTTTTTTGAATACGCAATAGCGGAAAATTCCATTATAGACAAGCAACAGCTTATTGACGGGGCGCTGAAAGGCAGGGACGAGTTCTTGGAAATGCTCTCTCAAAAGGGTCTTTCCAAAATCGTGCAGGCCGTTGAAAACGGCACCTCCGCCTTTGAAAAATACTGTGACGACGAGCTTATGGCTATTATGAAAAAGGCCAAAATGACGGTCTTCGGCATTAGTCCCCTTGCAGGATATTTTATTGCCAGGGAGACGGAAATCAAATGCCTCAGAATAATACTTTCGGCTAAGCTCAGCGGAGTTTCAAACGATATTGTAAGGGAAAGGATGCGTGAGCTGTATGTATAAAATTGCGGCTATGGGCGACCGTGACAGCATTTACGGCTTTGCGTCGCTGGGAGTAAGCATTTTTCCCGTTGATGATTCAAACGAAGCCGTTAAAACCTTAAGGCGTATTTCCGAAAACGGTTACGCTGTAATTTATATTACCGAAAATCTTGCTCAGCAGATTTCTGCGGAGCTTGACAGAATAAAGGACAATCCGCTCCCTGCCGTTATACCCATACCCGGCGTTTCGGGCAACAACGGTATGGGAATGAAACAGGTAAGCCGGTTTGTCGAAAGGGCAGTTGGCTCTGATATTGTTAAATAATAAGGCATAAGCCTTACAACCAAACCTTGAAGGGTGGTAAAGTATAAATGAGTAAAGGTACAATATTAAAGGTATCGGGTCCTCTTGTTGTTGCACAGAATATGAGGGACGCCAATATGTTTGATGTCGTGCGTGTAAGCGAACACAGGCTTATAGGCGAAATAATAGAAATGCACGGCGACAAGGCGTCCATTCAGGTTTATGAGGACACCGCAGGCCTCGGAACGGGAGAGCCTGTCGAGTCAACCAACGAGCCTTTGAGCGTTGAACTCGGACCCGGACTTATAAAGGGTATATTTGACGGAATACAAAGACCGCTTGAAAAAATAATGGAGCAGATAGGCAACAATCTTTCAAGGGGCGTTGAGGTTCCGTCGCTTCCCAGAGATGTAAAATGGCATTTCTATCCCACGGCAAAACCGGGGGACGAGGTAAACGCAGGCGATGAGCTCGGCTATGTTCAGGAAACCGAGCTTGTAAGGCATAAAATAATGGTTCCCTTCGGCGTAAACGGCAAGGTGAGCGAAATTACCGAGGGCGATTATACCGTTGTGGAAAAAATCGGTAGCATTGAAACGGAAAACGGCACAAAGGTTCCCGTAACCCTTATGCAGAAATGGCCGGTAAGAAGGGGAAGACCCTACAAGAAAAAGCTTCCGCCCGATATGCCCCTTATAACCGGTCAGCGTGTTGTTGACGCCCTTTTCCCGATAGCAAAGGGCGGCGTTGCGGCTATCCCCGGTCCTTTCGGAAGCGGCAAAACGGTTACTCAGCACCAGCTTGCAAAATGGGCGGAAACGGATATAGTCGTATATATAGGCTGCGGCGAACGGGGCAACGAGATGACCGATGTTCTTAACGAATTTCCGGAGCTTATAGATCCGCATACCGGTAAATCTCTTATGGAGCGCACGGTGCTAATCGCAAACACCTCCGATATGCCCGTTGCCGCCCGTGAGGCCTCGATTTACACCGGCATTACGATAGCGGAATATTTCAGGGATATGGGCTATTCCGTTGCGCTTATGGCGGATTCAACATCAAGATGGGCAGAGGCGTTGCGTGAAATGTCCGGCAGACTTGAAGAAATGCCCGGCGAAGAGGGCTATCCGGCATATTTGAGCTCAAGGCTTGCACAGTTTTACGAGAGAGCCGGCCGTGTAGAGGTGCTCGGTTCCGGCAGTCAGGAGGGTTCGCTTTCGGTTATCGGTGCGGTATCACCTCCCGGCGGCGATATTTCGGAGCCTGTTTCGCAGGCAACCCTCAGAATAGTAAAGGTTTTCTGGGGTCTTGATTCTTCGCTTGCATACAAGCGCCATTTCCCGGCGATAAACTGGCTTACATCTTATTCCCTTTATGCCGACAATCTCGGCGAATGGTTCAACAAAAATGTAAGCCCCGATTGGACAAAGATGAGAACGAGGATTATGGGTCTGCTTTCCGACGAGGCCTCTCTTGACGAGATAGTTAAGCTTGTCGGTATGGACGCTCTTTCGGCTACAGACAGGCTTAAAATGGAAGCCGCAAGAAGTATCCGAGAGGACTTTTTGCACCAGCTTGCTTTCCACGAAATAGACACCTACACCTCGCTTAAAAAGCAAAATTATATGATGAGCCTTGTGCTTGCTTACTTTGACGAGTCAAACGACGCTCTCGAAAAGGGCGCAGATATTGAAAAGCTTGTGGCGCTTCCCGTAAGAGAGGCGATAGGCAGGTTTAAGTATGTCAAAGAGGAAGACACGGACTCCGAATACGAAAAAACTCTTTCACAGTTGAGAAAAGAAATTGACGAAGCCGTAAATACAAAGGAGGAATACTGATGCCAAAGGAATACAGAACGGTAGAAGAAGTAGCAGGTCCTCTTATGCTTGTAAGAGAGGTTGAAAATGTCAAATTTGACGAGCTTGGCGAAATAGAGCTTGCAAACGGTGAAACACGCCGTTGCAGGGTGCTTGAAATTAACGGTTCAAACGCCCTTGTTCAGCTTTTTGAGCCGTCAACGGGAATTAACCTTTCCAACAGTAAAGTCAGGTTTTTGGGCAGAATGATGGAATTGGGCGTATCGGAGGATATGCTCGGCAGAGTTTTCGACGGTCTGGGCAGACCTATCGACGGCGGCCCCGAAATCATACCCGAAAAGAGAATGAATATTAACGGCTTGCCGATGAACCCTGCGGCAAGGGCTTATCCCCAGGAATTTATACAGACGGGCGTTTCCGCAATAGACGGACTTAACACACTTGTCAGGGGACAGAAGCTTCCCATCTTTTCGGCTTCGGGTCTTCCCCACGCCCAGCTTGCCGCACAGATAGCCCGTCAGGCAAAGGTAAGGGGAAAGGACGAAAAGTTTGCGGTTGTTTTTGCCGCAATGGGCATTACCTTCGAGGAGTCCGATTTCTTTATTCAGTCGTTTAAGCAGACGGGCGCTATAGACAGAACGGTAATGTTCTCAAACCTTGCCAACGACCCTGCCATCGAGAGAATAGCGACCCCGAAAATGGCGCTTACGGCGGCAGAATACCTTGCATTTGACAAGGGCATGCATGTTCTTGTTATTATGACCGATATTACAAACTATGCCGACGCTTTGCGTGAGGTTTCCGCCGCAAGGAAAGAGGTCCCCGGCAGAAGAGGCTATCCCGGTTATATGTATACGGATCTCGCTTCGATTTATGAGCGTGCCGGCAGGCAGAAGGGCAAGGACGGAAGCATCACGATGATACCCATACTCTCCATGCCCGAGGACGATAAAACCCACCCAATTCCCGACCTTACCGGCTATATTACGGAGGGTCAGATAATTCTTTCGAGGGATTTATACCGCAGGGGCATACTTCCTCCCATAGATGTTCTGCCGTCGCTTTCCCGTCTTAAGGACAAGGGCATAGGCGAGGGCAAAACGAGAAAAGACCATTCCAACACCATGAACCAGCTTTTCTCCGCATATGCAAGGGGCAAGGACGCCAAAGAGCTTATGGTAGTTCTCGGCGAGGCCGCTTTGACCGATATGGATAAGCTTTACGCAAAGTTTGCCGATGAATTTGAGAAGGAATATGTAAACCAAAGCTTTGATACGGACAGGTCTATCGAGGAAACTCTCGATATAGGTTGGAAGCTTCTCAAGATTTTCCCGAGAAGCGAATTGAAGCGTATCAGCGACGAGCTTCTTGACGAATACTACGGCAAATAATTAAACTCAAAACCCATGAGGACTTGATATTATGGCAGTAATGAATGTAAACCCCACCCGTATGGAGCTTACAAATTTAAAAAGAAAGCTTACAACCGCAAGAAGGGGTCATAAGCTTTTAAAGGATAAGCGCGATGAACTGATGCGCCGTTTCCTTGACCTTGTGCGTGAAAACAAACAGCTCAGGAAGCAGGTCGAGGAGGGGATAAGCGAGGCCAACAGGCACATGGCCGTCGCCCGTTCCGTTATGAGCGATTCTGCGCTTGATGTTGCGCTTATGATGCCTACTCAGGAAATGAGCCTTGAGATTGAAGAAAAAAATGTAATGAGCGTAATGCTGCCTGTATTCAACACAAAGCTTAAAACTGCCGATGAGAACGATATTTACTCCTACGGCTTTGCGTTTACTTCGGCGGATCTTGACGATGCGGTCAAATCGCTTTCTGATATAATGCCGCTTATGTTGAGGCTTGCCGAGGTCGAAAAGAGCTGTCAGCTTATGTCCGCTGAAATCGAAAAGACCCGCAGGCGTGTCAATGCGCTTGAACATGTTATGATTCCCAGATACGAGGAAACCATAAAGTTTATTACAATGAAGCTTGACGAGAACGAGAGAAGCTCCACAACACGGCTTATGAAAGTCAAGTCAATGATGCTTGAGGACGCAAGGCAGAAAGCTTTGGCTCAGGACAGAGAAGCGGCGGCACAATTTTAACGCCCGTAAATTTCAGCATTGATAAATTCAATAAAACAACACAACGCCTATCCTGCTTGGGACGGGCGTTGTGTTTTGTTTTAGTTTTTATTTTGACATTAATATATTAATATTCTTAATATAATTGATTTTTCAAAGCAAAGAGAAAACCCGGTGCGCCCTCCTACACCACGGGGCTTTGCCCGTGACCCTGCAAGCCTTTTGAAAAGGCTTGAGCGAAACTTTGAATATTTGGATTTTTAGATGTTAAACAGTTCTTTGGCGTTTTTACAGCTTATATCAAGTATATTCTGCACATCGGTAGAGCGCGCTTCCGCAATTTTTTGCGCCGTGTACGGAATGTGAAGCGAGGTACAGCGCTTACCCCTGAAAGGCACGGGTGTCATATACGGAGCGTCCGTTTCCAAAAGCAGTCTGTCCCCGGGGACAAATTTTGCAACCTCCACGGGCTTTACGGCGTTTTTAAATGTTACTGCGCCGCCAAGTCCTATATACATACCGAGCTTTACAATCTCCCTTGCCATTTCAACACTGCCTGTAAAGCAATGCACAACACCCCTCGGTTTAAGCTCCTTTAGAATTTCAAGCGTGTCCATATGTGCTTCCCTGTCATGCACTATAACGGGCAGGCCGTACTCGTTTGCAAGCTCAATCTGCCTTTTGAAAATTTTAAGCTGAATATCCCTTGTTTCCTTTTCGTAGTGGTAGTCAAGCCCTATTTCTCCTACGGCGACCGTCTTTTTGCTTTTTATCAACCCCGTTAAAATATCGAGGTAATCCTCCGTTAAATCCTCGGTGTTAAGCCCGTGATAGCCTGCCGCCGCATAAATGAACGGGTATTTTTCGGAAAGAGCGATATTTTTTTCGGAGCTTTCTGCGTTTACTCCGCAGGAAATTACCCCGGTAACGCCGTTTTGCGGAAAAGACGACAAAAGCTCCTCCAAATCCTCGGAGAAGCGCTCGTCGTCATAGTGTGCATGCGTATCAAAAATGTTTTTATACATCATCTTATCTTTGAACCGTTGGGGATCGATGGGTCGATAAATATAACCTTAACATCGTCCTCGGGGCAGTCTGCCGCCAAAATCATTCCGTTGCTCTCAACGCCGCAGAGCATTGCAGGCTTAAGGTTAGCGACAACCACAACCTTTTTGCCGGTAAGCTGTTCCGGCGTGTACCACTTTGCGATACCGCTTGCAACCGTCCTGTCGGCGCCCGTACCGTCGTCAAGAGTGAGCTTTAAAAGCTTTTTAGTCCTCTTTACCGGCTCGCAGGCCTTGACTTCGGCAACTCTGAGCTCCACCTTGGCAAAGTCGTCTATTCCTATACGGGCAACGCCCTGAATTTGATTTATTGCATCTGTCTCTGCCGCCTGCTGTTCCTCCTGCTTTGCAACAAGCTCGGAAATAAGCTTTTCTGCGTCAATTCTTGAGAAAAGCACCTTAGGCTCGCCGACGCTTTCTCCGGCTTTAAGTCTGCCGAAGCTCAAAAGCGAATCGTAGCTGTCTGCATCGGTATTTAATTGGGCGAGAATTTCCTTTGAGGTGTCGGGCATATACGGCTTTAACAAAACAGCAACATAGCGTATGCCCTCAAGCAGGTTATACAGAACCGTGCCGAGCCGTTCTCTTTTTTCTTCATCTTTCGCAAGAGCCCACGGCATAGTTTCGTCGATATATTTGTTAAGCCTTCTTGCAAGCGTTAATATGCACTCAACGGAGTCTGCAATTTTGTATTCGTTAATGCACTTGTCAACATCTTCAAGCGTTTTCAGCGCAAGGGTCTTAATCTCCCCGTCAATATCCTCCGAGGCGGTATTCGGCTGAATTACGCCGTCAAAGTATTTTTTCTGCATCGTTACGGTGCGGTTTACAAGATTGCCTATCGTGTTTGCAAGGTCGGAATTGTACCTCTCAATAAGCGTTTCATAGGTTATCGAACCGTCCGAGGCGTGCGGCATTTCGGAGAGAAGATAGTAGCGTACTGCGTCAACGCCGAAAACCTTAACGAGGTCGTCTGCGTAGATGACATTCCCCTTGGACTTCGACATTTTGTCCTCACCGAACAGAAGCCACGGGTGGCCGTAAACCTGCTTCGGCAAGGGCTCGCCCAGAGCCATAAGTATAATGGGCCAATAAATTGTGTGGAACCTTACAACATCTTTGCCGATAATATGGACATCGGCAGGCCAGTATTTTTTATACAAACTGCCCTTTTCATCGGGAGTGTAGCCCAAAGCCGTGATATAGTTTAAAAGAGCGTCTATCCATACATAGATAACATGCTTATCGTCAAATGTTACGGGGATACCCCATTTAAACGAGGTTCTTGAAACGCACAGGTCCTGAAGACCGGGACGGATAAAGTTATTGAGCATTTCGTTCTTTCTCGCTTCCGGGTAAATAAAGCTTTCGTTTGACTCTATATACTCCTCAAGCTGTTTTTGGTATTTTGAAAGCTTAAGGAAGTAGGCCTCCTCCTTGGCAGGCTTTACATCTCTGCCGCAGTCGGGGCATTTTCCGTCTACAAGCTGGCTTTCCGTCCAAAAGCTTTCGCAGGGGGTACAGTACATACCCTTGTATTCGCCCTTATAAATATCCCCGTTTTCATAAAGCTTCTTAAAGACCTTCTGAACGGCCTTTTCGTGGTAATCGTCCGTAGTTCTTATGAATTTATCGTAAGTCGTGTTAAGGCTGTCGCAAATCTGACGGATTTCCCCGGCAACACGGTCAACATATTCCTTGGGCGTAACGCCTGCGGAATTTGCACATTCCTCGATTTTTTGGCCGTGCTCGTCGGTACCGGTCAAAAAATAAACATCGTAGCCGAGCATTCGTTTATATCTTGCAATAGCGTCGGTAAGCACTATTTCATATGAATTGCCGATGTGCGGCTTTCTTGAAGTGTAAGCAATGGCGGTGGTGATATAAAACTTTCCCTTATCACTCATTATAAACCTTCCTTTCGCTCGGTCTGATACCGAATTTTTTGTAAATCAGCTTATATATTTTACCACATTCACAAGCTTATATCAACATTAATTTTCACTTGATTTCAATTTCGCCCAGCACCTTGCCTATGCTTTCGTGAAGAACTAAATCCGCCCTCCCGTCAAACGGGGTTTCGTCACGGTTTATAAGCACGGTGTACCTGCCCGTGAAGTAGTTTATAAGCCCTGCCGCAGGGTAGACATTGAGAGATGTGCCGGCAATTATCAGCGTATCGGCGCAGGCGATTGCGTTTACCGCCGCATTGACGGTGTTTTGATCAAGACCCTCCTCGTACAGCACAACATCGGGCTTGATAATTCCGCCGCACTCGCACAGCGGTATATCGCCGCCTGTTTTGATATATTCCGGGCCGTAAAATTTTCCGCATTTGGTGCAGTAGTTCCTGTGTACGCTTCCGTGCAGCTCGTACACCGTTTTACTGCCGGCCTTTTGGTGCAGTCCGTCAATATTCTGCGTTACTATTGCGGAGAGCTTATGCTTCCTCTCGGCCTGAGCAAGCTTTAAGTGTGCGGCGTTCGGCTCTACATTGTCTATAAGCATTTTTTCACGGTAGAACCTGTAGAATTCCTTTGTGTTGTTAATAAAAAAGCTGTGGCTTAAAATAATTTCGGGAGGGTAGTCGTATTTTTGGTTATAAAGCCCGTCCTTACTCCTGAAATCGGGTATTCCGCTCTCGGTCGAAACTCCGGCGCCCCCGAAAAACACTATGTTACTGCTGTCGTCAAATATTTGCTGTAAATCCGTCATATTGTCACTTCCCGATTAAATTAAAAAAGAAAAACCGTAAGACCTTTCGGGGCGTCCGATTTTTCTTCTTTTATACATTTCAGCCGATAGATAATTTTTATCTAATATGGACTACCTCGCCTGATTTTAAAGTTGTCGTTTCGACCGGACCCTTAACTATAAGTCCGCCGTCGTCCGCAATATCAAGGGCCTTTGCGTCATACTCGGAATCCGGAGTAATTACCCTCACCATTTTGCCGACGGTTGCGGAGCTTGCCCTTATTCTGTTTATAATTTCCCTGTTTTCGTCCTCGGTAAACAGACCGCTTCTTAAAATATACCTGTCAAGATTATTGATAATATCAATTACAATTTCATTGTGGTCAAGCTCAATTTCGCCCGAATATTCGTTGCCGACGGAGGTTGCGGTGTATTCTATCTCGCCCTCAAAATCAATGCGCTCAACATTAACGCCTATGCCTATAACAACATATTTAATCCTGTTGTGTTCGCTTACCGTCTCGCACAAAATTCCGCATATTTTTTTGTCGTCCACAAGCACATCGTTCGGCCATTTGATTTTTGTATCAAGCCCAAACATATTATATATGCTGTCACGCACGGCAAGGCCGGCGGCGGAGGAAATAAGGTCAAGGTTTTTATATCCCGAATTTATCTCGTAAATTACCGAAAAATACACGCCCGTTCCGGCAGGTGAAACGAAGCTTCTGCCAAGCCTGCCCTTGCCGGCAGTCTGGGAGGCGGCAATAACCACCGTGTTTTTGCCTTTGCCGTCGGCGCACAGCCTTTTTGCCTCGTCGTTTGTGGAGTCGATTTCGGGGAAAAATTTTATGTACCTTTTCATTCTGTACTGCTTAAGCTGATACAAAATTCCTTTTTCGTTTAACTTTAAATTATCCATTATATATCCTTTCGTAAAGCAAAAAACAAAACTTAATTATCATTAATATTTTTACATATATTTTATTTTAGGTCAAGTAAAAGTTTTATTATTTAAGTTTATATCAGTCTGTACGGGCGCTTAATATCGGTATTTACAAATAAAATTTTTAATTATATAATTAATTGTAACAGGATAAAGTATCAGAAAAAAATTCGGGAGGACGGCAAATGATATTGCAAGCGGTTGAGCTGGTAAAAAGCTTCGGCGACAAGGCCGTATTAAAGGGCGTTTCCTTTGAGGCGGAGGGCGGAAAAGCCCTGGGGCTTCTCGGCAGGAACGGAGCAGGCAAGACAACCACAATCAGAATAATTATGAATGTTTTTTCTCCCGACAGCGGCGAGGTTTTGCTCAATTCAAAACCCTTTGAAGCAGAAAAGCATAAAATAGGCTATCTGCCCGAGGAGAGGGGACTGTACCCCAAAAAAGAAATTATGCCGCAGTTGATATATTTTGCACAGCTTTCGGGAATGTCAAGGCAACAGGCAAAGAAAAACGCCACGGAGCTTTTGCAAAAATTAAATATGACCGAGTACGCAGGCAAGCGCCTCGATACGCTTTCAAAGGGAAATCAACAAAAAATCCAGCTTGCCGCCACTCTCGTTACCGACCCGGAAATAGTTATACTTGACGAGCCGTTCTCCGGCCTCGACCCGGTGAACGCAATGCTGTTAAAGGATTTGATAAGGGAGCTTATTTCAAACGGCAGGATAGTTATTTTTTCCTCGCATCAGATGAACTACATAGAGGAATTTTGCGATGAGATAGCTATTATCAACGGCGGCAAAATTGTCGCCGGCGGCAGTATAAGGGAGATAAAACGCCGCTTTGACAGGAACATAATAGAAATAATAACGAGCGATACCGAGAAAATATCGGATTATCTTAAAATAGTCAACGCCGATATTGTTAAGAGCATCGACGCCCGTGACGACAGGCTCACCGTTACGCTTGAGAATGAGAGCGGCAAGGACAGGCTTTTTTCTTCGCTTTCCGGCTATGCGGAATACATAGAGTCATTCAGCGTTAAAGAGCCTACATTAAACGAGATTTTTGTAAAATATACGGAGACGGGAGTATGAAACAGTTTTTTACGATTTTTAAATTTGAGCTTTCTGGATATTTAAAAAACAAAATATTTACCGGACTTACCGTTATATTAATACTTGTTATGGCGGCGGTGCTGTTCTTCCCTCGGTTTTCTCAGTCAAAGACCCCCGACGCAGACTCCATAGGCGCAAGCTATGCTTCAAAAATGCTGTTGCAGGAGTCAACCGAAACGGACGCATCGCTGTTGGCTCAATGTATAAAGCAACAGCTCGGAGACATCGAAATAACGGTTGCCGACAAGAGCGAGGAGCAGATGAAAAAAGAAATTATGGACGAGAAATACGACATCGCCGTTATAATGACCTCGCCGCTCTCTTACAGATACATAGTTAAAACCGCAGGTATAACCGATATGACGGGATATGCCGTGGACGACGCAATTATAAGCTGTTACAGAATGAAAAAGCTGGCTGATCTCGGCGTGCCGCAGGAGGAGGCCGCAGATATACTTGAAAGCGGCGTCACAAGCGAAGCGGTGATAATAGGCAACGATCAGTCGCAGAGCTTTTTCTATACTTATATACTTATGTTCCTGCTCTATTTTGCGGTTATGGTTTACGGTCAGTTTGTGGCGCAGGGCGTTGCGCTTGAAAAAAGCTCAAGGGCCATGGAACTGCTGATAACATCTGCAAAGCCCGTCAACCTGATGTTCGGCAAGATACTCGGCGCAGGGGCGGCAGGGCTTTTACAGCTTGTTCTGCTCTTGGGGAGCGCTATGGGCTTCTATGCGGTAAACAGGCAGTTTTGGCAGGATAATATGATAATTTCGTCTGTTTTCGATATGCCTGCTAAAATGCTTGCATATACGGCGTTGTTCTTTGTGCTGGGATTTTTGATATATTCGTTTGCGTTCGGGGCGGCCGCCTCGCTTGCAAATAAGCTGGAGGATATTAACACGCTGACAATGCCCGTTATGTTCTGTATGATAATTACCTTCTTTATAACCATATTCTCAATGGTAGGCGGCAATGTGGACAGTCCGCTTATGAAAATCGCCTCGTTTGTTCCCGTCACTTCGCCCATGGCAATGTTTACAAGGATAACTATGGGCAGTGTGAGTGCGGCGGAAATTGCGGTTTCCGTAGCAATTCTCATAGCTTCAACGGTAATTACGGGCTATGTTGCCGCCGCAATTTATAAGGCGGGCGTACTTATGTACGGCAAACCGCCGAAGCTCAACGAGCTTGTCAGGGCGGTAAAGAACAATAAAAAATAATGCTTTACCCGTATTAAAAGCTATCTTCGGACATAGCAAAAGCCCGTCTTTCGCAGACGGGCTTTTGCTTTTTGTGTTTTTAGGGGAAGAAAAGGGATAAATGAAAAAGTTATCTCCTCAAGAGACTGTTTCTCTTGATTTGATGATTTAAGTATAATATCCAAATGTTTCGAGTGTGTTGATATTCATTTAAAAATATGTAAATAAAATATTACGGAAATTTAAACAATTACGGCGTTATAATACAAGGTCGAGAACGGTAATTGCCGTAACAGCCTCCACCGCAGGAACGGCACGGGGTACTATGCACGGGTCGTGCCTGCCGTGAATTTTCAGTTCTTCCTCTTTCATAGTCTTTAAATTAACGCTTTTCTGGGGAACGGATATGGAGGCCGTGGGCTTTACCGCAGTCTTAAAGACTATCGGCATACCCGAGGTTATTCCGCCGAGTATTCCGCCGTGGTTGTTTGTAACGGTAACAACCTTTCCGTCCTTTACGGTAAAGGGGTCGTTATTTTCGCTTCCGTATTTTTGAGTGCCCTCAAAGCCCGAGCCGAAATCAATGCCCTTTATTGCAGGTATTGCAAAAATGTTTTTTGCGATAACATTTTCAATCCCGTCAAACATGGGCTCGCCTATTCCGGCAGGCATACCCAAAACGGCACATTCTATAACGCCGCCGACAGAGTCTCCGGCGCTTTTTGCTATTTCAATTACCGTCTTCATCTGCTCGCCCTTAAACCTGCTTATTACGGGGAAAAACGGGTCAAGCCTCAAATCGTCGTCATACAGGTTTTCAAGCCCAAAGCCCTCGTCCGTAACATCTTTTACGGAATAGATGTGAGCCTTTATGCTTATGCCCTTTTTTTCAAGTATCTGAGAGCACACCGCACCGGCAAAGCACAGAGGAGCGGTAAGTCTGCCCGAAAACTGTCCGCCGCCTGCAATATCGTTATTTCCGCAGTATTTAACATATGCGGCGTAGTCCGAATGTGAGGGGCGAGGAAGCAGTTTAAGCTCGTCGTAGTCACGGCTTCGTGTGTTTGTGTTGTCGATTTTAACCGAAACGGGAGCGCCGCAGGTTCTGCCATCTGAAATTCCCGAAAGAATTTGCGGCCTGTCCGCCTCTTTCCTCGGCGTTGCAAAGGAATTTCTGCCCGGAGCCCGTCTTGCCATAAAAGCCTCGATTTTTTCAAAATCAAGCTCTATTCCGGCAGGCAGACCGTCTATTACTGCGCCTATCGACTGCGAATGTGACTGACCGAATACGCTGACGCTTATTTTGTTGCCTTTAAGTATTGATGACATCGTATTTACCTCCGAGCAATTTATAGTTTTTTAGTGAAACAGGGCAAACGCCGCAATACGGCAGTTTGCAAATCAATCCCTGTAGTCCCCGTCAATTCTTTCCTTACATTCCCGTCCGTCCTTTAAAAGTGCCTTTAACCCGGCCGAGTCCCCGTTTTTAAGGGCGTCCGAATATTTTTTCAGATTATCCGTGATATAGTCTATTTCTTCGATAAGGTTGTCCCTGTTTTCCAAAAAAAGCTCCGTCCACATCGTTTCGTTGAGCTTTGCAACCCTTGTTAAATCCTTGTAGCTCCCTGCCGAAAAGCCCTTGTGAAGCTCGGCGTTAGGGCTTTTTACATAGGCGTTTGAAACAACATGCGCAAGCTGTGAGGTGAACGCTATTATTTTATCATGTTCCTCGCAGGTTGTCATCTGAATATTTGTAAAGCCTATGGATAAAAACAGCTTTTTTACAACTTCAAGCTTCCTTATATCAAAGTCCTTTTCGGGGACGATAATCATTGAGGCGTTATTGAACATGGTGACCTCCGAGTTTTCAAAGCCCGAAAGGTGCAGACCGGCCATGGGGTGAGCGCCTACAAAGGTGAAGCCGTGTTCCTTTGCAAGCTTCCACATATCATAGCATACAAATTTTTTAACGCCGCAGGTGTCGAGAACTATTGCGTCCTTTTTAAACTTGTCCGCATGGCTTGTAATATATTCCTTTGTGGTTTCGGGATAAAGTCCCGTAATGATCATATCGCATTGAGCTATGTTTTCGTCCGTAAGCTCTGCGTCGATGGCGCCGAGCAGTTTGGCTTTAAGCAGTACGCTGTAATCAATATCGTAACCCAAAACCCTGTTGTCGGTGTTGTATTTTATTGCCTTTGCCAATGAGCCGCCGATAAGGCCCAGGCCAACTACAGCTATAAGCATAATTTTTCCGCACCTCTCTTACTTTAATGCGTTGATGATTTTTTGTACGCCCTGCGTCACACGGGCAAATTTGTCGGGCGTAAGAGCCTGAGGGCCGTCGCAAAGCGCCTTTTGCGGATTGTTGTGCACCTCTATCATTAAGCCGTCCGCACCGCAGGCCGCCGAGGCGTATGACAGGGGCTCTACAAGCCTTGCTATTCCCGAGGCGTGGCTGGGGTCTACAACTACCGGAAGATGCGTTTTTTCTTTAAGTATCGCAACTGCGGAGAGGTCAAGAGTATTTCTCGTAGCCGTTTCAAAGGTTCTTATTCCCCTTTCGCAGAGGATTACCTTTTCGTTTCCGCCCGACATTATATATTCTGCGCTCATAAGCAGTTCTTCTACGGTGGCCGAAAGCCCTCTCTTTAAGAAAATCGGCTTATCAAGCTTTCCAAGCTGTTTTAAAAGCTCAAAATTCTGCATATTTCTTGCGCCGACCTGAATTATGTCAACGCCCTCAAACAAATCAATGTGCGAGGCGTCCATAATTTCGCTGACTATGGGCATACCCGTGATTTTTTTCGCCTGCAAAAGAAGCTTCAGGCCGTCGGCTCTCATACCCTGAAAAGCATACGGCGAGGTCCTCGGCTTAAACGCTCCGCCTCTCAGTATATTTGCGCCTGCCGCTTTTACCGCCTTTGCGATTTCAATAATCTGCTCCTCGCTCTCGACCGAGCAGGGGCCTGCAAAGAACTGAAAATTGCCGCCGCCGATTTTTATTGAATTTCCCAGGTCGATTACCGTATCGTCCGGGTGGAATTTTCTGTTTGCCTGCTTGTACGGCTCGGAAATTCTCCTTACGCCCTCTACAATTTCAAGCCCCTCGATAAGGTCGGTGTCAATCTTGCTTGTGTCGCCCACCAGACCCCACACCGTGGTATATTCGCCCACGGATTTGTGTATTTCAACATTTTGGGTTTCAAGCCATTGTGCCAAAATATCGACCTTTTGAGCGTCGGCGTCGTTTTTTAAAATTACTATCATTTTATCATATCCTTTTAAAATTATATACTAAAAAATAACTCGCAGTGAATTTCAACTGCGAGCATAAACTTACTTTATTTTTAAAGCGAGCTTTAAACAGCGAAATTCACTATTACCTTACCGAGTGGACGATAAAGCGGTAATAGTAATATACAGCTGTGAGTCTGCGCTTTGACATAACTTTCTCCTAAGCTTATATTTGTTGATATATTAGCACCATTAAAGGAAAATGTCAACCGTTTTATATGGGAAAAATTGAGATTAAGCTTCCCGAAAACACCGCAATAACATAGAGCAGGGCAACAATTTTAAGGTTTTCCTTTATATTGCGGTTTTCCTTGAAAAGCACTAAAAGCCCTGCGCCTGCGCCCGTGCAAAGTCCGGCGGTAACCGAGGCAAAGCTCAAAGCGCCCTTGAGATAGAGCTCCGTCAGCAATATGGACGCCGCACAGTTCGGAATTAGACCTATAAGACCGGCAATAAAGGGCTGTAAGGCGGAGTTATTAAGCAAAAGCTTTGACAGAGCGTCGATGCCGAGAGCCTCCACAAGGAAATTGAGCGCAAAAACTATGGCGATTAAAAACAGCATAATTTTTACCGTATGCTTAACTGCCGGCTTCAAAATGCCCCCGTGTTCGCCGTGACAGCCGCAGCTGCGGCAATGGTCCTCTATATGCTTTTCGGGGGAGGGGTGCTTTTTTGCAAAGAAGTCAACCGCATAGCCGAAAATCAGGGCGATAATTATTTTTACCGCAAGGAGCTTGAATATTTCGCCTTTCTGCTGAGGGTGGCTCAGTATTATCAGCAGGGCCTCGTCGCTTGTCGAAAGAAAAACGGCAATAAGAGTACCGAGTGTAATAACTCCGTTTGAAAACAGGTTCGCACAGAAAACGGAAAAGCCGCATTGCGGAATACAGCCGAGTATTGCACCCACGGCAGGGCCCGCCTTACCCGATGAGGCGATTTTTTTGTTGATTTTTTCGCTTGTACGGTGTTCTATAGCTTCCAACAGCAAAAAAGCCAAAAACAAAAACGGAAGTATTTTCGCACAGTCCGAAAGCGTTTCTTTAATTATATCAAGCAGTAAATCAATCGTCATGGCGTTCCTTTCCCAGACAGTTTTCGCATATGCCGTAAAGCACGGTTTTTTCGCCGTCAACAATAAAGTTGTGATCTTTAAAAATATGCTGTGAAAGCTCGTTTAAGAAGTCGCATTGGGCATGCACAAGCTTTCCGCACACCGTGCATTTAAGGTGGTAATGGCTGTGACATTCTCCGCAGGGCTGTGCAAGCTGATAGCAGGCGCTTGTGTTCCCGTCAAGCTTGAAGCGCCTGACAACCGTATTGTCATACAGCTTTTCAAGCTGGCGGTAAACCGTGGTACGGCCTATGGATATGCCCTCGGAATTGAGAATATTATATATCTCGTCGGCAGTTAAATGCCTGTTTTTATTTTTTTCAAGGCAATTAAGAATTTCCCTGCTCTGTTTGGTTGTATATCCCATTATCCCACCGCTTTCAACAAAATGAAAATGGATTTCAATTTCAAATTATACAAAAATTTTTCCCTTATGTCAATAAAATAAACCGATATAAATTTTACAAAAACCGGAGAAATAAAAAAAGACCGGCACCGAAGTACCGGGTCTTTATGTAGCTTTATCAATCCTGGTTAGGAGCGCCTACAGGGCAGGTATCCGCACAAGCACCGCACTCGATGCAGGTGTCAGCGTCAATTTCAAACTTGCCGTCGCCCTCTGAGATTGCCTCAACGGGACATTCCGGAGCACAAGCGCCGCAGCTAATGCAATCGTCATTGATTTTAAATGCCATCTCTAACAAACCTCCTTGTTTATTATTGATTTCATTGTAACACATATTTATAAAATATCAAGTGTTTTTTCCTTATTTTAAAAAGAAAGTTAAAAGCAAATTTTAGGAGCTATTCTATACCTTTAAGCGCTTCAATTTCGGATTTTTCAAGCTTAATCTGTGCGTCCTTTATAAGCTTAACCTGATGCCTTTCGATTATAAGGGGGGCGGCGTCGGGTCTTCTGTCAAGCCTTACTTTCAGCATACCCGTGATGAGGTTGTTCTCGATAACCGTACCTCTGCCCTCGTCGGTTTCAACAATAGCGCCTACCTTGGACGTGTGCCTTAAAAGATGCTCATAGGTATCCTGCTCGTATTTAAGACAGCACATAAGCCTGCCGCAGGTACCGCTTATTTTAACGGGATTTAACGAAAGCCCCTGTTCCTTTGCCATCTTTATCGATACGGGCTGAAATTCGCCCAAAAATGTGTTACAGCAGAAGGGTCTTCCGCATACGCCGAAGCCGCCGAGCATTTTGGACTCGTCACGCACGCCTATCTGACGCAGTTCGATCCTTGTCCTGAAAACCGAGGCGAGATCCTTTACAAGCTCCCTGAAATCCACCCTGCCGTCGGCGGTAAAGTAGAAAAGTATCTTGCTGTTGTCAAAGGTGTACTCAACATCAACAAGCTTCATTTCAAGGCCGTGGTTCGCAATTTTTTCCTCGCAGATCGCATACGCCTTTTTTTCCTTTATCTTGTTTTCCTCAACTATCTTGAGGTCCTGTTCGGTGGCGGCTCTTATAACAGGCTTTAAGGGGCTTACAAGCTCTTCGTCGTCGATTTCTCTGTTTTCGATGGTTACCTCGCCGCACTCTATGCCCCTTGCGGTTTCAACTATTACCCTGTCGCCCTTTTGAAGCGTAAGTCCGTTGGGGCTGAAGTGGTAAACCTTGCCCACCTCTTTAAATCTGACACCTACTATTTCCGACATAAGTACCTCCTTTATTTACCCACGGCGTCGCAAAGCTCGGCGCACATGGAAGTTATAAGCAAATTGTAATTGGCATTCTGTTTAAAACGCAGTTCAAGCCGGGAAATTATATTTAAAAAAGAAAATAATTTTTTTTGCGAAAATCTATTGCATAGTCTTTCAACCGTTTTGCAGTATGCGGACTCGTTTATTTGGGTTTGTTTAAATTTAACGCAGTCCGTAAAAATTACCTTTATGCACTCTGCGGTATCTTCAAACATATCCTTTTTTGCGCTTAGCTGTGAAAGGGCTTCAAGCGTTGCAAGCTCGCTCGTGCCGATAAGCGAAAGCGCAATTTTTTCCGCAGTCTCAACGGCCTGAGGGGAAAATTCCCGTTTTGCCTCGCCGAGGCTTATTACCGAAGAACGGGAGAGTATGGTATCAAGCATGGAGTTCTTCGATTCACAGGTCAAAATGAAAAAGTCAAACCGAGGCGGTTCTTCAAGAATTTTCAAAAGGGCGTTTTCGCTCGAATCGTTCATATTCTGAGCGCCCTTGAGGATATAAACCTTTTTGTCCGAATCGTTCGGCAGAACAAAGGCGTCCTGCCTGATTTCACGGCTCAGTTCAACCTTAAACGACGAGCCGCTTTTGTCCTCGCCGTACGCCTTAATATCAGGATTGCTGTTTGCGGCGCACTTTATACATGCCCTGCAAATTCCGCACGGCTTTTTACCGTCGGAGGCGCACAAAATCATATTTGCAAGAAAATTCGCAAAGTCCGTCCTCTCCTGCGGCGTTGAACCCTCGATTAACACAGTGTGCGGAAAAGCGTTTTTATCGGCGAAGCTGTTTATTATTTCACGGTCCGAACTGCTTAGATTAAAATTATCTAAAGTCATACTGCACACCTTCCTTACATAAGCTGTGACAGGGCAATCATAATCGGCATGGTGATTATGGAAATAAAGCTGACTATAGCTATGGTTTGCGAGGCCGCCTCGTTGTCCCTCATATATTTTGTGGAGAACATAACGGTATTGTTTGCGGTGGGCGCCGAGGCCGAAATGGTTAGCGCCGTTAGCAAGCTGCCCGTCATACCGACAGCCCTGTAAATAAGCATACAGACAAGCGGAACCGCTATAAGCTTAATTGCCGCTACAAGATACGCCTGCTTTCTTACGAACATCTTTTTTAAGTCCGTCTTTGAAAGATATGTACCGAACATCAGCATGGCCAGGGGCGTGTTTAAGTTTGCAATATGCGCTATCGGCTGCATGATAAAATCCGGCAAAGTGATTTTTAAAATAAACAGGGGAAGCCCTATTGCTACGGAGATAACCCCGGGATTGATGAAAAGGGACTTTAAATCGAAGCTGTGTTTTTCGCCGCCCTTTTTCTTCATAAGGCTGAGCCCGTGGGTAAAGGCGAAAATGTTAAAGGGAATAAGCACGCCCGAACAGAAGAAAACGCCCTCGTCGCCGAGTACTGCGCCTGCAAGCGGAAGAACCATATAACCCACATTGCCGTAGACACAGCCGAATTTGTAAATTACCAGGGTATCCTCTTCGCCGTGCCTGAAAAAGGGCTTTGAAATAACTATTGCCGCCAAATGGATAACTGTTCCGCCGAAAAACGACAACAGCAAATTTTTCAGATTTTCCCTGTTGAACTCCATAGCCGTAAAGGATTGGATAATTACGGCCGGCGTGACTATCTGAAAAAGCAAATCATTGGTGAGACGGGCTGCTTTTTCCGTATAAAGCTTGGTTTTATCACAAATAAAGCCGACCGCAACAATTATATAGAGTATCGCAACCTGCTGTGCCGCAGTAGCTACATTGTGCAAAAACATAAGCGTTCACCTTATCAGCTGTCAAGAAAATCGCTGTCAACCTCGTTTTCGGGCTTTTCGTATGAATCGGGCAGTAAATCGTCCTCCGAGGCGTCCCTGCCCGTCTTTGAGCAGGCGTCAACATAGATTATTACAAAAATCGAATAGAACAGATCTGCCGGAATGAAGGCGAAATCCGCAGGCAAAAGGCTTGATTTTCCGCAAAGCGTAACAGCAAGCCTCGTAACGCCCAAAAGCATGGCGATAAGCGCAGAGATAAGCCCGTATTTCATAGCCTTTCTCATCTCGTTCTTTTGGCATATTTGCGATGAAATCCTTGCAAAGGACATAAAGAAGAGCATCATAAAGGCAAGCAGAGCAAGCTCTAAAAGCAGGTCTGGCACAACAAGGAAGCTGATTTTTGTCATAAACCTGCGAACCATTCTGAACATTGTCCAGAAAAGCGGCATTATAGCCAAAAATTTATAATCGTAATAGGTAGTTTTGCCGTCGGAATAGGAGAGCGCAAAAAGTATAAAGTATATGCACGCAAGCAGTCCGCAGACGGCCTCAAGTATAACGGCGAGCATACCGTTTGAAAAAATGTACGACATAACGCTTGTTCCCGACGAATAGGAGAGAAGCGATTTAATAAAGGTGCTGGCGCAGTATGCAACATCATACGCCAAGCCCAGCGCAAAGAGGCCGGAGCCTATCGAGAGCGCCTTGGATTTACCCCTTACGGACTTTGAAGCGGTAACTTTATTCGTAACGGAAACCAAAACAAACAGCACGATTAAAGATATGACAAGCAAAGCGAAGAAAACATAGACGCTTGCGTTGATGCGAGTTAAAAATCCGCTTTTGTCATCTTCCGTTAAAAAGAAAAGCTGATAAAGCCTTAATGGAATCAATAAGACAAGGGAAACTGCGCCCACAATGAAAATTTTTTTAAAGTCGATTGATTTTTTGTTTTCCATAATTACAACCTCTACCTTTCTTCATTTGGAATATAATCGCCCGAGGTGAAATGATTTTCAACTCTTTCATCAATGGGGACGAACTTTTTCGGGAGGGAAACATTTTTGTAGGCCGGGCGCATTATTTTACTGCCCGTGTAAATTTCCTCAATCCTGTGAGCCGACCAGCCGGCAATCCTTGCTGACATAAACAGCGGCGTAAAAAGCTCTTCGGGAATATTGAGCATAGAGTAGACAAGCCCCGAATAAAGGTCAACATTGGCGCATATCTTTTTCTTTATGCCCTTATATTTGCAGAAAAGCTCGGGAGTTATTCTCTCAATGCCGTCAAGGATTTTAAAATCCTCCTCATATTCCGTATTTTTGGAATACTTACGGGCGTCGTTTTTTAAAATAACCGCCCTCGGGTCGGACAGGGTGTAGACCGCATGCCCCATTCCGTAAATAAGCCCGGAACCGTCGCCTGCCTCTTTCTTTATTATCTTTGCAAGGTAATCCGCAAGCTGACCCTCATCGGTCGGGTCTTTAACATTTTCCTTAATATCCATAACCATTTCGTGAACCTTAATATTGGCTCCGCCGTGTCGGGGGCCCTTAAGAGCGCCAATACTTGCGGCTATTGCGGAATATGTATCGGAACCCGTGGAGGTAACGCACCTTGTTGTGAATGTGGAATTGTTGCCGCCGCCGTGCTCTGCGTGTATCATCATACAGGTGTCGAGGATTTTTGCCTCCTCGTCCGTATATTTTTTGTCTGCCCTTATTGAGCGCAGTATGGATTCCGCCATGGTAATATCCGTTTTGTTCTGGTGTATATACATACTCTTATGGTCAAAATTACGCCTTTTTACCTGATAGGCGTATGCCATAATGGTAGGTATCTGCGCTATTAACTGAATGGACTGGCGCAAAACATTCTCTATAGATGTGTCGTCCGGGTTTTCGTCGTATGAATAAAGGTTCAAAACGGTGCTTGCGACCTTGTTCATAATGTTCCTTGACGGCGCCTTGATTATAAGGTCCTCTATAAATTCGTCGGGAAGCTCCCTTGCCTGCGCTAAGGTGTTCGTAAAGGCCTCAAGCTGTGACCTGGTGGGCAAATCGCCGAAAAGCAGAAGCCATGCGACCTCCTCAAAGCCAAAGCGGTTTTCCTTTTTACAGCCGTCAACTATTTCGCTCATATCAATGCCGCGGTAAATGAGCCTGCCGTCCTTGGGAACTCTTTCGCCGTCGTCTATATAATAGCCCTCAACCGAGCAAACCCTTGTAAGCCCTGCCATAACGCCTGTGCCGTCAGGATTTCTAAGCCCTCTTTTAACTTCGTATCTTCTGTAATATTCGGATTTTATTCGGTTATTTTTTATAAGCTCTTCGCATAAACTTTCAATAGTACTTTTGGAGATTGAAGAAATAAATTCAGACATTTACATCCTCCTTATTTATTATTTGCGGTAAACCGATATAATACCACATTATAATAGATAATATATTTTATATCAAAATCGGCCCAAAGTCAATTAATTCAAAGGAATTAACAAAAGTTTTTAGAGGTGAAAATGATGAAAAACAAAATTATTATGCTCGTTTCCGTTTTCCTTTCTCTTGTAATAGTGCCTGTAGCGGCGCTTGATTTTTCGCAATTCTCTTTTGACAGGGCAAAAAATGTGCTTGCCGGCATAAACGCCGTTACCAGGCCGCAGGAAAGCACCGCAGAAAGCCCGAACGGGGAGAACGGCGAAAGCGGCGAAACCCAAGCCCAAACCGAGGTCAAGGTTATGGCGGCGGCGAGCGGAAATGTAATATCAATGACGGAGCTTGAATATGTGATAGGCTGTGTGGCGAGCGAGATGCCGGCAACATACCATGAGGAAGCGCTGAAGGCGCAGGCGGTTGCGGCGTACACAAATTTAATAAGATTAAAGCAAAATCCCGACTCCTCCTTAAACGGCGCCGACATTTCGGACAGTCCCCAGAAGCATCAGGGATATTTTACGCAACAGCAACGCAGGGAGAAGTGGGGAGAGAATTATGAAAAATACAGCCAAAAGGTTGAAAAGGCCGTCAAAGAGGTGGCAGGAACGGTTATGACCTACAATTCGGAACCGATCGTTGCCTCATACAGCGCAATATGCCCGGGCAGAACCGAGAGCGCCGAGGTCATATGGGGTACGGACATTCCGTATTTGCAGTCGATTTCCTCACCGGGGGATAAGCTGTCGCCCGATTACTCCTCAACGCTTATACTCACAAAGGAGCAGTTTAAGGAAATTGCCGAAAAGGATAAGGATATAAAGCTCGGAGACGACCCCGAAAAATGGATAGGCGAAGTTGAGTATTCAAAAAACGGCACGGGCGTTATAAAGAACATTAAAATAGGCTCAAAGACATTGAGCGGAAACAGCGCCCGTACAATGTTCTCGCTGAGAAGTCCGTCTTTCAGCGTAAGCTATGCAAATTCGAGCTTTACATTTAAGGTCAGCGGTTACGGCCACTGCGTCGGAATGAGCCAGTACGGAGCGGATTATATGGCGAGAAACGGCAGTGATTACAAGGAGATATTAAAGCACTATTATCAGGGCGTAGAGTTTACCCGTGCGGTCGGCTGAGGTGAGGCGGAAACTGCATAAAAATATAAAATTACGGGGAACCCCACGCATGGGGTTCCCCGGCAGAGTGTAGAAAAAGTATGTTTCACTTGGCAATATGCACAAAAGGAGTAAGATTATGGGAAACCCCCGGCGAGGGTTCCCCACCGAAAAACAGTCCACCGGACTGTTTTTCGCCCCTCCTGCGCTCTTTGAAGTGCAAGAATTTCGCAGTCTGCGGACTGCGCCGAGGGCTTTGCCCCTCGACCCCACCGCCTTTTGAAAAAGGCGGACGAAAACTTTTGGATATTTTGCTATTGCAAAACGGATTATCGACAGGCTGACGGGGAACCCGATGAGGGTTCCCCAACATTTTTTGTTCCTGTTAAACTTAAACCCGTAAGGCACGGCCTTAATAATTTGGACGGGCGGAAGCTGTAGTTAATTATTATCTTCGGAGCTTTCCTCCTCCAAAATCCTCCGGGCACGCCTTTGCTCAAGGTCACTTGTGATCTGTTCTTTAAATTTGCCGTGAACGCTGAAAAAGATATGTGAAATTCCGTAGCCGAAACGGGCTATCGACGGGGCAAGGGCGAAAATGGCAAAAATGCCGTTGAGAACGGATTTATCGGAAATGGGTACAAGGTTTCCGAATTTGTCATACGCCGCCTCGTAGCCTATCCAGGTAAAGCACCAGCCCGAAAGCAAGCCCATAAGCGAGGTGCCGAGCTTGCCGAACCAGCCGCTGACGGTGGACAAAAGCGCCTCGTTACGCATACCGGATTTCCACTCCATATAATCGTACACATCACCCTGAATAACGGCGTTGCACACACGCATTACGCAGTTCGGCAGACCGCAAATCATAAGCATTATGTAGAGGTAGGCGACATTCAGAATTTTTCGCTCCCCAAAGGGCGCATAGCCTATCAAAAACAGCGCAAGGTATGCAAAACCGCCGAAAAGTCCGCATATAACGGCGGTGTTCCTTGCCCCGAATTTCTTTATTATTTTAGGTGCGAGCGGCGTCATAAAATAGTTAGGCGCACCCGTTACAAGACCCGAAAATGTGCCGTAAAGCAAAGAACCCACATTGTTAAGCCAGAAAAAGCTTTCCGAAGCTCCGCCGACCGATTTTATATTGTTTACGAAAGAGGCTATGATTACAACAAACATCGGTTTGTTTTTAAAAAGCTCCTTCAGGGATTTCCGTATCGGTGTGTTGTTCATTTCCTCACGGGAAACGAGCGGCACTCTCTCACGCATATTGCGGAAGCCGAAAACGGACGCCAAAACGCACAGCAAAACGCAGATAAGCGCACAGCCCGTGTAAATGGACTGCATGGTTATGTTTTCGTTGATTTTCGGGAGCACCGAGACGGCGATATTAACCACGCTCGGAAGCACGACAAACAGATCGCAAAATTCCTTGGTCGTGATTAAGTTGTTGCGCTCGTTTACATTCGGAGTAATGTTATAAAGCATTATGCTCCAGCAGTTGTAATACGACATCGAAAGCCCGTATAAGATTATTGAAAACAGGGCATAGACCGTCCTCTTTGCGTCCGTAAGCTCGGGAGCGGAGAACATCATAAGCGTACTCAGGGCGATAAGCGGCAGGGTTACCACAAGATACGGGCGCAGATGCCCCCAACGGGTACGGGTGCGGTCAACTATAACTCCGCTTATCGAGTCGTCCACGGCGTCGTAAATATTTGCGATAAGCGAAAGAGTGCCGTAGGTCGAACCCTTTAGCCTCAGGAAATTGAGCATAAAAAACTGCTGGTTGCCCGATACAAACTCCGACAGGTTTTTTGAGCCGTAGGATACGCAGATATATGCGAGTATCTCCTTTGGTCTTAAATACCTTCTGTTTTTGTGCCTGTTGATTAGATTTTCCTTTTCCTCTGTTTTTGCCGCTTCTTTTACGCTTTCGCTCATTGCCCCTTCACTTCCGTCCTTAAATTTTAATTTTTCGGTTCATTCCGTTTTATTTAATTTTTCAATTTCCGCAAGCGCATTATACAGCATCTTTTTTGCAAAAGCCTTTGCACCGTAAAATCCGGGGCTGATTTTTGACTGCCTGTAATAAGGCTCAATGTATGCGATTAAGCCCAGGTGAATTTTCATTAAATACAGCCTGATTAAGGCGCATTTATCAAAATCAAGCTTTTGCTCTGCAATCGAATTGTATCCGCTTATAAGTTGTTTGTTCTTTTACAAATCGAACGGTGATAAATAATCCAAAGAAATAAAATCTCCGATTATATCCCCGAACATGGCTCTTTCGCAATCAATTAAAGCGCCGAAGATATAAAAATCAAAAATACCGCCTGTTAAAATTGTATCATAAATTTGCGCTTATGCAAATAATTAATTGAATTTTAAATAAAAACGGATATTTTTATAAAATTAATTGACTTAAATTGATAAATCAATTATCATTAAAATGTTAAAATACTTTTTAGGGGGTTCTCTTATGAGCGAAAAAATACAGTCAAAAAAGTATATGAATTTTAAGGAGATAGCCGCTTATTCCCTCGGCCTTTTCGGCTTTCAGGCGATAGTCGGCCTGCTAAATTCATATCAGGCGGAATTTGACGGCTCAATTTTGGGCGCAAATGTAAGCGTTGTGGCAATATTAATACTTATTGCGAAGATAGTTTCCGCCGTTGCCGACCCTGTGGTAGGCAATATGCTTGACCGCTCAAAATCAAAGCTCGGCAAATTCAAGCCCATGATTATTTATTCACTCGCTCCGCTGCTTGTTTTTACGGCGGTTGTGTTCTTAAAGGTGCCGTTTAAGGGCGTGGGGCTTTATGTGTGGATATTTATTACATATCTTATATGGAGCATTGCCATGACTATGGGCGATGTTCCCTCGCAGGGCATAGCCTCGGCTCTTACGCCCGACCCCACCGAGAGAACGAATGTTGTTTCCATTTCAAACACATTTAAGCAGATAGGCTTCTCCGCCTGCGTTGTCATAGTACCCATTGTGTGTCTTATCATACCGGGCGGCTCAAAGGTTATTGTTGAAAAGGGTCAGACCGATACGCCTATGATTTCTTCGGAATTTCTCGGTACGGCGATACTTACGGCAGTTTTCGGCTGTGTACTCTTTGCGCTCATACCGCTTTTAAACAAAGAGAGGGTCAAGGTGGAGTCAAACGAAAAGACCACCGCCGGCGATATGGTAAGGGCGTTAAAGGACAACAAACCGCTTATGCTTGTAATTGTTTCTTATTTCATGGGCTTCGGCAGGCAGATGGCAATGGGCATACAGGTTCAGGCCGCAACGGTTATACTCGGTTCGCAAAATCTTGTTGCGGTTTTGGGCATTGTTACAGCGGTAGGCTCGATGATTTCCATGGCGCTCTGCCCGATGCTTATTAAAAAGCTCGATGAGAAAAAGGCCTATATACTGCTTTCCGTATACGGCTTTGCGGCGTCTGTTTTATCTTTCATAATAGGTCATTTTTGGTTCCAAAATCCCGAAAACACCGTGCTTACAGTTTTATTCTACGCTTCGCTGTTCCTCATAGGTCTTCAGTTCGGCGCAGTTACCCTTATGCCCATGATAATGACCGCAGATGCGGTTGACTACTATGAATACGAAACGGGCAAAAGAATGGAGGGTGCGGCGTATTCGATACTCACCCTTACTATTAAGGTTTGCCTCGCTCTGGGTACGGCTGTGGGACTTGTGTTTGTTTCGGCGTCGGGCTATTACGGAGCGCTTGAGTCGGGTAACTTTACAAACGGCACAAAGGATATAATCTTCTTTGCATACACCGCTCTGCCCGGAATACTTGCGTTGCTCTCGGTAATACCGATGCTTAAATACGATATAGTCGGCGAAAAGAAGCAGAAGATTTCTGCGGAGCTTCAAAAGAGAAGAGCCGCCAAGGCGGAAAAATAAACCCCTGCGGAGGAGAGTCGGTCTGCCGATAAATTGCTTTTAAATATTAAAAGTTTTTGTCCGTCTTTTTTCAAAAAGACGGTGGGGTCGAGGGGCAAGGCCCCCGGCGCAGTCCGCAGACTGCGAAAAACTTATGCTTAAGGCGAGAGGAGCCGAACACACGCCGCTTCACGCAGACTCTTTCCGGCGCTTTTACGCTTCTCCTCGTTGCCTTGCGTCAGCAAGGCTTCCTCGTCCGCACGCAAAATCACACGAAAAATAGCTCTGCGTTAAGTGCAAAGCAGTTTTCACCGAGCGGATTTGCGTTCAGGCAAGGAAGCGTCCGAAGAAAATACTGTCGTATTGTCAAGGGCGATGACACAGCATGGGCGTAAATCCGCCGTTGAAAACCGGTGTGGGTTCGGCTCCCCTCGCCTTAGAGCGCAGGAGGGGCGCAAAACAGTCCGGGGGACTGTTTTGCGGTGGGGAACCCACGCACTGGGGTTCCCCATAATTTAATTCTTTAAATGTGCAAAAATATAACGCTCCCCTTACAGAGAGGAGCGTTTTTTACTGCGCTTATGCGTTTATTTGCTTGCCTGCTTTGAGTATTTCTTGAGATATATAAACCTCATAAGCCTTGTTTCAATGGGATTGATGGGCTTTGCCGAACCGAAAAGGTCAGCGCCTATCTGGGTCTTACAGCCCTTTTCCATTACATGCTCAACGGCAGTTGCGTCATATTCGCTTCCGGCTACGCAGAGGACGCCGTTGTTGTCAAGGATAACGGCATTCCTGCCCTTGAGGGCTTTGGCAACCTTTTTGGCGGATTTGAGCGTGCTGTTGGGATTAAACACGGCGTGCCTTACGGTCGCGCCGCACAGCTGTGCAAAGTCGTCAAGAAGCGGCTTCATGGTCTTGCCCTTTACCGACATTGCCATAGCCTCGGGCGAAGTGTTGTGAACTATAAAGTTTACATCGTCACGCTTTTTGTAAATCGTTCTGTGAAGCTCTGCGGAGTCGGGGTAATCGTCGCCTGCGACAAGCTCGCCCGTCTTAATGTTAATTCTTGTGATTTTGCCGTCGCCGTCAACGGAAGTAATGTTAAATACGCTTCCGTCCCTTTCCGATTTGCATACATCGAACTTGGCGGCGTTCGCCGCTTTGGCGTCGGCGAATTTTTCGGCTATATAACTCGCTATGGAATCAACCGTGTCAACTATTGCGCCGGTGACCTCGTTGTACTTTTTCTTTAAACAGTTTTCGCATATAGCTTCAAGCTCACTTGCAACGCTGTAGGCCTCCGCATAGTCCTTGCCCATGCAGAGCGCACCGTGGTGTGCCATAAGAACGGCCTTTGAATCCGTCCTCTTGATAGCCGCAATAACTCCCTCACGGAGCTTGCCCGTTCCGGGAAGTCCGTATGAGGCGAGCGGAACATCATTGCCGACTATTGCCGCACTCTTCTCGGCAACATTGTTGATGTCAAAGCCGAGAGCGCCGATTACAGACGCCTGCTTCTGATGCGTGTGAATAACGAAATTAGCCTCCGGACGAAGCTTATATGCGGCGGCGTGAATACCCTTTTCCGATGAGGGCTTAATATCACCCTCGTAAGAACAGTCCTCAATATTAACAAGTACTATTTCATCGGGAGTAAGGTTTTCATAGGCTCTGCCTGATGGGGTAATTACAAACTGGGTGTCCGAAACACGGCACGAAATATTGCCCCAGGTACGCACAATAATACCTGCGTCAAGCAATTCCTTACCGGCTTTTATAACAAGTTCTTTTGCCTGTAAAATATCCATTATATCACCTCATTAAAAATCGGGACAGGCGGTAATCCGCCCGCCCCGAATAAGCGTTTTGCCGTAAAATCAGTCAGCCTTAACGGCTACATTTTCAAATACCTTGTCGAAGCAGGCGAGAGCCTGGTCGATCATCTTAGGCGTATAAGCAGCCGAAGTGTAAAGACGGGAACCTGCAAGTGTAACAAGACCCTCTGCCATATAGGCAGCGCCCATGTACTGCATTTCTTTCTTGCGGACAGATGTTGCGTCGAGAACGCCCGGAATTGTCCACGGCTTTTTCCAGTTGATAGAATAGTGCATTGTGCCGACTGTCTCAAGGTGGCAGATAGAACCTTCGTTCCATGCAACAAAGGGAAGACCGTGCTTATTGATAAGCTCTTTAAGACCTGCTGTAAGTCTGTCGCCCATCTGACCTGCTTTCTGGCAGGCGTTCTGCTTGTCGATTTCTTCAAGAGTGAAGTAACCTGCACAGCATGAAAGCGGATTGGCTGTCATAGTGCCGCCCGTAAAGGCTTTCTTAATCTTTTCGCCGGTAGCGTCAAGACCTGCACCGAGGTACTTCATATACTCTTTCTTGCCGCCTAAACCGCCTGCGCCGGGATAGCCGCCTGCGATAACCTTGCCGAATACCGTGAGGTCGGGGGATACGCCGAAGAAGCCCTGTGCGCCGGCCATACCGATACGGAAGCCTGTAACAACCTCGTCAAATACGAGAAGCGCACCGTATTTGCGGCAAAGTCTTTCAACGCCCTTGTTGAAGTCATAGTCAACGGGAGTTGTACCGCTTTCGGGACCGACGGGTTCGATGAATACCGCCGCTGTGCCGCCCCTGAACTGGTTGAGCCAAAGCTTTCTCTCAAGGTCCTCAAGATCGCCGGGGAAGAACTCCTGCGTATGTTTAAAGAGGAAAAGCGGAACGCCGCTTGCCTGTGTGAATTTTGACCCGGGAACACGGATGCCGTAACCGAGCTGATCCGACCAGCCGTGGTAAGCGCCGCCCATTTTAATTATATTCTTTTTCTTGGTTGCAAGACGGGCAACACGGACTGCCGTCATACAAGCCTCTGTACCGGAACCCTGCATACGGAACATATCAACCGTTTCAACAGAGTCTGCAATCTTTTTGGCAAGTTTATATTCAAACTCATGGAAAAGACCTGTTGAGGGACCGCAAGTGTTAAGAAGGTCGATAACCTGCTCACGGACTGCTTTCGGGTTTGAGCCGAGAACAGTGGGGCCGCCTGCCTGAAGGAAGTCAAAGTACTTATTTCCGTCTACATCGTAGAGATAAGCGCCGTCTGCCTTTGTAAATACAAGCGGAAAAGGATAGTTAAATGCAAGGTTGTGCTGAACGCCGCCGGGAATGATTGCCTTTGCCTCATCAATCATTTCCTTTGACTTTGCACATTTCTTTCCGTAATACTCTTCCTCGTACTTCTTAAGAACATCAGGCTTGATTGAATAAATCGGTTTCTTGATAAGCTCGTCAAGCTCACGGTTTATTGCTTTCGCGTCATGATATTCCGAAATAGCAAATCTTGTGTCCATTTGAATTACCTCCGAACTTTTTATTATTAAACGAGTGCAATTTACATAAAGTGAATTGCTGTTCACCATAAATTATATCATATATACAAAAAAAGTCAACAGTATTTTTTAAAATTAATCATTTTGCATTAAGATTTTAGTTAAAAAACATCTAAAGAGTTTTTAAAATAGATAAAAACTATCTAAACAGCTTAATTTAAACACAAAATATATGTCGGCGCAAGCGAAAAACACAAGATGTGGCAGAGTCACAATCTTTTTAGTGAATATATAGTGAAAATGACAATAACGGGCCCGAGGCGGAGCAAAAAAGTCGGGGAGTGAGGTCTTACACCCCGATTTTCAAGTCTTTTGCCATGATTATATTGACATAATTTTTAAAAATACTATAATAAATATGTATGCGTATGAAATCCGACAGGCAGGCTGCTTTCAACGCAGGTCAGGCATTGGAGCGACAGGGACAGTCAAATAATTGTCTCAACGCTCGGCGGATTTAACACCATCGTATATCAACACAAAGGAGAATGATTATGAAGTTAATTTCAAAAAAGCGCATGTCATTGCTGTTATCATTAATAATGATAATAACCTCTCTTCCGCTTGCAGGCATAGCCGCATTTGCGGAAAACAGCTCAAAGTTTGAATATCTTGTATTTGAAGACGGCACAGCCGGAATATTCTTTTACCACGGCAATGAGGAAACCGTAGTAATACCTTCAGAAATAGACGGTTACACGGTAACGGCTGTCAGCTACATGACTTTTAAAGAAAAATTTGAACTTGATGTCACAGAGAGCGACGCTACCGAAGCCGATGCTACCGAAGCCGACGCTACCGAAGCCGACGCAACGGCAGGAGACGCTACACCGGGCGATTTCTTTTTCACCGATAATGATTTTCACAACCGTGACGGCATTAAGAAAGTAATCATACCGGCAACGGTAGATAATATTAATCCTTATCTTATGTTTGATCCCCTTTACAACCTTGAGGCTATTGAAGTAGAAGAGGGCAACGAAGTGTATTCTTCGCAGGACGGAGTTTTGTTCAATAAGGATAAAACAGTTCTTTTAAGATGTCCCGAGGGAAAAAAGGGCGAATATGAAATTCCGAGCACGGTTACCGATATATATGAAGCCGCATTCTGGGATTGCGACGGCATTACGGGTATAACTATCCCCGAAAGCATTACGGCTATAAAAGAAGACACCTTCTACGGCTGCGACGGATTAACAACCGTAGAAGTACCGGTAAGCGTAGAGAAAATTGATTCCTGGGCGTTTGACGAATGTCTCAACCTGACCGATATATACATTTTGAACAGAAAATGCAACATAGGCGAAAACGCAGTGTTCTCCGAAACAACCGTTCACGGCTTTAAAGGTTCTACGGCAGAAAGCTATGCAAACGAAGCGAAAAACAAGTTTGAGGAAATCCCGATTACAATTTCCGACGCAAAGATAATATTGCAGAATGTTGTAAATCTTGTTAACTTTACCGAGGCGCAGGCAAAGGCCGCCGACCTTGACAACGACGGCAAGGTAACAATAGTCGATGCAAAATGGGTTCTTCAGATAGTTGTAAAGCTCAGAGATCCCGGAACGCTTGAGCTTGTTAATAAGAAATAATTACAGCAAAAGCTTTTAAAGCGAAAAAACAAACTAAGCGGTTATACCGAGTTTACTTGGTATGACCGCTTTGCTTATACTATGATTTACTTAATAACAAATATTAAAAGTTTTCGGCCGCCTTTTTCAAAAGTGCGGTGGGGTCGAGGGGCAAAGCCCCCGTCGCAGTCCGCAGACTGCGAAATTCTTGTGCTTCAAAAAGCGCAGGAGGGGCGAAAAACAGTCCGGTGGACTGTTTTTCGGTGGGGAACCCACGCACTGGGGTTCCCCGTTGCTTTGAAAAAGCAATTATATTAATAAGTGCATAAAACTACGGGGAACTCTTGCGGAGCTCCCCGTTCCTTTTGGTATAAAATTTGCAGGTGGGTAATTTCAGCTTTATTTCATGCTTTTGGCAGTTATAATACTGCCCTTTGCGTTTTCGTCAATTACGAATGTTGCCTTGTCGCCAACGCTGAGAATTACAACCTTTTCTGCGTCCTTTACGCCCACTTTATAATAGGCGTCGCCCGAGTCAAGCTTGATATAGAAATAAGTTTCGCCGCCAGTTACCACGGAGCGTATCTCGGTTACCGTGCCTGCAACATCTTTTGTCTTTTCTTTTTCGGAGGTTGCGTCGTTTTCGCTCATGGAATCAATGTCGATGTCAAGATTAATTCCGTTTTTCTTTAACTCCTGGGCATAGTTTTCGGTGCATTGTGTGAGATCCTTGCCCGTGCCGACAATGGTGGACTGCTTAACATTAACCATTGCGTACATCTTAACAAGCTCCGATGAATCCTTGAGCGCCATAAAGTAGGTGGGCTCGCCGCTTATATTGAGAAGCAACGGGAATGTGGCCTTGTATGAATACTGCTGAACTGCGCCCTCGCCCGAAGTCTGCGCCGTGTCCTCAAGTGCGCCCGAAACGGAGTAATATTTTGTCTCCTTGGTGCGCTGATTGAGCAGAACAAAGCCGATTATCGACTGGTCGGAGCTTATCGAGGTTACGCCCGTATACATATAGACATCATCGTTGAGCGCAAGGTAATTGTAGCCGGAGCTTGTAACCTTAACGCCCTCCTGGCCTATGAGCGAATTGATAAAGCCGTTTGAAAGCTTGCCGTAGTAGTTGTACTGCTCGTTGAGTATGGTGGCGGAGTAAACCCTGTCTATCCATTGCCATTTTTCATCGGTTACAAACTGATCTGTCGGGAGCTTTGTCTCGCCGGTAAGGCTTGTCGAAACAACCTGACAGTTTCCGTCTATCGCATTTACTACAACTGCGCCTATTACATCGGTGCCGCCGAAAAGACCTATTGTTTTGTCAATAATGGGAACTATCCAATAGGGATTGCCGCTCTCGTCGATCTCAAAGTTCGGCTCGCCGAGAAGATATGTCGGGAAATTAAAGCGGACATGCCTCAATACATTTCTGTTGAAGTATTCGGCAGGCGAATATTTCATACCGTCTTTAAGACGGACCATTTCGCTCTTCTGCGTTGTCATATCAACAATAATATAAGCCGGCAGACCCTCTTTTGTATTCTTTAACCATTTAAAGAAGTCGCCGTAGGCCAAAGCGTGAACCCTTACGGGCGTGCTCTTGTAGTTTATCTGTGTCGTGTACTGCGAAACGACGAACTGCGAAACCATATCCGAAAGATTGCCGAGGGTTCTTACGGCAAGGTTGTTTGCGGAGGTCGAGTCAAGCGTCGGAACGGACGAAAAGTCGATCTCGGCGACATCTTCCGCAAAATCGCCCTCTTCAACCGTTATAAGGTGCGAATAGGAATTTGCCCTGAAAATCTGTGCGCCGATAATAAAACCGATTATGCACACAACGGCCAAAATACCGATAATGATACCGGGGATTTTTGAATGTTTCCTTAAATAGGGCTGATATTCGGGGTGCAGAGCAACCTTTGAGGTGATTGCGGTAAGGGCAATATAAACAAGGCAAAGAAAGCCTATAAACATATAGAATTCAATAGCCTTGAAATTGAGCGCCGGTAGCATAAAATAGTACAAAACAGCTCCGACTACAAGCGTTATAATGATGTTTACAATTATCTTGACCTTTGCGTTTTTGGGCGGAATGTAGACATCGGTAACAGCCTTGTTGGAGTTCTTGTCATCACCCTTGCCGTGAGTGAAATCAACATTGATAGGGTCCATATTAATCTTCCTTTCATGGTTAAAATACGGGCATAAACAGAGTATATATTATTTTTGCCCTCTTTGCAAGAAAAATAATTAAATTACAATTCCGCCGTTCACCGAAAGCACCTGTCCGGTTATATAATCCGCCTCGCTGCTCGCCAAAAACGCAACCGCATTGGCAATATCCTCCGCCGTTGCAAGGCGGTTGAGCGGAATATCGTTTTGAAGCAGGTCAAGCTCCTGTTCGCTGAAAGAGGACAGCATATCGGTTTTTACCGCACCGGGGGAGACGGCGTTTACCGTTATCCCCGAAAGCCCCGTTTCCTTTGCAAGCGCCTTTGTCATTCCGATTATGCCTGCCTTTGCCGCAGAGTAATGCACCTCGCAGGAGCCTCCCGTCTCTCCCCACATGGAGGCGATATTTATTATTTTTCCGCTTTTATTGTGTATCATATACGGCAAAACGGCTCTTGAAAAATAAAATGCGCCCGAAAGGTTTACGGAGAGCATCTCCTGCCAGTCCCTGTCGGTAATATCGGTAAAAAGCTTTTGCTGTGCGATACCGGCGTTGTTGACAAGCAAAAAAACGCCCGAAAAATCCTCAATTATTTTTTCTACCGTATTATTGACGCTGTTTGACTCGGATATATCGCATTTATAAATTTTTGCGTCACATTCAAGCTCTTCTGCGAGCTCTGCGGCCTTGTCGGCGCTGTTTTTGTAAATAAGCGCAAGGCTGAAGCCGTCACGGGCAAGCCTTTTTGCAACGGCTCTGCCTATTCCCCTCGAAGCTCCGGTAACTATAGCGCATTTATTCATAATATCACCCGTCCGTTTTTTAATAGTATAGCATAAATATGAAAAAATTTCTCGTTTTTCGGTGAATTTAATAAAAAAACAGGGCTAAAAAGAACTGAGCCCGAATTAATAGTAAATTTAAACAAAATTTAAAAAAATAAATGTCCTTGTTTGTTGACTTTATATGCAAATTTTGGTATCATATAAACGGTATTTTAAAATATAGGGGGAATTAATTTGACAGACGCAAAAACCATGGCATACATAAATATGTTTGCCGTTCTCGGTACGCTTGAGAATTTGTGCGAGCTTGACGGCAAGGCAAAGGAAATCATTTCCGGACTTAAAAAGCCCGTAAATCTTGCTTTTGAGGTTAAGGACGGCCCCGTTGCGACCTTTAAGTTTTCCGCTCAGGGCTGTGTGCTTGAGGAGGGCCTGAAAAACTACGATATAAAAATCCCTGTTTCCTCGTGCGAAAAGTTTAACAGGATTATCGACGGCACGGTAACGCCCGTACCCACAATAGGGCTTTCAAAAATCAATTTTTTGCTCAAAACCTTTACCGCCCTTACCGACAGGCTTACCGAGCTTATGCGGCCCACCGAGGAGGCAATGAAGGACGAGGAATTTTTTGTCCTCTCTACCAGACTTACCTTTTACACCATAGCCGTTGCGCTTTCGCAGATTGCAAATCACGACGAAATAGGCAGGCACAGCGCTTCGTACATAGTTGACGGCGATATTTCATTCGGCATAAAGGGCTGTGATACCGCCACGATAAGCGCAAACAACCACCATTTGAGAACGGTTAAAAAGGCTCCCGAAAACCCGAGGGCCATAATGTCGTTTGCGGATTATAAGCTTGCCTCCGACCTTTTCAACGGCAAGGTAAACGCTCTTGAGGAGCTTTGCAAAGGCACGGTTGAAATACACGGTATGGCTTCTATGATAGATAATATGAACAGACTTCTCGACAGAGTTGCTCTTTATTTAGCTTGAGGAGGTAACAGAAGATGAGTAAATATCCCGAATACAGTCATGAAAAGGGCCGTGAGTATTTTGAAAGGGCCTTAAAGGTAATACCTGCCGGCATTTACGGACACCTGGGCCCGTCAGAGGGCTTATGGATACCCATAAACAAATGGCCGTACTATTCAGTAAAGGCGCAGGGTTCATATTTTTGGGACGCCGACGGGAACAAATACATCGACTATATGTGCGCCTACGGGCCCAATGTACTCGGCTACAACGACCCCGATGTTGACGCCGCGGCAAAGGCTCAGCTCGAAAAGGGCAACTGCACAACTGCGCCGTCAACCGTAATGGTTGAGTGCGCCGAAAACCTTGTCGATACCGTAGCCTCCGCAGACTGGGCTTTCTTCTGCAAAAACGGTTCGGACACCACAACCCTTGCGGTAATGTCTGCAAGGGCGCATACTCACAAGAGAAAAATTATTTTCCTTAAAGGCTATTACCACGGGGATTTCCAGTGGGCGCAGAAAATCGACTACCCCGGTATTCTTCCCGAAGATGTCTGCCACAACCTTGTAGCGCCCTGGTTTGACATTCCTGCGCTTGACAGGCTTTATGAGGAAAACGACGGTGATATTGCAGGGCTTATTGCCCAGCCGTATGACCACGGTAATTTTAAGGATAACGAGGTCGCCACAAAGGAGTACTGGACGGCTGTACGCAAATGGTGCGACGAGCACGGCGTTGTGCTTATATTCGACGATGTTCGCACGGGCTTCCGTCTTGACCTTAAAGGCTCCGACCACTATTACGGCATCAAGGCGGATCTCATCTGCTTCTGCAAGGCGCTTGCAAACGGCTACAATATGTCGGCTCTCTGCGGCGGCGAGCATATGAAATCCACCGTTTCTGGTATGACCTATACGGGCTCTTATTGGATGAGCGCAGTACCGTTTGCCGCCTGCATTGCCTGTATCGACAAAATGAAAAAGCTTGACACTCCCACGCTTTTCCGCAAAATGGGCACACAGCTTACCGACGGCTTAAAGGCGGCCGCCGCCAACAACGGCTTTGACCTTGTCGTTTCGGGCGAGCCTGCGCTGTTTTATCTCAGGATTGCAAACGACGACAGCCTTATGCTTCATCAGGAGTGGATTGCGGAATGTGTTTCAAGAGGTCTTTTCCTTGCCTCGCACCACAACCACTTTATCAACGCCTCGCTCACTCAGGAGGATATTAAGACCTCTGTTGATATTGCCGAGGACGCCTTTAATGTAGTTCGCAAAAGACATTCGTAATATAAATTATTTGCACACCTCACAAAAAAGCAACAAAAAAAGGAGGAAAATCTCAGCATGAAAAAAGCACCTTTGACAAAGGAAGAATGGCTTGCTCTTGAAAACAAGGCCAACGAGCTGCGCCACCTCTGCCTTCAGACAACCGTTTGGGCAGGAAGCGGACATATCGGCGGCGGTATGAGCGTTATGGACATTCTTACAGTACTCTATTACAGGTATCTCAACATTAAGGTTGACGACCCCGGCTGGGAGGACAGGGACAGATTTATTCTCAGCAAGGGACACGCCGGAATTGCGTATGCTCCCGTGCTTTGCGACAAGGGCTTTAACGACCCCGAAATGTTGAAAACCTTTAACCTTTCGGGCTCTAAAATGGGTATTCATCTCGACTCCAACAAGGTTGTCGGGGTTGACGCTTCAACGGGCTCGCTCGGTCACGGTATCCCCATTGCGGCAGGCACGGCGATAGCGGCAAAGGTACTCGGCAAGGACTATTATACATATGTAGTCACAGGCGACGGCGAGCTTGACGAGGGCTCCAACTGGGAAGGCCTTATGACCATTCACCACTACAATTTGACAAAATGTATAACCATCGTTGACAGAAACCATTGTATGATAGACGGAAACACCGAAGATGTTATGAAGCTTGAACCGCTTGCGGATAAGTTTACCGCCTTCGGCTTTAACACCATAGTTATTGACGGCAATAACATTGTTGAACTTTGCAGGGCTATCGACGCCGCCCACGAATGTACCGAAAAGCCGACGGTTATCGTTGCCGATACGGTAAAGGGCGTAGGCATTAAGCTTACAGAGGGCAATTATAAATGGCATTACGGCGCAATAGACGACGCAATGGCGGAAATTGCCTCAAATGACCTGGACAAATACAGCGCAGAACGCATTGAACGCTGCGGAAAGGAGTTTGAATAATGGCCGGCGGATTTGTTTATAATGTAATTGAAACCCCGGAGCTCTCAACTTCGGAAATTTACGGCAAAACGCTCGCAGAGCTTGCCAAGGAACATAAGGAAATAGTTGCGGTCACAGCAGACCTTGCAACTTCAACAAAGCTTCAGGACTTTACAAACGCCTGCCCCGAAAGGGTATTTAATGTGGGCATTGCCGAGCAGAATATGATAGGCGTAGCCGCAGGTATGGCGAGGGCAGGTCTTGTTCCCTTTGCCTCTACATTTTCGGTTTTTGCTTCACTGCGTGCGGCGGACCAGCTCCACACGGATATTTGCTATCAGAATGTAAATGCAAAAATTATCGCAACACATTCCGGCACCTCTTTCGGTCAGGCCGGCTCTACTCACCATGCCATAGTTGATCTTGCCGTTGCCCGTTCAATGCCGAACCTTACGGTAATCTGTCCGGCTGACGGCTATGAAACGGCAAACGCCATAAAAGCGGCGTACAATAATTACGGCCCCTATTACATACGCATAAACAGGGGCTTTGACCGTGTGCTTTATGATAACGAGGATTACGGCTTTGAGGTAGGCAAGGCTGTGGAGGTTCACCCGGGTACGGATATAACCGTAATAGCCTGCGGAAGCTGTGTTTTTCAGGCCCGTGAAGCGGCGAAGTTCCTCGACAGCGCCGACGGCTTAAAGGTAAGGGTGCTTAATATGCACACCATTAAACCCATCGACAGGGAAGCCGTCATTAAGGCGGTAATGGATACAAGAAGAATTATAACCGTTGAGGACCATTCCGTTGTGGGCGGCCTCGGCTCTGCGGTGGCGGAGGTTATGGCTCAGGCAGGCAAGGGCTGTGCGTTTAAGATGCTCGGCCATCAGGACGAATTCGCACCTATAGGACTGCATGAGGACATTATGGCGGCAGTCGGCATAGACGCCAACGGAATTATATCCGCCGTTCGTGAAGTAATGAAAGCGGACTTTGAAGAGGACGACAACTGGGACGACGATGTATAAGGCGCAGTTTAGGCGGTAAACGGAATACCGCCTGCCGTTACCGGCAAAAAATTGCCTGAATTATATATCGGAAAGAGAGTTGATAAAATGCATACAAAAGAAGAGCTTTATGCCAACAAAATATTCTTCAATGCGGCATTGCCCTTGATAAAAGTGCTTGCACAAGATGTTGAATCCATTAAAAAGCAGTATAAAAATGTTCACGCCGTAATTCAGGTCAGCGCTCTTGACCCCGAGGCGGAAGGCGGAAAAACCGGCATGCACTTTGTTGTGAACGGCTCGGACGACTGGCTTATTCATTTAAACAAGGTTGACCCCAACCCTCATGTTGAGCTTGAGTTTAAATCAATAGAGGCGATGAACTCGTTTTTTAAGGGCAAAATTTCACCGGCAACGCTTCCGAAAATGAGGGGAGTTGCAAAGCATTTCGGTGCGTTCAAGGCGTTTTTGATGTCGCTTCTTAAAATGTCGAGTGTGCTTTCTGCGACAAAGCCGCCCGAAAAAGAAGAAGATAAACAGCTTATGGTTAAGTGTATGTTCTATTTGCTTACAAGCGGTATAAGCCAGCTTAACAAAATGGGGCATGAGGAGATACACGACTGGACCTTAAAATCACCCGACCGTGTATATGCGCTTGCGGTAAACGACCACCCGGAGGTTTCCGCATTTATCAGGATTAAGGCAGGCAAGTCGAGAGCAGGCAGAGGGGAGTACAAACGGGCGATGCCGTTCTTTACTCTTCGCTTTGACTCGTTCGACTCTGCTCTGGGTATTCTACTTGGCACGGACGATATGCTTGAATCCGTAAAGAAAGGCCATCTTATTATGGACGGCGCTCCCGAATTCGGAGGACAGCTCGGCGGATTTATGCTTGCCGTCGGTGATTTGGCAAAATAAAGAGCAATAAATTAAATCTAAATCCCCTGTGAAAACGGGGGATTTGTTCTTTATTGCGTACTTTTAATAAAAATATGCCAAAAAACCACAAAATATGGTTAAATTACTCTTGTAAAATACTATCTGTATGTGATAAAATATACTTTATAATAGTATAATTGTATTTTCTTATAAAACGGAGATTTAAAATGCCGAGAGACGAAGAAAAAAGGAACGATTTGCTTATAGGCAGGAATGCCGTAACCGAGGCTCTTAAATCCGGCAGGGATATAGACTCGCTGTACCTTGCAAAGGGGAATAACAATCCTGCTTTGCTGAGGCTTGCCTCAATGGCAAAGGAGAGGGGAGCGGTCGTAAAGGAAACCGACCCGAAAAAGCTCGACTATATGTGCTCGGGCGGAAATCATCAGGGCATAGCGGCCTATGTTGCGGTGCATGAGTATTCAACCGTAGACGATATTTTGCAGCTCGCACGGGACAGAGATGAAGCTCCGTTTATTGTTATTTGCGATGAAATAGAAGATCCGCACAATCTGGGCGCAATTATCCGTACCGCCGAGTGTGCAGGCGTTCACGGAGTTATAATACCCAAGCGGCGCAGCGCTTCGCTTTCATATGCCGTGGGCAAAACGAGCGCCGGCGCTGTCGAATATATGAAAATAGCAAGGGTTTCAAACCTTGCGGCCACCATAGACGAGCTAAAGCAAAAGGGCGTTTGGATATATGCCGCCGATATGGACGGAGAGGATTATAAGTCGGCAGATGTTTCGGGCGCCGCCGCTCTCGTAATCGGCTCGGAGGGAAAGGGAATAGGCAAGCTTATCAAAAGCAAATGCGACGCCGTTCTCTCGCTGCCTGTTAAGGGACGCATAAATTCCCTCAACGCCTCTGTTGCCGCAGGAATTTTAATGTATGAGATTTCTTCAAAAAGATAAAGGGACTTTCTTTAAGTTTGGGGTGCAGAAATGAAGTCAAATTTTTATGACGAGATGTCAGTTGATGAAATACTTAACAATGTCAAGAGAATGAATAATGAAAAAGAGGAAACGGGCAGGATTTGGTCTTTGGACGAAATAGACGCCCTGCTCGGCGATGAGGCAGACAGCGAGGACGCCGAACTCTCCTGCGAGGATATGGACAGACTTCTCGACGCATACGGAATAAGCGATTATCGGCAGGAAAGCTATGAGTACGACGCCGATGCGCCGAAGCAGACCGACACAGCCGAAACGGCCGACACGGCGGAAAGTGAAACTGCTTCCGATGATTTTTCGTATGTTGCACCCCTTATTGACAGCGCCGTTGTTCCCGAATACGAGGCGGCAGAGGCGGACGAAAAAGAAAGCGCCCCACGGGAAGTACCCGGTCAGATTACCATTGAAAAAACAAGGGTTTTCAACGAGGTTGAAACAAGAGCGGTACGCAAAGACGACATTGAGCATAATATAGGTAAAAGTAAGGTTATCAGGACGGGGGAAATTCCCAAGGGCAGAATGGAAGCTGACCCGTACAGGGAACGCTTCTTCAACCAACCGAAAATCAGGCTCGAAAACACGCTGGAGCATCTTAATGCCACAAAAACTTTACCCCAAAAAACCATTGAAAAGCACGGCGTGGTCGTTAAAAAGCCAAGCAACGAAAAAACGGGAGAGGACGGGCTTTCGCCTGTTCCCATTCTCGTTGACGCCGCAGATGAATTTGAAGCCCAACAGTTTGTACCCGACATACAGTCGGGAGAGCTTGACAGCGGCAGGCTCGGCGAAAATGAATTTGACAACCAAATTATGCTCGACGGCTTTAATAAAGATGAAGAGCCCGTTGAAATTGTAAACGAGGCCGAGGAGGAGGCTAAACTGCGGAGGGCTCGCAGGGAAAGGGCAAGCAAATTTAAGCTTTTCCCAAATCTTGATTACGACATATCAGAGGACAGTGCGGACCCCTATGCGGAAAACCCCGACGCAGAGGCAGACGGGCTTGATAAGAACATAAACGCTCTCCAAAACGAAAACAACTTTGAAGATATTGAAACTGCGGAGGAAGCCGAACGCCAAGCTCGGGAGGAAACGCAGGAAACCGAAAAGAGCGAACCCGAAAGGGAAGAGATAAGAATAGCCAGGGATTTCTACGGCCCCAAGGACGCAAAGGCGGTTCACGCAGTTTACACAAAGGAGCTTTGTGAGGCTAAAATAAAGCTTATCGTGTCGGCGGCAGGCTTTGCATTCCTGCTTATCTGCTCCGTGATAACCTCGGTCTTTTCAAACTTTTCACTCTTTGCAAACAGCCCTTATGTTTTCTGCGCAATTAATCTTTTGGTTCTTGCGGCAGTCGGCGCAGTTAATTTTAAGGCTTTCCCCCGTGCGGTGCAGAGAATTAAAAAGAAAAAGGCCGACAGCGCCGTGGCTCTTAGCCTGGCCATTGTAATCGGCATTTTCCAGTGTGCGGTATCTTTCGCCTACGGCGATCTTGTACTCAGCGGTATGCACATTTATGCGCCCGTTGCGCTTTTCGTTGTAATGTTTTTGAATATCGGCGAATATATTAAGCTTGATACCGATTTTACAAACTTTGTGCTTTTAAATAACGAACGGGACGGCTTTTATGCGATAAAATCTATCGACGATGACGATGTTGCGTTTGAGGTGGGCAGGGGGCTTATGATAAAAGAACCCGATATACGCTACCGTGCAAAGGTCGGTTTCCCCTATAAATTTGTTGAGATGTCACGGATCGCAGACCCCACGGCGGATATGTTCGGACTGGTTGTACCCGTCGCCCTGATCGCCTGCGTCATAGTCGGATTTATTTCTTCGATTATAAACAAAAATATTTTTTCGGGCGTAAGTGCTTTGACAGGCGTGTACCTTATGGCAGTTCCCTCTGCGGCTTTTGTTTCGCTGTTCTTTAATTTTAAGGAGGCTAACAAGCGGCTTAATGACGGCAAAAGTATGATTTCCGGCTACGAAGCGGTGGAAGATGCGCTTAATACGAACGCCGTGCTTGTTGACAGCCTTGATATGTTTAACAACGATAAGACGAATATTTACGGCATAAAGCTGTATAACTCCATGCGTATTGATGAGGCGATACTTTATACTGCGGCGGTTATCATTCAGTCGGGCGGCGCTTTGTCCGAGGTGTTTGACTCCGTAATCCTTGAAAACCGTGATATGCTTCCGAGCGTGGAGTCGCTCGCTTATGAGGAAAAGCTCGGCTGTTCCGGCTGGATATATAATTACAGGGTGCTTGTAGGAAGCCGTGATTTGCTTGTAAAGCACAATGTTGAGGTTCAGTCAAAGGAAGAGGAAAGAAAGTTTACAAAGCGTGGGAAACAGGTCGTTTACCTTGCGGTTGAGGGCAAGATTGCGGCAATGTTTGTAGTCGGCTACGGAGTTGACGAGGACATGGCGCACTATTTCAGGGCGCTTGAAAGGGCCGGCGTCAATATACTTGTAAAAACGAGCGATGCAAACATTACGGAAAGCTTTATCGAGCAATATTTCGGCCTGCCTCGTAATTATATAAAAATAGTCAGCCCCGTTGCAGGTTTAATGTTTAAGGAGTACAGCGAAAAGGAAACCGAAAAAGAGCCTTGCAGAATTTTAAGCGACGGGAAAATGAAAACTTCATTAAGGGCGTTGCTTGCGGCGTTTGTGTTGAACGAGCAAAAGAATATAAGCACCGTTTTACAATATGTAGGCGTGGGAATAGGAATACTTTTAATGGCTATGTTTGCTTTCATTGCAGGCTTGAACCAGGCAGGAGTTTTGCAAATGGTGCTGTTTGAGGCACTTTGGTCGCTGATAGTTATTTTTGTTCCTCAGCTTGTAAAAAAAGTTTAGAAATGAGATGGGTTTATGGAATGGTTTAGGAGCATATGGGAAATAGATATTGTAAGGGAGACGGTTGACGCCCTTTTAAAGCTTGGTTTGGCCGCACTTTTAAGCGGAATTATAGGGTTTGAAAGGGAACACACGCACAGACCTGCCGGCTTCAGAACTCATATACTGGTTGCGGTAGGCTCTGCGCTTATTATGATGAGTGCGGCATATACCGCAGGCATATACGGGGAAGCCATAGATGTTACCCGTATGAGCGCTTCGGTAGTCAGCGGCATAGGCTTCCTCGGCGCAGGCACTATTTTAAGAGAAGGCTTTACGGTAAAGGGCCTTACGACGGCGGCAAGTCTTTGGGCGGTTTCGTGCGTCGGTACGGCCGTGGGTATCGGATTTTACACGGGCGCAATAATTGCTACGGTACTTATTTATGTTACTCTTAACTCGCTTAAAAAGATACTTGTAAACGGCAAGGCCGGCAGGGTTATATACATTGAGGCAAAGCACCTCGCAAGAGAGGTAACCGACATTGCCCGTATAATAAAGAGCGCAGGTGCGGTTATCCACTCAATAGAGATACTTGACGATGAGGAGAGAAACATACTTAAAAAGAACAAGGATACATCTACCATTAAGGCGTTGATTTTCCCCAGATCGGAAAATTCTATCGAGGAAATTGTGGCTTCGCTTAAAGCCGACGACAATATACTCGATGTGTATGTTGACAGATAAAAAGGCAAAATTAAAGACCGGTTGCAAACGAAAATGCAATCGGTCTTTTTCTTTAAGGCATTTAAGACGAGTGGTACCGAAGCTGAGCGTGTTCGGTTCTTCCCGTCTTTATTTTTTCTCAATGAGCAGGCTTGAAGCATTTATTACCGCGATAATGCAGACGCCGATGTCGGCAAAAACGGCCGCCCACATCGGAGCAGAGCCGAGCGCACCGAGTATAAGCACCGCAACCTTAACAAGCAGGGCAAAGGCGATATTGAACTTAATAACCCTCATGGCACGGCGTGACATCTTGATTGAACGGGCGATATTTTCCGGATTGGAATTCATAAGCACCACATCGCCCACTTCAATAGCGGCCTCTGTTCCCGAACCCATTGCGATGCCCACATCGGCACAGGCAAGCGTGGGGGCGTCGTTTATTCCGTCGCCTGCAAAAGCGGTTATAAGTCCGTCGGCCTTATACTTTTCAAGAATTTCGCTTTTTTGGGACGGCAAAAGACCGGCATGGCACTCGGTAATACCGCATTTTTCGGCAATGGCCTCGGCAGAGCTTTGGTTATCGCCTGTCAAAATGGCAATATTTTTTATTCCGAGCCCGTAAAGCGAGTCAACGGCGGATTTTGAGCTTTCACGGAGCTTGCCCGAAAGCGCTATTGCGCCGGAAAGCTTACCGCTTACCGCCACGAATATCTGAGCGTCGGGGGCATTTTGGACGCTTATGCTGTTATCCTCCATAAACTTTCTGCTTCCGCAAAGCACGCTCTCCCCTCCGAGAGTTATGCTCGTTCCGTTCCCGGGAATTTCCCTGAAATTTTTTATTTTGCTTTCGTCTATATCGGGAGAGGCTTTTATAACGGTTTGCGCAAGAGGGTGGGTGGAGTATTTTTCCCCGTATGCCGCTATGGTCAGCACATTTTCCTCGGAAAAACCGTTAAAGGTGTAAATTTTATCAATTTCAAATTCGCTGTCGGTAAGCGTTCCCGTTTTGTCAAAAAATACGGCGTTTACCTTTGCAAGCTTTTCTATGAATTTTCCGCCCTTAACAATAATGCCCTTTTTGGACTGTGCGCCTATTGCCGCAAAAAATCCGAGAGGTATTGAAAGCACAAGGGCGCAGGGGCAGGAGGCAACCAGAAAAACGAGCGCACGGTGAATATAGTTTGCCCATTCTCCCGTTACTATTGAGGGTATTATTGCAAGCAGTACGGCAAGACCCACGACCGCAGGGGTGTAGATTGCCGCAAATTTTGTGATAAATTTATCCGCATTTCCCTTTGCGTGCTGTGATTCTTCAACCGTTTTTATAATCCTTGAGGCGGTGGAATTTTCAAATTCAGCCTCCGCCCGAAGCCGTAGCACGCTTGAACCGTTTATGCTTCCGCTAAGAACGGGAACGCCCTTTGATATGCTCACCGGAACGGATTCCCCCGTCACCGCAGAGGCGTCCACACTGCCGCCGTCCTCTAAGGCGACGCAGTCAACGGGTACCTTTTCATAGGGAGAAATAAGCAGAATATCCCCTGTTTTAACATCGTTTACGCCCACCGTTTCGGAATTTCCGCTCCCGTTTATGATACAGGCCGTTTCGGAGGTTATTTCATAAAGATTTTCTATTGCCCGTTTTGATTTGTCCACCGCATAGTCCTCAACGCTTTCGCCTATTTTAAAGAAAAGCGAAACCGCCGCCGCCTCAACGCCCTCGCCTATGGCGAACGCCGCTATAACGGCAATAAGCACAAGCAGATTTTCATCAAGCTTCCGCTCCTTTAAACCGTTAAACGCTTCGGGAATAAGCCCGTACCCCGAAAGCACAGCCGATGAAATGAAAAATGCAAATTTTATATATTCGTTCAGAAAAGGGAGCAGACCCGCCGCAAACAAAAGCAATGAAAGCGCAACCGTAATAATTTCAAAAATTTCAACGCCCTTTCCCTTTTCCCCGTGCTCGGCGTGGGAGCAACTGTCGCAGCAGCAGTCGATTTCAAGCTCTACGCCGTGACCGTGTTCGCCGTGACCGTGATTGTGTTCGCAACATTCGCACGGCTGTTTGTCTTTATCGTCATTTTTCATTGTAATATACCCCCTCAGTTTTTCTTGTGTTCGATGTGCTCAAGCCCCTGGGCAAAAATTGTTTTAACATGGTCGTCATCAAGCGAATAAACCATTTCCTTGCCGTTCCTTGTAGCCTTTACAAGTCCGGAGGAGCGAAGCACCCTGAGCTGATGCGAAATAGCGCTTTGACCCATTTCAAGCTCCTGCGACAGATGATATACGCACATTTCTTTGCCCATGAGTGCGGCGAGAATACGGATTCTTGTGCTGTCGCCGAAAACCTTAAAAAGCTCCGCAAGGTCGTAAAGAGTTTCGGTATCGGGAAGCTCCGAGATTACACAGCCGTCGTCCTGCTCGCAGGGTATTGCGCCGTTTTCTTTATCATTCATTATATAATATCTCCTTGCCTATAAAGTGTTAATCTATGAACATATGAACATATACTCATATGTTGTAATAATAATATACCCTGTCAGGTTAAATGTCAATAGTTTTTTATAAAAAAAGATCCACCCCCGGCTTATTAGCCGGAGGCGGAAAGTAGGGGGTTACTAAATTGTGTGATTAATCAAAGTTTGTATTGTTTTTTGTTTTAATTTTAATTGTTGCTATGTTTAATTTTACTTTTGCTTAGTTTTCAAATCACCCTTTGCATGTTAGTTTGTTTTATCTGTTTGTTTTGTATATGTTTACTTCTTAAATCAGATACCGTCGATAAGTCTCTGAACCTGATCTTTGGGCATTGTCTTAACGGACTGACCTGCGAAGTTATCTTCAGCAGCGTAGTCTTCGTCTGTTGCAAGAACTACGGTGT
>CANRHD010000012.1 GCA_947630285.1 uncultured Clostridia bacterium | reverse complement strand
AAGGCGGGAAAATCATTATACCATATTGTTGCTTTTATTTTTACTCTAAATGGTTCATATCTATTTACAACGCAGACCTGCGGACGGGGTTCGGTTATTTTTTTGCTTTACTATTTAAAATATTTATGTTATTCTAATTAAGGACAGCCTGTTTTGAATATCGGGAAAACAAATTTTTTGTTTTATTTTATTTGCCGGTTTACATAAAATACGGGCTTGCGGCAAGATGAGAGCCACGGCGCATTGCCGTAATTAAAACTTTGTGGCAGGAAAGGTATCGGGTATTTTATGGAATATTTTAAGAGAATTGTAAACACTCCCAAGAAAATCGATCTTATAATTTGGTGGGTGTTCAGGGCGCTTCTGTTATATGCGTTTGTCAGGGGATTTTTCAGAGTGCCGTTCGATATTACCGACCCTCTTCAGGTGGGCGCCAATTTCCTTTGCACCTTCGTTTGGGAAGTGTTTATGCTTTTGCCCAAGTCAAACTCCCTAAGGTATGTTGACCCCAGGGTTCAGACCTTCCTGATTATAGGAATTTTCTGCGGCTCTTTCTGCGGCAAGTATCTTAACTGGTATTACGATTTCAGATGGTGGGATGTAATGCTCCACTTCATAGGCGGCGGCGCATGCGTATTCTTCGGCTATGAAATTGTTACGGCCATGCAGAAAAAGGAAAAGTCCGCCATACCGCTTTCAATAGTTTTGCTCTGCGCTATGGGCTTTTCTTTCCTCGCTTCGACGGGGTGGGAGCTTTTTGAGTTCACCTTTGACCAGATAGCCTGCCGCAGTTCATTTTTGGCAAACAACATACAGGCCGCAGGGGACGCTCAGCACTGGTCGCTTGCGCTTGCACAGGGTACTCCCAAGGAGCTTACGCTCTTTAACCCGTGGTGGCCCGACCGCTGGCCGCTTATGGACACTATGGCGGATATTGTGCTCAACACCTGCGGAGCGCTGGTTGCGATTATTTTCCTGAGAATAGTTCCCTATCGCCATAAGGGCAAAAACAGCGTCAACAAAATAATTGCCGAAAGCAAAGCGGAAGAAACGGTAAATGTATGAAAACAAATTTCCAGCTTAAAATGGAAGAGGAAATAGCGAGGTTAGAAAGCACAGGGGAAAAGCCTGTGCTTTTGCTTCAATGCTGTTGTGCGCCGTGTTCAAGCGCAGTTTTGGAACGGCTTAAGGATCATTTCAGGCTGAGGCTTTATTTCTACAACCCCAATATTTATCCTAAAGAGGAATACGAAAAAAGGCTCGGACAGTTTGACAAGCTTTTAAAAAATATGACCTTTCCCAATGAAACGGATTTTATAAAAGCTGAATATGATCAGGAAGAGTTTTTCAGCCGTGTAAAGGGTCTTGAAAACGAGAGAGAGGGCGGCAGACGCTGTACCGAGTGCTACCGCCTGAGGCTTGAAGAGACGGCTAAAAAGGCGAGGGAGACGGGCGCAGACTATTTCTGCACGACCCTTTCCGTGAGTCCGCACAAAAATGCCGAGCTTTTAAATGAAATAGGCGCACAGCTTCAGGAAGAATACGGCGTGAAATATCTCTTTTCCGATTTCAAGAAAAAAGAGGGATATAAGCGCTCGATAGAGCTTTCAAACGAGTTCGGCCTGTACCGCCAAAATTACTGCGGCTGTAAATATTCAATTTGGTTCGATTGATATTTATTTAAAATTAAAGCTCCTACGGGGAATTTTAGCCTGTAAATAAACTGTTTTGTGATAGCAAAATGTCTAAAAGTTTTCGTCCGCCTTTTTCAAAAGGCGGTGGGGTCGAGGGGCAACGCCCTCGGCGCAGTCCGCAGACTGCGAAACACCTGTGCTTCAAAGAGCGCAGGAGGGGCGCAAAACAGTCCGGGGGACTGTTTTGCGGTGGGGAACCCACGCATTGGGGTTCCCCATAATCTTATTCCTTTTGTACATATTGCCAAGTAACACATACTTTTTCTACACACCGAAAGCTCCTACGGGGGCTTTTTCTTTTTTTATTTAACACAAGTGACAAGAAAATTTTTAATCCGCAGTTAAAATATGTAATAAAATTATATTGACAATATCATACTATTGCTGTATGATATATTTTAATTCCGATAAAAAAAGTATGAATTTTGGAAAAGAGTTGTTAATATGAAAGTTTATGCGGATAATGCGGCTACCACCAAGCTGTCAAAAACTGCGCTTGACGCAATGATGCCTTACCTTACCGACACTTTCGGTAACGCTTCAAGCCTTTACGATATAGGTCAGCAGGCTCACCGAGGCGTTAAGGCGGCACGGGAGACGGTGGCCGAGGTAATTAACGCCCGTGCGGACGAGGTCTATTTTACCTCCGGCGGCAGTGAGGCCGACAACTGGGCAATTAAGGGCGTTGCGGAAATGATGGCGAAAAAGGGGAAGAAGCACATAATCACTTCCGCCTTTGAACACCATGCGGTTTTGCATACCGTAAAAAGGCTTGAGGAGCTGTTCGGCTGTGAAATCACCTATCTGCCCGTTTATGAAAACGGCATTGTAAGGCCCGATGATGTTAAAAATGCAATAAGGGACGACACGGCCCTTGTCACAATAATGTACGCAAACAATGAAATAGGCACAATTCAGCCCATTTCGGAAATAGGCGCAATTTGCCGCGAAAAGGGCGTTATTTTCCATACGGACGCAGTTCAGGCGGTGGGACATCTGCCCATAGATGTAAAGGCGCAGAATATTGATATGCTTTCAATGTCAAGCCACAAGTTCCACGGGCCCAAGGGAATAGGAGCGCTCTATATAAGAAAGGGAATAAGAATACCTAATCTTATTGAGGGCGGAGCGCAGGAAAGCGGCAGGAGAGCAGGTACGGAGGCCGTGTACGCCATGGCAGGTATGGCGGCCGCTTTGAAAGAGGCGAACGAGAACCTTGAAAGCAGTATGAAAAAGATGACCGCTCTGAGAAACAGGCTCATAGACGGACTTCTTAAAATAGAGTCAAGCAGATTAAACGGCGACAGGGAAAACAGACTGCCCGGCAATGTAAACATAAGCTTTGAGGGCGTTGAGGGAGAATCGCTTTTGCTATATCTTGATATGAAAGGCGTTTCCGCTTCATCAGGCTCGGCCTGCACCTCCGGTTCGCTCGACCCGAGCCATGTTTTGCTCGCAATAGGTTTGAAGCATGAGGTCGCACACGGCTCGTTAAGGCTTACGCTGTGCGAGGACAACACGCAGGAGGAAATTGATTATATAATTGACTGCGTGCCGGAAATTATAGAAAGACTGCGCTCTATGTCTCCGCTTTGGGAGAGAATACAGAAAGAAAGAGGTAATGTATAATGGAATATTCGGAAAAGGTAATGGAGCATTTTGCAACCCCTCACAATGTCGGAAAAATTGACGACGCCGACGGCGTAGGCGAGGTCGGCAACGCAAAGTGCGGCGATATTATGAAAATGTATATCAAGGTTGAAAACGATATAATAACCGATGTCAAATTCAACACCTACGGCTGTGCCTCCGCAATAGCAACCTCGTCAATGGCAACCGATATGATCAAGGGCAAGCCCATTTCAGAGGCGCTCAAGCTTACAAACAAGGCGGTTGTAGAGGCGCTTGACGGGCTCCCTGCCGTTAAAATCCACTGCTCGGTGCTTGCCGAGGAGGCAATCAAGGCGGCAATTAAGGATTACTATGAAAAGCACGGCATTGAGTACGACAAGAGCCTTTTTGTTGAGGACTGCTGTAATTACGAGCATCACCACGCAGAATAAAAGAAAAAACGGCTACGGCGGCAGGATTTTTCCTGCCGCCGTAATTTGTTGTAAACTTTTTTTCGGAGGGGAACCCACGCATGGGGTTCACCTTAATTTTCAAAGTAAATTTTATGGGCAATTAAACAAATTCCTTGAACACACCGCCGTTGTATGTTAAAATAGACGGGATTTTGTATAAAGAGGTTGTCAACTTGTTAAATAAGTTTATAGGAACAAAGGATTTTTATAAAAGAGTATTTAAGCTGATGCTGCCCATTATGTTACAGACGGGCATTACAAATTTTGTAAATATGCTTGACAATGTTATGGTAGGCAGGATAGGCACGGTAGAAATGACGGGCGTGGCTATTTCAAATCAGCTCATTTTTGTCTTTAACCTGTGCCTTTTCGGCGCTATTTCGGGCGCAGGCATATTTTCTTCGCAGTTTTACGGCAACAGGGATAACGAGGGCGTAAGAAATACATTCAGGTTCAAAATAATTTTCTGCACTTTTATCTGCGCTGTCGGAATTTTTATTTTTGCCGTGTTCGGCAGGGGACTTGTAAACCTTTATTTGCAGGGCGAGGGCGATGTGAACGACGCCGCCGCTTCGCTTGAATTTGCGCTCAAATACATAAGGCTTATGATGCTCGGATTTTGGCCGTATGCGCTTTCCCAATGCTATTCAAGCACCATGAGGGAAATCGAACGGCCCGTTATTCCCATGGTTGCAGGCATTTCGGCGGTAGCGGTTAATTTTTCGCTCAATTATATACTGATTTTCGGACACTTCGGCGCACCGAGACTCGGCGTAGACGGCGCCGCCATAGCCACGGTGATTTCAAGATTTGCAGAGCTTATAATAGTTGCGGCGTTTGTCCACCTGCACAAGAGGGAAGCTCCGTTCATAAACGGAGCATACGCAAGCCTGAAGGTCCCCTTAAAGCTTGTGAAGCAGATAATAATAAAAGGTATGCCCCTTATGGTAAACGAAACGCTTTGGTCGGCTGGAATGGCGGCGCTGAGCCAATGCTATTCCGTGAGAAGTCTCGATGTCGTCGCCGCAAACAACATAGCGCAGACCTTTTACAATGTCTTTTCCGTTTCGTTTATGTCGGTGGGCGTTTCAATAGGCATTATAATAGGCCAGATGCTCGGTGCAAACGAACACAGGCAGGCCAAGCAGAGCAGTATAAAGCTTATTGCGCTGTCTTTAATGATAAGCGTGGTAATAGGCGCCGCATTTGCCCTGTGCGCCGAGTTTATACCCGAAATATACAACACAACCGATCAGGTGAAGCTCCTTGCGACAAGGCTTATGCAGATAATTGCGGTAGCGATGCCCATAGACGCCTTTGCAAACGCCTCGTATTTTACCCTGCGTTCGGGAGGAAAGGTGTTTATAACTCTGCTGTTCGACAGCGTGTTCGTCTGGTGCGTAAGCGTACCCACGGCGTTTATTATAAGCAGATTTACCTCAATACCTGTTTTGCCTATGTTCGCTATAGTCCAGACTGTCAATTTGCTCAAATGTGTTTTGGGCTTTATATTCGTTAAACGGGGCGATTGGCTTAAAAATATAGTCAGCGGCGAGGCCGTAAATTAAGACCCGGTTTATATCCGTGCGCCAAAAAAATCAGCCGATATTTTACTCAATATTGGGCGCTTGCACTTGACATAACAAGCGAAAAGTTATAAAATATCTAAGATAATGTACAATTATGCGAAAAAGTGTATATTGTCGGTTGCAAATAATTTAACATTTATTTGAAAATAGGTTAATTTTAAACAAGGAGGTGCAATGTTTTTTGAATTCTGCTATTATTACAGTAATTGCTGTTGTTATAACCGCAGTCGTTTTCGGCGTAGTCGGCTTTATCCTCGGCGGAATACACCGCAAAAAGGTCGCTGAGGCGGCCATAGGTTCCGCTACGGAGGAGGCCACAAGAATAGTAAACCAGGCTGTTCAGACCGCCGAGAATAAAAAAAGGGAGTCCATACTTGAGGCAAAGGACGAAATCCATACCTTGAGAAGCGAAGCGGACAAGGATATTAAAGAACGGCGTGCGGAGATTCAAAGACAGGAAAGAAGATTAATTCAAAAAGAAGAATCGCTCGATAAAAAGACGGAAAATATCGAGAAAAAAGAAGAAACTTTAAGCCAAAAGCTTAAAGAAGTCGAAGACAGATTGCAGGAAGCCGAGTCCATAAAGAAAAGTCAGTTTGAAATGCTCGAAAAGGTATCGGGATACACAAGAGAGCAGGCGAAAACCGTACTTTTGCAAAACCTTGACGAGGAGCTTGTTCACGAAAAGGCCGTCAAGATTATGGAGTATCAGCAGAGAACCAAGGACGAGGCTGATTCGCTTGCAAGGGAGATAATCTCAACCGCAATCCAGCGCTGTGCCGCAGACCATACGGCGGAGGCGACAGTTTCCGTTGTAACACTGCCCAACGATGATATGAAGGGCCGCATTATAGGCCGTGAGGGGCGCAATGTCAGAACGCTTGAAACCATTACGGGCGTTGACCTTATTATCGACGACACGCCGGAGGCCATCACCGTTTCAAGCTTTGACCCCGTGCGCCGTGAAATTGCAAGGATTACTCTTGAAAAACTCATTGCCGACGGAAGAATACACCCGGCACGGATTGAGGAGATGTATGAAAAGGCCAAGCGTGAGGTTGAGCAGACTATCCGTCAGACAGGCGAAAGGGCGGTTATCGACGCCGGCGTAAACGGCATTTCCCCCGAGCTTGTCAAGCTTCTCGGTAAGCTTAAATACCGCACAAGCTACGGTCAGAATGTACTTAACCACTCCCTTGAAGTCTCTTATATTGCAGGGCTTATGGCCGCCGAGCTGGGCGCCGATGTTAAAACGGCAAAAAGAGCCGGCCTTTTGCACGATATAGGCAAGGCGCTCGACCATGAGGTTGACGGCACGCATATTGAGCTCGGCGTTGAGGCGGCAAAGAAATATAAGGAAAACGAGAGCGTTATCCACGCTATTGCCGCACACCATGGGGATATTGAGGCGAAAACGGTAGTTGCCTGCCTTGTTCAGGCGGCGGACGCAGTTTCGGCTTCAAGACCCGGCGCAAGGCGTGAGAATGTCCAGAATTACATCAAGCGTCTTGAAAAGCTTGAGGAAATCGCCTCCTCGTTTGACGGCGTTGAAAAATCGTTCGCAATTCAGGCAGGCCGTGAGGTTCGCATAATGGTTAAGCCCGATGTTGTAAGCGACGATAAGATGGTACTTATAGCCCGTCAGGTAGTCAAGAAGATTGAAGAAGAGCTTGATTATCCCGGGCAGATAAAGGTAAATATAGTTCGTGAAAACCGCATAGTCGATTACGCGAAATAAAAAAAGTTAGGCCCTGACTTAACCACAGTCAGGGCTTTATGTAATATGACAAAAAATATACGGAAATCGGTGTATTATGGATAATACCGTTAAGGTTTTGGCGGTGGGCGATGTAGTCTCCTCCTGCGGCTGTGAAAAGCTGAGAAAGACTCTGCCCTCTCTTAAAAAAAGCAAAGAAATAGATGTGTGCATAGTAAACGGCGAAAATTCTGCGGTCGGCAACGGTATGACCGCTTTTTCCTGCGAGCATATTTTTTCAAGCGGCGCAGATGTCATTACGGGGGGAAACCACACATTCAGGCGCAGGGAGTTTTACGACGCGCTTGACAATTCCTTTTCTATTGTGCGCCCGTACAATTACGGGGGCAACGCCCCGGGTTCGGGCTGTGCCGTTATAGATAAGGGCTTCTTTAAAATAGGCGTTATAAGCCTGCTGGGTACGGCGTTTATGGAAAATCTCAGAAATCCGTTCGAGTGTATCGACGAGGCTGTGGATATACTGAAAAACGAGGTTAAGATAATCATTGTGGATTTTCATGCGGAGTCCACCGCCGAAAAAAGAGCCATGGGCTTTTATGTTGACGGCAGGGTTTCGGCCGTCTTCGGAACGCATACCCATGTGCAGACCGCCGACGAACAAATTTTATCAAACGGCACGGGATATATTACCGATGTCGGTATGACCGGGCCTAAGTATTCCGTAATCGGCGTAAAGCCGGAGCTCGCCATTGAAAAGATGAAAACCAATTTGCCCGTTCGTTTTGAAAATCCGGACTGCGAGTGCGAGCTTTGCGGCGTTATTTTTGAAATTGACAAAAAAAGCGGAAAAACATTGTCCGTTGAAAGAATAAAACTATAAATTTTGAAGGGAGCGAACTGCCGTGAATAAAAAAATAATTTCTGTTTTTCTTGCGCTTACGGCGGTTATTATGATTTTCTGCTCCTGCGGCAAGCAAAACGAGGAGGAAAAGGACGCCGTATATAAGGATAAGGGCAACGCAAAGACGGTTGAAATATCCTTGCCCTATTCAAGCGGAGATTCGTTTAACCCCTATTTTGCAAACAGCAGCGAAAACCTTGCGCTCTCTTATATTTACTGCCAGCCGCTTTTTACCGTAAAATCAAATTATGAGTGCGAACCTGTTATTGCGTCCGATATTTCCGTCAATGATAAAAGGGCGGTGGTTTCGTTAAACGAGGTTATGTTCAGCGACGGCTCCGTTGTATCGGCGCAGGATATAGCATATTCTTTTTCGCTTGCAAAAAAATCCTTTGCGTTTTCACAGAGGCTTAAAAATGTGGACAGCGTTTCCGCCTCCGGTTCGTCTGTGACATTTAATCTGAAAGCGCAGGACAAGCTTGCGGCAAATGCGCTTACCTTTCCGATAGTAAAGTCGGGCACGGCCGATAATAAAGACAGCGTACCCATAGGTTCGGGAGTGTTTAAATTCAACGGCAAAGAAGAGCTGGTAATTAACCAGTACAGCCAGAAGATAAGCTCTATAAACACGGTTAAGCTAAGCGATATAAAAACGCCGGAGCTTGCCGTAAGCGAGCTTGAAATAGGCAATATCAATTACCTTTTTGAGGATTTCTCGGAGGGGAAATTCAAGGCCATCGTCTCGCAAAGTAAGAATGTAACGCTCAACAATCTTGTTTTTCTCGGCATAAACGCCAAGGACGGCGCTCTCTCTTCTCAGGCTCTGAGAACCGCAATCTATTATGCGATCGATAAGGAAAACGCAAGCGCCGCCCCGTATCAGGGCTATGCGGTTGCGGCGGCAACTCCGTTTAATCCCGATTTCTATGAGCTGCAAAATATCAGTTTGCCCGATGTTAAGGGCGATAAGGACAAGGCACGCTCCATAATCGAAAAGCTGGGCTATTCGAGCGGTACAAAAAACGGCGTCAAGTCGGTTTCCGACAACAGACTCAATCTCAGCCTTACGGTTAATAAGGACAATGCGTTCAGGCTTGCGGCGGCAAATAAAATTGCGGACGAGCTGTCCGAATGCGGATTTAAAATCAGCGTTATTAAGCTCGGCACGGAGGAGTACAAAAAGAGGGTAAACGAGGGCAATTATCAGCTTTGCATAGGCGAGATAAAGCTTACCGAAAATATGGATTTGAGCGCTTTCAGCGACGGGTTTTATAAAAAATGCCTTGCAGGTAATGTAAATTTCTTTAAGGACTATGAAAACTACAAGGCAGGCAAAAAAGATATAAACACGGTTATAAACAGCTTTTTAAACGACGCCCCGTTCATACCCATATGCTACAGGGTAGGCGTTGCGGCGTACACGAAGCTCTATTCCCCCGACTTCACTTACGCCCCGTTCGATATATACGGAAATATCGAAAATTGGGAGGCTTCGCAGGAAAGTCAATAATAAGTGGCAAAAATTAATTTTTTGTGTTATAATATAAAATAGGCTTTGCGGCAGGCGGATGTTTACTGCGCCGCAGTCGGTTCATAATACCCTGTAGGACTACAACGGGGAACACAGCTATTAAATTGTAGTCGGAAAGGCTATGGAATTTTTATGATAAAAACCGAAAACCATCTTGGCGTTATTGAACTTCATCAGCACTTTTTTTCTGACCTTATAGGACACACCGTCACATCTTGTTTCGGCGTAGTGGGAATGTCAAACAGCGGCCCCGTCCAAAATATCCGCCAAAAGGTATTTAAGCACGGCTCACACACCGACAGGGGCGTTGCGGTATATGTCCAGGGAGAGGAATTCTCGGTAGATATTCATATCATTGTAAGCTACGGCGTCAATATAAAAGCGATAGTCGATTCTATCACCAACAAGGTAAGATATACGGTAGAACAGGCTACGGGCTTTAAAATCAAAAGCGTAAATGTTTATGTTGATGATATAAAAGAATGACAGGAGAATTTAAAATTGATTAACGGTGAAATGTTTAAAAATGCGCTTATTTCGGGTGCAAATAATATCGTAAACCACAAAAAAGATGTTGACGCTCTGAATGTTTTTCCCGTTCCCGACGGCGACACGGGAACAAATATGTCGATGACCATAACCGCTTCCGTCAGGGAGCTTCAGGTCAATGACGACAAGAGTATTTCGGAGGTTTCAAGCCGGGCGGCCGCCGCACTTTTAAGAGGTGCGAGGGGCAATTCCGGAGTTATACTTTCGCTTATTTTCAGGGGCATTTCAAACGGCCTTAAGGGCATAGACGAGGCAGACGGCAAAACGCTTGCAAAGGCGCTTAAAATGGGTACGGAGTCCGCCTATAAGGCTGTTATGAAGCCTACGGAGGGAACAATACTTACCGTAATCAGGAAGGCGTCCGAGGCGGTTGAAAACACCGGGGAGCAGTCCGCCGAAGAGGTGCTTGAAACGGCTTATGAGGCGGCCTGCGAGGCTCTGAGCCAAACGCCGGAAATGCTTCCCGTATTAAAGCAGGCAGGCGTTGTCGATGCAGGCGGACAGGGGCTTGTTTATATACTTGAGGGTATGCTCAGCGCCGTAAATAAGGGCGAGATAATAAAGTCAAACGAGGCGCAGACCGCAGGCTCTCAAAAGCCGCAGGGCAAGAGCGCAGTCGCAAACGCTTCGGGGGATATTAAATTCGGCTATTGCAGTGAGTTTTTAATCAACCGTGAAAAGAACGCAAAGAGCAACGCAAAGACTCTGAAGGCTTACCTTGAGTCGATAGGCGACTGCGTAGTCGTGGTTGAGGACGACGATATAATCAAGGTCCATGTTCACTCAAACGAGCCGGGAAATGTAATCCAGGCGGCTTTAAAATGCGGTGCGCTCACAAATATAAAAATCGACAATATGAGATTTCAGCATCAGAACGCCGAGCTCGGAGTTGAGGAAAACCGGGCGCAGGATGCCGCCGTGCAGAGAGTCGAGCCCGAAAAGGAATACGGCTTTGTTGCGGTTGCGGCCGGCGAGGGCTTCGTCGAGCTGTTTAAGGAAATCGGCGTTGACAATATAGTTATGGGCGGCCAAACCATGAACCCGAGTACGGACGATATACTTCACGCCGTAGAGGCTACTGCCGCAAAGCATGTTTTTGTTCTGCCCAACAATAAAAATATAATTATGGCGGCCGAGCAATGTATTAACCTTGCCGACAGGGGCGTTTCCGTAGTGCCCACGAAAACCCTTACCCAGGGTATTACCGCCGTGCTGAATTTCTGCGAAACGGACAGCGTTGAGAAAAACCTTATGAATATGAAAAAGGCGGCCGAGGGCGTCCACACGGCTCAGGTTACATTTGCCGCAAGGGACAGCGAGTCTTTCGGGCAGAAGATATTAAAGGGTCAGACGCTCGGTATGGAGGACGGCAATATTACGCTTGTAGACGATGATGTCGTAACCGCCGCTTACCGTGTGACACGCAGGCTTGTTAAAAAGTTTAACGGCTCTCTTGTAACGATTTATTACGGCAAAGATACAAGCGAGATTATGGCGAATTTGCTGTGCGAAAAGCTGTCCCAGCGCTTCCCCGATATTGAGGTAAATGTCATCAGCGGCGGACAGCCCGTATATTATTTCATCGTTTCGGTTGAATAGGGCTAAGCTTACGGTGTTAATTTATGAATTTTTCAACTGATATAAAATTTTTAAAGGGCGTTGGCAGCGTCAGGGCGGAGGCCTTTTACAGGCTCGGTGTTGACACTGTCGGTGCCCTTTTGCGTTATTATCCGAGGACTTATGAGGACTGGAGCAAGGTTTACGGCATAAGGGAAGCGCCCGTCGGGGAAACCTGCTGTATCAGGGCAACGGTTTGCAATACGCCGTCAAAAATAAGAATACCCGGCGGAAAACTGATTGCAAAATCAAGCATTACCGACGGCTTGGGGCTTATGAACCTGACTTTCTTTAACAATAAATACATATCGAATATGCTAAAGGAGGGCGAGGAGTACTATTTCTTCGGCAAGCCTTTTGTAAACAGGTACGGTGCAAAGGAAATGACCTCGCCGATTTTTCAAAAAAGCGCCGAAGCGGCCGGGATAAAGCCCGTTTATCCGCAGAGCGCCGATCTCAACTCAAAATTCATCTCAAAATGCGTAAAAAATGTGCTCGACGAAACAGACGAAATATCCGACTTTTTGCCTGAGGAGATTATCGGGGAAAATTCGCTGTGCTCCCTTGACTTCGCAATACGGAACATTCATTTTCCCAAAAGCTGTTCCGACCTTGAAAAGGCGAGAAACAGGCTCATTTTTGACGAGCTGTTTATTTTACAGCTCGGTCTTTTGTCAATCAAAAACATAAATAAAAAAGCCGTAACCGAATGTGTTATGGAAAAAAATTATACCGATGAGTTCATCTCAAGGCTTCCGTTTGAATTGACCGGCGCACAGAAAAAAGCCGTGGCGGAGGCACTTGCGGATATGAAAAAAAGCGAGCCTATGAACAGGCTTTTGCAGGGAGATGTAGGCTCGGGCAAAACTGCGGTTGCGGCGGCAATTATGTATAATGCGGTGAAAAACGGCTTCCAATGCGCTTTGATGTCGCCTACCGAGGTGCTGGCACAGCAGCACGAGAGAACATTTAACCGACTTTTTGAAAAAAGCGGTATTAAAATTTGCCTTATCACGGGCAGTACCTCCGCCGCACAGAAGAAAAAAATCAAGCAAGAGTTAAAGGACGGCTCTGTTGACCTTGCAATAGGAACACATGCGCTTATTCAGGAAGATGTCGAGTTTAAAAAGCTCGGCCTTGTAATTACCGACGAACAGCACAGGTTCGGCGTTAATCAGAGGGCGTCGTTCGCCGTAAAGGGCAACAATCCGCATATTTATGTTATGTCCGCAACGCCTATACCCAGAACTCTCGCCATGATAATGTACGGCGATTTAAGCGTGTCAATTCTTGACGAGCTTCCGCCGGGCAGACAGAAAATAGAAACCTACAGCGTTACAAGCGATTACCACGAAAGAATATACGGATATATCAAAAAGCATTTGGACAGGGGCTTGCAGGGCTACATTGTCTGTCCTCTTGTGGAGGAGGGCGAAAATGATTTGATACCTGCGCAGGAATACTATGAGAAGCTTTCAAACGGCGTTTTTAAGGACTACCGTTTGGGTCTGCTTCACGGAAGAATGAAGCCCTCCGAAAAGGAAGAAATTATGCGGCGCTTTGCTTCGGGCGATATTCAGCTTCTCGTTTCGACGGTGGTTATAGAGGTCGGCGTCGATGTTCCCAATGCCGTTATCATGGTAATTGAAAATGCCGAGCGCTTCGGGCTTTCGCAGCTTCACCAGCTAAGGGGCAGAATAGGCAGGGGGAGCGAAAAATCGAGCTGTATTCTTGTTTCCGACGCCCGAAACGACGAAGCCGTTTCACGCTTTAGAATTTTGTGCGAAACGAACGACGGCTTTAAGATAGCAAACGCCGACCTTGAGATGAGAGGGCCGGGCGATTTCTTCGGTACCCGACAGCACGGGCTACCGAGCCTGAGGGTTGCCGATATACTTACAGATACCGAAATGCTTATGCGCTCCCAAAATGCGGCGGCAAAGGTTATCGAGGGCGACAAGACCCTTTCAAAGCCGGAAAACCGCAGGCTCAGGAAACAGGTGGACAGCGCTTTCAGAAAAAATTACGGCACATAAAATAAAAAGGCGGTAAAAATGCTCAATCCCATATTTAAACAATCACAAATATATTCATACCGCAACCCTGCGGCTTTTTACGAAAACGGCAGGGTCTGTCTTTTTTCACCCTTGTTGAAAATACCGAAGACGGACAGTTTTTTACTGTTGCAATGAGCGAAAGCGCCGACTTTATTAATTGGACGCCTCCGAAAATATTGACGGAAAAAAATATCGCAAAGAATTATTCTTCTCCGGGCAATGTTATAAAACACAATGACGAATATTATCTGTGTGTGCAGTCATATCCGATAACGAACGGCGGAAATACTGCGATTTGAAGCGGCAGATTAAGTACCGAAATTCGGGATTTTCAAGCAAAGGTTCTCTTACTTGAAAAAAATGCCTGCCTGTGGTAGAATATATTGTCAATAAATTATTAAGGCTAACGGGAAATTATGTTTGATTATATTTACAAAAAGCTTTATATCCTCGGCCTTTATACCGCAAGGTATGTGGGAAGATTTTTTAAGAGGGCTTCGGGCTTACTGCTCAAGCCCTTTAAGGCGTTGGGCGCTTTTTTTGTTGCCGGCTTTGCAATGCTCAGGCAGTCGTTATCAGAGCGCACGCAGGATATGAAAGAGCTTGCCGAAGATGTGAAAAACGCAAACAGGGTCATGTTTTCCTCTCAAAATTCCGGCGGCAAAAAGGGCTTTGGAAAAATCGGCTATTATATTAAAAGGGCCTTTTCAAAGCACGGCATTGCGCTCACCCTTATTACGGAAGTAATAGCCCCCGTGCTTGCGTTTGCGGTACTCATAATTACAATTAATTATTGGAGCGGCAGGAACCTTGCCCTAAAGGTCACTTACAATAACGCCGATGTCGGCTGTGTTGTTTCGGAGTCGGTTTATATCGAGGCGCAGAAAAAGGCACAGCAGAGGCTTGAAACCGCCGCAGTTGCAGGCGAGGGTGCTGTTAAGCTTAAAAGCTCCGAATACGCCATTGTGCCCGCCAAGCTTACGGAGCTTAAAGATTCCGATACCGTTTGCAACAGTATTATAGAGCGTTCGGGCAACAACATTACCAATGCCTGCGGAATATATATTGACGGGGATTTTTTGTGCGCCGTTAAGAACGAGACAGACGCCCAGACCGTCTTTGACAATATGCTTTCGGATTATAGGGATAAATCGCAGAAAAACAGCGGTAACGGCGGCGCTCAGCCGCATCAGAGTAAAGAGAGCGACAACAACTCCGCCACTTACAGCTTTGCGGAAAAGATAGAGTATATCCAAGGGCTTTATCCCGACGACAAGAATACAATACTTGATGCGGCACAGCTTAGTAAAAAGCTTGTAAACAATCAAAAGGACGCAGTTTATTATATCGCCCACAGCGGCGACACCTTTGCAGGGGTCGCAGGGCAGTACAATGTAAGCGTAGGCGAATTAAAAAAACTCAATCCCGATTTGAGCGCATATCTCAAGGAGGGCGACAGGGTTCTTATTTCACAGGCGCAGGACTATGTCAGGGTGCAGTACACAAGGACGGAAACCAGAACGGTCGATATTGCGTACAAGACCATTGAAATTGAGACTTCGAGCCTTTACAAGGGCATTAAAAAAACCGTAACCGAGGGTCAAAAGGGCAAGCAGGAAATTACGGAGCTTGTAACCTATATTGACGGCAAAAGGGTTTCGGCAAAAGAGGTATCAAGAAAAACTTTGGTACAGGCCGTCGATAAAAAGGTTCAGGTCGGTACTAAGAAAAACCCGTACGGCACGGCTACAAGCTACGGCGGCAGGTTTTTATGGCCGGCAATCGGCGCATATAACATTTCTTCGTACTTCGGCTACCGTTCGATGGGCTGGCACGGCGGCGTGGATATAATTAAATCGGGCGGCAGAAGCACGGGTACTCCCATAGTGGCCGCAGGCGACGGAACGGTCGTTTCGGCAGGCTATCATTACAGTTGGGGCTACAATGTGGTAATAAATCACGGCAACGGCCTTTCGACAAGGTACGCCCATATGCTGAGGGGTTCGTTTAAGGTGTCCCCCGGTCAGCATGTTTACGCAGGACAGCCTATAGGCAATGTCGGCTCAAGCGGCAATGTAACCGGTCCGCACCTGCACTTTGAGGTAATGGTAAACGGCAACAGGGTTAATCCCATGCCGTATTTGGGAAGATAATTTAAGGGAGTTGAAAACACGCCTTTTCGGGCTCTTTTCGGCTCCCCTTACATTAATACAGACAGGAGAAATTCCGTCGGTTTTGAACGGTGAAAATATGCTTTTTAATTTTTTTCGGATTTTTAATTTCTTTTCGGAAGCGGAGCTTACGGACGAGCAGAGAAAATATGAGCTTATAGGCGTGTCGCTCGTCTGTGCGGTGAGCCTCGGCATAACTGTTTTTATTATAGTTAAAAATATTCTAAAGAACAGGAAAACGGAAAATGACCTTAAATAAAAACGATGAAACGGAACTTTACATAGACGGCTTTACCTCCGAGGGGAGCGGCGTGGGGCATATAGACGGCTTCGCTGTTTTTGTAAGCGGAACTGCGCCCGGAGATACCGTGCTTGCACATATAATCAAGGTCAAAAAAAGCTATGCGGTCGGCAAGGCGGTTAAAATACTTAAAAAGTCAAAGGCGAGGATCGAGCCGGACTGCCCGTCTTTTCCCTCCTGCGGCGGCTGTGCTTTCAGGCACATCGACTATGAAACCGAGCTTAAAATTAAAAAGCAAAAGGTTGAGGACGCCATGAAAAGACTCGGCTCGGTAGATATTGAGGCGGAGGAGATTATAGGCGGAAGCGTTTGCGCCTACAGGAACAAGGCGGAATATCCCGTCAGCTTCGGCAGGGAGCTTAATATCGGCTTTTATGCCCTGCACACGCACAGGGTAGTCGATTGCGAAAGCTGCGCCCTGCAACCGGAGCTCTTTTCCGACATAGTTAAAATCGTGAGAAAATGGATAACAGAGTACGGCATAAGCGTGTATGACGGCGAAAAGCACAGCGGACTTTTAAGGCATATTTACATAAGGCAGGGCTTTGCCACAAAGCAGATAATGGTTTGCCTTGTTGCAAACGGCGAAAAACTGCCCCACGGCGAAGCGCTTATAAACGAGCTTGCAAAAACGGACGGCGTTAAGAGCATAGTACTCAATGTAAATACGCAGAAAACGAATGTTATACTCGGCAGGGAGTGCAAAACGCTTTGGGGAGACGACTGTATTTACGATGAGCTGTGCGGCGTTAAAATAAGGCTCTCGCCGCTGTCGTTTTATCAGGTGAACCGAGAACAGGCACAGAGACTGTACTCAAGGGCAAAGGAATACGCCGCCCTGACAGGCAGAGAAACGCTCATTGATATGTACTGCGGCGCAGGCACAATAGGGCTGTCCATGGCGGACAAATGCAAACAGGTAATAGGCGTTGAGATAGTTCCCGAAGCTGTGGAGGACGCAAGGTTCAACGCAGAGCTCAACGGCATAAAAAACGCTCGGTTTTATTGCTCGGACGCCTCCAATGCGGCAAATATGTTCAAAAATGACGGCGTCAGACCCGATGCGGTTGTGCTTGACCCTCCGAGAAAGGGCTGCGGCAGGGAATTGATAGACGCAGTCTGCGAAATGTCGCCCGAGAGGATAGTATATGTTTCGTGCGACCCGGCAACGCTCGCAAGGGACTGCAAAATTTTTGAAGCGAAAAATTATAAAGTCAAAAAGCTCACGGTAGCAGACCTCTTCCCGAGAACGGTGCATGTTGAGAGCGTGGCTTTGCTGGCGAAGGCGGAAACGGGGGAATTTTAAATGGGCCGAACCGAAAATGTTGAATTAACCGTACTGTGTTTGATACAAAACGGTGATGAATATTTGCTGCAAAACAGAGTTAAAAAGGATTGGAAAGAGTTTACTCTGCCCGGCGGACATATTGAAAAGGGAGAGTCTGTCGTAGACGCCGTAATCCGTGAGATGAAAGAGGAGACAGGGCTTACGATTGTAAATCCCGAGCTGTGCGGCATAAAGCAATTCCCGACCGAGAACGGCAGATATATTGTTTTCCTTTTCAGGACAAATCAATTCGAGGGCGAAACGGTTTCTTCCGAGGAGGGTACAATGCACTGGGTGAAAAAAACGGATTTACCGTTCATAAATGCCGTTGATGATTTAGAAACGCTAATCCGTGTTATGCTTGACGACAGCCTGACCGAATTCCAATATATCCCGGAAAATGACGAGTGGAAGATTGTAATAAAATAGCGATATTTAATAAAAACGGGGAGGATATACATATGCTTGAGCCAAGATGCGGTTTGCATTGTACCGAATGTGAATACAAGGGGACTTGCGGTTGCGGAGGTTGTATCGAAACAAACGGACACCCGTTTTACGGCGAGTTCCGTGGTGCGGCAGTCGGTCATTTCCGTAACGGAGCGTATGATATAAACGACATTGTCTGCGATATGCAAAATGCGGAAGGCCGCAAAGAGGAAATCGTTGAGGCTGTAAGCTCGGTAAACTTCGGTAAGGCCTCAAAAAGATTTATGGGCAAAAGTCTTTGAAAACCCGATAAATTTACACAAGCCGTGACATTTGGTTCTTTTTAACGCACTTTTACTTGACAATACTTTAAATCGGTAGTAAAATGTTAAAAAGTTTTGAAAGGAGTGCTTATAATGTTTAAAAAGCGTTATTACTTTATCTTTAGTAGCGTGATGGAATAAACATTATTTGCATTTTTCGGCTTTAATGATTACTCCACCACTTATTCGTTATGTTTAAGTGGTGTTTTTTTGTGAAAGTAAAGGTGTTGATTATGACAGAGCTTGAAAAGGCGAGGCAGATTATTGACGAAACCGACAGGGAAATTGCCGGGCTTTTTGAAAAAAGAATGGACGCCGTTAAGCTCGTTGCGGAGTATAAGGCGAAAAACGGTCTGCCCATATTCGATGAGGAAAGAGAAAAAAAGATAATATCAAAAAATGTGGCGTCGCTTAAAAACGACAGCCTTAAAGGGTATTACGATACTTTTTTGCGCTCGTTTATCGGCGTTTCAAAAAAATATCAGGAGAGCCTTTTAAAGGGTCTGAAAATAGCCTTTTGCGGAACGGAGGGCGCATTTGCCGAAATTGCCTCAAAGAAAATTTTTCCCTACGGCAGGACGGTTGCGTTCGGCGACTTTTCGGGCGCATACAACGCCGTGCTTGAGGGCGACTGCGACTGCTGTGTACTGCCTATAGAAAACAGCTATGCCGGGGAAGTGGGTCAGGTAATCGACCTTATGTTCGAGGGCGACCTTTCAGTAAACGGCGTGTACGATATGCAGGTAAAGCAGAACCTTATCGGCATAAGGGGCGCCGGCATAAAAGATGTTAAAACGGTAATCAGCCATCCGCAGGCGCTTTCGCAATGCAATGTGTATATTAACGAACACGGATTTTTCAAAGAGCAGGCGGCAAATACGGCATTTGCGGCAAAAAAGGTTGCGTCGCTCAATGAAAAATCGGTTGCCGCAATCGCCAGCAAAGAGACGGCGGAGCTTTACGGGCTTGAGGTAATCGACCACGATATAAACGAGAGCGCAGTCAACACCACAAGGTTTGCGGTATTCTCCCGTTCGTCCGCACAAAATTCGCCCGATAACGAGAGGTTTATTCTCCTGTTTACGGTAAATGATGAGGTCGGAGCGCTTGCAAAGGCGGTAAATATAATCTGCGCTCACGGCTTTAATATGAGAATTTTGAGAAGCCGCCCCGTCAAAAATGTTCCGTGGCAGTACTATTTTTATGTGGAGGCCGACGGCGACAGAAATTCCGAGGAGGGGCAGCGTATGATGAAGGAGCTTTCCGTCTGCTGTGAAAAGCTCAAAATTGCAGGCCACTATTCGGCTAAAAAAACTATCTGACGGGTGAAAATATGAAAACTCATGTTAATTTGGGCGCAGACAGCTACGATATTATTATAGAGCGCAGTGCAATAAACAAATTCAGAGAGCTGAGCGGTATCAATTCAAGGCTTTTGATAGTTACGGACAGCGGAGTTCCGAGGCAGTACGCCGAGCGTATAGCCTCGCAGTTTGAGAATGCGCTGATTTATACCGTAAAAGAGGGCGAAGCGAGTAAAAATCTTACCTGCTTCGGCGAAATACTCTCGTTTATGCTTAAAAATAATTTTACGAGGAACGACTGCGTTGTCGCCTGCGGCGGCGGAGTGCCCGGAGATCTTGCAGGCTTTGTTTCCGCCTGCTATATGAGGGGAATTGACTTTTACAATTTCCCCACCACAGTACTTTCGCAGGTTGACTCTTCCATTGGCGGAAAAACCGCCGTTGACCTTGACGGCATAAAGAATACGGTCGGCGCTTTTCACCAGCCGAAAGCGGTTATCATCGACCCCGATGTTTTAAAGACTTTACCCGAAAGGCAATTTTCAAACGGCCTTGCCGAGGCGGTAAAAATGAGCCTGACCTTTGACAGGGAGCTGTTTGAGCTTTTTGAAAAAGAGGACGCAGTTGAAAATATAGAGGAAATTCTGTTCAGGGCGATAGAAATTAAGAGGAAAGTAGTTGAGCAGGACGAAAAGGAAGCCGGGCTTCGTATGGTTCTTAACTTCGGCCATACAATAGGCCATGCGGTTGAGAGCGAGGAGGAGCTAAACGGGCTTTTTCACGGGGAATGTGTTGCGCTGGGAATGATCCCCATGTGCAGTCAAAGCGTCAGGGAAAGGCTTGTCCCCGTGCTTAAAAAGCTAAATTTGAAAACCGAAATTCCGCTTGATGTCAATTCCGCCTTTTCCGCCGCAGTTCACGACAAAAAGATGAGAAAAGATTATATCAACGCTGTATTTGTAAAAGAAATCGGAAGCTATGAAATTAAAAAGCTTCCCTTGGACGAAATAAAAAATCTTATGTCTGTTATTGCCGAAAAATAAACGGAGAAAATTATGGAATACGGTTGCATAGGCAAAAAACTGCCTCATTCTTTTTCAAAAATAATACACGAAAAAATAGGTTCTTATTCGTATGAGCTAAAGGAACTCGGCGAGCAGGAGCTGGGTCCCTTTATGGAAAAGCATGAGTTTAAGGCAATAAATGTTACAATCCCGTATAAACAGGCGGTTATACCGTTTTTGTATGAAATAAGCCCTACGGCAAAGGCGATAGGCGCAGTCAACACGGTGGTAAACCGTGGGGGCAGGCTTTACGGCTACAATACGGATTTTTACGGTATGACCTCGCTTTTAAACAAAAACAATATAGAGCTTAAAAATAAAAAGGTCGCAATACTCGGTTCGGGCGGAACCTCAAAGACCTCCGCCGCCGTTGCAAAAAGTCTTGGTGCGGCCGAGATTTTAAGGGCTTCGAGAAGCGGAAAGGAAAACTCCGTGCTTTACGGCGAGCTCTATGAAAAGCACGGCGACGTCGGCGTTATAATAAACACAACGCCTGTGGGAATGTACCCCGATATTTTTGCAAGCCCCGTCGAGCTCTCACGCTTTAAAAACCTTTCGGGCGTTGCGGACGCCGTTTACAATCCGCTTTCTACACAGCTTGTCCTGGAGGCGGAGCGCATGGGTATTCCGGCTCAGGGCGGACTTTATATGCTTACGGCGCAGGCGATAAAGGCGTATGAGATTTTTATGGATACAAAGGCTCGGGACGGCTTGCTTGACAGCATCTTTGCGTCCGTTCTAAGCTCAAAGAAAAACATAGTCCTGACGGGTATGCCGGGGAGCGGAAAAACCACTATAGGCAAAGCCGCAGCGGAGAAAACGGGACGGGTTTTTATAGATACCGACGAGGAAATAAAAAAAGAGACGGGTATGGAAATATCCGATTATTTTGAACGCTTCGGCGAGACGGCTTTCAGGGATAAGGAAACGCAGGTCATTAAAAAAATCAGCCTGCTTTCGGGAGCGGTTATCGCAACGGGCGGCGGAGCGGTGTTAAGAGAGGAAAATGTGCTTGCGCTAAAAATGAACGGAACGATTTATTATATGGACAGGCCGTTACAGCAGCTAATTCCCACCTCCGACAGGCCGCTTGCCTCCACAAAAGAGGCAATCATAAAAAGGTACGATGAAAGAATAGGCATATATCTTGCCGCGGCGGATAAAAAAATTAAGGTAAACGGCATATGCGGCGACGCTGTAAAGCAGATAGAAAAGGAGCATTTTTTAAATGAAAATCTTGGTTATTAACGGCCCCAATCTCAATATGCTCGGCGTAAGAGAACCGCAGATTTACGGCTTTGAAACATATGACGATTTATGCGGTATGATAAGGTCATACTGCGAAGAAAAGGGTATTTCGGTTGATTTTTACCAGTCAAATCACGAGGGTGCGCTTGTGGACAGTATACAGCGTGCTTACGGCGAGGTTGACGGCATAGTAATCAACCCCGGGGCATATACGCACACCTCGGTGGCGTTGCTCGACGCAGTAAAGGCTGTCGGTATCCCGACGGTTGAGGTGCATATTTCCGACCCCGACAAAAGGGAAGATTTCAGAAAAACAAGCTACATACGCCTCGGCTGCATCGGCACCTTTAAGGGACTCGGCTTTGACGGGTATTTGAGAGCGGTAGATTTACTTGCGGAGAAAAAAGCTAATGAAACTTAGAATTGAAAAATCACTGCCGAAAGGGGATTTATACGCCCCGTCCTCCAAGAGTGCGGCTCACAGGGCGCTTATATGCGCAGGGCTCTGCGACGGGGAGAGCGTTATTGAAAATATTTCTCTTTCGCAGGATATTGAAGCTACGCTTAACTGCCTTAAAGCGATAGGCTGTAATGTTGAAATTCGGGGCGGCACGGTAAAAATAAGGGGAATAAAGAATTTTGAACGGATAGGGAAAGAGGAGCTTTACTGTAGCGAAAGCGGAAGCACGCTGAGGTTTTTTATCCCCATATGCCTGCTTGCAGACAGCCGTGCGATCTTGAGGGGAAGCGAAAAGCTGATTTCAAGGCCGTTGGGCGTTTACAGCGAAATTTGCCGAAAACAGGGCGTTGAAATGGCCGTCGGCAGAGATACGGTTGAATTAAACGGTAAGCTCAGGGCGGATACTTTCGAGGTAAAGGGCAACATAAGCAGTCAGTTTATCAGCGGACTTATGTTTGCGCTCCCACAGCTTGAGGGCGACAGCGTAATTAAAATTATACCGCCGTTTGAGAGCAGACCCTATGTCTATATGACGGCCGATATGATAAATAAATTCGGCGTCGAAGCGGAAATAAACGAAAACGAAATAAAAATCAGGGGCTCGCAGAAATACAGACCCTGCAATTTGACGGTTGAGGGAGACTGGTCGAATGCGGCGTTCCTGTACGCTTTAAAGGAGTACTCCGATAATCTGGAAATTCACGGAGTCGATAAAAACAGCAGGCAGGGCGATAAGGTCTGCACGGAATATTTTAAAAAGCTTAAACAGGGCTTTTGTACGCTTGATGTTACCGACTGCCCGGATCTTGCGCCCGTACTTTTTGCATTCGGTGCGGCAAATTACGGAGCCGAGTTTACGGGGACGGACAGGCTCAGGCTAAAGGAGAGCGACAGAATAGCCTGTATGAAGGAAGAGCTTGAAAAATTCGGAGCGGAGCTTTTTGAGGGCGAAAACAAGGTGCGCATAAGCTCCTGCGGTCTGCGTAAGCCAGAGCGGACGATATACGGCCATAACGACCACAGGATAGTAATGGCGACGGCGTTTTTGCTGATGCTCACGGGCGGAGAGCTTGACGGCGCCGAGGCGGTAAGAAAAAGCTACCCCGATTTTTTTGAACAGATGATTAAATCCGGAGTAAAAATAGATTATTTAAACGATTAAAACGGCTTGGAGGAAAATAATATGAATATGATTTTTGAAAGGAAGCTTGCCATTCCGCAGGAGGTAAAGCAGATGTATCCGCTCACCTCCGCCTCAAAGCAGTCAATAGACGGCAGAAGGGCGGAGCTTAAAAAGATTTTTAAAGGCGAGAGCGATAAATTTCTGCTTATTATAGGCCCGTGCTCCGCCGACCGTGACGACAGCGTGCTTGATTACATATTAAGGCTCAGAGAGGTTCAGGAAAAGGTAAAGGATAAGATTTTTATTGTCCCCAGAATTTATACCAATAAGCCCAGAACCACCGGCGACGGCTACAAGGGTATGCTCCACCAGCCCGATCCCAATCAAAAGCCGGATATGTTCAAGGGAATAGTCGCAATAAGGGAGCTTCATATGAAGGCGGTGGAGGAAACGGGCTTTGCCTGCGCCGACGAGATGCTTTACCCCGAAAATTACAGGTATCTTGACGATGTTTTGGGCTATGTTGCGATAGGCGCAAGGAGCGTTGAAAACCAACAGCACAGGCTTACTTCAAGCGGCATAGAAGTGCCGGTAGGTATGAAAAACCCCACAAGCGGCGATATTTCGGTTATGATGAATTCCATAACTGCCGCTCAGCATAAGCACACCTTTATTTACAGGGGGTGGGAGGTTCATTCCGAGGGCAACCCCTACGCCCACGCCATTTTAAGGGGCTATGTCAGCAAGAGCGGAAGAGCAATACCCAATTACCATTACGAGGATATACGCCGCCTTTACGAGGTCTATGAGGAAAGCGGACTTCAAAACCCGGCCGTTATAATCGACGCAAACCATTCAAATTCGGGCAAAGACCCTATTCAGCAGATAAGAATTTCAAAGGAAATAATCGTAAGCAAGCGTTACAGCGACGATATAGACAAGCTTGTCAAGGGAATTATGATAGAAAGCTATATCGAGGACGGCAGTCAAAAGATAGGCGGCGGCGTTTACGGAAAATCAATAACCGACGCCTGCCTCGGTTGGGAAAAGTCCGAAAAGCTCATACTGGACTTGGCCGATATGCTTTAAAATTTACTGTCGGGAAATATCCGTACCCCATAATGCGGTTTCCCATAATCTTATTCCTTTTGTGCTTATTGCCAAGCTACACATACTTACACACTGGCGGCACACGGTCTTTATGACAATGTGCCGTATTTTTATGCCTTTTTCCGCCTTTAAACTTTAATTTGTGCAAAATAAATAAAATAAGCGCTTTTAAAAACTAAAACATTATATTTTGCTTTATGAAAAAATTTCAAAAATATATAGAAATATACTTTTGTTTCTGCTATAATACTAAAGGTTAATACTGTCCTTGGGTGTTTTGCGCCGTTTTGGGACAACCATTTAATTTAAGTTAATAATTTTTGGAGGTATGTAAAATGGCAAACAAATGGGTCTATATGTTCAGCGAAGGCGATATGACCATGCGTAACTTGCTCGGCGGCAAGGGCGCTAACCTTGCTGAGATGACCGCTATAGGTCTTCCTGTTCCTCAGGGCTTTACAATCACTACGGAAGCCTGCACACAGTATTATGAGGACGGCAGACAGATTAACGACGAAATTATGGCTCAGGCTATGGAAGGCGTTAAAAAGATGGAAGAGATCAACGGCAAAAAGTTCGGCGATCTCAAAAATCCTCTTCTTGTTTCCGTTCGTTCGGGCGCCCGTGCTTCAATGCCCGGTATGATGGACACTATTCTTAACCTCGGCCTTAATGATGAGGTTGTTGCCGCTATGATAGCAGGCAACCCCGATCCTAAATTTGAGAGATTTGTTTACGACTCTTACAGAAGATTTATCCAGATGTTCTCCGATGTTGTTATGGAAGTCGGCAAGAAGTATTTTGAACAGCTTATCGACGAGATGAAGGAGAAAAAGGGCGTTAAGTATGATATAGAGCTTACCGCCGCCGACCTTAAAGAGCTTGCAGAGCAGTTCAAGGCCGAGTATAAAAACCAGCTCGGTCAGGACTTCCCCTCGGATCCCGTTGTTCAGTTAAAGCTTGCTATTGAGGCTGTTTTCCGTTCATGGGATAATCCCCGTGCAAATGTTTACCGCCGTGACAACGACATTCCTTATTCATGGGGCACAGCCGTAAATGTAATGCCCATGGTATTCGGTAACTTGAACGACGAATCGGGCACAGGCGTTGCCTTCACCCGTGATCCCGCTACCGGCGAAAACAAGCTTATGGGCGAGTTCCTTATCAACGCACAGGGCGAAGATGTTGTTGCAGGCGTTCGTACTCCCATGCCCATCGCTCAGATGGAAAAAGAATTCCCCGAGGCATATGCAGACTTCATCAAAGTATGCGATATACTTGAAAACCACTATCATGATATGCAGGATATGGAGTTTACCGTTGAAAACAGAAAGCTTTATATGCTTCAGTGCCGTAACGGTAAGAGAACGGCTCAGGCCGCTCTTAAAATTGCCTGCGACCTCGTTGACGAGGGCCACAAGACAGAGGCTGAGGCTGTTGCGATGATCGATCCCCGTAACCTTGACACGCTTCTTCATCCGCAGTTTGACGCTAAGGCTCTTAAATCCGCCACACCTATCGGCAAGGGTCTCGGAGCTTCTCCCGGCGCCGCATGCGGCAAGGTAGTATTTACTGCCGAAGATGCGGAAAATTGGAACGCTAAGGGCGAAAAGGTTGTTCTTGTCCGTCTTGAAACATCACCCGAAGACATTACGGGTATGAAGGCTTCGCAGGGTATTCTTACGGTACGCGGCGGTATGACTTCACATGCGGCGGTTGTTGCCCGCGGTATGGGTACTTGCTGTGTATCCGGTTGCGGCGACATCATCATGGACGAGGAAAACAAGAAGTTCACACTCGCAGGTAAAGTATTTACCGAGGGCGATTACATTTCAATCGACGGTTCAACAGGTAATATCTATGAGGGTATTATTGATACGGTTGACGCTAAGATAGCAGGCGAATTCGGCAGAATTATGGCTTGGGCAGACAAATACAGAAAGCTCAAGGTTCGTACTAATGCGGACACTCCTGCGGACGCCAAGAAGGCGAGAGAGCTCGGCGCAGAGGGCATCGGTCTTTGCCGTACAGAGCATATGTTCTTTGAGGCAGACAGAATTGCGGCTTTCCGTGAAATGATTTGCTCCGATACTGTTGAGGAGAGAGAAGCGGCTCTTGATAAGATTCTTCCTTATCAGCAGTCAGACTTTGAGAAGCTCTATGAAGCTCTTGAAGGCTGTCCCGTTACTATCAGGTTCCTCGATCCGCCTCTCCACGAATTTGTTCCCACAGAGGAGGCAGACATCAAGAAGCTTGCCGACGCACAGGGCAAATCCGTTGAGGATATAAAGGCTATCATAGCTTCTCTTCACGAGTTTAACCCGATGATGGGTCACCGCGGACTCCGTCTTGCGGTAACTTATCCCGAAATCGCAAAGATGCAGACAAAGGCTGTTATCCGTGCGGCTATCAATGTTCAGAAAGCGCATCCCGATTGGACAGTATGCCCTGAAATTATGATTCCGCTCTCATGCGATACAAAAGAGTTAAAGTTCGTTAAGGATATAGTTGTTGCTACAGCCGATGCTGAAATTGCGGCGGCAGGTTCTTCAATGAAGTACGAAGTAGGTACTATGATTGAAATCCCGAGAGCGGCTCTCACAGCAGGCGATATTGCAACACAGGCGGAGTTCTTCTGCTTCGGTACCAACGACCTTACGCAGATGACATTCGGCTTCAGCCGTGACGACGCCGGCAAGTTCCTTAACGCTTACTATGACAACAAGATTTTTGAAAACGATCCGTTTGCAAAGCTTGACCAGACAGGCGTTGGCCAGCTTATGGAAATGGCGGTTAAGAACGGTAAGGCAACCCGTCCCACACTCCACTGCGGTATCTGCGGCGAGCACGGCGGCGACCCCTCATCTGTTGAGTTCTGCCATAAGATCGGCCTTGATTATGTTTCATGCTCACCCTTCAGAGTTCCGATTGCCCGCCTTGCAGCAGCACAGGCAGCCATCGCTGAGATGAAATAATAATCGACCTTGTGTTAAAGGGCGAAGCCCTATAGCAGGCAAAAGGCGAATAAAAATATAAATTAAGACCTCGCAGATGAATTTCTGAGAGGTCTTATTGCGTAGAAAAAACAGGCTTTAATCAGATTTGCACATATGGGAAGATTACAGAGCCTCCGGCGAGGGTTTTCCACCGATAAACTTTTAATTTTATTATCATAAAATGGAGAGATTATGATGCAAAAAACATCTATCCGATTTTTTGAAGATGTACCGGTGCGTGCCGTTTGGGACGATGAAAGCTCCAAATGGTGGTTTTGCGCTGCGGATATTGCCGAGGCGCTGACCAAAAGCAAAAATCCCCGTTCGTACTGGAATAAAATCAAAAATCGAAAAAATGAGTTGTCGACAATTTGTCGACAACTGAAATTAAAAGCGAGAGACGGCAAGTTTTACAACACCGATGTTGTTGACGAATCCGGATTGAATACGGTCATTGCACTGATACCGAGCAAAAAGGCCGAAGTGTTCGCCAAATGGATGAAGAATATGGAGACCTCGCTTGACGAAAAAAGCAAGCAGAAGGCGTATGAGCTTTTTGAAAGCGGCTTCATCGACAACATTGAAGTCGGAACGGCGAAGGGACTGCAACAGATTCACGGATACATTTTCGGTGGGATATTTGATTTTGCAGGGCAGATACGGACGGTCAATATTGCAAAGGACGGTTTTGCCTTTGCACCTGCAATTTATTTGGACGGGGCTCTTGCACATATTGAAAAAATGCCTGAAAGTACGCTTAAAGAAATCGTCAAAAAATATGTTGAAATAAATGTCGCACACCCGTTTATGGAAGGTAACGGCAGAAGCGCACGCATTTGGCTCGACCTGATTCTGAAAAAGAATTTGAAAAAATGTGTTGACTGTAGCCTGATTGATAAAAAAGATTATCTCTCTGCCATGCGTGAAAGCGTAACCGATCCGACGAAAATATACGGATTGATAAAGAATGCCTTGACCGATGACATCTACAATCGTGAGATCATTATGAAGGGCATTGATTATTCGTATTACTATGAGACTGAGGAATAAAAGAGGCACAGAGGAATAGAAATGCCGCTTGATGCGCTATTGCTTGACCTCGACTGCGTTCCCATGCCGAACAATATGAATTTAATTGAGCGGAAAAAGGCTTGAAATCCCACCGCATATACTCAATTATTCTTATTTTTCTCATTTTTATTTCTTTCATTACAAAAAGCCCTAAACCTCGTTTGAGATTTAGGGCTTTTTCTTTAAGATGATACGGTCCAAAACAGCCGTATTTGTTGCCGTGATTGGGATTAAAACAAAAGGAGCTTGTCCTGAAATAGTAAAAGGAGACAAGCTCCGAGAAGAAATCTGCAAGCTGGGAAAATCCTTAGCCCATTTTCCCTGCTTAAAAACAGGTTACCAAAAAATAGTTACTATTTCAATAAGATTTACAAAATCGGTAGTAAAACTTGCAAAAATAACATTAGCTCGCATAAAAATATACCGAAAATATAAATTTTGCAATTTTCATAAAAATGAGCTTTTTGAAAATCTTAATAGAAATATTTTTTAATTTGACTTGCACAGCTAAACTTTGTATAATTCATATAGGGAAAAAAGGCTTAAAATTTATTTTAATTATGTTTTTTAAGGGGTATAATTATGCTGAAAATTTCAAGCTTTATAATGAGCGTTATCACACTTTTGGGGCTTATGCTTCCGGGGGTGAAATATGCCTTTAAGCCGACGGTTGAAATTGACTGCTCTGTAAGCGAGGGGGAAGTCCGCAATTACGCCTCGGGTTTCCTTTACGGCCTTGCCACGCAGGGCGTTCCGTCAAAGGAAATGGCGGAGAGCATAGATATTTCCTCCGCCTCTCAGAAAACCTTGGGCGGTTTACAGCACCCCGTGGGCGATGTTGACAGCGTTTATAAAAACCTCGGTTCATGCGATTACATAGCGGTTTATCTTCAGGACTGCTTTGACAGCTGGTATTACTGCCATGAGGAAATCGAAAATTTAAGAAAATCAGGCTCATATGACTGCGAAAAATTTGTTGATGAGAATTATCTGCCAAAGGTCGAAAAGCAGGTAAAGGAGCTGTCAAAAAAGGAATACGCCGACAAGCTTGTATATTGCATTTATAACGAATGTGACAATGCGGTATGGTTCGGCGAGGAGGACGAAAACGGCAATCCGCAGTTTAACGACGGGGGACGGCAGAATTTTTATTCCGCCTGGAAAAAGACCTACGAGCTTGTAAAGTCGATAAACCCGAACGCCCGTATCGGAGGCCCCGGATACTGCGATTACGACAGGGAAAAGCTGACTTCATTTTTGGACTATTGCAGTAAAAATAATTGTATTCCCGACATTATGATATATCATGAATTAAACGGCGCTTCTTCCGCTTTTTTCAGCGACCATGTCAGGGAGTACAGGGAATTTGAAAAGGATTACGGCGTTAAGCTTCCGATAATGGTGACGGAATACGGCTGTATGGAGGAGTGCGGAAACCCGGGCGCTATGCTTGCGTACATCTGTGCTATGGAAGAAAGCGAGGTCTACGGAAATGTGGCGTTTTGGCGCCTTGCAAACAATCTGTGCGATACTGCGGCGGACGGCAATATGCCGAACGCCAACTGGTGGCTTTACAGATGGTATGCCGATTTGGAGGGCGACAGGCTTGCCTCAAGGGTAATCGACATTATGCACTCCGATGTTGCCAATGTAGTTAAGTACAATCGGGACAGCTTTCACTATGTGCCGCTAAACAGCATCTCCGCCCTAAACGAAAGCCGTGACGAAATTACGGTAATACTCGGCGGCTGTGACTACAACAGCAGTATTGTGCTCAAAAATCTCGGGGATACCGAGCTCGGGAACGGCAATGTAAGGGTAAAGGCAGAATGTGTCCGCTACAAGGGCTTGAGCGGAGCGGTTACCGCACCCGTAACGGTAAAGGAATATACCGATAAGGTTAAAAATTCCCTTAAAATAAAGCTTGAATGTGACGACAAATCATCTGTATACAAGGTTAGCATAACAAAGGCGGACAAATCGGAAAATGCGGACTTTGTTAATGAGGAACTGCCTGTAAGATACGAGTTTGAGGACGGCGAGCTCCTTGGCAACGCCTATGTGTATGACAGCGCATACGCTACAACGGGTCTTAAAGAGGGCATGGTAGGCGGAATTGAAAACAAGGGCGACGGCGTAAGCGTTAAAATTAATGTTCCGAAGGACGCAACATATAAATTTGATGTTATCTACGGCAAGAACAACGACGGGCAAAAGCCGTCCGACAGGGTGAGCGCAAAGGCGCTTTTCTCGGTTGACGGAAGCGAAAAGACAATATCGCTTCCCAACACGGTTAAAAGCGAATTTACAAGCTGTATAACGCTTACCGTAAAGCTGAAAAAGGGTGAACACAAAATTAGCTTTAAGCACGGAAATGAAACCTATGTGCTTGACAGTATGCTGGTTTATCCCGAAAAAAAGCAGACCGAGATTTGCGTTTTAAAGGATTTTGACAGAAGCGGCGAAAATGTATCTGCGTTTTTGGCGATTGCTCCGAACGACGGGTATTATGAAATTAATATTACGCCCGATACCGAATTTTTGCTTGACGGCATTAAATCGGAGACAAACTCCGATGCCAATGCCGCCGTATATCTTCGCAGAGGGCTGAATTATATCGAAGTAAAGGACAAAAACTGCAATTCCTGCGTTATAAAGACCGAGGTTAAGCACGCCCCCGAAAGCGTCACCGTAAGGGCGTTTGATATGCAGCTTGCCGACGGTGCGGCGCTCAGGAAAATCGGCAATATTCCGTGCGTTGACGGCATATCCTCAAAATCGGGAAAGGCGGAGTTTAAAGTAAACGCAAACAAGGGCGGCGATTACAGAATGACCGTCAAATATTCAAACAACCTTGAGGGCGGAGTACACGATTACAATGTTGATCTCATAGAATGTTATTTGACAGTCGGGGTAAACGGCGACAGCGTTAATGTTTGGTGCAGAAACACTTTAAGCGAGGAGAACTTTAATACGGTTACCGCAAATGTTAAGCTAAAGGCCGGCGAAAACACAATAACTCTAAGCAATAACGGGGAATTTATATTTAACGGTATGACGGCGTTTGCGCCCAATGTTTCGGAAATAAGCTTTTCTCCGGCATACGGTAAATAATTTGGCGAGCGAGCTTTAAGCATAATAATTTCGCAGTCTGCGGACTGCGACGGGGGCTTTGCCCCTCGACCCCACCGCACTTTTGAAAAAGGCGGCCGAAAACTTTTAATATTAAAAAAATTCCAGGGCAGTTTATCGGCAGATTTAATCGGACGGACAGTTTTTTCTTTCCGTCCGATTTTTTGCGCTTATGCAAAACATATAAAAAATTTTAGAAAACCCCTTTATTTTTATTTAAAATAGTAATATAATATAAAAGCACAGTATAGGGGGAATTTTCATGTATGAAAGAAATCATGAGGTAACCGAGGTCCATAAACTGCTCGACAAAAAGGGTCATATCATCGAGCCGGGCTGGGCAAAAAAGCTTGTCTGGAAGTATGACAGGAAAGACATCAAAATGCCCAAATTCAGAATTAAAGAGTGGGATTACTACATTGTTCTGACCGATGATTTTGCCGTTGCCTTTACAATATCGGACGACGGATACATAGGTCTTCAAAGCGCATCGTTTATTGATTTTAAAAAGCCGTTTGAGCATACGCAAACGATACTCAATCCGTTCCCGATGGGCAAGCTCAGGCTTCCGTCGGACTCCTCGTCGGGCACGACCGCTTACCGCAAGAAAAACAGGCTCGATATGCAGTTTACCGTTTCCAAAGGGAAGCGGCATATAAAATGCGATTTTAGGGAGTTTGACGGCGACAAGGACCTGTTCTGCGACATCAGCCTCGAACAGCCGGAAATGGATACTATGGTTATCGCAACGCCGTTTAAGGAAAATCCCAAATGCTTCTATTACAATCAAAAGATAAACTGTATGCGTGCAAGCGGAAAGGTTATTTACGGCGGAAAGGAATACAATTTTAACCCCGAAACGGATTTCGGCACGCTCGACTGGGGCAGGGGAGTTTGGACCTACGACAACACCTGGAACTGGGGAAGCGGAAACGCCGTGATAAACGGCAAGCCGTTCGGCTTTAATATCGGCTACGGCTTCAGCGACAGAAGCTCCGCAACGGAAAACATACTCTTTTATGACGGCGTTGCGCACAAGCTTGACGATATTCATTTCCATATCCCCCGTGACAGCTATATGAAGCCGTGGACCTTCTCGTCCTCGGACGGCAGGTTTGAAATGAACTTTACGCCGATTATCGACCGCAGTGCAAAAATTGATGTCAAGGCTATAGTCACCGACCAGCATCAGGTTTTCGGCAAAATGAACGGAAAAGCGGTGCTTGACGACGGCACGGTGCTTGAAATTAAGGATTTAACCTGCTTTGCCGAAAGGGTACACAATAAATATTAAAAATTCAAAAAACGCTCCTGCTGTTTTTCAGCAGGGGTATTTGTTATCGTAAATCTTTACAAAAATTACTATTAAATTTGTCAAAATACTTGAAAGATGAACAAAATTATTATATTATATAATGGTATTAATATTAGAATGACGGATTGTGTCCCGATTTTTAGGAGGAGAATTTTATGGAATTAAAGCATGCAGACCTTATAGCTAAAATGACGCTTGAGGAAAAGGCGAGTATGTGCGACGGACTTGACTTTTGGCACAGCCAGCCTATCGACCGCCTGGGCATTAAATCGGTCGGCCTTAACGACGGCCCTCACGGAATTCGTAAAAAAGGCGATCCCGACGCCGCCAAAAAGGGCGAAACCGACCTTCTCAAGGGCGTACCGGCTATTTGCTTCCCGACAGCGTCGGCTACTGCCTGTTCGTGGGATGTTGACCTTATCAGGGAAATGGGCGAGGCGCTTGGCGACGAGTGCAGAAAGGAAAGGGTTTCCGTACTTTTGGGCCCCGGCACAAACATTAAGCGTTCACCCCTTTGCGGCAGAAATTTTGAGTATTTTTCGGAAGATCCCGAGCTTGCCGGCGAAATGTCTGCGGCGTTCATAAACGGCGTTCAGTCAAAGGGTATAGGCACTTCGTTAAAGCACTATGCCGCCAATAACCAGGAAACTCGCAGAATGACCGTTAATACCGTTGTTGACGAGAGAACATTGCGTGAAATTTATCTTCGTCCTTTTGAAATAGCCGTTAAAAAGGCTCAGCCCTGGACTATAATGTGCGCTTACGAAAGGCTTAACGGATATTACTGCGCCGAAAACAAATGGCTTCTCACCGATGTTTTGCGTAACGATTTCGGCTACGAAAACCTTGTTGTAACGGACTGGGGCGCAGAGAACGAGAGAGTTCCCGGCCTTAAGGCGGGCAACGAGCTTGAAATGCCCACCTCCTCCGGCGAGGGTACAAGGCTTATCGTTGAGGCTGTGAACAGCGGCGAGCTTGAAGAGGCTGTTTTGGACCATGCGGTTGACCTTATACTCGATATGGTTGACAAGTCCGTTAAAACTCTCGGCGAATATACATACGACCCCGACGCCCATCATGAGATTTCAAAGAAAATCGCAACGCAGTGTATGGTATTGATGAAGAATGACGGCAATATTCTTCCCCTTAAAAAGGAGCAGAAAATTGCGGTTATCGGCGAAATGGCGAAAAAGCCCCGTTATCAGGGCGCAGGTTCTTCGCTTATCAACCCCATTAAGCTTGACAACGCCTATGACACTCTTAAGACTATGGGCGTAAATTTTGAATATGCACAGGGCTATTCAACCGAAAAGAAAAACAAAATTACGGACGAAAGCTTTATTGCCGAGGCCGTTGAAAAGGCTAAAAACGCCGAGGTTGCGTTGCTCTTTATCGGCCTTACCGATGAGTTTGAAACAGAGGGTAACGACAGAAAGCATCTCGGTATTCCTCCGCTTCACAACAAGCTTGTTGAGGAGGTTTTAAAGGTCAACAGGAATGTGGTTGTTGTGCTTTCGGGCGGCGCTTCGGTTGAAATGCCATGGGCGGACAGCGTACCGGCAATCCTAAACCAGTTCCTTACGGGTCAGGCGGCAGGCAGCGCCGTTTGCGATATACTTTACGGCGAGGTCAACCCCTCCGGCAAGCTTGCGGAAACCTATCCTATGGCGCTCGAGGACAATTCAAGCGCAAATTATTTCCCCGGCACTTCCGTTTCCGTTGAGTACAGAGAGGGCGTTTATGTAGGCTACAGATATTACGACTCGGCAAATATTCCGGTTCGTTTCCCGTTCGGCCACGGCCTTTCATATACCAGCTTTGAATACAGCGACTTAAAGCTTTCGGCTGACAGGATTAAGGATACCGATACCCTTACCGTTACATTTAAGATAAAGAATACCGGTAGCTGCGACGGTGCAGAGATTGCACAGCTCTATGTTTCCGATGTTGAAAGCACCATTTACAGACCCGTAAAGGAGCTTAAAGGCTTCAAAAAGGTATTTTTAAAGGTAGGCGAGGAAAAAGAGGTTTCAATAGAGCTTGGCAAGAGGGCGTTTGCGTTTTACAATGTTGACGCTCACGACTGGCAGGTTGAAAGCGGCGAATTTAAAATCCTCGTAGGCGCTTCGAGCAGGGATATAAAAATGGAGGCTTCGGTTAATGTTGAGTCCACTTCAAATTATCCGATACCCGATTACAAAACCCTTGCCCCCTCGTACTATACTGCGAATATCAAAAATGTTTCCGACAGCGAATATACGGCGGTATTGGGTCACGAAATTCCCACAAATACGAGGGATAAGAGTCAGCCCCTTACCATACTCAATACTCTTGAGGATTCGGCGGATACAAAATGGGGCGGCAGGCTTTGCAGACTTCTTACAAAATTCCTCGGTGCGGAAACGATGATGGGCGCCGTTGCCTTGCAAACTCCGATAAAGAATTTCATTTCAATGAGCTTTGGAATTTTCAGCCCCAAAATGGCGGAGGGCTTGCTGATTATGCTCAATGAGGGCAAATTCTGGAGAGGCCTTGGCAAAATGATAGGCGGCTTCCTCTTCGGCGGCGGAATTAAGAAGCTCGGCAGACTTAAACAGATATAATAAGCCGAAATTTTAAATCTTAATTTTAAATTATTGATTTTAATTATTGATTTTAATTATTGATTTAAACATTCAAAAATTTTAATAGCCAAAGAATCAACATATTAAAAACGAAACGGACAGGGTGACCTGTCCGTTTTTGATTGTCCGTAAACTGTTCTTTTGCTAAAATCAATCGGTTATCTGTCTTATTGTTCTGTCGCTTCTGCCGAGAGTAAATGAATATTCAATTTTTCCGTTCAGCACTTTTTCATTTTTTGCGGTTGTTTCGATAAAATCTATTATACTGTTTTTATCGGATATTTCCAAATCGGAAAATAAGGTCAGCCTATAGTCATAATCTTTATTATCGGCTAAACTTATAACGGCGTCGGTTATTTCCGACGGTATGGTTGCTATATCCTCAATTTTAAGTGCGTTAATGTTCGTCTTATTGTTCCTTGTTCTGACTATTTCGGATTTAATTTTATAAACTGTCGGCCTGTGAAATTCCTGAACGCTTCGGTTTACAATTTCAACTATTTCGTCAAGAGTTTTTTCGGCCTGCGAATTATCGTTCAGTACTATGTGTGCGCTCGGAACCTGTCCCTCCTCGCTGTCGTATTTTCCGACAACAACGCATTGCGTGCATTTTGGGTGGGACATAATAGCGTCCTCAATCTCTTTCGGAGCAAATTTAAATGATTTACGGGCGATAACATTTTTTATTCTGCCCTCGTAATAGTAAAATCCGTCTTTGTCACGCCTTGCAAGGTCGCCCATGTGAACATAGATAAGCCCGTCCGGGTGGCGTATAAATACCTTGTCGGTTTCCTCCTTGCTGTTGCCGGCATATCCCATTGTAACGCCGGGCCCTGTAAGGCACAGCTCGCCTATTGTATCAGGCTCGTCAATAATATCAAAAGTGCCCGGATTTACGATTATTGCTTTTGTTTCGCCTAAGGGCTTGCCGATAGAACCAAATTTATTACAATGGGGAGCATTTGATATTGCCGCTGCGCTAATTTCAGTTGAACCATAGCCTTGAATAGCCGGAAAAGTTGAACCGTTATCTTTAAGGTATTTATTTAACTTTTCTTCAATATCATCAAATCCGTCACCACCGAAGCATAAACCAATAGTATTACTCATATCGGTTGGCCTTTTTATTAATTCACGGGCGTGTGAAGGTGTCGAATAACTGAATTGAGGTTTAAATTTGTTTATCAAATCATAATAGTTTTTAGGATTCATTTCAGGTATAATTATTAAGCATAAACTATTAGAAAGGCAAATATGATTAGTTGTTTTTCCATATTCAACAAATTGTGGTATTGTCTGTACGCAAACACTTCCCACCTCAAAAATCATTCCACTTTTTCTATTATTCATTACTACGCTATTTACATTTTCATTTGTTTCAATAACGGCTTTAGGCGTACTCGATGTGCCGCTTGTGTGGACATAACTGCAAGTGGCGTTAGGTGAATACGGTGCTTCTTTCGCTTCGTCAACCGACTTACCGTTTTTGATAAACTCTGCCCATTTTGTCTCGTTTTTAAGTGTTTCGGTGCTTACAGGAGCTTTTTTAGAGGCAATCGTTTTGAAAATTTTCGGAAATGATTCTATAACCGATGATGAAATGAGCTTTATACCCGTTCCCTCAACAGCCTTTTTAACATTTGCTTTTATCGGTGCATCGTCAAGTATAAACATATACTGCGAATCCATTTCGTCCAAATAGTAACGCATCTCTTCGGCCGTCACATTCGGATATATGTAATTGGCGATAGCGCCTATTTTATTTAAAGCATAATCCATATACAGTATTTCGGGCGTGTTGGTCTGACATATCGTTACAACATCACCTTTCTTTATGCCAAAAGCAATAAGCGCCTTAGCTGTTTTTTCTATCATTTCAACCAGCTTTTTGTTGGATATTTCAACCGTCGGGTAATCTCTGTTAAGCTCGTCGGAATCAGGCAAAGGCTCTTTGTCAACGGGTATCGTATAAATTATAGCTGTCCGTTTTTTTGATAAATCAACATTTTCCATAAAATAACGGTACTTTGTCTTTTTGATATTTAATAGGTTTTCTGTCATTTCCTTTTCCTCACTTATATAATTTCTTGCTTTTATGTATTCATAGGTTTTCAAGCTTTAAATAATCGACCTTGCCTATTGGCGTTAACGGTAAGCTGTCAATAAAATAATATTCCTTAGGTAAGCTGTATTCAGGCAACCGCTGTTTACAAGCATTTTTAATTTTTTCTTCTATTTCATCATTATTTATATTTTCCTCGTTTGGCACAATAAAAACTGCCGGAAGATATCCTTGCACATGTTCATTGTCAGGAATTTTTACTGCGGCAACATTTTTTACGAGGCCCGTGGAAAGTATGCACTTTTCAATTTCGGACGGAAAAATTTTAAATCCGTCATGGCGGATTATGATCCTTTTCAATCTGTCAAGTATATACAGAAAGCCTTCTTCTGTCATATATCCTATATCCCCCGAATGCACCCAAAGCTCACCGTCGGAATGTCTTTTTATGATATGATTGGTTTCTTTTTCGTTATTAAAGTAGCCAAGCATTGTATTCGGTCCGGATATGCAAATTTCTCCGGGTTCACCGTATTTGAGTTCTTTATCGGTATCAGGGTCAAAAATTGAAATTAAAGTGTGGGAAAACGGAATACCCACACTTCCCAATTTATTACACTCGTTTGAAATACATACGCTTACAGCGGCGCACACCTCTGTCATACCGTATCCCTTTGTTATTGCATATTCGCAGTTATGTTCTTTTAAAAAGCTATTGGTTGCAATTTCCAAGTTTTTATCCATAGTGTCTCCGCCGACAGTCGGAGCTATTATATAGGATAAATCAGCTTTGACAAGATTTTTGCTTTTTATTAAATTCCCGTAATGAGATGGAACCCCTACCATATGGTTTGGTTTATATTTTATTATCAGTCGGTCAAATTTATTTGGATCAAATTGAGGTATCAGATAAACCTCCATGCCTATTATAAGAGGTAAATGCAGACCGTTTCCGACGCCGTATGCGATAAACGGAGGCATTATATTAAGCCAAGTATGTTCTCGCCTCATATCTATGCCGGAAATTAAACATTGATATGCTGCCGCATTTAAGTTATCATTTGTTAATACAACGCCCTTGGGAAAGCCTGTTGTCCCTCCTGTATGCACAATAACAACAGGACGGTTTTCAATATATTTTTCTTCAACACTTGCCCTTTTGTCCCCTAAAGAATAAAAATTTTCCCATTTGATACAATTTTGTTTATACTTTATTTTTGAACGATTACGCAGCTTAAAGAGTATTTTTATCGGCAGGGGAAGAGAATCGGCAGGTGAGACAACAATAATTTTGTTTATAAATTCAAGCTCGTTCGTTATTTCGCTTAGCTTTTCATATGCGGCGTCAACGGTAACGATGACCTTAGACTTAACTTCGCAAATATATTTTTTTATTCCGTCGGCACTCGTTCTCGGGTCTACCATGTTTGCAATAGCACCGATTTTGCTTATGGCATAAAGTAAATATACCGTTTCGGGAAGCGTAGGCATTAAAAAGGTTATTATATCGCCGTTTTTAATACCGAGTTGAGATAATGCGGCGGCTGTAATATCTGTTTTTTCAATGAGCGTTTTGTAGTCGATTTTATTGTTAAAATAATTTAGAGCTGTATTATTCGGGAAATCTGCATTATTGTCTTTTAAACATCGGTACAATGTTTTTTTAGGCAGTTTAGCATTAATTACCTCTTCGCTGTAATATTTAAGCCATGGTTTATCTATAGAGGGATATCCTGTCATTTCCTTTTCCTCACTTTGTTTTTGTGAAAAATCACATCTTACTTTAACTTGTTATTTTCATACATTTCCTCTAACCTCTTTGTATCTACCTTTGATGAAGAGGTCAAAGGGAAGCTATTAATAAAAATAATTTCTTTCGGGAGCATATATTCGGGGACTCTGCTTCTTAAATAATCTAATATGGAATTTTTTGTTTGAACATTTTCCCCAATCCCTTTTTTTACTTTAATTACAGCAATGGGTTTATTGATTATTTTTTCATCGGGAATTGTAATAAGTTCTCCTTTTTCGATTATATCCATATTTTCCATTGTTGTTTTAACACGCATAGGACTTATCTTTGTAGGATTGTTTTGAGAGTCTAAGGTAAGCACCAATCTTTTTTCTCTGTCATCAAAAAACATTTCGCCCCTCTCGTTGAGCCAAGCATAGTCGCCCGATTTATACCAAATTGCGCCATTTTCGTCCTTTACTAATGCTTCCTTTGTAGACTGTATATCGTTGTAATATTCTTTCATTAAAGTGGGACTGTATATATATGCAATACCGGATTCATATGGGGCGGCCTCTTTATTTGTTTCGGGATTTACAATTTTAATAAAATTACCTACACACGGTTTCCCAACCGATCCCAAACTCGGATTTTTATAATAGCAATAAAGAAGAGAACCGAGGCCTTCCGTTGCACCGTATCCTTGAACTAATTCCGTAGTTCCGCCATTCCTTTTTATGTATTCATCTGTTTTGAACTTTAATTCATTTTTTAAAGGTTCTGCGCCTGTTAGAATTATTTTCCATTTTGAACAATCGGTATCTTTTGCGTTATTTATTGATTTTTCTATATAAAAAGGTGCGGTTAGCCAATGATTGAAATGATACTGTTCATTTCTTTTAACCATATCTTTTGGATTGTATAACGGATCAAGTCCAAGAGTTACACCCAAGCATAAAGGTTCATGCACCATATTAAGCAGAGAATAATAAATCCAAAGCGGTGTCATTGTGAACATAACATCGCCTTTTTCAAATCGCCCTTGCTCTGTCATTGCCATAACTTGAACCATTGAGTCAATCGCTTCCCAATTTGCAACGCAGGCTTTTGCAGAGCCGGTAGATCCAGATGTATATGCGACTGTTGCCATATGATTTTTTTCATATTCGCACATTGGCACATCAATATTGCTTTTTCTTCCTAATTCCAATAACTGTTCATAATTTATTATATTATTTCCGTTATAATTTTTCTTTGGCAGTCCTTTTAATTTCTCAACTAATAAATATTTTGCTCTATCGGCGTTTAACTTATTTGGCATGGTATCTGTCAATGAAACTGTTACTATTTTTGAAATGTTTAATTTTTTAAACGCACTCATTGTGTCGTTATTGCAAAAAATATCGTTTCCCACAAATATATCCGATTTAAAGTTTTTAAGTTCTCTAATTAATTCATCTTTATTTGCAGCGCAATTCACCAAATGTATGGTTGCACCTATTTTATCCAAGGCATAAAATGTTACAATTCCATAGGGAACAGATAGCATGCTCATTACCACAACATCGTTTTTCTTTACACCCAAACAAGCAAAACCATTTGCAGCGGTATCGATTAAGGATAATATGCGTCTATAAGACATTTTGTTTCCAAAATAATTAATTGCAATTAAATTCGGATTTTCTTCTGCTGTTTCTTTAAATCTATTATAAACAGTATCGTGTTTTAAAATTTTTTCTATATCACCGGCTCTTTCTATTTTTAAAACTGTCTCACGAAGTTTTTTAAAATCTTCTGTCATTTCCTTTTCCTCACTTATATATATTATCCTTACAGGACGGGTGCGATATTAAAAAATAGCCGTATGGGGATTATATCCCCTTATACTCAGAGATTATAACCCCCATAATATTAAATGTCAAGGGGGTAATTTGTATGATAAAATTTGACAGACTTTGGGAAACGATGAAAAAGAAAAATATTACCACATATTATTTAAGAGAAAAAAGCGGCATAGACAGCAAAACTGTCAGGCGATTAAAAAGCAACGATAATATTGAGACAAAAACTCTCGATAAGCTCTGCCGTGTACTGGATTGCAGGTTAGAGGACATTGCGGAATACATTGCCGATGATAATTAATTGCTCACATAATCCGCCTTTTAAAGGCCGCTTTTTGTCTGTAAAATTTTAAAAAATATAGGAGTTATTTTTGCAAAGCCTATAATATACCATTGAAAACGGCTTGTAAACCCATTCAGGGTGAATGACCGAGTAATCAGGGTAAAAAACTTAAAGCGGCTTCCAAAAACGGCAATTTTTGTCAGCTTCAAAGCTGTAAAAAACGAAACGGACAGGGTGACCTGTCCGTTTTTGCTATCACTGCTTATAGGGAGAAAATTTTTAATTTTTGCAGTCGCAGTTACAATTTCCGCTGTTTTCCCTTTTAGGCGGGAAAAACTCGTTGACGGGGAATTTAATTCTGCGGAATGTGTCGCAGGGGTCTTCCGTGTCGCACGAACATTCTTTTGAGGGTATGCAGAAATCATATGCAGGCACAAGCATTTGAACATCTCTCTCAAGCTGAACAATGGAGAAAAGACCTATCGTGACGGCTACCGCCTTTTCCTGGGGCAGGGCAAAAAATTCGTCGTCAAATTCCTCGTTAAAGCATTTTCTTATGCACTTGGGGAGAGTGAGGCTTGAGTTGCCGAAATTGCAGCAGCAGTCGCACGGACGGCAGACCTTTGCGCTCAGGGCGATGGGTTCTGCTACCTGTACTTTTGCCCTCGGATTGGTGTTTGTGGAAATAAGCTGATCGTCGTTGGCGTCCGCCGTGTATTCGGAAGAGAACACTTTTACATTGCCGTCGCTTCCGTAAAGCACGCATTTTTTAGAGAATGTCGAAAGGCCGCAGAGCGTTGTCGGCGCAAGGCAGGCGTTAGTATATGCCTCAACCGTGACTTTAAAGAAAAATGTAATGTCAACCGAATAACAGCCCTGGTTAAAGGGAACTTTTTCAACATCGATAATGCAGTTTACAACCTCTGCTCTGCGTAGTTTTACATTGATTGTATTGTCGATTATGTTTTGCGCCGACGGTGAGAAATATACTCTCAAATCCGCAAGGCAGTCCTTGTCGGCGCAGGAATCGTAAACACGGTTAGTATCAATGCAGACGGCTTCCCGTATTTTATTGGGTATTCCTGAATTGGGACAAGCTTTGTTGTCGCTCATAAATAATCCTCCTTATGTTATTTAAGTTTTAAAAACTTCACTATATTTTATGTAAGTATGCGGTTTTGGTTACAACCGAAATAACGGTAAAATAAAACGCAAATTTGTTCGTACCGACATTGAAAAGAATTTGGAAAATTAGCCTTGACAAAATGCGGGGGGGGGTAGAATGTTATTGGTATTTTTGTAATATGAGGTAAAAAGAATAATGATTACCTTAGTTGCAGGAAAATCAACAAATAACAGAAAGCAGGTAGGTAGGAAATGATTAAATCATTTAACAGACAGCGAAAAATAGTATCATTGCTGTTGTCACTTGCAATGATACTGACCGCTCTGCCCCTGGCAGGGTTCACGGCTTTTGCAGAAAAAGACGGAGATTTTGAGTATGTGGTACTCGAAGACGGCACGGCAGAGATTACGAATTATATGGGTAGTGCGGAAACACTTGATATTCCCTCAAAGCTCGACACATATACTGTTACAAGTATAGGTGATAGTGCATTTGCCTATAACAACAGCTTAACAAGTGTAACAATACCCAATGGTGTTACAAACATAGACAATTCGGCATTTGATTTATGCTATAGCTTAACAGAAATAAAGGTTGACGCAAACAATAAAAACTATTCTTCACAGGACGGAGTATTGTTTAATAAGAATAAAACAGAGCTTATACAATATCCTATAGGAAGTACAAGAACATCATATGATATTCCAAACAGCGTTATAAGCATAGGCGCTTGGGCATTTGAAGATTGCGAAAACTTAACAAGCGTAACAATCCCCGAAAGCGTTACAAGTATAGGTGAGGATGCATTTTCATCTTGTGACAGCTTAGCAAGCGTAACAATCGGCAACGGCGTTACAAGCATAGGTGGGGGTGCATTTGAAGATTGCCCCAAGTTAACAAGCGTAACAATACCGAACAGCGTTATAAGCATAGGTGAGCGTGCATTTAGATATTGCGACAGCTTAACAAGCGTAACAATACCCGAAAGCGTTACAAGCATAGGCGAGAGTGCATTTGCATATTGCGACAGCTTGACGGAAATAAAGGTTGATACAAACAATGAAAACTTTTCTTCACAGGACGGAGTATTATTTGACAAGAATAAAACAGAGCTTATACAATATCCTATAGGAAATGAAAGAAAAACATATGATATTCCCAAAGGTGTAACAAGCATAGGCGATGATGCATTTGCATATTGCTCCAAGTTGACAAGCGTAACAATACCAGAAAGTGTGACAAGCATAGGCGATTGGGCATTTGTTAATTGCAACGGCTTAACAAGCATAACCATTCCCAACGGCGTTACAACCATAGGCGATTATGCATTTGACGGGTGCAACAGCTTAGCAAGCGTAACAATTCCCAACGGCGTTACAAGCATAGGCGATTATGCATTTGACGGGTGCAACAGCTTAGCAAGCGTAACAATTCCCGACAGCGTTACAAGCATAGGCTATGATGCATTTGCATATTGTAGTAGCTTAACAAGCATAACAATACCGGAAAGCGTTACAAGCATAGGTAGTAGTGCGTTTGATGATACCGGATATTACAATAACCCCTCAAATTGGAAAAACGGTGTTCTCTATATAGACAACTGTTTAATAAAAGCAAATAATGATGAAATCCTCGAAAATTGTGAAATAAATGAAGGAACAAGAGTTATTGCAGACTATGCATTTGATTTTTGCAGAAGCTTAACAAGCGTAACAATACCCGATAGCGTTACAAGCATAGGTGAGGGTGCATTTTGGTTTTGCGACTGCTTAACAGGTGTAACAATACCCGACAGCGTTACAATCATAGGCGATAGTGCATTTAATAGTTGCTACAGCTTAACCGATATTTACATATTAAATAAGGATTGTAATATTGTTTCATCAGAAGATTATTATACAATACCTACTGAAACCACAATTCACGGTTACGCAGGTTCAACCGCCGAGAAATACGCAAAAGAAAACGGCAACAAGTTCGCTGTCATAAACGGCGAGCCTGTAACCCCCGACCCCGACAAGCAGAACGCAATAGGCGATATAGACGGCAACGCTAATATTACAATTACCGACGCCAAGTGGATTTTACAAAATACCGTAAAATCAAGAACCTTTACCGAGGCGCAGGCAAAGGCCGCCGACCTCAACAAGGACGGTAAAATTACAATCGTTGACGCAAAATGGGTGCTTCAAATAGTCGTAGGCCTCAGAGACGCTCAAACTCTTAAGCCCATTAAGAAATAAATTTTAAAAGCAAAAAGTTCTTAAAAAGCATAAACAAAAATCTTAAAACAAAAAAGCAACAAAAAGCGGTTATACCGAGCTTATCCCGGTATGACCGCTTTTGTAATTAAAGACATTTTGCAGTCCGCAGACTGCGCCACGGGGCTACGCCCCGTGAAAGATTGAACCTTTTGTCCGCTTCACAGACATTTCCCCCGACAGGGGAAACTCCTTTTGAAAAATGGGGCGGAAAACCTTAAAAATTTACCTCTGAAACAGCTACGGGCAGAAAAAACGCAGGCGTTTAACCTGCGTTTTGCTTTTTACTCGTCTATAGTTGAAATGCCCATGGTAATTTCCTCTAAAACATCGAGCAGTACCTTTACCGTATCGAGCGAGGTGAAGGTCGTAATTCCGTTTTCGACCGAGCAGTTCCTTATGGCGACGCCGTCCTCGTAATGCACGCCCGAAAGTATCGCCCTTGTGTTTATAACATAGCTTACATATCCGGCACGGATTGCGTCAAGTATTTCCGTACTGCCCTCGCTTAATTTCCTGAGCAAATGCGTTCGTATTCCGTGCGCCTTTAAGAAATCACAGGTGCCGACCGTCGCCTCAATATTAAAGCCCATATCGTAAAAGCGCTTTACAAGCGGCAGGGCCTCTTCCTTGTCCTCGTCGGCAAGCGTAACTATTACCGTGCCGTAATTTAAAAGCTGAAGCCCCGAAGCTATAAGCGATTTATACATAGCCCTGTGAAGCGTTTTGTCGTAGCCTATAGCCTCGCCGGTCGATTTCATCTCCGGCGAAAGGTAAGCGTCCATACCGTGAAGCTTCGAGAACGAGAATGCCGGGGTCTTAACATACCAGCGCTCCTTTTCATCGGGATAAAGCCTGAATATGCCCTGCTCTTTAAGGCTCTTGCCGAGTATTACATAGGTTGCAATGTCCGCAAGCGAATATCCTGTAGATTTCGACAGGAAAGGCACGGTTCTCGAAGAACGGGGGTTTACCTCTATTATATATACATTTTCGTTTTCGTCCACGATAAACTGAATATTGTAAAGCCCTATAATGCCTATGCCTAAGCCGAGCTTCTTTGCATATTCGAGTATAGTCCCCTTGACCCTGTCCGACACGCTGAATGTCGGGTAAACGCTCATCGAGTCGCCGGAGTGAACGCCTGTTCGCTCTACAAGCTCCATAATTCCGGGAATGAAAACATCTTGGCCGTCGCATATGGCGTCAACCTCAAGCTCCTTGCCCTTTATGTACTTGTCAACAAGTACGGGCTTATCCTCGTCAATCTCAACGGCGGTTTTAAGGTAATGCCTTAAATCCTCCTCCTTTGCGACTATCTGCATAGCCCTGCCGCCGAGTACAAAAGACGGGCGGACAAGCACGGGATAGCCGATTTCCCCTGCGGCCTTAATTCCGTCCTCAATATTTGTAACGGCACAGCCCTTTGGCTGGGGTATTTCAAGCTCCGCAAGCAGTTTTTCAAAGCTGTCTCGGTTCTCCGCCTTTTCGATAGCGGCGCAGTCCGTTCCGATAAGCCTGACATTGTATTCGTTAAGCGGTTCGGCAAGGTTTACCGCCGTCTGTCCGCCGAGTGAAACAATAACTCCCTGCGGATCCTCCAAAGCGATTATGTTCATAACATCTTCAACGCACAGCGGCTCAAAATAGAGCTTGTCGGAGGTGGTGTAGTCGGTGGAAACCGTTTCGGGGTTGTTGTTGATGATAATGGCCTCGTAGCCTGCCTGCTTAATGGTCTTAACGGCGTGAACGGTTGAGTAGTCAAACTCAACGCCCTGACCTATCCTTATCGGCCCCGAGCCGAGAACTATCACCTTTTTGCGCCGGGAGACAAGCGATTCGTTCTCCTCCTCATAGGTGGAGTAAAAATAGGGGACATAGCTCTTAAATTCGGAGGCGCAGGTGTCTATCATTTTATACGCCGGCATAATGCCTTTTTCTTTTCTAAGCTCAAAAATATCCTTTGCGCCGACTCCCCAAAGCTCCGCAATTTCCCTGTCGGAAAAGCCGAATTTTTTTGCATATTTTAAATATTCAATATCGTTTACATTTTCCTTAAGCTCTTTTTCAATATCGACTATCACTTTGATTTTTCTGAGGAAAAATGCGTCTATCCTCGTTAAAGCGGAGATTTCCTCGGCTCCGACGCCCCTGCGCATAAGCTCCGCTATGGCAAAAATCCTGTCGTCCGTACCTATTTGTATGTAGGAGAGCAGTTTATCGTTCGGCTCACGGTCAAATTTTTTCATTCTAAGATGATAAACGCCTATTTCAAGCGAACGCACGGCCTTTAAAAGGCTTTCCTCCATAGTCCTGCCTACGCTCATTACCTCGCCCGTGGCTTTCATCTGGGTGCTTAACGAGTTGTTGGCGTCCGCAAATTTGTCAAACGGGAAACGGGGCATTTTTGTAACTACATAGTCAAGCGCAGGCTCAAAGGAGGCGAGTGTGTTGGCAAGTTTAATTTCATCAAGCCGAAGCCCTACGCTGATTTTTGCCGAAACCCTGGCAATGGGATAGCCGCTCGCCTTTGAAGCAAGTGCGGACGAACGGGAAACACGGGGGTTTACCTCAATCAAATAGTATTGGAACGACTTGGGGTCAAGCGCAAACTGAACATTACAGCCGCCCTCGATTTTAAGCGCGCGGATAATTTTCAGTGCGCTGTCACGGAGCATATGGTATTCCTTATTGGTAAGCGTTTGCGACGGGCAGACGACTATCGAATCGCCCGTATGTATGCCTACGGGGTCAAGGTTTTCCATATTGCAAACCGTAATAGCCGTGTCGGCGCAGTCCCGTATTACCTCGTATTCTATTTCCTTATAGCCCTTAACGCTTTTTTCAATCAGAACCTGATGAACGGGGGAGAGAGCAATGGCGTTTTTGATAAGCTCCGCAAACTCCTCCCTGTTTTCGGCGAAGCCGCCGCCCGTGCCGCCCAGGGTGAACGCAGGACGCAGTACAACGGGATAGCCGATTCTCTCGGCGACCTCAAAGCCCTCGGCCTCGGAATTTGCTATCTCGGAGGGCAAAATCGGCTCTCCGAGCTCAACGCACAGCTCCTTGAAAAGCTCTCTGTCCTCCGCCTTTTCAATGCTTTCAATCCTTGTGCCGAGCAGTTCCACATTACATTCTTTTAATATTCCCTTTTTCTCCAACTGCATTGCAAGGTTAAGGCCGGTCTGACCGCCTATGCCCGGAAGAATTGCGTCGGGGCGTTCCTTGCGTACAATTTTTGCGATGTATTCAAGGGTGAGAGGCTCCATATACACCTTATCGGCTATGGAGGGATCCGTCATAATCGTCGCCGGGTTAGAGTTACAGAGTATTACCTTATAACCCTCTTCTTTAAGCGCAAGGCAGGCCTGAGTGCCGGCATAGTCAAATTCGGCGGCCTGACCTATTACTATGGGGCCGGAGCCTATGACAAGTATTTTATTTATATCGGTTCTCTTAGGCATTTCGGCTTTCCTCCATTAAAGAGATAAATCTGTCAAAAAGATATGTGCTGTCCTGCGGCCCGGGAGCGCTCTCCGGGTGGTACTGAACCGCAAAAATCCTGTCCTCTTTGCTCTCAACGCCCTCAACGGTGTTGTCAAGCAGATTTATATGGGTAATATTAAGCCCCGTACCTTTAAGGCTTTCGGCGTCAACTGCGTATGAATGGTTTTGCGAGGTTATCTCAATCCTGTCCGTAAGCAGATTTTTAACGGGGTGATTTCCTCCCCTGTGGCCGAATTTAAGCTTATATGTTTTTGCGCCGTATGCAAGCGAGATAAGCTGATTGCCCAAGCATATGCCGAAGATGGGGCAGGCGCCCCTCAATTCTTTAACGGTTTCTATTACGGGCGCAACATCTGTCGGGTCGCCGGGGCCGTTTGAAATGAATATGCCGTCGGGATTTAAAGCCTTTATGGTTTTGGCGTCCGTGTTCCACGGCACAACCGTCACATTACAGCCTGCACGGTTAAGCTCACGGACTATATTCTGCTTCATTCCGCAGTCTATTGCCGCCACATGGAATTTAGGGCTTTCGATTTTATATTCGCATATCTTTTTGCGGCTGACCCTGCTTACCGCATCGTGCGGAAGCTCTGAATTTTTCAAAATTTCCAACGCCTTATCACGGGGCGTTTCATAATCGGTGAGCAAAGCCTTACAGCTTCCGTATTCCCTGATTTCCCTTGTAAGCTTCCTTGTGTCGATTTCGCTTATGCCCGCTATGCCGTATTGCTTCATTACATCTTCAAGCGTTTTTGTGCATCTGAAGTTCGACGGTTCGGGATTGTACTGACGGACTATCAGCGCACTCACGGTCGGGGTTTCCGTTTCGTAGTCGTCGTCTGCCATACCGTAGTTTCCTATAAGCGGATATGTGAAAACAACCGCCTGGTCCGTATAAGACGGGTCGGACATAATCTCCTGATAGCCTGCCATTGAGGTGTTGAAAACTATTTCAACCACCTTTTGGCTCATATCGGCAAAGCCTGTGCCGTAATACTCCGAGCCGTTATCCAAAACGATTTTTCTGTTCCTTTGGGGTATCATTATTTGCTCCTCCCGTTTTGAAGAGATGCGCCTATAAAGCCCTTGAACAGCGGATGCGGTTTGTTGGGCCTCGACTTAAACTCGGGGTGGTACTGAACCCCTACGAAGAAGGGTCTGTCGGTAAGCTCTACCGTCTCAACGAGCCTTCCGTCCGGCGAAAGACCGCTGAGGGTAAGACCTGCCGAGGTGAGAGCCTCCCTGTAATCGTTGTTAAATTCATACCTGTGGCGGTGGCGCTCGGAAATGCTGAGACTCTCGTAACAGCGGTGCATAGTGGTGTTCTCTTTAATCTCGCAGGGATAAGCGCCGAGGCGCAGCGTGCCGCCCTTATCTATATCTTCGCTTTGGCCGGGCATAAAGTCAATGACCTTATGCTTGCACAGCTCGTCAAATTCTCCCGAATGGGCGTCGGGTATTCCTGCCATATTGCGTGCATATTCTATAACTGCAATCTGCATACCAAGGCAGATGCCGAAGTACGGAATTTTGTGCTCTCTCGCATATTTCGCCGCCAAAATCATACCCTCTATTCCTCGGCCGCCGAAGCCGCCCGGAACAATAATTCCGTCAACGCCGCCGAGAATTTCCCCGACGGTGTCCTCGGTGATGGTTTCGGAGTCTATCCAGTGAATATTTACATAGGCGTTGTGGCTGTAGCCTGCGTGGCGCAAAGCCTCGGCAACCGAAAGATAGGCGTCGTGAAGCTGAACATATTTGCCAACAAGACCTATTTCAACCGTGTCTTTTCTCGTCTTTATGGTATCTACCATTTTAGTCCATTCGCTCAAATCCGCATCTTTTGCCTGAATGTTCAGCTCACGGCAAACCACGCTTGAAAAGTTTGATTTTTCAAGCATCAGCGGCGCTTCATAAAGGCAGGGGAGGGTAATGTTTTCAATAACGCAGTCGGGCTTAACATTGCAGAAAAGCGAGATCTTATGGAAAATTGATTCCTCAAGCGGCCTGTCACAGCGCAGTACAATAATATTCGGGTTTATTCCCATTCCCTGCAATTCCTTGACAGAGTGCTGGGTGGGCTTGGATTTATGCTCGTCCGAACCGCTTAAAAACGGGACAAGCGTAACATGAATAAACAGGCTGTTTTCCTTGCCCACTTCAAGTGAAATCTGGCGCACGGCCTCAAGAAACGGCTGGCTTTCAATATCGCCTATGGTTCCGCCTATTTCCGTGATAACCACATCTGCGTCCGTCTTTTTGCCTACCCTGTAAACAAATTCCTTTATTTCGTTTGTAACATGGGGGATAACCTGAACCGTTGAGCCGAGATATTCGCCTCTGCGCTCCTTGTTAAGAACATTCCAATAGACCTTACCCGTAGTAAGGTTTGAATACTTGTTAAGATTTTCGTCGATAAAGCGTTCGTAATGCCCCAGGTCAAGGTCGGTTTCCGCACCGTCCTCGGTAACATATACCTCTCCGTGCTGATACGGGCTCATTGTGCCCGGGTCAACATTTATGTAAGGGTCAAGCTTCTGAGCGGCAACCTTTAGCCCTCTCGCCTTTAAAAGCCGTCCGAGCGAAGCGGCGGTAATGCCCTTGCCAAGACCCGATACAACGCCGCCTGTTACAAAAATGTACTTTGTCATAGTTATTCCTCCCAATTCTAAATTGTACGCCAATAACCTCATCAAGCGCTGCCCTTAAAACCCGTAGGGCGGGCGACGGCGTTTGATGAGGCTATTAGATGAATTTTAAAAATTATTCTTTTTTCCTTTCACTTATCTTCTGCTCAAAACGGGATTTTTTGGCATTTGAGGACGGCTTTACGGGATATTTACCGTCAAAGCACGCCGTGCAAAAGCCCGTGTCCTCCCCCGTGAGAAGACAGATATGCTCCATGCTTAAATAACCTAATGAAGTAACGCCGATTATGCGTGCAATTTCCTCTACACTGTGTTTGTTTGCAATAAGTTTGTTTGCGTCGTCAATATCCGTCCCGTAGTAGCAGGGGGCGATAAACGCAGGGGCGCTTATCCTCATATGTATTTCTTTTGCCCCGGCCTCCCACAAAAGGTCGACTATTCTCCTTGAAGTAGTACCTCTTACTATGGAATCGTCAACCAAAACTATGCGCTTTCCGCTGACTATATCCTTTATCGGGTTGAGTTTGATATTAACGCCTTTCTCCCTCGAAGACTGCTCGGGAGAGATAAAGGTTCTGCCTATATATTTATTTTTTGTAAAGCCTATAGAATACGGAATTGAGGACTGCGCCGAATAGCCCAAAGCGGCCTCAAGCCCGGAATCGGGAACGCCTATAACCACATCGGCCTCAACCGGGTGCTCCATGGCGAGAAACCTGCCTGCCTGCTGTCTTGCAAGGCTTACGCTTTTGCCGTCAATTACCGAGTCGGGACGGGCAAAGTAAATATATTCAAAAACGCAGGTGCTTTTTTTCTCTGTGTTGCAATGCGAAGCGTCAAAGCGTATTTCCCCGTTTTCGACTATCGCTATTTCGCCGGGGAGCAAATCCCTGACAAGCTTGGCGTTTATTGCGTCAAGCGCACAGCTTTCCGAGGCGAAAACAAAACAGCCGTCCTCGGTTTTTCCGTAGCAAAGCGGACGGAACCCGTTCGGATCCCGTACCGCTATAAGCTTTGACGGTGAAGAAATAACGAGCGAATATGCGCCCTTTATTATATCCATGGAAGCGGAAACAGCTTCCTCAATAGAACCGTATTTAAGTCTTTGCTGAACTATTATATACGCTATTACCTCGGAATCGGTGGTCGAGTGAAAAATAGCGCCGCTTTCTTCAAGCTTTTCACGAAGCTCATAGGAATTTGTGAGATTTCCGTTATGAGCCAATGCCATGCGTCCTTTGTTATGGTTTACGACTATGGGCTGAATGTTCTGCATACTGTCAGAGCCTGTTGTTGCGTACCGCACATGACCCACGGAGATATTGCCCTTGCCGAGCTTTTCAAAATCATCGGGCGAAAAAGCGTCGCTGACAAGTCCCAGCGCCTTTTTTACGGTAAAAACCCCGTCGTCGTTTACCACTATACCGGCACTTTCCTGCCCTCTGTGCTGTAAAGCGTAAAGGGCGTAATAAGCCTCTTTTGCCACATCACGGGTCTCGGCGGAATAAATGCCGAAAACGCCGCATTCTTCGTGAATATTATTTGTCATTTTCCTTCAATCTTTTCATTACTTCGGCGTAAGCCTCCTCAACGCCGCCCAAGTCACGGCGGAAGCGATCCTTGTCAAGCTTTTCGCCCGTCTCGCTATCCCACAAACGGCAGGTGTCGGGGCTTATCTCGTCAGCAAGGATAATTGTTGAGTCGGCGGTTTTGCCGAATTCAATTTTAAAATCTACAAGCGTAACGCCTCTGCTCTTCCAGAAATCCTTGAGTATGGCGTTTACCCTTAAAGCGTAGTCTGTTATTAAGTTTAGCTCGTCCTTTGTGACAAGCTTCAGAGCTATTGCGTGCGACGGCGCCATCAACGGGTCGCCGAGGTCGTCGTTCTTATATGAAAACTCCACGGTGGGCTCGTCGAAAACTATGCCCTCTTCAACGCCGTAGTTTTTGGCAAAAGAGCCTGCCGCAATATTCCTGACAATTACTTCGAGCGGTACTATGGTAACGCTCTTAACAAGCGTTTCCCTCTCGCTCAATTCCTTAACAAAATGTGTAGGTATGCCGTCCTTTTCAATAATCTGCATAAGGAAATTGCTCATCTGATTATTGATAACGCCCTTACCTGTGATCGTACCTTTTTTTAGCCCGTTAAATGCGGTTGCGTCGTCCTTATAGTCTACGATTAAGAGATTGGGGTCGTCCGTTTTAAAAACCTTTTTTGCCTTTCCCTCGTAAACCAATTCTTTCTTGTCCATGTTTTATCTCCTTTTTTATTTTCCGCTTTCGCCATAATTCGACAAAACACGGGCAGACGGGTCATTTACATCACAGCCTTCCCATTCCTTGTTGGGCATCCAAAAATCAACAACCATTTCTGCCTGACCGGGGTAGTACTTCTCAAAGATTTCTCTGTAAAGCAGAGATTCTTTGGTAAACGGTTTTGCAAACGCATATTTGTCGCACATGGCTATAAACTCTTCATCATTATAGCACTGTTGTGCATATAATTTCAAGTCGTCAACCATAGAATGTCCGACTGCGTCCGAAAAAGCCGCTTTTTCACGGTACAGTATATCGTAGGGCAGATAATCGCCCTCAAAGGCGTGACGCAAAAGGTACTTGCCCTTGTTGTATTTATTTAATTTCATTTCGGGGTCAACCGCCATAACATACTTTACAAAATCCAAATCCCCGAACGGAACTCTCGCCTCGAGCGAGTTTACGGAAATACAGCGGTCCGCACGAAGCACATCGTACATATGAAGCTCACGGACCCTCTTTTGCGCTTCCTTTTGGAAAGCCTCTGCGCTCGGGGCAAAGTCGGTATATTTGTATCCGAAAAGCTCATCTGATATTTCTCCGGTGAGCAAAACCCTTATATCCGTATTTTCGTGAATGTATTTGCACACGAGATACATACCCATACTTGCCCGTATGGTTGTTATGTCGTATGTGCCAAGCAGGGCGATAACGGTTTCAAGGCTGTTGATGACATCGTCCCTTGTGATTATAACCTCCGTGTGGTCGCTTCCTATGTAATCGGCAACCTGCTTTGCGTATTTAAGGTCTATTGCGTCCTCGCTCATACCTATCGCAAAGGTTTTTATGGGTTCTTTGCTGTTTTGCTGGGCTATGGCGCAGACAAGGGAAGAATCAAGTCCTCCCGAAAGGAGATAGCCTATCTTTGCGTCCGAGATCATTCTCTTTTTAACGCCGGAAATAAGCTTGTCATGAATGTTTTTGCAGACGGTTTCAAGGCTGTCCGTGCATACGGCGTCAACGGCGGCTATGTCGCAGTACCTGACAAATTCCCCGTCCTTATAGTAACAGCCGGGCGGAAACGGCATAACCTTATTTACAAGCCCTACAAGGTTTTTGGCCTCGCTTGCAAAAACAGCCGCCCCCGATTTGTCATATCCGTAGTAAAGCGGACGGATACCTATGGGGTCTCTTGCGGCTATGTATTTGCCCTCCCTGCCGTCGTAGATTATCATGGCAAACTCGGCGTCAAGAATTTTAAACATATCCGTTCCCAGTTCTTTGTAAAGCGGCAGGATAATTTCGCAGTCGCTGTCGCTTAAAAAGCTGTAACCCTTTTCGATAAGCTCCTGCTTTAATTTGTGAAAGCCGTATATTTCGCCGTTGCAGACAACATAACTGCCCTCAAACTCAAAGGGCTGCATTCCCTCGTCGGTAAGGCCCATTATAGCAAGCCTGTGAAAGCCCAAAAGTCCCTTTCCCGTATCTATAATTCTGCTGTCGTCCGGGCCTCTTGAAACGGTTTTTTCAAAGCCCTTTTTAAATGTGTCAAAGGTGACATCGCTTTTACAGTAGCCCATAATTGAACACATAATAATTTCCTCCTTGGGTAAAAAATCAGCATTCAATAGGGCAAGTGCTGTTCTCGCTGTGCCACCTATTTTTTAACTCAATCTAAATTTAGATTTTACCGTCTTACGCGCGGCTTACGGCTCGCTTACTAAAATATATTCTTTCAGCTCGCAGCTCGAAAAGTGTTATTCCCGGGGGACCGGCGTACTTTCTCAGCAACAGTACTCTCTGTGGTCGGTTTTATCCCGGTACTTGTCTTTTCTCAAACGCTTTTGTAATTGTTTATTTAACGCCGAAAAGCAGATCTCCATATGACGGATAGGGCCAGTATTCCTTGGCCGTCATGGTTTCCGCCTGGTCGCAGAGAGTACGCAGTTCGCTCATCTTTGTAAGAAGATTGTCACGGATTGCATAGCCCTCCTGCTCAATGTCCTCGGCGTCCTGAAGCTTTATAAGGGCGTCCTCAAGCTCCGAAGTCTTTATTGAAATGCCGTCGTTGAGCATTGAAAGCTTTTTGATAACGCTTGTTTCATAGCCGTATGAAATACCGCTGTCCGCCGCCTTTTTGCTGTTGACCGCATCGGCAAGCTTTGAGGTGTATTTTGCTATAGCCGGTGAAATTTCCGTCTTTGCCATGGTTACCATGGTGTTTGCCTCGATAACAACCGTCTTGCAGTAGTTTTCAAGGGTTATTTCGTGACGGGAATGAAGCTCTGCCTCGGTAAATACCTTGTGAGAAGTGAGCATTTCAACATTCTTTTTATCAAGCAGATGCGGAATTGCATCGGGAGTTGTGCGGTAGTTGAGAAGCCCTCTTTTTTCGGTTGCCTCTTTAATCCAGGCGTCGTCATATCCGTTGCCGTTGAAAATAATCCTCTTGTGATCCTTGATAGTCTTGCGTATCATCTCGTGAAGCTTTGCTTTAAAGTCGTCGGCCTGTTCAAGCCTGTCGGCATAAATTTTAAGGCTTTCGGCAACGGCGGAGTTAAGCATTATGTTGGTGCAGGCTATGCTGTTGGCAGAGCCGAGCATACGGAATTCGAATTTGTTGCCCGTAAATGCAAACGGAGAAGTACGGTTACGGTCTGTTGTATCCCTGTTGAACTTGGGAAGCACATCAACGCCGAGCTTTAACTGGGTTTTCTCCGAGTTTTTATAGGGCGTGTCTGTCTCGATAGCTTCGAGCACCGCATTGAGCTCGTCGCCGAGGAACATCGAAACAACGGCGGGAGGAGCTTCGTTTGCGCCGAGCCTGTGATCGTTTCCCGCTGTTGCAACGGCAATTCTCAAAAGGTCCTGATAATCGTCAACCGCCTTAATTACGGCGCACAGGAAAATTAGGAACTGGGCGTTGTCATAGGGCGTTTCGCCGGGAGAGAGCAGGTTAATGCCCGTATCGGTGGAAATCGACCAGTTGTTGTGCTTGCCGCTTCCGTTTACGCCGGCAAAGGGCTTTTCGTGGAGCAGGCAGACCAGACCGTGCCTTGCGGCAACCTTCTGCATAATTTCCATGGTAAGCTGGTTGTGATCCGTAGCTATGTTTGTGGTTGTGTATATGGGAGCCAATTCGTGCTGAGCCGGGGCTACCTCGTTGTGCTCGGTCTTTGCGAGTATGCCGAGCTTCCAAAGCTCTGCGTTGAGGTCTTCCATATATTCTTCAACCTTCGGCTTTATAACGCCGAAATAGTGATCGTCCATTTCCTGACCCTTGGGAGGCTTTGAGCCGAAAAGGGTTCTGCCCGTAAAGCGCAGATCGGGGCGTTTGTCGTACATTTCCTTGGTGATGAGGAAGTATTCCTGCTCCGGGCCTACGGAAGTACGCACGCATTTAACATCGTCGTGGCCGAAGAGCCTGAGTATTCTCAGCGCCTGAACATTGAGCGCCTCCATAGAACGCAGAAGGGGAGTCTTTTTATCAAGAGCCTCGCTTCCGTATGAGCAGAAGGCTGTCGGAATACAAAGAGTTTTACCTTTGATAAAGGCATAAGAAGTGGGGTCCCAGGCTGTATAGCCTCTCGCCTCAAATGTTGCACGCAGTCCGCCTGAGGGGAACGAGGAAGCGTCGGGTTCGCCCTTTATCAGCTCCTTGCCCGAAAATTCCATAATTACGCCGCCGTCGGGCGATGGGGATATAAAGCTGTCATGCTTTTCGGCGGTAATTCCCGTTAAAGGCTGAAACCAGTGCGTATAATGAGTTGCGCCCTTGCTTACCGCCCAGTCTTTCATTGCGGTTGCAACCGAATTTGCCACGCTTATGTCAAGCTTAGCGCCCTCGTCGATAGTCTTTCTCAATGAGCTGTAAACCTCGGCCGAGAGAGTTGCTTTCATAACTCTGTCATCGAATACCATGCTTGCGAAGCTTTCGGGTACGCTTTTCATAATTTATCATCCTCTTTTAAAAAAATTAAAGGCAACGGCACTTATTAAAATCAATTAAAAGCGCCATTGCCTTTTTATTAAATTAACAATTTAAGCCCTGCGGATTATACAATTCCCTGTGCAATCATTGCGCTTGCAACCTTTTCAAAGCCCGCAATGTTTGCGCCTACAACATAGTTACCGTCAAAGCCGTATCTCTTTGCCGCCTCGTCTATGTTATGGAAAAGTGTAACCATAATATCCTGAAGCTTTTTGTCTACCTGTTCAAACGACCAGCTCATTCTCTCACTGTTCTGCGACATTTCAAGAGCCGATGTAGCAACGCCGCCTGCGTTTGCCGCCTTGCCGGGCAGGAAATATACGCCGTTTTCAAGCAAGTACTTTGTAGCCTCTTCCGTTGTGGGCATATTTGCGCCCTCCGCAACGGCGATGGTACCGTTTGCAACAAGCATTTTAGCGTCTTCAAGGTCGAGCTCGTTCTGTGTAGCGCAGGGGAGAGCGATGTCGGCCTTTATCTGCCATACGCCTCTGCCCTCGTGATACTCCGAGTTGGGCCTGTAATTTTTGTATTCGGTAAGCCTTGCACGCTTAACCTCTTTGATTTCCTTTAATGCCGCAACATCAATTCCGTCCGGGTCGTAAACCCAGCCTGTCGAGTCGGAAGCGGTGAGAACCTTTGCGCCGAGCTGGTACGCCTTTTCGATAGCGTAAATGGCAACATTGCCCGAACCCGAAACAATGGCTGTTTTGCCGCTTATGTCAATGTTATGGCTTTTAAGCATTTCCTCTGTTATGTATAAAAGTCCGTAGCCTGTGGCCTCTGTCCTTGCAAGCGAACCGCCGTATTGAAGACCCTTGCCCGTAAGCACGCCCTCAAACGAGCCGCATATTCTCTTGTACTGGCCGAACATATAACCGATTTCCCTTGCGCCTGTGCCTATATCGCCTGCCGGAACATCGGTGTCCGAACCGATATATCTTGAAAGCTCCGTCATAAAGCTCTGGCAGAACGCCATAATCTCACGGTCGGATTTACCCTTGGGGTCAAAGTCCGAACCGCCCTTGCCTCCGCCTATGGGAAGACCTGTAAGGGAGTTTTTGAAAATCTGTTCAAAGCCAAGGAACTTGATGATACCGAGGTTTACCGACGGATGAAGACGGATACCGCCCTTGTAAGGCCCTATGGCGGAGTTGAACTGAACTCTGTAGCCTGTGTTTACATGGGCGTTGCCCTTGTCGTCTACCCACGGAACTCTGAACTTGATCTGACGCTCCGGGTTTACGAGCCTTTCAAGCAATGCGTCTTTTCTGAATCTTGCCTCATACTTGTCAACAACGGGGCGAAGAGACTCCAAAACCTCGTCGACGGCCTGATGAAATTCGGGCTCGCCGGGGTTTTCCCTTTTAACCCTTTCAATTACTTCGTCAACATATGACATAAATTTTCCTCCGAATAATATAAATTGCATCTTAATTTTATAAAATAAGAGTCCTCGAGCTTATATACTCAAAGACTCCATTGCCTCATTGAGAATGATTATACAACCGACAAAAAATTATGTCAAGCATAAATATTACAAAATTATATGCCGATTTTGATGTTTTTTTGTACCAAGTGTAATTATTGACAATAATATATCAATTATTGTATAATCTAAAAAAACAGGGGGTGTTCATTTTTCGGTACGGCGTTGGCTGTACGGGAATGAGTGCCTTTTTAGTTTATTATTTTGCGGTATATATTAATGTATATGAAAGGCGGGTCGGTTATGAAATATACCAAGCAAGAGGTTTTACAGTTTGTAAACGAGGAGGATGTCAAGTTCATCCGCCTTGCGTTTTGCGATGTTTTCGGCAGGCAGAAGAATATTTCAATAATGCCCGATGAGCTTCAACGGGTGTTTGAATACGGCATAGGGATAGACGCCTCTGCCATCGCAGGCTTCGGAGGGGAAATCCATTCCGATTTGTTCCTGCACCCCGAACCCGATACCCTGTCAATTTTGCCGTGGCGGCCGGAGCACGGACGGGTTGTCAGAATGTTCTGCACCGTGACCTATCCTGACGGAACGGTTTTTGAGAACGATGCGAGAAGCATACTCATAAATGCGGTCGAGACTGCCAAAAAAGCCGGCTATACTTTCTACTTCGGCTCCGAAATGGAATTTTACCTGTTTAAGCTCGACGAGGACGGCGAGGCTACAAAGGTGCCTTACGACCGTGCCGGATATATGGATATAGCGCCCGACGACAAGGGCGAAAATGTAAGGAGAGAAATTTGCCTCACGCTTGAGCAAATGGGTATTCGCCCCGAGGGCTCTCACCACGAGGAGGGACCCGGGCAGAACGAGATAGATTTCAGATATTCCGACGCCCTTTCCGCCGCCGACAATGCGGTTGCGTTTGTAAATGTTGTAAAGGCTGTCGTTTCGGGCAACGGGCTGTGCGCCGATTTTTCGCCCAAGCCTCTCGACGCTGCGCCCGGCAACGGACTGCATATTAATATGTCCGTAAAGGGCAGGGACGGAAGCTCTCCCATGGACAATATGATTGCCGGCATACTTGACAAAATTCCGGAAATGACGGCGTTCTTAAATCCCGAGGAAAAATCCTATGACAGGCTCGGCAACCACAAAGCGCCGGGATATGTTTCGTGGTCAAGCGAAAACCGTTCCCAGCTTGTACGCATACCTGCGGCATACGGCGAATACAGGCGTGCGGAGCTTCGTTCTCCCGACCCGAGCGCAAACCCCTATCTTGCATACGCCTTGCTCATATACGCCGGCCTTTACGGAATAGAAAACAAGCTTGAGCTTCCCAAGGCGGCGGATATTAATCTCTACAAAGCCGACGAAGCTGTTTTATCGCAGTTTAAACGGCTGCCAACGAACAGGGAAGAGGCGAGGAAGCTTGCCAAAAACAGCGAATTTATTAAAGAGCATTTGCCCGAAATGATGATTAACGCCTATTGCGGCTGAATATAATTAACCGTAATTGTGAAAGGAGGATGAAGCTTTATGATCTTTGACAGCAATGAATATAAAACCCTTATAGTTTCGTCCTCGGAGAAATTTGACCTTATAATGAAGCCTCTGCTTTCCGATAACCATTGCTCGCCCGTCACCTTTGTTAAAAACATTGCGGCGGCAAAAAGGGCGGTGCTTGAAAATTCCTTTGATTTTATAATAGTCAATTCGCCGCTTACCGACGAATTCGGCATTAAGTTTGTAATAGACTCCTCGCAGAGCCAAAGGGCAATTTGCCTTTTTATAGTTAAATCGGAGCTCCACGAAGAGGTACACGAAAAGGTTTTGCGCTACGGTATATTTACGCTTTCAAAGCCGACCTCGCCCTCCGTGCTGTCGCAGTCGCTTAAATGGATGGCGGTCACAAGGGAGCGCATAAGGCTTCCCGAAAGCAAGGTTCTGTCCATTGAGGAAAAAATGGAGGAAATAAGAATAATAAACAGGGCAAAGTGGCTGCTTATCGACAGCCTTAAAATGTCGGAGCCCGACGCCCACAGGTATATTGAGAAGCAGGCCATGGACAAGTGCGTTACCAAACGGGAAATAGCCGAGGGAATTTTAAAAACCTATAACATTGATACAAATAAACAGTAGAAATTAAGTTAATGATAAACAAAAAGCTCTCCGCAAAGGGGAGCTTTTCAGCCTGTCGATAAACTGTTTTGTGATAGCAAAATATCCAAAAGTTTTCGGCCGCCTTTTTCAAAAGGAGATTCCCTTGTCAGGGGAAATGTCTGCGAAGCGGACAAAAGGGTAATGGTCGAGGGGCAACGCCACCGTCGCAGTCCGCAGACTGCGAAATTCTTATACTCAAAAAAGCGCAGGAGGGGCGCAAAACAGTCCGGTGGACTGTTTTGCGGTGGGGAACCCTCGCCGGGGGTTCCCTTTTTCTTTGCCATTTCCTTCATTCCTTTTTGTCCTTTCTTTCATTGTAGCACACTTCTCCAAATATGAAAAAGTGTGCAAGCTGTTTTTCTTACTTACACACTTTAGTTTACATTCTCGTATCCCGGCGCTGTCGATGTATGGAAACGAAATTTCAGCTATGTTGAGCAGCTTTTCGATTACGGCAGTGAAGTCCGTAGGGTTATGTACACTACAAATGCTGTTGAGAGTGTCAATTCCAGTTTCAGAAAGGTGACTAAAAAAGGCGCCTTCCCGAACGAAAATGCGCTCCTTAAATTGCTCTATCTGCGAATTACCGAACTCTACAAAAAATGGAACGGCAGCAAGGTTCAAAACTGGGCAATGGTCAGAAATCAACTCTCAACCGACGATAAAATTAAGGCCCGTATCGAGAAATACGAGCACTTAATCTAACGCCGTTTTTGTCCGCCTTTTTTAGTTCCGCTACGCTCCCACCCCAAAGGCGGACAAAAACATAACTTATCTGATTTATTAAAAAACTTACACACTTTTCTTGACAAAGCCGGCATACATAAAATTTTATTTGTGTTCTGCAAGCGTGACTTTCATATCCTGAGCATTGATGATTGTTTCCTTTTTGCACTTTTGACAATATAGAGGAAAGTTTCTTAATTCTGTATCTTCCCGTATCATTATCCGAGTTTTATTGCCGCAGATAGGACACAGTATCCATTGTTGCCTACTCATTTCTATTATCCTTCGCTTGAGACAATTTCTCATTCATTTTTCTTACATTATATCTGCCTATACCAAACTGTATTATCCATATAACTACAAAAATTAAAGCGAAAATCCCAAAATAAATTAGAAATCCAACTACACTATGTTCCATCCAATATGCAAAATAAGCGATTGGCAGCATTATTACTGAAATAATTGAAAAGTAAATTCCTGTCTGCTTTACAATACTCCAACTATCCATTTCCCATATTACTGAACTTGCCGCAAATCCCACACCTAATATTCCACAAAGAATTGTTTGAAAAATGACAGCATTGATTTCATTTCCCATAAGTGATATGAGTTCGGGGACACAAGGCGAGTAATATCCATTTGCCCAACCAAGAGAAATCAAGATAGTAATCAAATAGCCCATTGTAATTCCGAGTGGAAAACCCAAAAGACTACGCTTAATAATTTTCTTTTTCATAACATTCACCTCATATTCCTAATATCTTTTTTAGTTTTGGAACATAGCGTCTGGATACATATGTTGTTATTCCATTTGATAATTTAACGCAAATTGTACCTGTAAAACTCAAGTCAAAATTATTGACTTTTTTTAAGTTAATAATTTCCGAATTTGATATACGAATAAATTGATTAGAGGGTAATCGATTTTCTATCTCATATAACCTAAGCCGAAGAATATATTCCCCTTTGTTAGTAACTGCAAAGACTTTTCCAGAATTTGTATAAATACGAATCAAATCTGTCTGTTCCAATATTTCAATTTTTTCATCTTTATGTCCAGAAATTATTTGTGAGGCATCTTCTGAAAGTTTTTTTACAATGTTGCTCACATCTTCTGTCATTGAAGCAGTCAGTATGATTACTTTGGGGTCGATATATGAACTGTCAATTTTAATTTCGACCTGCATGATAATCACCTCTTTCTTTTTCCTTACAATGCCATTATAAGGAAAGCAGATAATAGTTTCAATGAATTTGCGATAGTTGGTTGATTTCAAAACACAACTGGTCAAAAATCCGTTCTGAGTTCTTAATCGGAATAGCGGCAAAGATTTTTCTCTGCCGCCTTTCTGTAATTATGCAAAGATGATTTCCTTTTCTATAATCTCCTTTGCACACGCTCGTATGTTATTCATTCTCTGTGTCCATTCTAAAGCGTTTTTCGTCTTTAGCTGCTCTGTGATACCCTGCGCCTGTTTCATCTGCGCTGTGAGCCTTTCCATACGCTCCTGCGCCTGTCTATCAATGTCGGCAAGGTAAGCGTTCAGTCTGCCGCTTGAAAGTAGCGTTATGTAGGTACTTCTGCGGTATTCTTTCAGATACCGCAAGTGTCGCTGTCCCCACAAACCGATAGGCTGTTCTTTTTCGGCTG